>CAILUG010000063.1 GCA_903837345.1 uncultured Gammaproteobacteria bacterium | reverse complement strand
ATTGCGACATCCTGGAAACCGGCAATGACTCTTACCGCTTCAAACACCATAAAAGTGGTGCCAAGAAAGGTCGCTAGACTGGAAAGTTTTGGACGCTGACAGGTGGAAAGTTTTGGGCGCTGATTGACATTCCAAGTATTACCGCAGACAGGCCTCGCTGGTGTTCCCGCCAGTCGAGACCGGATTGTTCAAGCTGGAAGAAAACAAGCAGGATTACTATGTAACTGCGGGCAGGTTTGTCTCGTTCAAGCGCCTGGATCTGGCCGTGGACGCCTTTACCAGAATGCCCGACAAGAAGCTGATTGTGGTGGGCGATGGTCCCGAGATGGCCAGGCTTAGAGCCAAGGCTGGTCCCAATATCGAATTTCCGGGTTTTCAACCGCCAACTGTTGTTCGCAAATATCTGGCCCATGCAAGGGCGTTCATCTTTCCTTCGGAAGAAGATTTCGGCATCGTGCCGGTTGAAGCACAGGCCTGTGGCACACCAGTAATTGCCTTTGGATCAGGCGGAGCGCTGGAGACAGTGATCGGATTGGATGATGTCGGCGCCAATGGATATCCGACCGGATTGTTTTTTGATCGCCAGGAACCGGAGTCGCTGATCGAAGCGATCCGTCACTTCGAGAACAACGAGCATCGTTTTATACCCAGGGCAATCAGCGAGCATGCTGCCAATTTCCACCCTGAGCGATTCAGGGGTGAACTCAAGTGGGAAATCGAAGCAGCCTTGTCCCAACAGAATTACAAACTCAAAAGCCGCCATGTCGAGAAAAGATCACAAGTTGTCATTGGTGCGACCGGAACCGAAGACATGGAAACCGGTGCGCGAGTGGAAGCCATGAATGGTTGTCTGGACAATGCCAACCTGCAGAGAGTGATTTCCGATCTTTGTCAGCAGGATTTCGGTTTGTCAGTGTAATACTGCGGTTTGTGTGATTGATGTCCAGGGTATTGCAACACTGGCAACAAAGCGCGGACAAAAAAATCCGGACAAAAAAATCCGGACAAAAAAAGGGGGGACAGTGATGTCCCCCCTTTTTTATTCAATCAGGCAGTTGAAGATCAGGCACCGCCGGTTTTGCGCGGAGCAGTTTCTTTCAGGAACAGCGCGATGAAGAAGCCGACGATCAGGCTGGCGATGGGGAACCAGAACACGTTCTCAAGGCCGAAAGCGCCAGCAATGCGACCGGCGATGGCCGGGGCTATGCCGCCACCAAATACTTCGCCGGCGCCAATCACCAGTCCTGCCACAGACGCCACCATGCCAATCGGTGCAGCTTCAGCCGCAACCGGACCGGCAAGTATGGCCAGTGCAGAGAAGTTGAAAAGTGCAGCAAGGAACAGCAGCACAAACAGCGTCATGAAGCTTGCATTGCCGGCGGTTGTGAACAGGAAAATGAATATGGCAGCCAGCACATAGGACACCAGGGTAGCCAGCTTGCGACCTACAAAATCCGATACGGTCGGCATCGCGAACTGACCGATACAACCACCAAAGCCGATAGCCGCAGTCAGCAGGCCCATATCCTGAACAGACATCTTCAGGTAGCCAGTGAGATAGTTCGGCATCATGGCACCCAGGACGAACACACCGCCCATTGCGCACATCAGCGTCAGCATCGCCAGTGGTACGTTGCGGTGAGAGAACAGAGAGCCGAAAGTGGGGCGCGGCGCGGCGCTTACATTGGTAACTGTGGCCGGTTCACGTACGACAAACCACATCACCAACGCCATGATCAAACCCGGAATACCGACCAGCAAGTACACGTTGCGCCAGCTGGTGACAAGCAGCAACTGGGTGGCAATGATCGGACCTACAGCATTGCCCATCAGAGAGATCATGCACTGGAAAATGCCGTTGTTCATGCCGCGACGTTTGGGGTGGGAAGCTTCAACTGCCACTGCCACGCCGGTGGAGGCCACAGGACCTTCAGCGACACCCATGACGGCGCGGATCAGTAGCAAGCCTACCAGGCCGCTAACCATGCCGCTGAATGCGGACATCAGCGAGAAGATGATGACGGCCGGAACCAGTACCATGCGGCGGCCGATGCGGTCAGACAGGAAACCCATCGCAAAAGCCGAGATGCCCCAAAAGATGGCGAGGATGCCGACCAGGTCGCCCAGGTCTTCAATGGTGAGACCCAGTTCGCCCATCATGCTCGGGAATAGCACCGGCAGAATGAATCGGTCGAGCCCTACCAGACCGAAAGTCAGACTGAGGATCAGAATGATCTTCCACTCGTAACCTGTATCCCAAACCCCGCTTTTTGAATTGTTTTGTGTCGTTGTCGCCATTGCATTCCCCCATGGTGGTGGTTGTTGTTGTAGTAGCGCGCAGAACACTAGCAGATTGAAGTGGGCTCGCCAATGACTGATCAGGCTTGCCATTGGTACTGCTTCAGCGGCACCTTGAGGCCTTTGAATTTCACCCCTTCCGCCTCCAATAGCGTCTTCTGGCGCTTCCATGCAGCCGAGTGTGGCGGGAAGGCCAGCTCGCCCGAACTGCGCAGCACGCGGAACCAGGGCAGGGTGGTTCCTTTCGGCAAACGATTGAGGGTGGTCCCCACATAACGGGCATGGCCGGGATAGCCGGCCAGCCGGGCCAACTGGCCATAGCTCGCCACCTGCCCTGGCGGGATCGCTGCCACCAGCTGCCAGAGGCTTTCTTTGAGTAATTGGCTGGGATCAGTTAAAGGCATCGCAAAGAGCAAAAAGCAGGGTCCAAGGGGTAAAAACGGGGTCCGCGACCCCTAAACCGGGGCTTCGGACCCCCCAAACAGGTCCGCAGACAGT
The DNA here is from genome assembly GCA_903837345.1 of uncultured Gammaproteobacteria bacterium. Classification (GTDB taxonomy): domain Bacteria; phylum Pseudomonadota; class Gammaproteobacteria; order Pseudomonadales; family Pseudohongiellaceae; genus CAILUG01. The sequence continues at coordinate 8,013 of CAILUG010000063.1, read as the reverse complement.
TATTTCCAAACTTTTTTGCATTCTGCCATTGAAATCCCCACAGGCATCCCTATCTTCTGCGCACCAACTACAGGCCAGGCCGAACCAAGGCTCAACCGGGTGGTATTCAAGTACTTATTCAAGTGTAACGTCGGAGACAAGAACCAATGAAAATTCGTCCTTTACAAGACCGCGTGGTGGTAAAGCGCAATGAAGAAGAAACCAAGACAGCCGGTGGCATCCTGCTGTCAGCTGGAGCTACTGAAAAGCCTTCCCAGGGTGAAGTGGTGGCTGTAGGTCCTGGCAAGGCGCTGGACAACGGCACCATCCGCAAAGTTGATCTGAAAGTAGGCGACAAAGTGCTCTTCGGCAAATACGCCAGCAACACCGTCAAGATCGGCGAAGAAGAACTGCTGATCCTCAGCGAAAACGAAATCTTCGGTGTGCTCGAAGGCAAATAAAAGGCAGACAAGCCGCTTCGACTTCCTCCCAACAGATTAACTACACAGGTATATGACAATGTCAAAAGACGTATTGTTTGGTGACGTAGCCCGTCAAAAAATGGTGAGAGGTGTAAACCTTCTTGCCGACGCAGTTAAAGTAACCCTGGGCCCCAAAGGCCGCAACGTGGTGCTGGAAAAAAGCTTCGGCGCCCCCACCGTAACCAAAGACGGTGTATCGGTTGCAAAAGAAATTTCCCTGAAAGACAAATTCGAAAACATGGGCGCGCAGATGGTGAAGGAAGTTGCTTCCAAAACTTCTGACGTTGCCGGTGACGGCACCACCACTGCCACCGTACTGGCCCAGGCCATTCTGAACGAAGGCCTCAAAGCCGTAGCGGCCGGCATGAACCCGATGGATCTGAAACGCGGCATCGACAAAGGTGTGGCAGCAGTAGTTGAAGAGCTGAGCAAAATGAGCCAGCCCTGCGCCGACAGCAAAGCCATCGCACAGGTTGGCTCCATCTCCGCCAACAGCGACACCAGTGTGGGTGACATCATTGCCCGCGCCATGGACAAGGTCGGCAAAGAAGGTGTTATCACTGTTGAAGACGGTTCCGGCCTCGAGAATGAACTCACCGTAGTAGAAGGCATGCAGTTTGACCGTGGCTATCTGTCCGCCTACTTCATCAACAACCAGGAAACGATGGCAGCTGAACTGGAAAACCCGTTGATCCTGCTGGTTGAGAAAAAAATCTCCAACATCCGCGAAATGCTGCCCGTGCTGGAAGGCGTGGCAAAATCCGGCCGTCCGCTGTTCATCATTGCGGAAGACGTTGAAGGCGAAGCACTGGCAACCCTGGTTGTGAACAACATGCGCGGCATCGTCAAAGTTGCTGCTGCCAAAGCTCCGGGCTTCGGTGATCGTCGCAAAGCCATGCTGCAGGACATTGCTGCCCTGACCGGCGGCACCGTGATCGCAGAAGAAGTGGGCCTGAACCTTGAAGGCGCCACGCTGCAGGACCTGGGCAACGCCAAGCGCGTAATCCTGACCAAGGACAACACCACCATCATTGATGGCGGCGGCGATTCCAAAATCATCGAAGGCCGTGTGACGCAGATCCGTCAGCAGATCGAAGAAACCACTTCCGATTACGACCGCGAAAAACTGCAGGAACGCGTGGCCAAACTGGCCGGCGGTGTTGCGGTGATCAAAGTCGGTGCCGGCACTGAAATGGAAATGAAAGAGAAGAAAGCCCGCGTTGAAGACGCGCTGCACGCTACCCGTGCTGCCGTTGAAGAAGGCGTGGTACCTGGCGGCGGCGTGGCACTGGTGCGCGCCCTGCAGAAAATCATCAACCTCAAAGGTGACAACGAAGACCAGAACGTGGGTCTGTCGATCCTCCAGCGCGCACTGACCATGCCGCTGCGCCAGATCGCCACCAACTCCGGTGACGACGCTGCCGTGGTACTCGACAAAGTGCGCAGCTTCAAAGGCAACAAAGGCTATAACGCTGCTACCAGCGAATACGGCGACATGCTGGAAATGGGCATCCTGGATCCAACCAAGGTAACCCGTTCCGCATTGCAGGCTGCCGGTTCCGTAGCCGGCCTGATGCTGACCACCGAATGCATGATCGCTGAACATCCGGAAGAAAAACCGGCTGGCGGCGGTGGTGGTGGAGGTATGGGCGGCATGGGCGGCATGGATGGCATGATGTAATACGCACCACTTTCCGAAGTCCCTGGCCAAAAGCCGGGGGGATAAGAAAAGCAGAACCCCCGCCATTGCGGGGGTTTTGTTTTGTGGCAAGACAAAGAGTAGTCAGTCTCAGCCTCCCCGGTTGCAGTGCCATGCTGTTCGTAAGCGCACAGACCCGGAGACACCGATCAAGCTACAACCTGATCTACCCCAGACTCAGGTGGAATTCATGTATTTTCGCGGAATCGGCACTGCCACGCCGTCGGCACGCTATACCAAGGCAGAGTGTCTGACCGCATTCCAGGAGTCCGACTGGTACGCGCGCCTGGACGCGCGTTCGCACCTCGTCATGCGCACAGTCCTGCAGCGCGACAACGGCATGGAGGCACGCTGGCTTGCTCTCAGCTCGCTTGCCGAAGTTTTCACGATTGACCCGAACACGCTGGCGCAGCGCTTTCTGGCCCACGCACCCGCGCTCGCTGCCGGCGCTGGTGCTCGCGCGCTTGCCCGCGCCGGGCTGGATGCGAGTGACATCGGCGCGGTCGTTGTCAGCACTTGCACCGGTTACCTGTGCCCCGGTCTGTCCGGTCATGTGGTCGAACGCCTCGGCCTGCGCGTCGACGTGCAGGCATTCGATCTGGTCGGCCATGGTTGCGTGGCGGCGCTGCCCAACTTTCAGCTCGGCCGCGCGTTGCTGGCCAGCGGCACCTGTGAGCATGTGCTATCGATCTGCGTCGAGGTGAGCAGCGCCGCGATGTACCTCGACAACGACCCCGGCGTGCTGATCAGCGCCTGCCTGTTCGGCGACGGCGCTGGCGCGGCGGTTCTGTCCCGCCGGCCCAAGCCCAGCGGCCGGCGCCTGAAGTGGACCGACTGCAGCTCGCTGATCGAGCCTGCTGAACGCAAGGCGCTGATGTTCGAATCGCGCGATGGCATGCTGCGTAACATCCTGACGCGTGCCGTACCGACGCTGGCCGCAGACTATGCGCACCGCGTTCTCGAAACAGTACTGGGGCGGGCAGGCTTGGGCATTGCTGAAGTGAACGCGTGGATCATGCACGCAGGCGGGCGCGATGTGTTGCTCGCGCTCGAACGCCGCTTCGCGCTCGAAGCCAAGGACTTTCGCTACAGCGCGGCAATGTTGCGCGAGTACGGCAACCTGTCGAGCGCGTTCGTCTACTTCGTACTCGAGGCGGCGTTGGCCGACGACGCTCCAGGCGGCTGGTGGTGGCTGTCTTCGTTCGGTGCGGGGTTCAGTTGCCACGGCGCCTTGTTGCAAGCGGATTGATGATGCTTCGCATCATTGGCACAGAAGCACTCGACCATCTTGACGCCGACGACCCGGCGGCGATGCGCTCACGGCGCGATCTGGGACGGATCCATCGCGTGATGGGCACGCGATCCATTGTGCTGCGTGCTCTGCGCGACTCGAAGTTGTTGCGCCGGGATGCGGGTCCTTTGCGAATGCTCGAACTTGGTGCGGGAGACGGCAGTCTGATGCTGCGCGTCGCCCGGGGGCTCGCGCCTGCGTGGCCGCAGGTCGATCTGACATTGCTTGATCGACAATCGTTGGTCGAGCGCGTGACGATCGAGCGCTACGCCGAGCTGGGTTGGACAGCCGTTGCCGAAGTCACCGACGTGCTCGATTGGGCCGAGGCCTGCGCCGCGTCACGCTGGGACGTGATCGTGGCCAATCTGTTTCTGCATCACTTCGATGCGCTGCAATTGCGTGTGCTGCTCGCCGCAGTGGCGGCGCGAGGCGACCGCTTCTTCGCTTGTGAGCCGCGCCGCGATTGGCTTGCGTTGGCGGGCAGCCATCTGGTCGGCACGATCGGCGCGAATGCGGTGACGCGCGAAGACGCGGTGCTCAGTGTGCACGCGGGCTTTCGCGGCAATGAGCTCACGGCGGCGTGGCCAGTGGGGGGCGTCGAGTGGCAACTGCATGAGTACTCGGCGGGCCTGTTCAGCCATTGCTTTGGCGCCGAGCGCATCGGTGCAACATGATGCGAACCCGGTTCGATGCGGTGATCATCGGCGCAGGCCCCGCAGGGTCATCGGCCGCGATCCTGCTGGCGCGCGCGGGCTGGTTGGTTGCGCTGATAGAAAAGCAACTGTTTCCACGCCGCAAGGTTTGTGGCGAATGCATTGCGGCCAGCAATCTGCCGTTGCTTGATGCCCTGGGCATCGGGGCTGCCTTCGAGGCTATCGCCGGACCTGAATTGCGCAAGGTCGCACTGATGCATGGCGACAGCCAGGTCGTGGCCGATCTGCCTCCGGCTGCCCATGAACGGTTCCACTGGGGCAGGGCGCTAGGACGTGAGACGCTCGACACACTGCTGCTCGAACAGGCCCGCTCGGCGGGGGCGGATGTGTTGCAACCGTGGTCAGTGCAGGCGATCACTGGTGTCATCGGTGATTGGCACTGCCGGATTCGCGCCGTTGACTCCAATACCGAGCTGCTGCTGAGCGCACCGGTAATGATTGCAGCGCACGGCTCGTGGGAGTCTCTGCCGACGGCTCGACCGCAGCGCCGTTTGGCACGTAACGCGTCTGACCTGTTCGCCTTCAAGGCGAACTTCCGCAATGCATCACTGGCCGAGGGTTTGCTGCCAGTGCTGATGTTTGAGGGCGGCTACGGTGGAATGGTCGTGGCGGACGCGGGCCTTACCACGGTGGCGTGCTGCGTGCGCCGCGATCGCCTCGATGCAACCCGTCGCGAAATGTCTGGAGTCCGCGCCGGGGACGTGATCGAAGCACTGCTGCTGCGCGAGTGCGGCGGAGTTCGCACGGCGTTGCAGGCCGCCGCCCGCACCGGGCCGTGGCTCGCCGCCGGGCCGCTCGATCCTGGCATCCGCCTGCGTGATGATGACGATCTGCTGCGCATCGGTAATGCTGCGGGCGAGGCGCATCCGATCATCGGCGAAGGCATGAGTATGGCGTTGCAATCCGCCTGGCTCCTTTGTGCAAACCTGCTTGGCACCGATCGTCGTTCAGGCCCGGCTGATGGGGCGTGGCAGCGCGACGTCGGGCGTAGCTATGCCGCGCAATGGCGACGTGAGTTCAGCCCGCGACTGCGGCTGGCAGCGGCTTTCGCCCACGTCGCAATGCAACCCGCCTGTGCCGCATCTCTCGCGGCAGTTTGCAGCGTCTGGCCCGGACTGCTGACGCTGGGAGCGACATGGAGCGGGAAGGACCGCTCCGTCATGAGAGGGGAGGAACAAAAAAAATCGTTGCCATAAGACGCGACCACGAAATTGGCGTTCCGGCCCGAAAGCCGAGGAATACGAGAAGCAGAACCCCCGCCATTGCGGGGGTTTTGTTTTTGGGGCAGACAAGGTGCAGCAAGCCCTGGCAGGCTTGTACTATGTTGCCAGCCACTTTGCCCAAACATTTGTAACCGTTTCAGGGCAGGGTTCGTTGCGGCAACGTAAATCTGGCCAGCAGCGGCACATGGTCAGACAATTCACGCCAGCCCTCGCCATTGAGACACTCACAACTTTCCAGCGTCAACCCGTTGAAGTAAATGCGATCCATGCACAGCAGCGGCCAGCGTGCCGGAAAAGTCCTGGCATAGCGCTGCTGACTTTTCATGAAGACCTCTTGCAGCTGCAGCGCCGGGTCCAGATATCGTTTCACTTCACTGGCGGTCCAGTCATTGAAATCCCCGCCGACGATTACAGCTTCATGGCTGTCGACAATGCCGGCCAGATGCTGGTTGAGTATTCTGAGCTGTTGTTTGCGTTCAAAACCCAGCAAGCCCAGATGCAGGCACAGCACATGTATGCGCTCGCCGGAGCCGGGCAGCATGATGGTGCCATGCAACAGGCTGCGACTGGCCTGCCGGAACAGGGAGACATTGATATTGTCCCAGGTCTGGAAGGGATACTTGCTCAGGATGGCATTGCCATGATGGCCCACGTCTGCAATGGCATTCTTGCCATAGGCGTAGTGCGGCCACACCTCATCAGCCAGAAATTCAAATTGCGAGGCTGCCGGCCAGTCGCTGATGCGGGCAGCATGGCCATGATGCTCGCCCTGGACTTCCTGCAACAGCACCACGTCGACATCCATGGTCCGGATCAACTCGCGCATGCGGTGCAAAACAAAACGGCGGTTGTTGCTGCTGAAGCCCTTGTGGATGTTGTAGGTGAGAATGCTTAACTGCATGGCCGCACTCAAGGAGGCGGGATTCGTGGGCTACGGAATATCCCGGAATTGGAAAGTTTGATGCCTGTTTCCATAGGTAACCTCCGGTGAAACAACTTCCGGGAAGGTAGCAGATTTATGGCCTTGCATGTTGCCATTGAAATAACCTGGAAACAGATTCAATCCAGCTGCAAAGCCGGGTGGTTCCTTTTTATCCGCAACCAGTTTACCGGTTGCAGGACAAGCTTGTGGCTGAGCAGCCAGCGCTCAAAACGGAATTTGCCAGGCACATCCAGCAGCAACAAGCCGATGACCATGGTCAACACACCTTGTCCTGGCAGGAACAGCATTGCCACTCCCGTCAACAGCAGCAACAGCCCCAGCAAGTTTTTCATCACTATCATTGTCATGCGCAGCAGTGGAGGATGGTTGCCCCACAGGGGTGGGCGAGTGGTTGTGGACTTGAAATAATCGGCAGGAATTTGCACTACTGCCCAGGGAACGAATAACAAGCTGCCAGTAAACATCGCCACCGACAACGCCCCCAGAATCCAGGGATGCAGGCTGGCAATAAGCGACATCACAGTTGCCACCAGGTTATTCACTGATGTGCCGCCAGTGAGCCGGCATAGAACACTGCACAGGCCTCATCAGGCTTGAGCTTTTGCAACAAAGTGCGCACCGCTCCAGTCAGGACCCGGAACATATCCGGCTTGGCAATTTCCGGATGCTGAAAAGCACCCTTGACGGCTTGTTCAACTTTGATACAACCAGAGTTGTCCAGCAAAGCAAAGCTCAGGTTTTTGAACCGCCCATTCGGGAAATCCAGTGCGCCTTTGACTGCAAGCAGGTTTTGATTCGTTCGCATGGCCACATCCATGGCCTCTGCTACTCCATTCGCAATATTCCACTGCGAGATCGCAGCGGGTATTTCGCTGCTGCTGCCGCTTGTGACAGCAATATTGGCAAAGTCGAAACCTTTCGTCACCAGCAGACCCAGAGGTCCGGCAAACAGCACCGCTCCCGCGTCGACGAGATTGAAGTTTTGACTGGTCTCGTATTTGGCAAACTGTTCATCGAGATTGCTGTCATAGAGGATGAGATTCTTGCCTTGCAGGGAAATTTGCCCCGCCAATGTCTGTTCCAGCTCAGGCAGTGTTTGCCCGTGTGCAGTAAGGTGGGCCGAGAAATCCATGGTGCCGGCAGCAATGTGCCGGGGTGAAAGCAGAGTGAAGAAGTCGCCAACCATGAATTGTGGCAAAGAGTAATTCACTTCGTAGTATGGGGTGGCGCCACTGAGGTCAGCCAGCACTGTGCCCGCGGCCTGGGCTCCAAACAGTTGCATCGTAACCGGTGCGATACGGAACTTCTGGTTGTTGCCGGCCAGCGCCAGCTTCACATTGGTCAGGGTGAAATCATTTTTGCGAAGTTCTGCACAGCCAAGATTGGCAGCAATATCAAGGACGGCAATATTATTCAGCGCAGCCCCGTCCACTGGTGTCATACCCAAGAACTCAAGATTGCAGGCTGTGGCCGAATATTCTCCTCCAGCCAGCGTGTCAGCGAAGCGGATATTGGCGTTGGTAATGGCTAAAAGTGGCAGTTTCAGCGTGAGATGGGGTGTTAATCAGCGTGCAAAACTTTCCAGATTAGGGGTGGAAACAGCGTCCAATAGTTTCCACCTCCGTGTGTCATCCTCTGGCGTTTTAGCCGGAGGTATCTGGAGTGTATTACATGGATATTATT
>CAILUG010000062.1 GCA_903837345.1 uncultured Gammaproteobacteria bacterium | reverse complement strand
TGAAGATGGAGGGGACCTCTGCGGCCAGGGATGGCCGCAGGGAGCTACAGGGACGTACTTGTGCGTGTCCCCGTAATCTTCATGGTGAAGCCCGAGTGTCCTGAAAGTCTCTGGATCCAGGACAAGACCGAGTGCACAAAATAAATCAGCGCCAGAGGCCAAGCATGAACGCAAAGGTAAATTAAGAAACCTTCTGCCCATGCAACAGCATATCCACCGCATCGTGCATGGAAGAGGCCCGGGTAATGCCGGTGCCGTTGACGAAGAAGATTTCATCGGCATTTTCGATGGTGTTGAGGCGATGCGCGATGATTACACGGGTGGTGTGGGCGGGCAGTTTTTGCAGAATCGATTCCAGCAATTGCTCGGTAACCGTATCGATGTTGGCGGTAGCCTCGTCCAGGATCAGCAAGTCGGGACGCCGCAGTACCGCCCGCATGAATGCAATCAGCTGTTTTTGCCCCAGGGACAGCGAATCGCCGCCACTTGCCACTTTGGCCTGCAGTCCGCCATCAAAACGTTGCAGCAGGCTGGCGAGCCCTGAGGATTCCAGCACTGCCAGCAATGCCGTGTCATCCAGACCCGCATATTCGGCATTGCCGTACAGAATGTTGTCGCGCATGCTGCCGGAAAACAGCACCGGCTCCTGCAGGATGAAGCCGATGCGGCGAGCGCGCTCGGCAGTATCCACAGCGCGGATGTCGCGGCCACTGAACCATACGCTGCCTGTTGTTGGATCATACAGGCGTGCCATCAGCGAAGCCGTGGTGGTTTTGCCGCCACCGGTAGGGCCTACCAGCGCGTAGGTCTTGCCGCGTTCCAGTGTCAGGTTCAGGTTTTGCAGGATGAACCGTTCCGGCGTGTACTGGAACGAGACATCACGGAATTCCAGCAGTGGTGCGGTGCCGGCGGATTCGCTGCCAGCATTCGCTGCCGGCAACTGCGGCATGTCGCTTTGCAGCTGCAGAATCGCGGAAATACGATCCCAGCCAGCCATCGCTACCTGCAGGTTGGCCCACAGCGCAGCCAGTTGCCGCAACGGGTTGTAGAAGTTGGTGACGTAAGCGAGATAGCTGATCAGCAAGCCGAGTGTGAAGGCGCTGGTGGCAATCAGATGCAGGCTGTAAACCAGTACGGCCAATTGTGCCAGCGTCGATGACAGCCCGAACACCGGTGTGAACAGGTTGTTGGCGATGCCGGCCATCAGTGCTTTCTTGTAGTTGTTCTGGTTGGCTTCGGCAAAACGGCTACGGAAAAAATCGCGCCGGTTGAAGGCAACGATTACCCGGAAGTTGTTGAGACTTTCAGTCACCTCTGCCGACAACATGCCGGTGGAAGCCATCGATTCCGCGTTCTTGCGTTTCACCCATGGTGACACCAGCCGGGTGAATATCAGCAGCAATGCGGCAGGTGTCAGCGCTGCCACCCCCAGCCAGAAGTTGATGGAAAGCAGGAAAACCGCCGCGCCGACCATGATCACGATGGAACCCATGAACTGCACAAGGGTGTGCGAGAAGAACTGGTTCAGCTTGTCGGTATCATTGTTGATGCGTGAAATCAGGTCGCCGGTCTTGTTGGCGTTGAAAAACGCCACCGGCAATTCCTGCAGCTTGTTGAAAATGCGCGAGCGCAGCGAAAACAGCACGCGCTGGCCGACACTGCCCATCAGCCGGGTTTGCGAATAACTGGTGAAGAGACCGGTGGCGTAGAGCAGGAACAGGATCGCAGAGAACCGCAACATGCCTGCAAACTGGTGTTTGGCAATATAGGTATCAAAAATGTGTGCGATCAACAGTGGTGCCGTGAGGTTGACCAATGAATTGAACAGGGTGGCGAGTCCGGCATAAACCAGACTGGAGCGTTCGCCGTGCACCAGTGGCAACAGGCCTTTCAGGGCCTGCAGTATGGATACCTTGGGGCGTGGTGGCTGGGAATTAAGCGCGTAATTCATAAGTACTGGTAGATCGCTGCGAGTTGTAGATCTGCACATATTCAGGGCAGTTGTGCATCAGGTGCTCATGGGTGCCGCTGGCCAGCACTTCGCCTTCCATCAACAGGATGATCTGGTCGTAACCGGTCACCGGTGCAATTTTCTGCGTGATGGAAACCAGGGTCAGTTCCGGATAGTTGCGGGCGATATTGGCAAGGATTTTCTGTTCGGTGCTGGCGTCCACCCGGGCGGTAAAGTCATCAAGAAACAGCACACGCGGATTCAGTGCCAGCGCACGTGCCAGCATGATGCGCTGTTTTTGCCCGCCTGACAGCGAGGTGCCGCGCTCTGACACCTGGGTGTCGAGGCCATTGGGCAAGGAGGCGACAAAGTCGTTGAGTTCAGCAGTTGCCACGGCCAGTTGCAGGGCGGCGTCATTGGTGACGGTACTGAATGCAATGTTTTCACGCATGCTGGTGCTGAACAACACACTGTCCTGGAACACCAGGCCAATCTGGGGAAAGAACCCGGCCTTGTCGTAATCGGCCAGCGGCTTGCCGTCGTATTCGAGACTGCCGCCTGGCAGCGGCGTAAGGCCGGCCATGATGTTGAGCAGTTGGGTCTTGCCGGCAGCAGTAGGCCCCAGAATGGCGGTGCGGGTGCCACTGTGGATTTCCAGCGATACATGATTCAGCACCGGCTTGCCGCCGTAGTCGAGGCAGACATCGCGCACACTGATGTTGCCCTGCAGCACTGCTTTCCAGCTGCCTGTGTCCACCGCGTCCGGCGACTTCATTACCTGGCTTATGCGCGTATAGGAGGCAGTGGCCTGGGCGATGATGTTGCTCATGAACCCTATCACGAGGATGGGGAAGATCAGCATTACCAGATAACTCATGAATGCAGTCAGGGAGCCGTAGCTCATGCTGCCGTTGATCACAAACCAGCCGCCAAGGGTGACTACCGTGAGTGATCCCATCGTGGCCACGAACGTGATGATCGGAATCATGAACGAAAACATGCGGACAATGCGGAAGCCGATGTCACGACCACGCTGGTTGGCGGCGTCGAACTTGTCGTGCTCCAGCTGGCCGGAATCAAGTACCCGGATCAGTGCAGATCCGATGATGCTTTCGCGGATTACCTTGTTGAGCCAGTCGATTACTTCACGGCTCTGCATGAAATATGGCCGCACCTTGCGCAGGATCACGAAGAAGGTGCCGCCGATCAGCGGAATCACCAGCAACACGAAACAGGCCAGTTGCCAGTCGATGACCAGCAGAATGACGGCAGTCCCGATGATGATCACCGCCGAAGTCACCAGCGAGACGATCACTTGCGACACATACAGTTTGATCGAATCAATGTCGGAGGTGAGGTTGGTCAGCAGCTTGGAGGGGTTTTTTTCTTCGATGAAATGATAGCCCTGGCCGGAAATCTTGTCGGACAGCGAGAGTCGCAGATCCATTGCCACTTTTTCGGATACCAGTACCTGCATCACGCTTTGCCAGCAGGTGAACAAAAACACCAGGGCGGCGATACCGAGGAACTTGATTACCAGCGGTGCCAGCACGAAAGTGCCGGCCACATAGCTGTCGACACCGCCCCGGATCAGCCAGGGTACAAACAGGGTGAAGACATTGGCCACCATTGCCAGCATGATCAGCAAGACGATCTGCCTGCGATAAGGCCGCAGAATGGAGGAAAGGCGTGCTTGCGGAGGACGACCGGGCAGGGCGCGCGAGGCTGCTGCCGGAGTCGGGGCTGAAGTTGATGCCATGGGAGTAATGCGGCTGCCTGTTGCGGATTTCAGTCGCGCATCTTATCGCAGATCACTGCTCCCGGTGGAACAACCCGTGTGTTAAAAACTAGTCGAGAGCGGCTTCGGATACTGCATTGCCGAAGATAAGGCCCAGGCAAACAATGGCTAATATGGTCATGGTCGAACTCCTTGGTTGGTTAACAGCTACTTGCTGCGAAACGGACATTAGTCCTCTGGTGATATGATTGATAATGAAATATATTCAGCAGTAACATGAATATTGGTAATATCACTGATGAAAAACCTCAAGCAGCTGACCCATATTGATCTCAACCTGCTGGTGACCCTGCAAGTCTTGCTGGAACACCGCAGCGTCTCGGTCGCTGCCAGCAAGCTGCATCTGACCCAGCCGGCCATCAGCAAGGCACTGGGGCGGTTGCGGCAGCAATTTGGCGAGCCCTTGTTCATGCGCGTCTCGAAAGGGCTGGTGCCAACCCCGTTTGCATTGTCGCTGCAGGAACCCTTGCAGCAATGGCTGGAGTCGGCCTCAATACTGTTTGATCACGAACCGTTTGATCCGGCCAGTTGGAAAGGGGAATTCGCGCTGGTGGCCAATGAGTATCTGGAGATGCTGGTGTTGCCGCCGCTGATGCAGTTTCTGAGCAAGCATGCGCCGGGAGTGGTGCTCAAAATCCGCAGTCAGTATCGTCATCAGCTGGAAGGGCTTGAAGACGGAGATCTCGACTTCGTGCTCAACCTGGAATTTTCCGAACTGTCCGACCAGTTCCACTCGGAAGTGCTTTATACCGACTCGCCGGCGATCTTTGCCCGCGCCAACCATCCGCTGCGAAAGAAAACTGCAAGTCGTGAAGATTTGCTGCGATACCCGCGGGTGGCGTTGCGGATGCCGGACATGGAGAAGTTCATGCTGTTCCATCCGCGGCCGGGGCAAGCCTCACTCAACATGCACTGGCCGTTGGCCTACGAAACCGACAATCTCACCACCGCACTGGCCACTATTTCCTGTACTGATTGCCTGTTGCCCGGTGCGGGCATACTGGCAGGATTGGCGACGAAGGAACTGAACTTCAAGGCGCTGACTACCACTTCACCACCGCAGGTGCGGATTGCCTATTGCCTGGTCAGCCATCGGCGCGTGCAACATTCGCCTGCGCACCAATGGCTGCGGGAACATATCAAGGCGCTGGTGCAGAAACAGGTCAGATAGACAAATGATTCAGCTGCAGCATAGCGCCCGTTTCAGCACTTCCCGCAAATCGGCCGCAAATTTCTGCGAGATCCTGGACATCGGTGCGAACGCATCAAAGGCATGATAGGCGCCGGGGTAGATGTGCAGCTCGGTGTTGACGCCAGCCGCCAGCAAGCGCTGTGCATAGGCTATGTCTTCTTCCACAAACAGATCCAGTGCTCCCACCGGGATGAAGGCTGGCGGCAGACCGGCCAGATCGCCGGCGCGGGCAGGGGCAGCATGGGGAGGCACTTGCCTGCTGCCAGCCAATGCACCCAGATAGGCCTGCCAGGCCGAAGCATTATTGGCACGTGTCCACAACAAGCTGTCGGCTTGTCCAGATGAGGCAGGTTGTACATTGGTGTCATCCAGCATCGGGTACAGCAGCAACTGGAACGCCGGTTGCAGCATGCCGCGGTCACGCGCAAGCAGCGCGAGTCCGGCCGCCAGTCCACCACCGGCACTGGCACCGCCAATCGCGATGCGGGTTTTGTCGATATGCAAAGTGGCCGCTTGCTCGAACAGGTATTGCAGCGCGCAGTAACAGTCTTCCAGCGGAGCCGGGTAGGGATGTTCGGGTGCCAGCCGGTAATCGACTGCCAAAATGGTGATACCAGTATCGACAGCCAATTGCCGCAGCATCAGATCATCCTGATCCAGATTGCCGAGCACATAGCCACCGCCATGTATCCACAGCAAGGCCGGACGCAGTGCGGCAGGAGCAGCTGGGGTATAAAGACGGGCTTTGACTGCCGGCGAGCCCGCAGGTCCTGGCAGTGTGAGGTCCTGGCTCTCTACGCCGGCTATTGCCGGGGCTTGGGCAAGTACCCCGGCAAAAATTGCATCAGAGCGTGCACGGGTGGCGGCAATATCATCCAGATTGAGGCCTCCACCGAGCAATTCCATGAAAAATTTGAGGGGCCCGGCAAGTTCGGGATCAAGCGGCAACGGGCTGGTCATCACAGACCTCGGGGTTATGGCTGTCTGGCCGGAAATATAGCGAACCCGTGCCAGTCTGGCCACTCCTTGTGCAGCTAGTGCAGCAAGCCTTTTCTTATCAGCATTCGGCGCCGGTTGTCCTGCATGAGGCTTTCCGCATCTTTCATCATCGCTTCCACTTTGGTGCCTGCGTGCAGATAGGCGGTGACAATGCTGCGGGCAAAGGTAAGCCGGTAGCGCAGACGCGAGAAAGTGTTGAACTCACGCAATGCCTCTTCAAATTTGCAGACGATGGCTTCCGCCAGCGTGGAAGTGGTGTTGTTGAGCAGCAACACGAAATCATCGCCGCCCAGACGTCCTATCACATCGGAATCGCGGAAGTTGGCTTTCAGTTTTTCCGAAAACAGTTTCAGCACCTTGTCACCTTCCTTCTCGCCATAGGTGGTGTTGATTTCATTGAAATTGTCGAGATCAAAATAGACCAGCGCACAATGGGTATTCTGGCGCAGACAAAAGCTCAGGCTCTTTTCGGCCAACAGCACAAAGCCGCGCCGGTTGGAGAGGCCGGTCAACTCATCGGTGGTGGACAGGTTGGCCTGTGCCAGTTCGCGCTCGGCCATTTCTGCCAGGTAACGCAGATCGATCAGGTCATCCCGGCTCAGTGAGCGCGGGCGCGAATCGAGAATGCACAGCGTGCCAAGTGTGGAACCATTGGGATGTTTCAACGGACAGCCGGCATAAAAGCGGATGTGGGGAAACTGCAACACCAGCGGATTGTCGGCAAAGCGTTCATCGGCCGCCGCATCGGGTACCAGGAAAATTTCGTCGCCCAGAATGGCGTGGCCGCAGAAGGAAATATCGCGACCGGTTTCGCTGGCATCGAGTCCGTTGCACGACTTGAACCATTGACGGTTTTCGTCGATCAGGCTCACCAGTGCCATCGGCACGCCAAACATGCGCTTGGCCAGACGGGTGAGACGGTCGAATCTTTCCTCAGCGGGCGTATCCAGAATGTTCAGTGATCTCAGGGTATCAAGGCGGATCAGTTCATTGTCTGGAATCTGCGGCTGTTTCACGGAGTCTGTCCCTCAAAATTTCCGGGGTTTGCATGGATTTGGAAAATCGGATTTCCCGAATGATATCTACGGCAAGCCCGCGCAATTCTTTACTGCCAATTCCGGATTTTTCCAGGTTGCAAAGCCGCAGCCTCCCTGCAGACCGCCTTGCGCCAGGGTGTGCGCAATTTCACAGGCATGATGCTAAAACAATGGCAGATTTGGTCGTTAATAAGCCATGTGGACTTCCAGGTCCGGACACTGGCGGGTGCGACCATGAAAAACAGCAATGCAAGCGCAGGCTCTTCGACAATATTTTTGCCGGTACTGGTGATGGCAGTGACACTCGCAAGTTGCGGGGACTCGCTCAACAGTCTGGCAGGACCGGAAACAGGCCAGGTCTATGGTCTGGTCTGCACCGATGTGGCCTCGCTCAGTGCGGCAGTCGAACAGCCGGCCTCGCAGGCCGTGCTGGTTTCCGAAGGTGATTGCACGATCCTCAGGACGCCGGCGAATGTGAAAATCCTCAAAACCGTGATGATGCCGGGCTCCGGCAAATATTCCCAGTTTGAATACGGAGTGCAGGGCAAGACCAAACGACTGTGGATCAGCACGGCCAGAGTGAGGGCAGTGGGCTAAAAGCGCATGCCCAGCGAAAATCGCGTCAAATGACTGCCACTGAAATTGGCATATTGATCGCGCGCCAGCCTGGCAAAATATTGCCCGTAATCATAGGTGGCAGCAAGTGCATAGCCCCGCACAAAGCTGCCGTCATCATTGATGCCGCTTTTGCGTGAAGCATCAATGGTAATGCGTTGCATCTGTGAAGGTTTGTAACGCCAGACCAGATGCGTCGCTTTCCTGTCTGTATCCAGACGGTTTTCGCGCACCTGGAACAACGACAACTCGGTGTTCCCAATCGCACGCGAGCCAATGCCGGCAACCACCGCATCACTGGGATCAAAACCCAGATTATAGAAAGTCCGCAAGTTGGTGCGGTCCATCCCCAGGATTGCATAGGTGCTGCCGCCGATTTCGGTTGCAGCGGCGATTCCCTTGTAACCGCCACTGCCAAATTCAATGGTGGAAACCAGGCGCAGCAGGCCGAAATCCTGGCGGTTGTCATAGCCAAGCCGTTCCTGGGCAAACCCGTTGGAATCCGCATAGCGTCCGATCCAGCCGGTGTGTTCACCATGACTGATTCGGAGATTGAAATCGGTGGCATCGTTGTCCACCGACGATTGATAGGATGATGCGGTAAATTTGAATTCGGTTTTTTCCGGTTCTTCAGCCGGCACATCCGGCAGTCCGGCCGGGTAAGCCAGCGAGCTCAGGTAAAATCCGGCGACTGCAAGCAGTGCCCTTGGCGCTGTGGTCGTAGTTGTCATTGTGATCATGTTTCCTGGGTACTTTTATGTCGGGCGGGACGTGCTCACAGTGGCAAGGGTTGCAAATTAGGCACTTGTACAAGCATAGCTCCTGCCTTTCGACTTCGCCAATACCGGTAGAGCGCAACCAATTGAAACAGGGATAATCCGATGATGCTGCCGATCGCCAGTGAACGATTCACTCCAAGCGCCATGAGTGCATTCAACGGTTCTGCAACAGTGCCACCGGTAATCAGCAGATGGGGTGCGTTGAAAAATACCGGGAAAATTGTATTGGCCATGAAGTCTGTGAGAGTGATTGGGGCCGGTAAGTTCCATTACATATGCGTAATGAATGTGTCACTTCATCGTTCGTAGTGCAGTATTTGCCCGCGGAAAGGTTGGCCCAGTTCGGAGCTTCGCAATGGTTTGTGCTGGCTGTGACTATAGCCAAGACTGACCAGCAGCTTGCTGAAGCGGGCGTGCAGGCCGCGGCCGGGATCAACCAGAATGATCGAGCAGTGCGGCTTGGCATGTTCCTGGATGAAGCCGGCCAGCTGCTCCACCTGATCAGGTTCGTACAACAGATCGCTGCCGATGATCAGGTCAAACTTGCCCAGCGAGGAGGCTGCATCAGCCCAACCGGCGCGGATGAACGGAATGTCGCGGCCGTGGTTGAGCTTGACGTTCTCGGCCAGAAAATTGCCGGCCTCCGGATGCTGGTCGGTGGCAGTGATGTCGGCCAGGCGCAGATTGAGCATCAGGCTGGAAAGTCCGATGCCGCAACCCACCTCCAGAATGCGTTTGCCCTTGATGTCGAAATCCAGCATGTAATCTGCCAGCACGATGGCGGAATCCCATACCACACCAAACAGCGGCCACGACGCCGCCGAGATGCCAAGTTTTTCGGCTTCTGCATCGCGATCAAGATATTGCTGGCGATCACGCAGCGTGCGCAGATGGATATCGTGTTCACCGATTTCCAGCGTGTGGTAACGCAGGCGCAGTGGGGGCGGGGAGGCAGAGGGGGCAGTCATGGTGATCCGGAGCAGAAGCTGGACGCAGCATGCAGAAGGCCAGGATCACCGCGCGTGCAGGCAGTGTAAGGCCGGCGAGTGTGGGGTACAACAGGATAAAAAGCGGATTTTTTGAACCAATTGGCAGCATGTCAGCTTCTTGTCAGGTTCCAGTCAGCTAGCTGCCACTAATATGGAGCTTCAGAAATTCCCCGTTGTGCTGTTTGCGGGTTTTTCACTTTTTGACAGCGCCTGGTTGGCAATGTCGACTGTCTGGAGATTCTGAATATGCGCAACATGAAGATGATACAGAAAGGTTTCACCCTGATTGAATTGATGATCGTTATCGCGATCATCGGCATTCTGGCGGCCGTTGCACTACCGGCCTACCAGGATTACACCATCCGTGCCAAAGCCTCCGAAATCATCCTGGCAGCTACCACCGCCAAGAACCTGATTTCCGAGTACACCATCATCAACGGCGTCGTGCCCACCCAAACCCAGATCAGCATCCAGTCGGTGACTTCCGGCATGACCCGCAGCCTGGTCTGGACCGGTACCACCATCCTGGTCAAAGGCAACACAACCAAACTGGGTATCACCGGTGGTAAACAGGTATCGCTGGGGTTGCGTCCGACCAAGAACAGTTCCGGTGGAGTTGACTGGAAGTGTGAAGCCATCGTTGGCTCCAAATACCTGCCTGGCAGCTGCAACTGATTATTCCTGACTGAATAATCCGGATTTGATTTTTTTAGAAACCAGCTTCCCTTGAAGCTGGTATTTTTTTGCAACCTGACAAAAAAATTAATTTTTGAACAAGATTGATAATTGTCAGCTTCCTGTCAGCTGGCCGCCAATACGATGGCGAGCCTCGTAATTCCCGTGTGACCTATGCAAGTTATCCAGATAAAGCGCATTGCCGCCATGGCAGTGCTGGTTGTGTTGAGTGGCTGTGCCGCAGGGCCTGATTTCAAGCGCCCGGATGCACCCGTTGCCCAAGGCTATACACCAGGGACGGGATCGGACCAGCCACCACCGGCGTCAGTGGAGATGGCTGCGCAGCCTGTATTCAACCAGCAGGCTGATATTCCTGCTGACTGGTGGACGCTGTTTCAATCCCCGGCATTGAATGCATTGATTGAACGCGCGTTGCAGCACAGCCCCGATATCGAATCGGCACGGGCGGCCTTGAGCCAGGCACAGGAATATGCCAACGCCCAGCGCGGCAATTATTTTCCGACCGTGGGGCTGTCCTATACCCCGTCACGCAACAAGATTGCCGGTAACACGAGCAGCTCTGCGCCGGGACCGCAAGCCAATGGTGATGTCATCGGCCAGCCACCACCCCAGCCTACTTACTACAATTTCCACGTTGCGCAATTGAATGTCGGCTATGTGCCGGATGTGTTTGGTTTGAATCGCCGGCAAGTGGAATCAGCGCAGGCGCTGGTGGCAATCCGGAAATTTGAGCTGGAAGCCGCGCATATCACGCTGGCTTCCAATGTGTTCGCTGCGGCAGTGCAGCAGGCCGTGCTGGATAGCCAGATTGCTGCGATGGAAAAAATTGTACATGGCAATCAGGAGCAACTGGATATCGTCCAGAGCCAGCTCAGGCATGGCGCTGTCACTGGTGTGGAAGTAGCCGCCCAGGAAGCGCAGCTGGCTGCCGCGAGGCAATCACTGATTCCGCTGCGGCTGCAACTCGTCAAGAACAGCGATTTGTTGGCGGCTCTGCAAGGCAATACACCGGATCAGGCAGCCAAGGCAGCCATCGAGCTGTCGGCGCTGCAATTGCCGCCGGAATTGCCGCTGGCCCTGCCTTCCCGCCTGGTGGAGCAACGGCCCGATGTGCGGGCAGCAGAGGAGAAGCTGCATTACGCCAGCGCACAAACGGGCGTGGCGCTTGCCAGCAGATTGCCGCAGTTCAATATCACGGCTGCGATAGGCGGCATGGCAGACACGCCGTCCTGGATGTTCAGGAGCGGCGGCGAATTTTTCAATCTGTCAGCAGATATTTCACAAATCCTGTTTGATGGTGGCGCCTTGCGTGCCAAATCCCGGGCTGCCAGCGCGGCGCTGGTGCAGGCAGGGGCCGACTATCGCAGCACGGTGATTGCTGCATTGCAGAATGTAGCCGACACGCTCTACACGTTGCAGGCAGATGCAAGTGCTGTCCAGGCGGCCGCCGATGCCGAATTGGCCGCGGGTAATGCGCTCCGGATCACCAGCAAGCAGTTTCAGCTTGGTGCCATCAATTACCAGGCACTGCTGCAGGCAGAACAGTCACACGAGCTGGCAGTCATCGGGCTCAGTCAGGCGGTGGCGATGCGTCTGGTTGATACCGCCGCACTTTACCAGGCACTTGGCGGTGGCTGGTGGAATCGTCATGAATCTTCTGCTTCCCCGCAATCACTTGCAGACACCACATCACAGCTTCAACCAGTTGGCCAATGAACATGACATTCAATTTATCCAGGACTATTCCGTTGCTTGCAGCTGCAACTTTGCTGTTTTCCGGATGCAAGGAATCCAGACAAAGTGCAGATCCTGATGACTTCAAAGTTTCGGGATCGCAAGTGATCTTTAATGCAGGTTCCCCAGCCATCAAGCGCCTGCTGACAACCACAGTTGTGGATGCGCACAAAACCGGGCTGGTGTTTCCGGCCAGAATTGTCTGGGATGAGGATCACACCAGCCATGTGATGCCGCCGGTTGCCGGTCGTTTGTCTGACGTCACCAGGGCAGGTGTATTGGGCGCAAGCGTGAAACAGGATGAAGTGCTGGCTCATCTGCAGTCGCCTGATGTGGGCGTGGCACAAGCGGAACTGGCAACTGCGCAAGCTGCGCTGGTGCAGGCAGACAAAAACTTTACCCGTGTGAATGAGCTGGTTGCCGACAAAGGGGCATCTGCCAAAGACCTTGAACAAGCGAAAGCCGATCTGGACCACGCCAGGGCCGAAGCTACCCGTGCGGAATTGCATCTGAAATTGCTGGGCGTGAACCCCAACAGTGTGGACCAGCAGCTGGCAGTGCGCAGTCCGGTCAGCGGAGTGATTGTCGAGCGCAATATCAATCCCGGCATGGAGTGGCGGCCTGACCAGGCCGGTGGCCCGATGTTTACCGTGACTGATCCCACCTATCTGTGGTGCCAGATAGATGTGCCGGAAAAAGACATCGACAAATTGCGCACCGACTTCAAGGTCACGATCCATTCCAGCGCCTGGCCGCAGGAAAGTGTCGAAGCCGTAATCGACAATATCGGCGACTCGGTCGATGCAACCAGTCGCACCATCAAGGTTCGCGCGCATCTGCGCAATGCCAACCGGCATCTTAAGAACCAGATGTACGTGACTGCCAATATCGAAAATGAAGCCAAAGGCATGCTGGATGTGCCGGCCAAAGCCGTATTCCTTAACAAAACCGAGCAGCAGCTGTTTGTGAAGACAGCCAATGGCACCTTTACACGCAAGACGGTAGAGCCGGTTGCAGTCACTGAGAGTTGGGTATCCATTGCGCAAGGTCTGGATAAAGGCGAAGAGGTGGTGGTTGATGGAGCGCTTTATCTGGAAAAAATCATTGAAGCCGCTGCGGCACCATCCGTTGCCGACAAGTCACCGAAGTGACCGGGTATCGCTGAAATGATCAATCGCATTGTCCGCTTTTCGTTGACCCAGCCGGTGTTTGTAGTACTCGGGCTGGTGTTTTTTATCCTGGGTGGCACCATCGCATTCCGGAATTTGCCGATTGAGGCGTTTCCGGATGTGTCGGATACCCAGGTCAACATAGTTGCGCTGTATCCAGGTCACGCTGCCGAGGAAGTCGAAAAGCAGGTCACCATTCCGATTGAAGTGGCGATGTCGGGCATGCCTAACAGTGTGCGTACCTTTACCCATACCCAGTTCGGCCTGTCGTTCATGATGATCACTTTCAACGACAAGCCCACAGACAAGGATGCGCGCCAACTGGTATTTGAACGTTTGCGGGGCATTGATCTGCCGCCGGGTGTCGAGCCCGATGTACAGCCGCTTTCGACGGCCATTGGTGAAATATTCCGGTTCCGGGTACAGGGCGATTCGATGACTCCGCGCCAGTTGCGGGAAATCGAGGAATGGGTGATTGAAAAAGCGCTCAAGAAAGTGCCTGGTGTTGCTGATATCGTGTCGATGGGCGGCGCCCTCAAGCAATACGAAGTGAATCCGGATTTGTTGCGCATGCGCGACGCCAACATAACCTTGTCGCAGTTGTTTGGTGCACTCTCAAGAGCCAATGCCAACGCCGGTGGTGGTGCCGTGGAGCAGGGGCGTCAGCAATTCCTGGTGCGCTCCATCGGCTTGTTCAGTTCTTCTGCCGACATCGGGCAGGTGGTTGTGGGTGACAACAGCAAGGGTGTGCCGATACTTGTACGTGATATTGCCAGTGTCAATGAAGCCAACGCACAAGTGCAGGGCCTTGTCGGCCAGGATGATGCTGACGATATTGTCAATGGCATTGTGTTGATGCGCAAAGGCGAAAACCCCTCCGAAGTGCTCAAGGGTGTCAAGCAGACGATTGCAGACCTGAATGCAAGTGCATTGCCCCTGGGTGTTGAAATCAGATCCTACTACGACCGCCAATGGCTGATAGAAAAAACACTGCATACCGTGTTCGGCAACCTGATTGAAGGTGCGTTGCTGGTTACCTTTATCCTGCTGTTGTTTCTCGGCAATCTGCGAGCAGCTCTCATAGTTGCGGCGGTAATTCCGCTGGCAGTGCTGTCCACTTTTCTGGGTCTTACTTTTCTTGGCATGCCGGCCAACCTGTTGTCGTTGGGGGCGATGGATTTCGGGATCATTGTCGATGGTGCCGTAATCGTTGTGGAAAACGTGTTTCTGCGGCTGGGGCGTTTGCCAGAGGCACAACTGAAAGACAAGCAGTCCAGATTGCGCGCGATCTACAATGCGGTGATTGAAGTGGGGCGACCCACGCTGTTCTCGATGCTGGTGATCATCGCTGCCCACATTCCGATCTTTACCCTGCAGCGGGCAGAAGGCAGGATTTTTTCCCCGATGGCGTATTCGGTGACATCAGCATTGATAGGTTCGCTGATCCTGTCCCTGACGATGGTGCCGATGTTCTGCATGTGGTTTTTGCGCGACCGTATTCCCCATCACGACAACCGGCTGTTGACCTGGTTCAAGAAGATCTATGAGCCTGCGTTCCGCTGGTCGGTTGCCAATCCTGGTCGCATAGTCGGCATCGCCGTGATCGCCCTGGTTGCTGCGCTGGCACTTGGCAGCAAACTGGGCAGCGAATTTCTGCCGGAGCTGGATGAAGGTTCGATCTGGGTCAACGTTTCCTTGCCACCCTCGGTGTCGCAGGCAGAGGCCAAACTGCTGGCCAAACGCATTCGCGCAGCGCTGCACACCGTCCCGGAAGTCGATACTGTCATTTCCAAGTTCGGACGGCCCGATGATGGCACTGATCCCAAGATCTTCAACTCTGGCGAATTCTTTGTTTCCCTGAAAGCCGACAATGCATGGCGTCCCGGCTACAACAAGAAAAAGCTGATTGCCGAAATGGACCGTGCGGTATCCGAACTGCCAGGCATCGAAAGTTCGTTCTCGCAACCGATTCGTGACAATGTGCTGGAAAGCATTTCGCAGGTGGACGGACAAATCGTGATCAAGGTCCATGGTGACGATCTGGCAGAGCTGCATGCGGCCGGCAAGGCTATTACCGACCAGATTGTCAGTGTGCCCGGCGTTGCGAGAGCCTATATCGATCGTGACGGCGAGCTGCCGCAACAGGTGATCAATATCAACCGCGAAGCAGCTGCCCGCTATGGCATCAATATCGGTGACATTCAGGACATGATTGAAACCGCACTGGCCGGCAAGGCCACTACCGAGCTGTGGGAAGGAGAACGGCATTTTTCGGTGGTGGTACGCCTGAAAGACCCTCAGCGCTCACTCGACAAATTGAATGGCCTGCTGGTGGCGAGTCCGTCGGGTGCCCAGATTCCGTTGAGCGAACTTGCCACTTTCAAGCAAACTTTTGGGGCACTGGATATTGCTCGTGAGAACGGCCAGCGGGTGGTGTCTGTCGGCATTTTCATTGAAGGCAGGGATCTCGGCAGCGTGGTGGCAGACATGAAAGCCAAAATCGCCGCCAATGTGAATGTGCCGAATTCGGTAGTATTGACCTGGTCGGGTGAATTCGAAAACCAGGAACGCGCGATGGCACGTTTGTCGGTGGTGGTGCCCTTGTCGATCCTGCTGATCTTTGTACTGCTGTTTGATGCGTTCGGCTCATTCAGGAATGCCGTGCTGATCATTGCCAATATTCCGTTTGCACTGATTGGCGGCATCGTGGCGCTGTTTATCACCGGCATTCCGTTGTCGGTCTCGGCAGCGATAGGATTCATAGCGCTGTTCGGGCAGTCGGTGCTCAATGGCGTGGTGATGGTTACGGTGTTCAACCAATTGATCGAGTCGGGGCAGTCCCCGGAAGAGGCAGTGCACAATGGTGCCATGTCCCGCCTTCGCACCGTGTTGATGACAGCTCTGCTGGCGATGCTGGGCCTGTTTCCGATGGCTTTGTCGCACGCCATCGGTGCTGAAACCCAAAGGCCGCTGGCGGTAGTGGTGATTGGCGGCTTGATCAGCGCCACCCTGCTTACCTTGCTGGTGTTGCCTGCCGCCTATCTGTGGGTGGTGAAACGCCATGGCAATGTGCGTGGCGGGGAAAATGCTGTAATTTTGCCTGAAGACTAGGGTATCAAACCGGCTATGCGCATTCTTTTGGTTGAGGACGATCATGAACTGGGTGCAGCCATGCGCGAAGCGCTGGTATTGGCCGGTTACACAACCGATTGGGTAAAAACCGCCGGCTATGCGTTGCATGCGCTGAAATTTGAACATTTTGACCTGCTGGTACTCGACCTGGGTTTGCCGGACTGCGACGGTACAGAGATCATCCGTACGCTGCGCAGCTTGCGCAAAACCCTGCCGATCCTGATCCTGACGGCGCGCGATTCCCTCGAGAGCCGTATCATCGGGCTTGATCTCGGCGGTGATGATTATGTGGTCAAGCCGGTGGCGATGGCCGAACTGTGCGCCCGCATCCGCGCATTGTTGCGCCGCAACGCTGCCGAGGGCTCCTCGCTGTGGCGGCTCGGGCGGCTTGAACTCGACATCGCCGGCAAAATCGCACGCATCGGCAATGAAAACCTGGAATTGACCGCACGCGAATGGAGTCTGCTGGCTTATCTGGCCGGCAGTTCCGGCCGCATCGTCTCGAAGGAGCAGCTGATCCAGGGCATAGGCGGCTGGGACCAGGAATTGTCGCCCAATGCGATTGAAGCATGCGTGCACAGGGTGCGCAGCAAACTCACGCATGCCGGCGTCAATATCCGCACTGTGCGTGGCCTCGGATACATGTTGAGCGAGCAGAGCCAATGAAAAGGAAGATTACCAGTCTGCGTAATCTGTTTTTGCGCCGCATGCTGTGGGTGCTGCTGCCGAGTTTGCTGATTGGCGGCAGCCTTTCCTATTTCTACGCGGCCAGCAGCATCATGGAAAGCTATGATCTGAGCTTGCTGGACAGTGCCAATGATCTGGTGCATCAGGTACAAGTGCAGTCGGGTGGACAACTGAGTCTCAACCTGCCACCAGCCGCCCACCAGATGCTGGCAGCCAGCAACGATGATGATGTGATCTATGCGGTCTGGGACGGCGAGCAAACCTTGCTGGCCGGTTATGACGGGTTGCAGCAGGCCATGACCAACCAAAAGCTGGTCGGGCACTACAATTTCAGGAACCTCGGCATAAAGAACGACAACTATCGCGCCATCCTGATGCGGGCCAGTTTGCGGGACCAGAACTTTCTGGTGGCGGTGGCGCAGACCACCCGCGGCATAGACCACCTGTTGCGCAATGTATTGATGGACTTTCTGCTGTTCGGCGGCCTGCTGATTGTGGTTGCCTGCTATGGTGTGGCGCTGGGCGTCAGACGCAGCCTGATTCCGATTGAGGCGTTGCGCACTACCATTGCCAAACGCATGCCGCATGATTTGCGCCCACTGCCGGAAACCGATGCCCCCAGTGAATTGCTACCCATCATCCACGGTGTCAATGAGTTGCTGGAGAATCTGGAAAAATCCGTCTCCGACCATCGCCGCTTTGTCGTGAATGCTGCGCACCAGTTGCGTACGCCGCTGGCCATCCTGCGCAGCAAGCTGGAACTCTCCATCAACAAGCCGGTCAGTGACTTGCCTGTCCTGGTGGGAGAATTGCTGGAAACGACCGAAAGAGCCAGTCATCTGGTCAGCCAGTTGCTGGCACTGGCGCATGTGGAAAATGCCGATGTGATTGCTCCGGTGTTTGAACGTGTGGATTTGCCGGTACTGTTGCGCACCGTCGCCGCCAACTTTGTGGTGCCGGCCGAGAACAAGCAGATGGAGCTGGAGTTTGAACTGGTCGAATGTCACATCAATGGCAATGCCATGTTGCTGCAGGAGCTGGTCAGCAATCTGCTCGACAATGCCATCAAATATGCCGGCACAGGCGCCACACTCAGGGTCAGCCTCAAGCAGGCAACCGGTAGCGTAGTGCTGACTGTTTCCGACAATGGGGTGGGGGTTCCGGACGAATACCTGTCCAAACTGGGCCAGCCGTTTTTCCGCTATCAACCGAAGAACAGTCATGGCAGCGGACTGGGTCTGGCCATTGTCAAAGAGATTGTAGCGCTGCACAAAGGCAGCATAGAGTTTGCCACCACTGCCGGTTCCACCGGGTTCAGCGTGGTCATCTTGTTGCCGGCAGTCTGACTGTAACCTGGGTGCGGCCCCTGCGTTTATCCAGTGTTGCCGGAATTGAGCAGCTGCCATTGCCGCACTTTGCCTGCATAGGCAATGCCAGCATTGGCAGGACTGGTGGAAGGCAGTCGCAACAAGCGGTGGTGTTTGAGGTCAGCCGGCAGCGTTGGCAATACATGCCGGTGATAAAACCTTTCGGCGGCAGCGCCGTTGAATAAGATGGTAGTGATGTTTTGATGGGCTGTGAAGAACGCAGCAAAATCATTCGGCACTATCGAAGTCGCATCGATATCGGCATCCAGGCTGCTGGTGCGGGTGCAGGTATGCAGCACATCCCACACGGCCACCTGCTGCAGCAACAGCGCCTCGCAACGCTCTTCATAGGGCAGGGCGGCCGGAACTGCCAGCACTGCTTCCATCAGCTGCCAGAACGCATTGCGCGGATGCGCATAATATTGGTTCGCTGCGAGCGAGGCCTTGCCTGGCATCGATCCCAGAATCAGTTGTCTGGCATCGTCGCGGGCCAGTGGCGCAAAACTGTGGATGTAGGACAAGTATCTGGCTCCTGAAATTGCGTTGGCATACACTGCCGCGATTGCCGTTAAACCATGTGCGCCTGCGCATGTATCAAAAACATCAATGTACAGCTCCCGCCCCAGAATTCTGCATTACCTGATTGCCGGCCTGCTAGGATTGCTGGCAGCAGCCGGTATCGTCAATACCGTCTACAACAACAGCCATCAATATGGCGCAACGCTGCATGATTCCACTATCTGGCCGGTGCTGATGTGACACAACGACCTGTCGTTGTCGATGGCAGGCGCGCTGGGAGATGCTTCGTTTTACGACACCCACGTTTCCCCGATTCATTATCTGCCGGTGCTGTTCAGCTACTTCTGGCCGTTTGGCTGGCTGTCCTGGTACGCGCTGGTGTATGCGCTGGTGTTTGCGGCGCTCGTCATCGCCTGTTACCTGTTGCTGGCACGCCAAACTTCCAAACCGGTGGCGATAATGCTGGCCACAATTGGCACGCTGCTGTTCTTCTTCAGCCAGAGTGTGTTCCAGGGTGCATGGGAAATGCACATGGAATTCATTTCCCCGCTGCTGGCACTGTTGATGTTCTGGCACTGGCAGCAGCGCCGCTACCGATTGGCGCTGCTGTGGCTGCTGTTGAATGCGGCTGTACGTGAAGACATTGCTGCGATCAATGGTCTCATACTGGCGCTGTTGGCGGCAGCGCAATGGCTGCAGGCCAGTGTTGACTATCCGGTGCTGGCCAGGGAGCGCCTGCGCTGGGGTTTGATCCTGGTCGCAGTGTCGCTGGTTTATACAGTGGCAGCGTTTGCAGTACAGAAACTTTTCTTTCATCCGTTTGTGATGGATATGCTGTATTTCCCGAAGCATGATCCCTTTGGTCATATCTCGCTGCAGTTGCTGGCAAGTCGTGCTTCGGTAATTTTCAGCTCCCGCATGGGCCTGTGGTTGCCGATCCTAGTGTTGATCGCGGGTGCGGCGATATTGCGTGATGCGCAATTGCTGGCGGCACCACTGGGCATCCTGCCTTACTGGCTGCTGTTCTTTTTCGCCAAATTCGAGGGGGGTGCCATCCTCGATACCTACCGGCCGTTTGTGCTGGTGATCCTGTTGTTGTGGCCGGCACTGATGGCGTTGAACGAATCAAGGGCAAGCCGGCGACGTCATCAATACATGTGGCTGCAGGCGCTGGTGCTGATCAGCGGGATGTTCTACATCGATCACGATTTTTTCAGCATCGTGAAAGCACGTCTATGGCCGCAGCCGCTGGCCTATAGTGATCAATACCAGCGCTTCGCGGAGAAGTTGCCTTTGTTGCGGCAACTGGGCACGCTACGTGCCAGTCACGGCGTGCTGGCGCTCTACCCCTACCAGTTTCCTGCCTGGTATTTGTCAGATATTGCCGATCTGAAAGCAGCAGAGGCTGGTAGCGTGGATATCTTTGTGTGGTTCGAGAATGATCGTGACCAGCAACTGGTGGATGCGTTGCTGAAACAAGGTAAATTCGACCTTGATCCGGTGCCTGGCACCAGAATCCACGTTGCCCAGCGAAGAATTGAATACGAACCTTGAGGAGAAGGATATGGCCTGCCAGCTTCGACCCCAAAGCCACTGGTTTGAAACCCGACCGGGTGAATATCGCTGGTGGGAAGGGGATGGCTCGCAATTGCCTTACTGGCACACAGGGCAGCAACACCCGCATCTGTTGCTGCTGCCGCAGGTTTTGAACCAGCATCAGTGCCGGCTGCTGATTGACTGTTTCGAACGCAATCGCGCAGACAATGCCGCCCGCAGCAGCGAAGCCTACTGGGACGGTCGCTTCATCTGGTCGAACCAGTTGCCCAGAGCCGAAGTGGATGCGTTGCGGCTCATGCAGCAGCTGCGGTTTTTCAGCACGCTCAAACTGATCGAGCGGTTCCGTCCGGCCCAGCCACTCTATTCGGATACAGCGCAGCTGGTACGCTGGCATCCCGGTCTCGAACTGGTTCCACATGCCGACAACATCAATCCGGATGGCACGCCCAACACCACACCGCATCGCTCATATTCTTCGATCCTGTATCTGAACAATGATTACGACGGCGGCGAAACCTTTTTTCCCGGCCACAATCTGCGCGTGAAACCCGAGCCTGGCACACTGGTGCTGTTCGGTGCCGGTTGCGACTATGTGCATGGCGTCACCCCCATCACGCACGGCTTGCGCTACACCTATGCCGGCTGGTTCACCCATGATCCCAAGTGGCAGGACCGGGAAGCCACTGTGATTTTCTGAATGAAGCTGCCGGCCAAAACCGGTTAATTGACAAAAAGCTGCCTGAGGCAGCGCGTGAAGTTGCGGTACCGGTGTCCGGCCAGCAGATGATAAAACTGCTTTAAAACAAAAACCGTTTCTTCCAGCCGGAATTTTGTTGCCGCAGGCCATGCAAACGGCCGGGCAATTGCCAAAGTCTCCGCTGCCAATCCGAAGTTTGCTGCAGTAACAGCACCGGCCAGGGGCCAGCCCTGGCTGCGGTTCATCGAATTGCTGCCGTGGATGCTTTGCAGAAAAGCTGGGGGACCCCAGTCATAGACTACCGGGCCATGACAGTGGATCTGTGAGTGGGAATACGCATAAATGCCGCGGAAATTGCTGCTGGTTTCAACCACGCTGACAAACGGGTTGTACAAATAGCAGCGGTGAAACAGTTGCCGGGCAACCATGTCGTAAACCAGACCCCGGCACAGGTTGATGAAGCAGCACTGTAATGGCCGGGCCGCGCGCTGCACGCGTGCGATGAAGTCAGTGCTGATTGCATCGTCATTGTCCAGCCGCGTGGTAATGATCCATTCGCAAGCAGCCGGGATGAACGGCTTGAGTACGGCGGCAATATCATCATCGTTGGCCACCATTGCAATTTGCATATTGGTACGCGTGGCCAACGCAGCAAAGCGTTGCAGCCAGCCCCTTGGAGTCAGCGGGTCAAACAGAACCAGGAACGTGAAATCCTTGCAGGTTTGGCTGGCGACTGAAGGGATAGTGATTTCTGCAAATATTTCGAAGCGTCGTTCCAGATAGTCCTTGTCATAAAGTGCTTCAGCTTCATAAAAGCCGATGTTGAAGCGGGTAATCAGCAAATGTGCCACTTTGTCCGTGGGAAAATGGATGGAGTCATCGGGTTTCATGCCGGATATTTGCCGGTTACCGTCAGGGCTTCTGCTGATTTCCTGCGTGCCTTTTCAATGAGTTCGGCCCTGGCTTGCTGTGCAACCCAGCCGCGGGCCTGCCACAGGCCGGCGGCATAAATCACTACCAGCGCCAGCAGGCACCCATAGCCCACATACAAATGCCGACTGATCATTTGTGGCCAGTTCCATGCATATTCGTTGATCAACAGATAGGCATCGGTGAAAGCGCCGCCAGTGGCGCCATAGCCAACGCGCGCAATATCGTGCCGGCCTTGCCACCATGCCATGAACATGTCCATGAACGCTGCCGCACCCCAGAACAGCAGTCCCCAGCGTACCGAGCCCTTGTACAGCTGGGTTTCCTTGCCCATATAGAACGTGCTCATCATGAACGTGGCCAGCACCATGCCCATGCCATCGCCGCCAAAGATGATCAGCATGTCGGAAGTATCAGGGTTGATCACGAACGTGCCGATGATTTGCACGCACACCAGAACTGCCACCAATGCATACCAGTAGCGTTGCCTGGTGCGGTATCCATAACGCAGCAGGGCTGCGTAGACGCCGAGCAGCAACAGCGCGCAGCTATAGCCGCGCCCGGCTGAGGTATGCGTGAACCAGAATGTGGGGATGGCGTTGTGGCCGCTGAGCCAGGCAGTTACTGCATGTCCCAGTTCATGCAACGGCATGCCGAACACGATGCGTTGCAGCCCGTCAAAAACATGCCAGTACTGGCATGCCCAGGCACCCAGCAGCATCAGCGGCAGCGCGAACAGGCAGTTGTGCCATTCACTGACAGGGTCTTTGACCAGTTTCTGATAGTCCGGCGCGGTGTCTTGCTCATAGGCAAAGACCACAGACGGCTCACGGGATGGGGCAGGGTCCACTACGTCTTTGGCAGTGCCAAGCCGTTTGATGGCCTCAGCTTTGGCGTAATTGGCACCGCAACGCGGACACACCAGCTCGGAAGTTTTGGGTGCATCGCACCAGGCACAGGAATCGCTCATGTGCCTGATTATGCTGCCAAGGGTTTGTTCCGATCAAATTGCGACCGGTTTTTTCTCGAATACACGCCAGCGGGCTTCGATGGTGTCGGCTGGCAGATTGGCTCCGCACGCCCACTTGATGAAAGAACCACCATTGGTGAATTTCAGGAATTGTTGTCTGGCACGCAGCGGGATGAACTTGGGATCACGCAGGTAGGGCATGACGTCAAAACAGCCCTCGCGGCCATCTTCTGCAGTGACGATGATTTGCCAGTCTTTACCGGCCTTCAAAGCAGTAATCTTCATGGATTTGGCACCTTGTATGCATTGCAAATTGTGAAAAGACGAATAGGGGGAGGACGTTCACGGCCCGCACCCAACTGGCAATAAGCAGTGCAAACGTTGCCCAGTATAGTGCAGTAAGCGACGCGTTATTGTTTTATTTGCAGCAATAATGCCGGATCGCCGTAACTGGCTGATCAGTTGCGCCGGCAGAAGTGAGCTATTGACGGACTGTGGTGACGGGCTCTGTGTTGCGAACGACTGTAGAACAGCTGCAACGTCCGATTTTCATCGATTTGACTTCTTTCAGCTGCGCATTGGGCGGGGCTTTCTCGTGCAATTTCAACGTGAAAGGACTTTTTACGTTGCGCCAGTCCCAGCCGCCGGTCATCTGCCACTGGATTTCGTTTTTGCCGGCATCAGTGAAGATCAGCGCGTATTCAAGGGTGCCGGTGCAGGAGCCATCACAGCCGGCAACAGTGATTTGCACTTCCAGGTCAATGTTATTGCCCGTTTGCTTCTGTGACAGCACTTCCACCTTGGCCTGACACACATCCAGCTTTACTTCGGGGGTGCCCTTGAATTCGACTTTTTCCTGCGCGAAGCCATTGCCGGCCACGCCAACGCAGAGCACTGCAGTGAGGAGATACAGGGATTTCTTGAACGGGGACATGTAACGCGCCTTCTGGTATAGGTTTGCAAGCCTGGCAATCGAACAGGCGCAGAATAAATCAGCACGGCGCGCCGAGTCCATGCGCGATTGGCAGGCCGCTGTCCGCCCCGGTTTTTCCTTATTTGAACAACTGGGGCGCAAAGGTGTGCAGGTAGTCGCGCCAGTTGATCCAGGTATGACCGCCGGTGGACTCGTTGTAGTTGACGTTGAAGTTGTGCTTTTTCAGCATCCCTACCGTGCTGCGTGTGGTTTCCAGCAGGAAATCGTCTTTGCCGGTGGAGAACCACACCAGTTTCAGTTCCTTCTTCAGGTTGGCATTGTCGAGTGCGGCAAGATGCGCAGTTTCCCAGTCATTGTTGGTGGCAATGCTGAATACACCTGAGCTGTACACGCCGATCCAGCCAAAATCGCCCAGGTTGCCCATCGCAATATCCAGGGTTTGCTGCCCACCCATCGACAGACCGGCGATGGCAGTGTTGGCGCGGCCACCTGCCAGCGGGTAGTGGCTTTCAATATAGGGTTTGATGTCCTTCTGGAACTCAGCGACGAAATCGGGCAGCTTCTGGGCAGTGGCGCCGCGGTTGGCCGGGCCGGTGTGGCCGCGCGGCATTACCACGATCATGGCTTTGGCAGCACCGCTGGCAATCAGGTTGTCGAGGATGAAGCTGGCGCGTCCTACCGTGCCCCAGGAGTCATCGCTGTCCATCGCGCCGTGCAGCAAATACAGCACCGGATAGCGCTGGTTGCCCATGCCGAAGCCGGGCGGCGTGTAAACATGCATCCGGCGCGGACCACCCACCACCGATGACTGATACGTGATTTCGCTGAGCGCGCCATGGGGCAAATTGTTGGCATCCATCCAGGCGGCGCCGTTCACATGCAGCCAGCTCCAGGCAGAGTCGTTGGATTCGCTCATCCAGGGTGAGCCCGGATCAAGCACACGCACGCCATCCACCACGAAGCTGTAACGATAAGCCCCCGGGTCCAGCTTGAGCGCCAGTTCCCACACGCCTTTGGCGTTGCGTGCCATCGGCAGCGGTGAACGCACAGGAATTTGCGGGATGTCGCCGCCACTTTGCAGCTCCACTTTTTTTGCCTCATTGGCAGCAATGCGGAAAGTGACGGTGTGATCGGCGGCAATTTCGGGGGAAACTACCGGCTCGGGAGCCGGCGCTTGCGCCAGTACCGACGAGGAGCCCAGCAGACAAACAGCTAACAGCAGGAGAGAACGCATCAGGTCACCTTTTCTTGTTGAACTATCCAAACCCGGATTTGTTTGATTCAGGGCAAGGCCCGCATTTCATATCCGGTATTAACTCTGGTCAAGTTCTATAAACCAGTGACGAGGCAGGTTATGAAACCCAATGTAGGCGGAGTGGATCGTGTAGCAAGAATTGCCATCGGAACCGTATTGTTTTCGATGACGGCCGGTTCCAATGTGATCGGTTTGTGGGGACTGCTCGGCGTGATTCCGCTGATTACCGGATTCATGGAGTTCTGCCCGCTTTATGCGATGCTCGGAATCTGCACGTCCAACAAACCGCCCAGGGGATTGTTCCTGTAAAGCCGGTATGTGAACTCAAGTTTCAGGTACGGATATTTCTGCTGTGCAGCTTTGATACTTGTCCTCCCGAAAACAACAACCCCCACAAGTGCGGGGGTTGTTGGTGTAACTGATTGGCTTATGGCTTGGGAGGGCCGCCAGCACCGGGACCGCCGGGGCCACCAGGACCACCAGGACCACCAGGACCACCAGGACCACCGCCGCCCGGGCCGCGTGGACGGGCATCAAATTCTGCCTGGCTCACTGCGCCGTCCTTGTTGGTATCCCAACGGCCCAGCATGGCGTCAGCATCGGGCGCTGGTCTGCCAGGAGCAGCAGGGCGTGCGGCGAAGTAAGCAGCCAGTTCTTCCTTGGTGATCTTGCCATCCTTGTTTTTATCAATATCGGCAAAACTCATTTGTGGACCCCCGCCACCGCCGCCGCCACCAGGAGGCTGTGCCATGACACTGCCCGCACCTAGCAAGGCCAGTACCGAGGTAATCGCAATCGTTTTTTTCAACATGTGGATCCCCTTCATCAAGTGGTTATAGTTAACTGCGTCGAACGCGGCTGAGTCTGTAGTAGCTGCTACACTAAAAGCAAGCATGAAACTGACCCGCTGCTGAATGCGTTACTGGCCTTGTGAGGGTCGCAGGAGTTGATCTCGGCTGCCTGCTGTGCTTTGCTTCGCCTCTTGTTTACTTGCCACGCGAATTGCCTGCAGTTCGCCTGTTTATCCGTATAGGGGACCCGATGAAGAACGCCAGCAATATTGAAACCATTGACTTCCAGAGACATGCCAAGCTGAGAATCAAACCCAGCCCGGATTTTGTCCATGCCAAAGAGGCCAATCTGGTTCCGGTGACAATGGGCGAACTTGGCGCCTGCATCGGCAATTTCCCGGTGGTGTTCATTCCCATCCCCGACAACGGCATGCGGCCGATGGCGCTCCTGGGCTTGCGTCCGGGTGAAAATATCTACTACGGTCCCCAAACCTGGGAGAGTGCCTACATTCCGCGCATGATCCAGGTGCATCCGTTTGTGATCGCCTTTGATGACCGCCTGGAAAACAGCATGACGGTAACAGCCTGCATCGACCGCAGCAGTGCCAGCATCAGTGAAGACGAGGGCATAGCCCTGTTCACCCCGACCGGCGAGGAAACCGAATACGTGGGAGTTGCCAACCAGTTGTTGAAGGAAATCTATGAAAGCGAACAAGTCACCGGCCAGTTCATCCGCAAGCTGCGTGAGCTGGATCTGATAGCCCCGTTTGACCTGATTGTGCAGCCGAAAGACGGCGAGGCACGCCGCATTACCGGCATGTTCCAGATCAATGAGGGCAAACTGAGGGAGCTCGAGTCCGATAAACTGCTGGAGCTGCACAAGCTGGATTTTCTGGCACCTGCTTACATGATCCTCGCCTCCATGTTCCAGATGCCGCGCTTGCTGCGACTGCGCAACAAGATGCAGGAAGAACAGATAACCGATTACCTGACCGAAATGGCGAAGCCGCAACCAGCAGCCCAATAGCACGTCAACACATCCCTGTTGCGGGAGGCAGCTGCACTGATGCCCACACACTCCCGACACTGTCTGCATTGCGGCATGCCCGCGCCAACACTGCGACTGCATATGGACATGCTGCCGCCGGTGCTGGCTTGCCGCAAATGCGATGAAAACCTCTATCAGCAGCATGACGGCAGCAATCTGACCGGTGACATTGCCCACCATCACGAAACCGTTGGCAGAGCCCTGCAGAAGCTGGACGCGCTGTTGCTGGAGGGCTGGGACGGTTACTACCAGCACTTGAGACTCATAGTGGGTGGCGGGCTGATACGTGAGCAGGTGCTGGGTCAGCTGCATTTCTATCAGCGGCAGCACCGACTGTCGGCATTCAGGGAAGACAGCCCCAACAAGGGCGCGATTGTGGTCAGGCTGCGATCAAGCCCCTGAGCTGGACTCAGGAAAAATAATAGTCATTGACCGGTGTGGGCAATTGCGGGGGTGGCTCGCCCAACGCTTCATACACGGATATTTCGCAAACGCGGCACAGCGCATCCAGGGCCAGATCATTGGCTTCCGAACCAAACGGATCTTCCAGTTCCTGCGACAGCGCGTCGAGTCCGAAAAAACAGTAGGCGATCAACACGGTGAACAGCACTGTCACCCAGCCGGCACCGGATACCAGCGAGAAAGGCAGCAGCAGGCAGAATGCGAACGCGGCCCGTTGCAGCAGCAGCGTGTAGGCAAATGGCACCGGCGTGTTGGAAATGCGTTCACAGCCGGCCTGCATGACCGAAAAGCCGCACAGTCGTTCGTCGAGAATCCGGTAATCGATATCACTGATCTGACCCGCACGTTTCAGTACGGCAATGCGCTCACCCATGCGATTGAGCAACGCATTGGAACGGTTGAGAGAGTGCAGCACTGCATCAACCGAAGCACCTGCAAATTTGCGTGCATCTTCTGCTGTATCAATCTTGCGCAACTGGCCGCGCAGCAGATGACAGAAGGCCAGCGCTTCCATCAGCAGCGCCCGTTGCCCGGCTGTATCCGTAACGATCGCATCCACAGCGCGTGCCAGATTGCGGATATCTATGATGAGCTGGCCCCACAGTTTGCGCGCCTCCCACCAGCGGTCATAGGCGGCGTTGTTGCGGAAACCCAGATACAACGACAGTGCAACCCCCAGCAGTGCAAATGGCGCTGCATTGAAGGCAGCCAGTTGCAGGTTGAAAGCGCGAGTGGCCGCGACAACTACCGCTGCATAGAGTGCGAAGCCGGCCAGATGCGGCATGATGCGCGGCAGGATGGAGCCTTGCAGCACAAACAGCAGTCGGCCCCTGCCGGGGCGTGGCCTGACGATCATGTCCGGGTTCTCCAGTGAAGCAGTCGTTTGTTAATTGGCGCTCGTGCAGCCCAGTGACGTGGTTGGCGCCAGGTTGTGAGAAATGTCATACCACCCCCTGTTTGTGGATCGCTTGCGACAGTTCGGATTTGTGGATGTACCACGCACCTTTATGGCGACCGCCACGGTAGTAGCCGCTGCGGATTCTCGCCAGCGCGCGTTCTTCGGTGATGGCTTCGAGCGCAGAGAACTCGGCAGCGACCAGATACTCATCAAGCTCCGGCACGGTCAATGTGGCTCCAACCGGTTTTTTGTTCAGCAGTGAATGAATGCCGCCGCCGCACACTGCACCCAGAATGACTATCAGGAACAACACCAGTACCAGCGAGATGATCTGGAACATCAGATATATCAGCAGCCCATGGGAGTAAACGAGGCCGGCAACCAGAGCGGCAATGGCAATCAGGCCGATTATGGCCAGGAAGTATTTGACTGGCCTGGCGGAACCGGTAAGTGCAGTGATCAGCAAGCCTGCCAAAAAGGCGGCCGAGGCTGCAACAATTGCACCCACTGCCAGCAAGTGGTTCATAAGGTGACACCGGTTACCTGGTCAGGGCCAAGCTTTGAATGATACCGGTGTCCGGGTCTGATTGCCTGAACAATTAATTTGCTGAAGGCCCCGGTTACAAGGGCTTCAGTTGCCCGCGAATTTCGCCGTTCGGGTTGGCAGCGGAATGGACATTGATGTAAAGCCCGCCTTTCTGGAAGCTGTCATATTGTGCGTCGGTAAACTTTGTGCCGGCCGGAACCGAGTACGTGTCGCCATTTTTTACCAGCGTGATCGCAACAGGTCCGTTGGCGCCAATCGCGCCAATGTGAATATGGGCCATGGTACCGGCCAGGCCGGTGGTTGTGATACTGCCGCTTACTGTTTTGTCGGAGCCGACTGTGATGTCGCCAATGCCGGTCGCCATGCTGGGGTTTGCCGGTGATTCCTGGGCGCAGTTCAGGCTCAGCCTGATGCCTGCGGTGGCTGCGGTCACGGAATACGAACCGAACGCAAATATTGCCAGCAGCATGGCGGTGGCGACAGGCAACAATGGCTGTCTGGAAATCCGAAGATTGTTCATTGCAAACTCCTGGGCAGTAGTGGAAGGGGGGGTGGTACTACCGCAAACCTTAGTCCCTGTGCTGCCATCAGTATGTACGTTCGCGTACTTTGGAAGCCGGCGGAGGCAAATCGACGATAAAGTTGAACTGAACCCGCCGCTGTGTTTTGCTTTGGCTTTTGCCGCTGACCCGCAGGGGGGAGTGCGGTCACTCAGCTCGAAAACAGGGGAAACCATGAGTACAGACAGAAAAAATCCGGACAACATACAAACTATTGATGCCAACCGGCACCGCAAGCTCAGGGTCAAGCCCAATCCGGGGTCAGAGCATGCCAGGCAACAACATGTGGTTGGCATCATGTTGTCGGAGCTGGCGGTATGCGCCAGCACTTTCCCGCTGGTGCTGATCGAGCGGCCGGATGCCGGCAAGTACCAACTGGTGGCGATTCTGGGTTTGCGCAGCGGCGAGAATGTCTTTTATGGCCCGCAATTCTGGGAGAGTCCGTATGTACCACTCGGCATCCAGCGCCATCCATTTATCATCGGCTACGATGACCGTCTGCCCAATGGCGAACAAATCACCACTTGCGTCGAAATCGACAGCCCGTTCCTGAGCGAGAAAGAGGGCATCCCTTTGTTCACTGAAACCGGTGAGCAAAGTGATTTCCTGAAGGGCGTGGACCAGCTCCTGAGCGCCATGTTCGAGAGCCAGAAACTCACCGGGCAATTCATCCAGAAACTGATTGAACTGGATCTGGTATGCCCGCTCAATCTGCTGCTGCAAAAGCAGGACGGTGAAGTGCGACAAGTGGCGGGCTTGTTCACGCTGGATGAATTGAAGCTGAAAGCGCTGACGACAGAACAACTGCGGGATTTGCATCAAAGCGATTTTCTGGCGCCCTGTTACATCATGCTGGCTTCGCTGCACCAGTTGAACCCGATGGTCAGGATGCGTAACCGGCGCGGGACCCGCGATGAGCAGATTACCGATTTCCGCCTTGAGTTCAATGTACCGTCACCGGCGACTGCCTGACCTTCATGAAAGCATTTTCGCTGCTCGACCTGGCACCCGTCACCGAAGGCAGCACATGCCGGCAGGCCCTGCTGAATTCGCGCGACCTGGCCAGGCATGCGGAACAGCAGGGATATAAACGGTTCTGGATGGCCGAGCACCATAACGCCAGCGGCATTGCCAGTGCTGCCACCGCCGTGGCACTGGGCTTTGTCGCAGAGGGCACCAGCGCGATACGCATCGGCGCCGCCGGTGTGATGTTGCCCAACCATTCGCCACTGGTGATTGCCGAACAGTTCGGCACGCTCGCCAGCCTGTATCCGGGCCGGGTGGATCTCGGCCTCGGTCGCGCTCCTGGCACCGATGGCAAGACCATGCATGCACTACGCCGCGACAATCTGGCTGCAGCTGAACGCTTTCCGCAGGATGTGCAGGAACTGCGCGATTATTTCGACCAGGGCCATGACGGCATCAAGGCAGTGCCGGGCCATGGTCTGCAAGTGCCGTTGTGGATACTCGGCTCCAGCTTGTTTGGTGCCCAGCTGGCTGCCTGGCTGGGCTTGCCCTATCTGTTTGCTTCGCACTTCGCGCCCGACCATTTGCAGACGGCTCTGAAAGTGTACCGGGAACAATACCAGCCCTCGGTGCGTCATCCCGAGCCTTATGCCGGCGCCGCAGTCAATGTGTTCGCGGCCGACACCGATGCAGAAGGACGCTACCTGATGAGTTCGATGCAGCAGCAATTCATCGCACTGCGCCGGGGCGAGCCGGGCCCGCTCAAACCGCCGGTAAGAAATGAAGCGGACATCGGCAGCAATGCCGAGCTGGCGCAGGTGAATCATGCACTGCGCGAATCAGCGGTGGGCTCACCGGCAACAGTGCAGGCCTGGTTGCAACAATTTCTGGCGCAGACACAGGTGGATGAGCTGATACTGACCAGTCATGTCTATGATCACCAGGCCCGCATCAAGAGCTTCGGGATTGCGGCGCAGGCGCTTGGGAAATTCCTTCTGGTGAAGTAGCCGGTCGCTGCATGTCAAACGCTCGCCCCTGAGCAGCGGGCAGTAAGTGCGTTCCCGTACGCAGGGAAGCTGGCACTATGTGTCAAAGTGGTATTCATCGGCTTGATCAAAGATGAATCCGTCATGAAACCCGATAACTCGCCCATCGAAACAAAAGCACTGAAACTCTGCACTGTCGGCGAATTTCTGGCGGTGCTGGCATCCGATGCGATGTTGCCCGGAGCTGGCGCGGCAGGCGGCATCGCGCTGGCGCTGGCCGCCGCCTGTGCCGGCAAGGCAGTGGCCATCACACGTCGCCATGATGTGCGCAGTGCGTTGTTGGCCAACCTGCAGATGCAGCTCACTCGCATTGCCGAACAAGCGCTGGTTCTGGCTCAAACAGATGCCATTCAGTTCAAGCAGCAACTTGTGTCTGGGGATCCTGCAGCCAGCGACGCGCTGTTACATACCGGTCACACCATACTGGAAGCTTGCCGCACGCTGGACAGAATCCTGTGCGACAACGAGCACCACATTGCCGACAACATGGCAGGAGACTGGAAGGCAGCCAGGGCGCTGAGTGATGCCTGCCTTTGCATCCACCAGGAAAACGTGCGGGAACTCAAAAGCGAAACCTGATATTCAAAAATGAATCTTCCATCCTGGTCAACAGAGTCACCATCATGCGTAAATCTTCATCAACACCAAAAGCAACTTCATTGGTGATACTTGCCGGCTTGCTTGGCGCTTCCGCCTGCAGTCTTGCACAGCAGCCCACTGAACAACCGACCAGCTATTCGGCAGTACGCATCACCGAGAGTTTCGAAAGCATCCGGACGCGGATGACTGCGGACAAGGCTGCGGTCATGCAGCGGCAACACGACCTGCTTGAGCAACGCTATGACCTTGGCAATCATGCGAGCAGTGATGTAACGATGTCGCTGGGCAAGCCGGTGCAGGAAGGCGTCAGGATCAAGCTGCCTGCCGGTGTGACCTGGGACAAACTGGGCGCAATGACGCCTGCACAGATTCGCACTGCAGGCCTGTTTCCGGCCGGCATGCTGCCACTGCCGCATCCGAATCAGGCAGAGGGCGGCATTGCGTTTCCGCAGTTCCATATCGACGCGATCAATGCGCAGGAGCAGCGCGACCTGACCCGCTTCGATCTGGATTTTGATTTTCCGGACCACTTTCTGCCTGAATTCCCCGCGCCGATGTACTTGACCACGCGCCCTGATCTCGGCGATGCAAGCAAGGGTAAGTTGGTCACCATCGAGAATTATTACGAACTGTTCAACGGCGTGCTGAATCCCAAGCAGATCGAGGGTATTCGTCTGTTGGTGACGCCGTTTGCCCAGCAGCAGTACAACCAGACCGAAGATCGCCGTACGGTCAGACCCAGCCGCGGCGTGACCTGTTTTGACTGCCATGCGAACGGTCACACCAACGCAGCCACCCATCTGGTGGGTGACATCCGGCCGCAGGAATTCCGGCATCGCCTCGACACGCCTACGCTGCGCGGAGTCAACATCCAGCGCCTGTACGGTTCACAGCGTGCTTTGAAGACCCTCGAGGATTTCACTGAATTTGAACAACGCGCTGCCTATTTCGATGGCGATCCGGTGATGGCAACCAAGAAGGGCGCCAACGTGCTGGAACGTGGCAGCCAGGTGCAGGCGATGGCGGAGTTTGAGGAACTGCTGGATTTTCCGCCTGCCCCCAAGCTCGGCATTGATGGCAGGCTTGATCCCGCGCTGGCTACCGACGCCGAACTGCGCGGCCAGAAACTGTTTTTCGGCAAGGCCGAGTGTGCCAGTTGCCATGTACCGCCGTATTACACTGACAACACCATGCACAACCTGAAAACAGAGCGGTTCTTTGCGCCTCAGATGATCAATGGCCGCATGGCAAGCCAGGATGGCCCCATCAAGACTTTTCCGCTACGCGGGATCAAGGACTCACCGCCCTATCTGCATGATGGCCGCTTGCTGACGCTGGAAGACACCGTGGAGTTCTTCAATCTGGTGCTGCAGACCAAACTGACCAAAGACGAGAAACTGGATCTGGTCGCGTTCATGCGCCAGTTGTAATGCATCAGCCTGGTGTGATGCCAGTCAGTTGGTAGAGGGCTTAACCAGTGATGCCCTGGCTACGCAAATATTCTTCGTAGTTGCCTTTGAAATCGACGATGCCGCCGGGCTTCATGTCGATGATGCGGGTGGCCAGCGAGGAAACAAATTCGCGGTCATGACTGACAAAGATCTGCGTGCCCTCGAAATTTTCCAGGGCCAGGTTCAGCGCCTCGATCGATTCCATGTCCAAATGGTTGGTGGGCTCATCCAGGAACAGGATGTTGGGATTGATCAGGCTGAATTTGCCAAACAGCATGCGGCCCTGTTCACCACCGGAGATCACCTTGACTGATTTTTCCGGCTCATCGCCCGAAAACAGCATGCGGCCGAGGGCGCCACGCACCAGCTGGTTGTCGCCATTGGTCCATTGCTTCATCCAGTTGAACAAAGTTACGTCATCGGCAAATTCGGCTTGATGGTCCTGCGCGTAATAGCCAGGCTCGGCCTGCTCGGCCAGTTTCACCTTGCCAGTGTCGGTGGCCAGTTCGCCCAGCAAACAGCGCAGCAGCGTGGTTTTGCCGGCGCCATTGGGGCCGATGATGGCTACACGTTCGCCGGCTTCTATCTGCAGATCGAGTTTTTTGAACAGCACACGATCAAAGCTCTTGCTGATGTTCTCGGCAGTAATCGCCTGGCGATGCAGTTTCTTGTTCTGCTTGAAGCGGATATAGGGGCTGACGCGGCTGGATGGCTTCACATCTGCCAACTGGATCTTGTCGATCTGCTTCGCGCGCGAGGTGGCCTGCTTGGCTTTGGAAGCATTGGCCGAGAAGCGGCTGACAAAACTTTGCAGATCGGCAATCTGCTCCTTCTTCTTGGCATTGTCGCTCAGCAGTTTTTCGCGTGCCTGGGTTGAGGCAGTCATGTAGTCATCGTAGTTGCCGGGATAGACCCGCAACTCGCCATAATCCAGATCTGCAATGTGCGTGCACACCTTGTTCAGGAAATGGCGATCATGCGAAATGATGATGATGGTGCTCTTGCTCTCTTGCAGCACACCTTCGAGCCAGCGGATGGTATCGATGTCGAGGTTGTTGGTGGGTTCGTCCAGCAGCAGCACTTCCGGTGCCGAGAACAGCGCTTGTGCCAGCAATACCCGCAGCTTCCAGCCCGGTGCGATATTGCTCATTGGCCCGGTGTGCTGATGGATCGGAATGTCCAGGCCCAGCAACAATTCGCCGGCACGGGCTTCGGCGGTATAGCCATCCAGCTCGGCGAACCGTACTTCCAGTTCCGCCACCTGCATGCCTTCGGCTTCCGACATCTCGGGCAGCGCGTAGAGGCGCTCGCGTTCGGCTTTCACCTGCCACATTTCTTCGTGGCCCATGATCACGGTATCGAGCACGGAAAAATCCTCGAACGCAAACTGGTCCTGCCGCAATTTGCCCAGGCGCACAAACGGTTCCAGCATGACCTGCCCGCCAGTGGGCTTGAGATCACCGCCGAGAATTTTCATCAGTGTGGATTTGCCACAGCCATTGGCCCCGATCAGGCCATAGCGGTTGCTGTTGTTGAATTTGACCGAAACGTTTTCAAACAGGGGCTTGGCCCCGAACTGGATCGTGAGGTTGGCGGTGGCAATCATGGGTCAGGGTAGGGGGCTGCAGCTGGCGAGGCGCGCATATTATGCGATTCGGGGGGCCCGGGACAGGCCAAAAGTCAGCTAACCACCCATTGCTTCCAGTAGCGCGGTCGATGCCGGCACAGTCATGATATTGCCGCTTTTCCTCATTTCCTTTATGTCCTGCCTTGGGGTAGGTTTATGAATGCAGGTTACTCCCAAACAATTACAGCCCTGCCAACCACTTGTCACTGGAGGATTCATGTTGCTACCAAGTCATGCGCTCAAGGCGAAAGCCCTGTTTGCCACCGGATTATTGACCCTGCTGGGTCTGTCAGCTGCACCTGTTTCAGCAGCGGATTGTGACCGTACCTGCCTGAGCGGCATGCTCACCCGGTATGTCGATGCACTGGTGGCACACGATGCGTCCAAACTGCCGCTGGCAGAAAATGTGAAATACACCGAAGACTCCAAAGCAGTGAAGCTGGGCGAGGGCATCTGGAAATCGGTGACGGCCAAAGGCAGTTTCCGCCAGGACTATCTGGATCTGAAAAAGCAGGTGGCAGCCGCACACCTGGTGCTGATGGAAGGCGACAAGAACCAGGCGCAGTATTCGGTGCTGCTGTATATCAAGGACAACAAAATCACCGGCATCGAAACGCTGGTGAATCACGTTACTCCGGAATCACGCTTCCAGCCGAAGGAATTGGGCGCACCCATCCATGGCTTCCCTGACCCGGTACCAGCCGGCAAGAAAATGTCGCGCGAGGACATGATCAAGACCGCACTCACTTACCCTGCCGGCCTGCGCATCGGCAGCTTCATCGACGGTGATACGCCGTTTGCGAAGGAAGCCTATCGGGTCGAGAACGGTGCCATCATGGCCGGTGTGGGCTGCGGCCGTGGCGATTGCAACATGTATGCGCAGAACCTGATGGTGA
Organism: uncultured Gammaproteobacteria bacterium; assembly: GCA_903837345.1. Taxonomy (GTDB): domain Bacteria; phylum Pseudomonadota; class Gammaproteobacteria; order Pseudomonadales; family Pseudohongiellaceae; genus CAILUG01. Next base: position 40,900 of record CAILUG010000062.1, on the reverse strand, counting down.
ACCCGAGCATCATTGCCAACGTGGCTGCGGTCGATGAAGAGAACGGTGTGGTGGTGTTGTGGATGAACTTCGGCCACACCGGCAATTCCTACGGTGAAGGCAACTCATTGGTCACCTTCGAGGCCTTCAAGGTGTGGGGTGGCGAGATCCATTCGGTCAACGCCTTCTTCAAGGGGCTGCCGATCGGCACTTCGCGGTTCTGGCCGACTTCGGATCGGGTTCCGAAGTAAGGGAAAGGGATTGCATGCACGGGGTCAGAGTTGAATGGCGTTGACTCTGACTCCTTTTTGTTTACCCCCCCCTGCTTACCCCCTGTTCACCTTCTATTTCCCCTCGCTCATGCTGCCCCACAGTGCGAACGCGGCAGATACCACGAGCGCTGCCCACGGCATCGCCACATTCACTGCATCGCCCAGGCTGAAGTAATGCAGCTTGCTGGCGAAGGCCATGAGACTCAGCGCCAGTGGCACCAGCAGCAACCCGGCAGACTTGCCCATGTCATGCAGCCGTCGTGCGAGCAGCACGAAGATCGGATACAGCAGCACCAGCATGCAGAAATGCGCGTTACGTCCGGTGACGTAGAACGCGTAGAACGCGAATACTGCCAGCACCACGACCATGGCCGGCACAAATTGCTCACGTGAAGTGCGACCGGTGGGGTTTACGAACAGCGCATCAAAATTCATGGTTTTTCCTCACGCTTCGCCAACAGAAAGGGCATAGCGTTGCAGCGAGCCCTTGTAGTAAGGCAGATAAGCCAGCATCAACAATCCGTTAAGCGCAAAAGCTGCCAGCGCCAGCAACACATTCAAGGGCTGATGATCCAGAATCAGCGCCCAATACAGTGCGCAGGTCGAGATCGGCATCAGCACACACAGTGCCGCCGGCACCACCACTCCTGCCAGTATCAGCGCACCGGTAACCAGCTGGATTACCATCGCCACATCCAGCAGCCGTGAGTGGACCAGGGCATTCATCAGCAACGTGGCGAGCGGCTCGGCACTGGTGGGAGACGGCCACAGCGACAGAAACAGGTAGTTGGCGCTGTTGAGCAGCATCCAGGCACCAAACAGTACGCGGCCACCCAGCACCAGCTGCTTCATTTGCGAAGCTTCTGCACGCAGCGTGAACATGGTCCGGTAGTTTTTCAGCCAGGCCAGGCACAGCAGCACATTGCAAATCAGCACTGAGTCGCCATAGCGCGCGGCACCCGAGGTCCAGCCTTCGAGCGGTGCATCCCAGTAAAACACGTTGAAGGAGACCGGCATGCAAATCAGCAGCGCCAGCGGTGAATAGAACCCGAACAGCAGCATGACGCCGGCAATCAGCTCCACGGCCTTGACCAGATCAAACAGGTGGCTGTCGAGCAGGGCCACAATCAGCTCATGACTGAGCGGCTGCGTGCCCATCGGTTGCGGGAAGAGGGGAATGAAGTGGTTGAGGCCCGCGGGGATCATCCACGACGCGAACAGCAACCGTATAAACCAGACGGCATATTTCATGGAACTCCCCTTTGCGTTGTTCCTGTGTGTTGTTATTGCTTTTGGCCATCTTGGTGTGGCCGTTGTTTGGCAGAGCTTAGCCCTAGTGTATCAAGCTTGCAAATACCGAATTTCAACCAATCGGTTCCAGCAGCTCCGGCCCCTCGTTGCGCGCGTTGTTCACTTTCAGGCTGACCCGGTAAGCTTCGAAATCGGTAACAGGGCTGGCCATGATTGCATCCACTTGCGCGGCGCTGGTGCCGGCAGCCAGCCAGCTGTCGTAATCGCCGGGCTGCACCACCACCGGCATGCGGTGATGAATGCCGGCAATCGCAGGTGCTGCCTCCCTCGACAGAAGCGCACAGGACAGCACCGGCTCCGCTCCGGGTCGTTGCCACAGTGACCACAACCCGGCAAAGGCGATGATTTCATGGTTGCGGGGATGGATGTAGTAGGGCTGATTGACGCTGCGCCCGTTGCTGTTGGTAACCGGCTCGTGTTCATTCCATTCATACCAGCCGCAAGCCGGCATCAGGCAGCGTTGCTGCAACAGGCTCTGGCGCCAGCTGGGTTTGTGGCGGGCTTCTTCCGAGCGGGCATTGAAGGTCAGCGATGGCGGGGTTGGCTGTTTCCACCAGGCCGGAATCAGGCCCCAGCGTGCCGAGTTCAATTCCAGCGCACCATCCGCTGCCCGCACGATGATGGGCACCTGCCGGGTTGGTGCCACGTTGTAGAGCGGCGTGGAAGTGCCGCGATCCAGTGCGCGGTCAAAGTGCCAGATGCGGTCCATGGCGCCAGGCGGTGGGGGGACATAGCGGCCGCACATACAGGTAACGTTGACTCCTATTTCGCCTGGGTGCGTTCTGCGCCACAACGCTCACAGCGATAGACTGTGACCAGCTTGCCCTGCTTGTTCTCGAACGGTTTGTGCTGCCAGATTGCCCAGCGATGATGACCACTGTCACACAAAGGGCTGCGTTTCGGCACGCTCTTGCGCTTGAAAGGAAGGATGTCTGCCACGCCAACTCCGGTCACTCTGGTCAGGAAGCGGCAGCATAACGGAGAGTCAGGTCAGTCACAAAAACTGTATCATCCGGGAAATTGTGGTACGTCCCCGATTGCTTCTAGAATGCGTTTCCGACCCCTGTTTCCAACCCGACCACCGAGGTGTTTGTTCATGTCCATACAATCAAAAAAACACAATGGCTTCATCTTCAGCACACGAGTTGTCCGGTTGCTGCCGGCAGTAGTACTGGGCGCTGCTATTACCCTGCTTGGCGCCTGTTCCCAGCCCCCGGTCGACAACTACGCCAACGACCGCGCCCAGGTGGAAAACCTGCTGGCCCGCTACAGTTTCGCGCTCGATTGGCAGGATGCCGATCTGTACGCCAGCCTGTTCACCGAAGATGGTGTGCTCGATTGGGCCGGCGGTGTGGTGCAAGGACGCGCCGCCATCGCCACTGAAGTGCACAACATGCGGGCAAACTTTGCCAAGCAGGAGCAGGAAGACGCACCGCTGCGCCCGGCTCACTTGCGTCACTTCATCACCAACGTGGTGCTGGACGTGCAGGGCGATACCGCCAAATCCCGCGACTTCTGGATGGAGTTCAACAACCGCAATGCCGAACGCAAAGCCTACAGTGGCGCCTATGGCCACGGCGAAAACAATTACCGCAAGGTGAACGGCAAATGGTTGCTGGTCAGCCGCAAGATCTTCAACGAAGAAATGGCAGCACGCACTGCACCGGTGGAAAATCCGGCGTGGTGAGCGGGTGCGACCATAGCGCAGGGGATATGTGACTCTGACACCCGTTTCCCCGTTTCACGCGCAGCTTGAACTGCTAAGGCTGTTCCTGGCACAGCGCCCGGCAATCGTCGACAGCATCGAACGGCTGTTGAACTGCCAGAAACAGCCGCTCGGGTATCAGCAGGATGTTGCGTTGCTGTCGCAGCAATTCAAGGATTGCTTCTTTGCGTGCAACGGCATCTCCCGTGACCAGGTGAACTTGCGGGATCAGCTGGAACACGCGCATGGTGCCAGCGGCTTCAAACCGCGCGCGCATCCCGGCAATGACATCATCGATGCGGCCGCGCTGCTGGTGCGCGGCTTGCACTGCTGGCGGCAGACACGCTGGCCCGGCCAGAAGGGGCGTGTTCGCTATGCAAATACCTTGTTCAATGTGTATCTGTTGCGGCGCCTTACGCTATTGACCCTGCGGCTGTGGGATGAGGATGCCAGCGGCGCCGGCGAGCGGCTGTCGCTACTGCAAGGTGGGCTCGACCAGCTGTGGCTTGGCTCACCTGTGGATCAACCGGTGCTGGTGCGCGATGTGCGCTGGCTGTTCCCGGTGGCGATGAGCCCCACCACTGATGAGCTGGCTGGTTATTTCGAGATCGCGGCCAAAATTGCCGACACCTTGCCGGCAGCGGACCAGCTGGAAATCCAAAAAGCCGCCGTACAAACTGGTGGCGGGCACCTGCGGGCGCAGTTACGGCACCTCTGCGTGCAAAGAGGGGTGTCGCTGGATGACCACAACCTGATGCTGCTCACCCGCCTGTCCAATGCGCTGGATATCTCGCTGCTGATGGAAGGCCTGGTAACGCTGTTGAAGGCTTACCAGCGCGCCATCCAAAGTGAAGATGGCAAGCAGCGGCTCGCGTTGGCAGCAGCCATTTGCCAGGGTCTGTCACCGGATCCGGAGTTGTTCCTGAACCGGCTTGATCTGCTGGGACCTTATACGATGATGGAGTACCTCTTCATCAATACCAATGACGAAGGACGCGCTGTCTATACGGCAACGGGTCAGCGCCATCGGCAATTGCTGCAGGACTACCAGGCGCTGATCAGTCGCCTGTCGCAACCACTGTCCGAAGATTGCCGGCAAAGCCGACCGGTAAAAGACGGCTATTCTCCCTATGGAGCGTTATACGGGTTTGCCAGCAATCTGCTGGAACTGATGGCCTTCAAGACCTTGCAGCTGGATGCTGTCAGCCACTTCAGTCTGGAAGCTGTGTTTACCTCTGGGGGAGCCGACAAGCGCAGGTGGGTGAACGGCTGGCGCAACCTGCCGCACATCAAGCCGGAAGTGGTAAAACAGTTCGAATACCCGGAGCAGTTTGCGGAGGCCATACACACTCGCATCGAGCAGGCGTTGCAGCGATGCATTGCCAAACAAGATACAAGCGCAGTGCCAACCGGACGGCTGTATATCGTGTCCGAAGCTTCGCCAGCGGCAGCGAAACTGTCCTCCATCGCCGAGCTGCCGTTGCGTTACATCCTTTCCTCCGATCCGCAGCTCGTCGCTGCTCGCCAGGCTGAAGCCAAGGATCAGGACGATCTCTTGCACTGTCGGCTGGAAGGAGAATACATGGTCAGTTACCAGACTCCCAATGGCTGGGTTGGCATCAGCAAGGACTTGCTGACGGAAATTGTGGGAGCAGGGCAGCATGCGAAGCTGGCTGGATTGCCGAAAGCGGCAGCAGCAGTGCTGGAATTGATGTGCCCCGCGCTGCTGGCGATGGGCTAAGGGGCAAGCCTATTTTTCGGCGTCGGCAGTCTCGATTGTCAACGTGAAGGTGCGCCGCTCGTCACCTTGCACAGTGCCGACGTTGACGACGTGGCGCGCAATTTCTTCATTGAGTTCGTTGCGTACACTGACGAGGATGCAATATTCCATCGCGCCGTCGGGACGTTCGGCGGTGAAGCTGCCTTCGACGCGCCAGGCGGCTTTTGGTACCGGCACGCCGCCGGTTTTGTCAAAACGCAGGTGACCCTTGCATCCGGGACAGATGGATGCACTGGCAAGGATCATCGCCTTGCAGTGAGGGCAGGTGCGCGTTGTCACCGTTACTTGCTCTCGTTGAAGCCGAAGTCCACATTGCCGCGCATGCGAGCGCCGGCGGTGACGGACAGCGAGCCGGCCTTGATGTCGCCGGTGACGGTGCTGCCCTGTTTCAGTTCCACATGCTTGGCGTTCTGGATATTGCCCTGCAGGGAACCATTGATGGTGACTTCGCCGGCCTGCACCTGGCCATCCACACTGGCGGCAGCGTCGATGTGCAGGTCGCCGTCAACGTGGATGTCGCCCTTGAACTTGCCGGCGACGCGCACGCTGCCCTTGCCGTTGATCTTGCCTTCGACGGTGATGCCGGAAGCGATCAGCGATTCTTCCTTGCCGGCACCTGCTTTCGGTGCCGGCGGCTGCACAGGTTGGGCGCTCGCCTGCGGCGCCGGGTTAGGGGCCGTGGTGGCCGCGGTCGGGCTGGATTCGGTTTTGTCCCAAATAGCCATGTCTTAACACTCCGGTTGGGTTGGGCCTATGATGGTGCCTATTTCCAGAGCAGGAGTAAATAACGATGCACCAACTACCAACATCAATACTCGGTCGCACCGGTCTGAATGTCACCAAACTGGGCTTTGGCTCCATGGAGCTGCGCGGCACTGATCATTTTCCGCGGCTGACTTCGCAACAGGCCAGCACCATCCTCAATGCGGTGCTGGACAACGGCATCAACTTTATCGATACCTCACCGGATTATGGTTACGCCGAGGCCTTGATTGGTGAACATCTGGCGCAGCGGCGCGGCGAATTTTTTCTGGCCAGCAAATGCGGTTGTCCGGTCGAAGCAGTGGATGTGTCGCACGAGTTGCGCAAGCCGCATGATTTCAGTTGTGGCAATGTGCGCGCCGGTGTTGAGCAAAGCCTGCGGCGCCTGCGCACCGACCATCTCGATCTCGTGCAGTTTCATCTGAGTCCGTCACGGGCCGAACTGGAAGCGCATGATTCGATCGCGGAACTGCTCAAGCTGAAAGGCGAGGGCAAACTACGATTCATCGGTATCTCCGGCAATATTCCGCATCTGGCCGACCATATCGCGATGAACGTATTCGATGTGATCCAGTGTCCGTATTCGCTGGTTGAACGCGATCATGAAGACCTGATCCATCAGGCCAGGCTCAATAATGTCGGGGTGATTATCCGTGGCGGTGTCGCGCGCGGTGTCATGGTCAAGGATGCCGCGCTGATCAATGACTATCCTCCATTTTTGCAGCCGGCGTTTCGGGCGCGTCGCAAGTTATGGAGCGAAACCAGAGTCGATGATCTGCTGCAGGGGATGACGCCGATGGAATTCATGCTGCGCTTCACGCTCAGCAATCCGGATATGACGACCACCATCGTCGGCACCGCCAATCCGGAGCATCTGCTTGCCAATGTAAAGGTTGCCGCCAGAGGTCCGCTGCCTGCCGACGTTTATGCAGAAACCTGCAAACGTTTTCCCAAATCGATACCCGGCGGGCTGGTGGTTTGAATTACTGCACTAGTTCTTCACGTGTTGCCCGAAGAACTTGAATACATCGGGCATGCTGCCGAGGATGACAGTGCCGTGGTCGACGCCTGGGTACAGCTTGAACTCGGCCTTGCCTTTGAGCGCGGCCAGTTTGTCGCTGAAATTTTTGGTGCCCTCAGCCAGGCTGTCCTTGTCACCTACTGCCAGCAGAACCGGGATGTGCAGCAGATTGGATTTCTCCGTCAGCTCCACGTTGAACAACGCTGGTGCCAGCAGCGCAACGCCGGCCCATATTTGCGGGTATTTCTCGGCGATATGACGCGCGCCGCCACCGCCTTGCGAGTGGCCCACCAGGTAGATGCGCTTGTCGTCGATGCTGAATTCCTTGCGCACCATCGCCAGCACGTTCATGACATCCTGCTCACTGTAGGCGGTGATCCTGGCCGGATCGGTTTCGGCGGTGCCACCCACCATCGGCGGCTGCGGCCGGTCGGCTGCAGGCGCTGGCGGTATGGCACCAGTGGCTGGCGGGCGCGGCGGTAGTGCGGTGACACCGAAACCGGCGCGGTTGTTGTAGCCGATGGCTCCCACCAGGATGTAGCCGCCGGCTTCAGCCAGATCCACCGCCGTGCCGCGCACGATGGTCAGCGTAGTGCCGGTGAAACCGCGCAAGGCGATGATGAGCGGCGCCTTGTCGCCGGGCTTGATCTTCGAGGACACGTACACTGCATACGGCAGCATTTCACCGGTCGGCTCGAATTTGTAGCTGCGGATCTCCACACCCTTTTCGGGCTTGACCTCGGACCCCCAGCGGATGCCCGGCGGCATCGGTGTGCCTTCAGGCTGGGCCGGCGCGATTGATGCCAGCAGTGACAGTGCAAGCCCCATGCCGAGGCAAACCAGTTTTTTTGTTTCCGACTTCAGACTCATTGCTGCACTCCTTTCAATAGTGGTTTCGATGGCGGTTTCGATGGCGGTTTCGATGGCGGTTTCGATGGCGCGGGGATGTCCAGATTTGTCGATGTGCTACCTGAAAGTAACGGCGTTCTACGATATCACGCTCATCAGAAGTATGCTGCTGTCCCTTGGTGTATGCACATTCCCGCTCCCATAACATCTCCGGATGCTGATCAATCAATACTTTGGATTCGTTCGATCAAGCGCACCATGGTGCAATGCCGCCACATGCACACGCAAAGGAAGCGTGAATGAGACATCGCCTGTTACAGACCGGGCTGGCCTGGTGGCTGCTGGTGATAGCCCCGGCGCTCTATGCCCATCATTCCATTGTCGAATTCGATTACACACGCGCCTATGCCGTCACCGGCAAAGTGAAGGAGTTGCAGTGGACCAATCCACACTCCTGGGTGCAGGTGCTGGTGCCTGATGCCTCTGGCAAGGAAATCGAATTCGGTTTCGAAATGGGCGCCCCTGTGTTCAATATCCGTCTCGGCTGGCGCAAGGAGAGCGTCGTGGCCGGTGACAAGGTGACGGTGGTGTACTGCCCATCGAAGAATGGCAGTCCGCGTGGCACCTTGATGTACATACGGCTGCCGTCGGGCGATGTGTTGCCCGGCGTTGCTCCACGCATCTACACAGGGCCCTCGGTAGAGGATATGACCAAGGTTCCCGCGCCTCCGTTGCTGGGAACTACTCAAGGGCAGCAATGATGGAAAAGCACCTCCGCCAAGCGGTCAAGCCAATGCGAACCTTGCTGCTCAGTTGTCTTGCGCTACTGCCGATCACTAGCGCCGCGGCCGGCTTTGCGCGGGAAGATCTCAATGGTGTCTGGTTGATCAAAGGCGCCATCACCGCGCTGCAAACCGCCGACGGGAAAGCGCCACCGCTGTTGCCGGCGGCCAAAGCCGTTTACGAACAACACCAGCGCAGTCGCCAGAGCGGCGACAGCTCTTTCGACCGCGCCACCTGGTGTGCTGCGGTGGGCTTGCCGAGGCTGTTGCTGGAAGCGCGTCCTTTCGAAATCATGGTGGATCGCCGTCAGGTGGGTTTTTTCTTCGAGTGGAATCGCTGGGTACGCCTGGTGGACATGAGTGGCGCAGAGCCGGAACTCTACTATCCACTGTCGCTCGGAGTCCCCAGTGGCCATTGGGAGAATGACAACACGCTGGTTGTACAAACCAAAGGCCTCATGCACGAGAACATCATGGACCATGCAGGGCTGCCACACAGCGACAAGCTGGTGATGACTGAACACCTGCGGCTGCGCGACGCCAACACGCTGGAAAACCGCATTCGCTTCGAGGACCCGCAGACTTTCTCGCAAGCCTGGGAAACCCTGGTGACCTATCAGCGCCAGCGGGGTGCGCGTCTGCAGGAAGACGTGTGCCTGGATCGTATCAACCAGGGGGGAGCGCCACTGTGATGAAACCGCACCCGGTACGTGCCCGCATGTGCTGTGCCATTTTCGCGTTCGCCACACTGACAGCCAGCGTCAGTCTGCAGGCTGCCAACGGTCCTGCGCCTACAGAAGCTCGCGCCATTCCCGGCTATGAACCCAATACCGACGCGCACGATTTCAGCGGTCTTTGGCGCGTCAAGCGCGTGCCAGGTGTATTGATGGCGTTCTATCTGGGCACCGGTGTTTCGTTCACGCCAAAGGCGCAAGCGCGCGTTGACCACGCCCTTGCGATGTCGGCAGCCGGCACGCAGCTGGCCACGCCCCACATCATGTGCCGCCCCACCGGTGTCAACCAGGCGGTCGGTCCCATCGCGCCGATTTATGTATTGCAGAACAAGGACAAGATGGTGTTTGTCGTGATGGACGAGATACGCGATATCCGCCAGGTGTATTTCGCCGCTGCGCATCCTGCCGATCTGAAGCCCAGCTACGGCGGCGATTCGATCGCACACTGGGAAGGTGATGTGCTGGTAGTCGACACCATCGGTTACAACGGGCGCGGTGTGCTCGACAATGCGCTGCATTCCACGGCGATGCACATGACGCAGCGCATCAGCAAGAGCGCTGACGGCAAGACCCTTTCCATCGACATCACGCTGGACGACCCGGCCACCTTCACCAAACCGGTACTACTGCATCGCGAGTGGAGCTGGGTGAATGGTCAGCAGCCCATCGAATTCGATTGCGAAGAGAACCCGCGCGAAGACAATTTCTCCGGCATGGTGTTCGAGGAAGACTACCTGCGCCCTGTCTGCATCCAGCATGAAGGCAAGGGCGAGGAATTGTCGAAGGTGGTGTGTGAAGCGCCGGCGGCCCCGAAACGCAAGTGAGGCGGCGCCGGCAGGTACTGTTTACTTGCCAAAAACCTGTGCGGCCAGCGCGTCGTTGCCCATGTCACTGACAATCTCGCGGCGGGCGATCAGCCATTTGCCGTTTACCTTGCGGTAGCGATCCTCATAGCGGCCAATGCTCAGGATTTCAGGGCCATGGCCTTTATTGTTGGCGATCGAGAGCACGTAGCATTGGCCGGTGGCAGTGTCGCGCCCGGTGATATCGACCACCGAATTGGTGACGACATGACGCATCACGCCGTAGGAGCGCACATTCTCCGGCAGGCCGCCGTTGAGGCGTTTGCGATCATTGGCGGTCATCGCACGCAGCTGTTCGGTGCCTTTGGCCAGCACTTTGCCGCCGCTGCCGACCAGTTCAGCATCCGCAGTAAACACTGCCGCATAGCCGGCAGGATCGGTCAGGTCGTGCGCCAGCGCATAACGTGACTGCAGCTCCATGATCTGCAGACGATCCAGCAGTTCGCTTTGGTCATCGGCCCAGGCTGGCGTGGCGCATAACATGAGACACAGCAAACTCCAAAGGCGTGATTGACAGGCTACCGTTGTTTTCATTGTGGGCTTCCTCGCTTTGTCATTGGATGTTTATCGTACCAGATCGTCTTCGGCTTCTGCTTCACTTGTCCCGGGTGGGCGACGCCATCAGAGTTTCCAGCAACGCCACCGTTTGCGGACGATCCACCGGCGGGTGGGTGGCCAGGAAGACGCCGTGCGCCCAGGTCACGGGCGTGCGCCCGACCTTGTCGGCGATGTCGAGCCTGGCGCCGTTGGCGGCGAGCCAGCGAATAATGTTGTCAGAGCCGCGATTGGCCGCACCGTGAATGGCGGCAAAGCCCAGCGCGTTCTGCGCATTCACATCGTTGCCCAATTCATGCGCCAGCTTCACTGCTTCCAGCAGCGCATCGGCGCCTTCATCGTAAGTCTGGCTGACAGTCCAGTTGACGCCGGCGGCCGCCATCAGCGGCGTGCTGCCGGTGAAGGTCGTGATGTTGGGATCGGCCCCATGCGCCACCAGCAGCTTCATCGTCGACACGTCGCCGGACAGCGCCGCGCGCAGAAAGGCGGTCTGCTCGGTGAAATCCACCCACGACAAACTGCCCAGGCGCGTCACCCAGCGATGATCGGGCGGCAATTCCTTGATACGCGCGTTCGGATCGGCACCATGTTCCAGCAAGGTCTTGATCAGCGTGAAGGCTGCGGCGCGATCGATGCCGTTGTCACGGGTGGGACCCGACACATCGAGATCGCGCAGATCAACTGCGGCCCACAGCGGCGTCTCGCCGTACCAGTCACTGGCATTGATGTTGGCGCCGTGTTCGATCAGGTAGTAAGCCACGTCGAGGTGTTGGGTCTTGTGATCGGGCTGGCTGGTCACCGTGGCATTGAGCACCGTGTTGAGCAAAGGCGTGACGCCGTTGGCATCGGTCTGTTCGATGTTGGCGCCAGCGGCCACCAACAATTGTGTAATGGCGAGATCGCCTTTGCGCGTGGCATACAGCAAGGGTGTCTTGGCGCCACCCACCGGCGCACGCTGGCCACGCTCGGGCCAGCCGCCGCGATTGACGCCCACGCCTTTGGAGGCGGCGCTTTCACTCGGCAACCGGAACCGCGGTATTTCGCCAATCTTGCTCTGCACATTTACATCTGCGCCGGCTGCCAGCAGCAGCTTGACGACGCCGGCAGAGCCCGAGCGCACACCGATCATCAGTGCCGTCTGCTGGTTTTGCGGTTCACGCACATCGACTTTCGCACCTTGCGCCAGCAGCATCCGTACGATGTCCGCCGAGCCGGTGCGGGCGGCCTGCATCAGCGGGGTTTCGCTGGTGCGGTCGGGCTGATGCACATCGGCCTTGTGCCTGAGCAACAGCTGCACCATGTCGGCATCGCCATTTTCAATCGCGATACTGAGCGCACTCACGTCGAGGCCGGTGCGCAGATTGGGATCGGCGCCGGCTTCGAGCAGTCGCCGCGCCAGTTCGTGATCCTCGATGCGGACGATCCAGTGCAGCGCCGGTGTTGCGTAGGGGCCAAGCGCGTTGACATCGGCGCCGCGCTCGGCCAGCAACAAGCGCACGCTGTCGAGATCGCGTTCCTTCGCCGCCATCGCCAGGCGGGCATCAGCCAGTGCCGGCAATGACAGCGACATTGTCAGCAACACGGTCGCCAGCATGGTGGCCAGCAACGGCAATTTCGTTTCAACCTGTTTCATGTACATCATTTTCACACAGAACCTGCTGCCACCAGGCGGGCAGTATTCGGCAACAAGCAGTGGACTCAGTGCAGCCCTTTGGTTTGCAGTTTCCACGCCGGATCGCGGCACAGCCCGCAATCGTTGCCGAGGAACGCGCGGCCGGCTTCGCGGTCGCCACGCAATTGCCAGTCCAGCCATTTCACTACTAGTTGCGCGGCAGCGCCGCCATTCGGCTCCCAGTAAGTGCCGCCATGGCCCTTGTTGATATTGGCCGCTACTGCGGGCACGTGATCGATTTTCGCGAAATCGTCCATGCCGGCCTTGTAGGCGATGTCGGTGTCACCACCGAGCACGTACAGGATCGGTGTGTGCAGTGTCTTCAGCAAACTCTTGTCGCCGGTCATGCCGGCCATGGTGGTGGGACCGTCCGGGAACAGACCACTGTTCATCATCACGATGGTGTGCACGCGCGGATCGCCGGCATTGAACAGGGCCTGCAAGCCACCGCAGCTGTAGCCCGATACCGCAACCGCAGCAGGATCAATCAGGCCGCGGTAGGGACTGCCTTCGCGCTGGTTTTCTGCCAATGCCCACGTGATGGCCTGACCCAGTTGCTGATAAGTGGTCAGCACCACGTTGGGACCGGCCGGCGGCAGATTGGGCGGACGTTTGATCGCACCTGGTCCGGTGTAGAGCGAACCCGGCGCGATCACCAGATAACCGTGAGAGGCAACTTCCAGCAAGTGCAGGCGGTTATGGGCAGCGTCGTCGGTACAGGCGCCGTTGCCGAACGCGTACACGCCCAGTTTGGTGGTGCCGAGCGCCTTGAGATTGGCCGGCCGGAAGATCACCTGGCCGGGCAGGCCTGGATCCACTTCCTTGATGGCGGGAAATTTGCCGGTGCCGGGCGTGTCCGGCAACGCACTGTGCATCGCTTCGATTTCCGCAGTTGACGGTGCATTGGCCGGCTGCGCCAGCACAGTTCCGGTTAAGCACAATCCGGCCAGCAAGGTGATCAGTATCCGCAATTGCATGTGTGGTTCTCCTTCTTGTGGAAATAATCGCAAGCGACTGCAGTTTTGGCAGGCCCGACAGGGCCATGATCACACCACTTCCGGGTAATGGGGTCAATTCCCTGTTTACAATCGATTGCATGCACCGTGAAAACGGCTATGCTTTCGCCACTTTTCCAGAGAGGGAGCAACACAGCATGCGTTTGTTGGCACTGGCAATGGCAGTACTTGTCACGATTCCGGCCCTGGCGGCAGCGCCGTCGGAAGTCGCCACCGCAGCTTTCAAGGCCGGAGCCGCGCGCGTGGATTACACGCCGCCGGCAGCGAAGTTGCCCGCCGGTTTTCTCGGTGTGCTGGACCAAATCTATGTGCGCACACTGGTGGTGGACAATGGCCGCAGTCGCGCCGCGCTGGTGGCGATTGATGCCGGTGGTATTCCCACCGATCTCTACCAGAAGGTGAGCGCGCGTGCCGCCCGCGAATTCAACATCCCGCCGGCGCAGTTGCTGCTGTCGGCCACTCACACGCACAGCGTGCCGTTCCGGCTCGAAGGCAACATCGAAGACCAGATCATGCAGAGTCTGCGCACTGCGATTGCCAGACTGGAACCGGCCAGGATTTTCTGGGGCACCGGGGTCTCCTACATCAACGTCAACCGCGACATCGTCGATCCCGTCACCAATCGCTGGTGGGAAGGCCCCAACTACCAGGGCACGTCCGACAAGACCGTGGCGGTGATGCGGGTCGAGACTGCGGCCGGCAAGCCGATTGCGGTGTATGCGAACTATGCGGTGCATGGCGTGCTCACCGGCACGCTGGACAAGATCAGCGGCGACATTCCGGGCGCAACCTCCCGCTATGTCGAAGAATCGCTGGGCGGTGACGCGGTGGCGCTATGGACCAGCGGTGCGGCCGGCGACCAGAACCCGATTTTCTTTGACCAGACCTATGCCTTGCGCGAAATCCGCATTGCCGATTACGCCAAACAGGGCAAGGACATCAGCAACGACATGCCGCCGGGCGGGCAGGGGCTGGATCGCAACAATCCGCGCGTGCAGGTGCTGATGAAGCAGCAGGAGCAGATGACGCTGACGATGGGGCAGATGCTCGGTGAAGAGATCCTGCATGTGATGCGGGATTCACTCGAGAAAGCCCCGGTGGATGCAACCATCCATGGTGCCGAATCGAAGCTGAGCTGTGCGGCCCGCAAGCGCACCGATTCCGGCCGCGGCGGCTATGCGGGCACTTATGTTGATGATGGCGAGGTGTCGCTCAGGCTCGGCGCGTTGCGCATCGGTGATATCTACCTCGGCGCAGTGGATGGCGAGGTCTATAGCGCTATCGCCCAGCGCCTGAAGCGTGAATCGCCCTTCAAGCACACGCTGTTGTCCACGCTGACCGATGGCTCGGCGCCGACCGGCTACATTCCCAGCGAAGACGCCTATGGCCGCAATGTATTTACGGTGCTGAGTTCGCGGCTGAAACCAGGCTGCGCCGAAGCGGGCATCGTCAACGGCTTGCTGACGCTGATGCGCGGTTTGTGAGCCTCGCTGCGAATCTTCAAGAAAACCGGGGAACGTCCCTGATCATCCGGCGCAATGGCGACAACCTCCGCCATTGCACCGGGTGAACACAATCAGAAACTGACAGCCCTGGCATCCCGCATGATGATTTCATGATAAACCGGCAGTGACCAACCCTGCTTTTCCAGTTCATTCAGGCGCGCTTCCACCATGCGCACATACTTGGCCGGGCTTTCGTACATTTTGCGCAACGTGGCCTGGGGAATCGGCGTCTGCCAGCCGGACAGCGAGCACAACAGCGGCGTTTGCATCCGGCCCAGACCGGGGCCGGTGCTGTTGGGATTGGGCTCGTTGATCATCGTGTATTTCATCGTCGGCAGGTCGACATAGGTATTGCGGATGCCGCCCATCGCATTGCCGTATTCATCGAGCTGCATCAGCGAGCCGTCGTTGTCGGTGAACATGTCCATGATTGCGCGCGGGGCATGGGGCGGCGAGATGCCCTTGTCCACCCATCGCAGCAGGTGATACAGCGCCACCGAGGTATAGGCATCGATCGGAAAACCGGACAGCGGGTGAATGCAGTCTTCCTGCGTGAAGCGCTTGGAGGTGTTGCGGGTATCGAGGTGCGCCATGCCGGGGAACTCGTACACGCGCATTTGCTTGCCTGGCTCGTCACTGTCCTGCGCTGCGGTGGCTACGCTTTGGAATTCGCGCTGCGTTGGCACCTGGATCATCGGCACATCCACGGTCTTGATGGTGGAGCCATTCATCGTGGGCATGAAGCCGTCATAGATATTGCCCATGTTGGCCAGCCTGAACACTTTGTGCGAAGGCAGGTAAGCCACCAGGATGCCGGAGCTGGCCGAGGTGCCCCACAGCACCATTTTGCGCAGGCCCATGTTGGCGATCGGGCTTTGCGGGCTTTTGATCAGCGCCCCGGCCTGCGCCAGGATTTCGCTGGTCTGGTTGTTGGCCACCTTGATGAAGCCATAGCGCTCGGGGCTGTATTGCGCGATCAGGTCAGCACCCTGGGTATCGATCTCCACCGCGATATGGCCTGAGTCCATAAGGTACAGCGAGTTGTATTCAAACGCATGCGCAGCGCCGGCCGGATGCATGGCTTCGGCCACCACGAGACCGCTGAATTTTTTGTCGTTCTTCGGCCGGCGGATCACCAGCCGCGTTTCATAGGGCGCGCCGGCGGCCGAGCCGGAGATCTGGTATTCGTTGATGACGTAATCGTAGTGATCCACGCCCAGGCCTGGCCATAACGCCGCCGAGGAGTCGTAGACCTTGCCCGGGCCGGTGATGGGCTTGATGGTGGGGATGGCGGCGACTACCGGATCCCGCACTGGCTCGGCGGCCGCGCCGGGCGGACCGCCGAAACCCTGTGGTGGTTGTGCCAGTGTTGCTGCGCTCAAGCCCAGCAGCAACAGAACCAGCGGAAATTTCAGTAGCGTTGTAGCGCACGCTTTCATGGCAAAGTCCCCTCATTGAATTTGTTATGGTGCAGCGGGCCAATACTAGCCTGTTTCGGCGGGGGCAACACAACCAGGGGAAATTGGAATACTTCCCCAATTGATCACGAATGTGGCGCTATACTCGATCCCAGAACTAAAACGGGGGGAGTCCTGATGAACACAAATCCAATGCAGCTGGTGACGCTGGCCACTGCGATGTCGGTCAGCATGTTGGCGCACGGCCAGGCCAGTGAGGCAGGGGCCATCTATTTCACCACCGATACCACCAAATACACCGCAACCAACGAATACCTGTTCAAGGATAAGGGCCCGCACACGCCGACACCGCGGCTCAGTAGCGGCGAGCCGGCGCTGGGTGGCACCGGCGTGTGGAACCTGCCCTGGGTGAGCAATTTCGCCAATGCCCAAAGCAAACCCGGCCCGGCGCCTGCCAAAAGCTGGGTCAATGCCATGTGGGCTTATCACCACACCACCGGCTCCAAATACGATCCCGAAGGCCTGTGCCTGCCACCGGGCGGCCCGCGCTCCATGGCCACGCCGTATCCGGCCCAAATCGTCCAGGACGGTAACCGCATTCTGCTGGTGTTCGAAGGCGGTGGTCACGTCTGGCGCGAGATCCATATGGACGGCCGCAAGCATCCGGCCGAAGTGAACCCCACCTATTTTGGCGACTCGGTGGGCCACTGGGATCACGACACGCTGGTAGTGGATACGGTGGGCTACAACGAAAAAACCTGGCTGGATTACAGCGGCTACATGCACACCGACCAGCTGCACACGGTGGAATACTTTTCCCGACCCTACAAGGAAAAGCTGAATTACAAGGTCACGATTGATGATCCCGGTGCCTATGACCAACCCTGGACAGCCGAATGGGACATTGCCTGGGTGGAAGGGCAGGAACTGCAGGATTACGTGTGCCAGGAGAACAACAAGTATCTGGAAGAACTGAAGGATGATCTGGGTCAGTCGTTCTTCCGAAAATCCAAAGGGCCGTGAGCCACTAGCGATGAGAGAGCTGCAAGTAGATGTTATGCAGCTTTCGCAAATGAAATGCGCGCTCGAATCCCCAGTGCAGTTAATACGCGCAACAACAAATCCGTGGACACATCCTGGATGGCACCGTTCAGGATTGATGTCATGCGTGAACGCGAGGTGCCGGTACGCTTAGCGGCTTGTGCATGCGTCAATTCCTGCTTGCCTATTTCGCTGATGATTTTCTTCAGCAGAGCGACGCGCAATTCGATGGCTGCCGAGTCTTCGCCGGAAAGTTCCAACAAGCGGCCAAGCTCGTGACCTGTGCGTGCTTTCATTGGCCGAACTTGACGTGCCTTACGGATTTTCATCAATCAACTCCTGCAATCGCTTACGGGCCAATCTGATTTCCGATGGCGGCGTTTCCGGCGTTTTCTTGTGGAAGGCGCGCAGTACCAATATGCCGGCACTGGATTTCTTCAAATAAAACGCCCGATAGTGTCCTGACGCATCTTTAACCCTTAGCTCATCAACACCTTGCGCCACACTCGGCATTGGCCGCGACGCCGGCATGCCTAGTGCAATGCCTTCCTGCAATATCCGTAACAATTCTCCAAAGGCACTGCGGACTGGTTTGGGCAGCTCGCGAAACTCCTCGAGTGCTTTGGGATGGAAGAGTACAACCTTCATTTTCTAGTGTTCCATATCTGGGACATTTGCGCAATGCAAGGATTGGCAAAACCAAAGTCCATTTCGGGATGCATTCAGTCTAGAAGAGATAGGGGAACTTGCCAGTTTATCTGGCTGATTGGAGACGTAGCGTTAGAAGGATATGTACCGCTAACTCGCAGGCGATAGCGCTGCCTGTTCACACTTCATGTAGAGAGTTTCAGGAGCAATATCGGCGCCATTAGGCCAGGCGATGGAGCCGCCTTCGATATGGGCTTGACGGAAAAATTCCAGACTTCTAAGTGGGGCAAAGACACCGCCGTAATTCGGGTATTCGGCAAAATCCAGCACGGCACTCAGGCCATCGTCGAAACCCACGAAGTATGAATAGCCCGACCTGTATTCAAGTCTGGTCACACGGTTGCAGTCCCACATGGCGGTTTTACTCCAGCGGAGATATCCAGTTAAGAGCCTGCCCATTTTGGGCCAACTCCCAGTCGGTCTGCAATTTCCCTGCAGATTATCAAAAGCTGTCCTACAGTGCAGGTAAAGGAACAGCAGGAGACCGAAATGGATATTCGGGAGTTCAGGGGCGTTGTAATTGAGCGGCAGAAAATTCTGGATTACCTGTTGTCGCCTACTCATCATGTTGGCCAATACAAAGCGGAGTTCTTTCTGGCACTTGGTTACCATCAGCTGGTATGGAAAACCCTGGAACGAGACATCCGCGACTTGCTGAAAGGAAGCCTGGCGCATGCCGGCAGGTCACCGCACGGCGCCAAATATACAGTCAGTGGCTGGATTGTCGGACCTAATGGCAAATCGGCTAGAATATTGACCGTGTGGATTGCGGCACCCGAACAACATGTATTACGGTTCGTTACGGCTTACCCGGAGGGCTAAACAGATGACTATAAAATTACTGGACGTTGTCATGCTCGAAGCTGACATCCCGTCCTATGGTCTCAAGCGTGGCGATATCGGCGCTGTTGTGGAGCTTTATCAGAATGAGGCAGTGGAAGTTGAGTTTGTCACTGCGGGCGGTTTCACCAAAGCATTGCTTACCTTAAGTCCAGGCCAGTTCAGCCCGTTGGATCCGCAGGATATGCTGGCTGTGCGGCGACGGGATGCGGCTTAAGTAGCAGGGACATGCAGTTGCGTGCCCCTGCGCGCGGGCTAGTCTTTCAGATTGACGGCACCCATATAATCCATCTTGCCCACATCGACGCCGGCATGACGCAGGATGGCGTAGCTGGCCATCACGTGGAAATAGAAATTGGGGATCGCGACTTCTTCCAGATACTCCTCACCTGTCAGCCATTTGCCTTGCGCCCAGCCTGGCGACACTTTAACGGTGGCGTAGCCGGCAAAATCCCCGGCCTTGAAGCCGCCCAGGTAGCTGACTACTTTCTGGATGCGGGCGTGCAAATCTGCAAACGTAAGTTCGTTGTCTTCATGCTTGGGCGGCGTCTGCTTCGACAAATAGGCCGCAGCAAATTTGGCGGTGTCACAGCAGGACTGGATCTGCTTCACCAGCGGGAACATGTCGGGAGCAAGCCGGTAATTGGCCAATACATTGACGTCGAATTTTTTGGCGGTGGCATGGCTTTCGGCCTTGGCCAGGCAGTTGTCTAGGTTTTCCAGCATTTTCCGGAATTGAACGATTGCTTGAGCACTCATGGGGGGATTACCAAAGAGGATTGAAGGGAGGCCTTGCTCGCAAAGAGCAAGGCCTGCTTTATATAGATACTCATGACTGGAAAACAAGGGGTATGTGGCCGGGGATCGACTGGTGCGATTTGCCGGGGAAAAGTCACTTCAGACCCGTCCGGATGCAATTATTTGGTATCGATTATTTATATTTTTGCAGCTGTACTTTGAGGGGATACCCAATTAATGCACAACTTTTTTCCCCTTATTACTCGATTCCAGCTCCTTCTGCGTAATCTCCACCACAAACGACTCCTGCTGCAGTTTGCGCGCTGACTCCGCGCGCTGTTCTGCCTCCGCCTTGCGGACTTTCTCCTCGTCGTTGAACAGTTCCTGCGTCAGCGACAGCTGGCGGTTGAGGTGGGATTTGAGGCGGTCGACCACGGCGCTCATCACTTCCAGCGTCTGGCTCAGCTGGTCGAGCGTCATCAGGGTTTGTTCGGCGTTTTCGCTGGCTTCTTTGCCGGCTTCGTTGCGGTCGGTCATGCTCGTGTCCTCAATGGTTTGGTGAAGGGGTCAGAGCTCACCGGCTGTGCCGGCTCGGTCTGACCCCGTTGAGCAATTATTCCCAGGTCAGCGCGCCGCCGGTCTGGTATTCGGTGACGCGGGTTTCAAAGAAGTTTTTCTCTTTGCGCAGGTCCATGATTTCGCTCATCCACGGGAACGGGTTCTGTGCGCCCGGATACATTTCCTTCAGGCCGATTTGCACCAGGCGGCGGTTGGCTATGAATTGCAGATACTCTTCCATCATCGCCGCGTTCATGCCGAGCACGCCGCGCGGCATGGTGTCGCGTGCATATTCGATTTCCAGCTGGGTGGCTTCCAGTATCATCTGGGTGGCCTGCGCGCGCATGCTTTCGTTCCACAGCTGCGGGTTTTCCAGCTTGATCTGGTTGATCATGTCGATGCCGAAGTTGAGATGCATCGATTCGTCGCGCAGGATGTACTGGAACTGTTCGCTGGTGCCGGTCATCTTGTTGCGGCGGCCCATCGACAAGATCTGCGTGAAACCGCAGTAGAAGAAGATGCCTTCGATGCAGCAATAGAATGCGATCAGGTTTTTCAGCAGGGTCTGGTCGTGTTCGGTGGTGCCGGTGGTGAAAGTCGGGTCGCTGAGTTCGCGGGTGTATTTCAAACCCCATGAGGCTTTGCGCGCCACTGCCGGCACTTCGTGATACATGTTGAAGATTTCGCCTTCGTCCATCCCTAAGGATTCAATGCAATATTGATAGGCGTGGGTGTGGATGGCTTCCTCAAACGCCTGGCGCAGGATGTACTGGCGGCATTCGGGGTTGGTGACAAGACGGTAAATCGCGAGCACCAGATTGTTGGCCACCAGCGAATCGGCGGTGCTGAAAAAGCCCAGGCTGCGTTTCACAATCAGGCGTTCATCGGCAGTGAGGCCTTCCGGCTTTTTCCACAGCGCGATGTCGGCGTTCATGTTCACTTCCTGCGGCATCCAGTGGTTGGCGCAGCCGTCGAGATATTTCTGCCAGGCCCATTCGTATTTGAACGGCACCAGCTGGTTCAAATCGGCTCGGCAGTTGATCATGGCTTTCTGGTCCACCGTGACGCGCTCGGCGGCGGTGGCCAGTTCCTGCAGGCCTTCGCTGGTGTCGATCTCGGCTACTGCTTGCAGCGCGGCGGCAATCGGATTCACCGGGGCTTCCACGCGCGCAGCACTGACGGTGGCCACGCGGGCAGCGGCCGGCTTGTCCAGCTTGGGTGCACGCACCGGGGTGGCTTCGAGTTCCACTTCCTGGCGCGCTACTGCGGCTTGCTGGGCAGCTTGTGCTGACTCTTTATCAGCCGCCTGTTCTGCCGCCAGCGTGTTGTTCACCACCGATGGTGACGGGGTTTCATCAACATTCAATTCGTCCCAGCTCAACATTGGGTCTTCCTCATCCTTTTATTGCGGTTAAACACTTCTGGTTATTCGCTGCGGGTTATTGACAGGCTTCACAGTCAGGGTTGTCGATCGAGCAGGCTTTCGGCACATCGGCCGCCTGGCCATCAAGGCCATCGGCAATCGGGGCCTTGGCTTGCAGCACCGGTGCTGGTTGCGCTTTTACTGCGTTCAGCTGGCCGCCGCTCACCGTCGATTTCTCGGTGCTGGTGGCGCTGAGTGCGCGCAGGTAATAGGTGGTTTTCAAACCGCGCAGCCACGCCATGCGGTAAGTCACGTCCAGCTTCTTGCCATTGGCATCGGCTATGTAAAGGTTGAGTGACTGCGCCTGGTCAATCCATTTCTGGCGGCGGCTGGCCGCTTCCACCAGCCACTGCGGGCTGATTTCAAACGAGGTGGCATACAGCACTTTCAGCGCTTCCGGGATGCGGTCGATTTTCTGCACGCTGCCTTCGTAGTATTTGAGATCGTTCAGCATCACGCTGTCCCACAGGCCCAGCGCTTTCAGGTCGCGGATCAGGTAGGGGTTCACCACGGTGAATTCACCGCTGAGGTTCGATTTCACATACAGGTTCTGGTAAGTGGGCTCGATCGACTGCGACACGCCGGTGATGTTGGCAATCGTAGCCGTTGGCGCAATCGCCATCACGTTGGAGTTGCGCATGCCGCGCTGCTGCACGCGCTGGCGCAGGCCGGCCCAGTCGAGCGTGCTGCTGGTATCCACTTGCAGGAACTCAGCTCCGCGTTGCTGACGCAGCATTTCCAGTGAATCCAGCGGCATAAGGCCCTGGTCCCACAGCGAGCCCTTGTAGGTTTCGTAGGTGCCGCGTTCTTCCGCCAGCAGCGTGGAGGCTTCGATCGCGTAATAGCTGACCACTTCCATCGAGCGGTCGGCAAAAATCACCGCTGCATCCGAGGAATAGGCAATCTTCTGCACATACAGCGCATCCTGGAAGCCCATGATGCCGAGGCCGACCGGACGGTGACGCATGTTGGAGGTCTTGGCCTGCGGCACCGAGTAGTAGTTGATGTCGATCACGTTGTCGAGCATGCGCACGGCAGTGGTGATGGTCTTTTTCAGCTTCTCGCGGTCGAGGCCTTTCTCGCTGACATGATTCACCAGGTTGATGGAGCCGAGGTTGCACACTGCAATTTCATCCTTGCTGGTGTTGAGCGTGATCTCGGTGCACAGGTTGGACGAATGCACGGTGCCCACATGCTGCTGCGGCGAGCGGATGTTGCAGGCGTCCTTGAAGGTCATCCACGGATGGCCGGTTTCAAACAGCATCGACAGCATCTTGCGCCAGAGGTCCTTGGCTTGCACCACCTTGTGCACGTAGATCTTGCCTTCGGCGGCCATCTGTTCGTATTGCTCATAACGCTCTTCGAAGGCCTTGCCGTGCAGCTCGTGCAGGTCTTTTACTTCGTTGGGCGAGAACAGGGTCCACTTGGCGTCGCTGAATACGCGCTTCATGAACAGGTCGGGAATCCAGTTGGCAGTGTTCATGTCGTGCGCACGGCGACGGTCGTCGCCGGTGTTTTTGCGCAGTTCGAGGAATTCTTCGATGTCGAGATGCCAGGTTTCCAGATAGGAACACACGGCGCCTTTGCGTTTGCCGCCCTGGTTCACCGCCACCGCGGTGTCGTTCACCACTTTCAGGAATGGCACCACGCCCTGTGATTTGCCGTTGGTGCCCTTGATGTAGGCGCCGAGCGCGCGCACCGGGGTCCAGTCGTTGCCGAGGCCGCCGGCGAATTTCGACAGCATGGCGTTGTCGTGGATGGCGTGGTAGATGCCGCTGAGGTCGTCCGGCACGGTGGTCAGGAAGCACGAGGACAACTGCGGACGCATGGTGCCGGAGTTGAACAGCTGCGGTGTGCTCACCATGTAGTCGAAGCTCGACAAAAGGTTGTAGAACTCGATGGCGCGCTCTTCCTTGTTGGCTTCGTTGATGGCCAGGCCCATCGCCACCCGCATGAAGAAGATCTGCGGCAGTTCGATGCGGATGCCTTCGCTGTGGATAAAGTAGCGGTCATACAGGGTCTGCAGGCCGAGGTAGGTGAACTGGTCGTCGCGGTCGGCTTTCAGCGCTTCGCCGAGGCGGGAGAGGTCGAACTTCAACAGTTCCGGTGACAGCAGTTCCAGCTGCACGCCTTTTTCGATGTAGGGACGCAAGGTGGCGGCATAGCGGTAGTGCATCTCGCTCTGGGTGGCACTCTGCGCCACGCCGAGGAAACGCAACGCTTCACTGCGCAAGGTGTCGAGCAACAGGCGCGCGGCGACGATGCTGTAGTTGGGTTCCTGTTCCACCATGGTACGCGCCACCATCACCAGGGAGACGCGCACGTCGTTGATGTTGACGCCGCTGTAGAGGTTTTTCAGGGTGTCGTCATAGATCTTGCTGCCTTCACAGCCAAACAGGCCTTCGCAGGCTTCGTTGATGACGGTGCGCAGGCGGCCGGTGTCGAGCGGGCGGGCCGTGCCGTCTTCCATCGTCACCAGGATGTCGCTGCGTTCGTCCTTGTGGTGCTGGGTTTCGCGCTGGCGGGCGTGCTCGTTGCGGTAGATCACGTAGGAGCGGGCCACCTTGTGCTCGCCAGAGCGCATCAGCGCCAGTTCTACCTGATCCTGGATGTCTTCTATATGCATGCTGCCACCCGACGGCATGCGGCGCTTGAAGATGTTGGTGATCTCTTCCACCAGCTGGTTCACCACTTCGTGCACGCGAGTGGAGCCGGCTGCATTGCCGCCTTCCACGGCCAGGAAGGCCTTGGTGATGGCCACGGTGATCTTGGTGGCGTCGTAGATCACCACAGCACCGTTGCGCTTGATGACGCGCAGCTGGCCGGGAGCGGTGATATTGAGATTTTCGGTTGTGTCGCTGCTTGTACGGCCGGCTGGACGCGGGGAAGCGCTGGTTGATTCAGTGGTGGTCTGCATGTTGTTGTGTCCTGTTATTGCCACGTTGGTAGTGGTGCTTTTTACTTATTCTGTAGTTGTGTTCTTTGTGCCTGAACTGATGTTGATCATGATGCTCGTACTGCAGTCGATAGGACAGAGGCAATCACTCAAAAGCACAAGATATTGGGTCTTCTTGTTATGGCTACACTATATCAGGGGGTAAAATTTTCTGGCAAGGGGGAAACCCTGTTAATTTGATGTGGATAGTTTGTGGGTCGGCGGGGGGCAAAAGGGTATTCAAAAAGCGGGCCACTATGGCGGTCGCTGGCAACAAATTACCGGTGTTGCCGGCGACGGGGCAAATTGCCGGGCGGGGGAACTGTTTTGGTGCAACAACCCCGTTAACTGCCGGCTGCGGCAGCCCATACTGGTGCCGCAGCCGGTAATTTGGCCCGCAAAACCGGGGTCGGGCGGGCCGGCGCGGTCAGTTTTGCTGGCAGAGCAGGAATTCCAGCAGGGCTTTCTGGGCATGCAGGCGGTTTTCCGCTTCTTCCCACACCAGCGAGTCGGGCGCATCGATTACTTCGGCACTGACTTCCTCGCCGCGGTGGGCGGGCAGGCAGTGCAGGAAAATCGCGTCGGCGGCGGCCAGATTCATCAGCGCGCGGTCGACCTGGTAGCTGGCAAAGGCGGCCTTGCGTTTCTGCTGTTCGGCTTCCTGGCCCATCGAGGCCCACACGTCGGTGGCCACCAGCGTAGCGCCGCGCACGGCCAGTTGCGGATTGCGTTCTATGCGCACATTGCCGGCGTAGGTCGTCAGCAAGTCTGCTTGTGGCTCATAGCCGGTGGGGCAGGCCACCACCAGTTCAAAGTCGAGCAGATGGGCGGCGTGGATGAACGAGTTGCACATGTTGTTGCCATCGCCGACCCAGCACACGGTCTTGCCGCTGATATCGCCGCGATGCTCCACATAGGTTTGCAGATCGGCCAGCACCTGGCAGGGATGGTGGTCGTCGGTGAGCGCATTGATCACCGGCACTCGCGAAAAGCCGGCAAAGGTCTGGATCTTCTTGTGACCATAGGTGCGCACCATGATTGCATCCACCATGCGCGACAACACGCGGGCGGTGTCTTCGATCGGCTCGCCGCGGCCCAGCTGGGTGTCGGTGGGCGACAGGAAGATCGAGGCGCCGCCGAGTTGCGTCATCGCGGTTTCAAACGACACGCGCGTGCGGGTGGAGGCTTTCTCAAACACCATCGCCAGTGTCTGGTTTTTCAGGTATTCGTGCGGGATGCCGCTCTGCTGCATCAGCTTGAGTTCGCCGGCGCGTTTGAGCAGCGCCTTGAGTTCGGCTTTGCTGAGATCGAGCAGCGTAAGGAAATGCCGGACAGTCATGATTACAACTCCTGCACAAGCTTGCTGACGACGCTGATGATGAAATCAGCTTCGCTCTGGTTCAGTGTCAACGGCGGTACCAGCCGGATCACATTGTCGGCAGTGACATTGATCAACAGGCCCTGGTCACGCGCGCGTTCCACCAGTTCCTTGCAGGGGCGATCCAGCTCGACGCCGATCAACAGGCCCAGCCCGCGAATTTCCCGCACTTTGTTGCAGTCAAGCAGCGCAGTGCGCAAACCATCCTGCAAATAACGGCCGATGCGGGCGGCATTGCCGACCAGATCTTCCTTGTCGAGTGCTGCATACACGGCGAGTCCGGCACGACAGGCCAGCGGACTGCCGCCGAACGTGGAACCGTGATGACCGGGCTGGAACACACCCGCGGCTTTGCCGGCGGCCAGACAGACGCCGATCGGATAACCGTTGCCGAGCCCTTTGGCCGTGGCCAGGATGTCGGGCACCACGCCGCTGTGCTGGCACGCGAAATAGCGGCCGGTACGACCATTGCCGGTTTGCACTTCGTCGAGGATCAAGAGCAGATCGTGCTGGTCACACAGCGCACGCAGTTGTGGCAGGTAGTCTGGCGCCGGCAGATGTACACCGCCTTCACCTTGCGCCGGCTCCACCAGGATGCCGATGATGTTGTTATGGGATTTGATCGCTGCGGCCATCGCCGGCACGTCGTTGTAAGGCACGCGCAGGAAACCGGCCGGCAACGGTCCGAAACCTTCCTGGTATTTGGCGCTGTGGGTGGCGGCGAGCGCGCCGAGCGTGCGGCCGTGGAACGCGCCTTCGGTCACCAGGATCACGCCATCGCTGATGCCTTGTTGCCAGGCGCGTTTGCGCGCCAGCTTGATGGAAGCTTCGATGCTTTCGGTGCCGGAATTGCAGAAGAACGCCTGCTGCATGCCCGAGCGCAGGCACAGCTCGGCAGCCAGTTGGCTTTGCAGCGGCACTTCATAAATGTTGGAGGTGTGCACCAGCGTGCCGACCTGGTCACGGATGGCGGCAAAGAAACCGGGGTGACTGTGGCCGAGCGAGTTCACCGCAATGCCGGCCACCGCATCGAGGTAGCGCTTGCCGTTACTGTCATACAGGTAGCAGCCTTCACCGCGCGTGAACGCAATGCCCTGACGGCCGTAGGTGGTCATCAGCGCAGGCAGGGCGGCAGCACCTTGTTTGCCCAGCGGGTTGGCAGCAGTCATCTCGCACGCTCCGTAGCGGTGGCCATGAACTCGATTTCAACAGCTCTAAAAATGCAAAAAGGCAGCTTCCGCTGCCCAATGTCGACGGTTAATGCCGTCCGACAAAGCAGGATTCTACCAGTGTGGGCGCCTCACTGGCTACCGGATGGTGTCGCCGTGGGTCAGGATTGCATACAATAGGCACCAGCAACGTGGTGCGCCCGCCAGTGCACTGCCCCCAGCATTCAAATTGAGCCACAGGTGACCCATGAGCATTGAAGACACCATCAAGGACCAGATCAAGAACAACCCGATCCTGATCTACATGAAAGGCAACCCCAACCAGCCGCAGTGCGGGTTCTCGGCGCGTGCCACCCAGATGCTGATGACGTGCGGCCAGAAGTTCGCTTACGTCGATATTCTCAGCAATCCCGAGATTCGCGCCAACCTGCCGAAAGTGTCGGAATGGCCGACGTTCCCGCAGCTGTTTGTTGACGGCGAGCTGGTGGGCGGTTGCGACATCATGACAGAAATGTTTGAAGCCGGTGAATTGAAGCAACTGCTCGACGACTCTGCTGCCAAACGTTCTGCCCAGGCCTGATCCCTGATCTGCGATACCCAAGGCCCGGCCAGGAAGCCGGGCTTTTTTATGCACCGGTACTGGCTCCACTTGGTAAATCGTTTGCGCTGATCGGGCCGGGTTGCTGCGAACGCCGCAGGCGCTTTTGGTGACACATGAACTTCTCCAACAATACACGCGGCATTGTCTGCATGCTGCTCGCCAGCGTGTTCTTTGCGCTGATGACGGTGTTCACCAAACTGCTGGCCGGCATGCCGGTGGCGGAAATCATTTTCTTTCGCGCGGTGATTGCCGCGGTGTTGTGTCTGCTCGGCATCTGGCGGCTGCGGCTGTCGCCGTGGGGGCATGACAAACCGGCACTGCTGTTGCGCGGCCTGGCCGGCATGATGGCGCTGGCCCAGGGTTTCTGGTTGCTGCAGCACATTCCGCTCGGCGCTGCCACCACGCTCACGCATCTGTCGCCGATCTTCACCACGCTGCTGGGTGTGTGGCTGGTGCGCGAGCGGGTGACCTTCTTGCAGATCGGCTATTTCCTGATCTGTTTTGCCGGCGTGGTGATGATCCAGGGTTTCGATCAGCGCATCTCAATGCTGCATTTGCTGATTGGCATCTCGGCCTCGTTTTGCATGGGGCTGGCCTACAGCTCGGTGCGCAAACTCAGCAAGACCGAACATCCGCTGGTGATCATGTTCTATTTTCCGCTGGTGTGCATTCCGCTGGCGGGCTTCACCTTGCTGTTTGATTTTGCGATGCCGTCGGGACTGCAGTGGTGGTGGCTGTTGCTGCTCGGCATCACCGCGCAGTGCGGCCAGTACTTCATGACCAGGTCCTATCAGCTGGCAGCGATTTCCAAAGTGGCGATTGTCAGCTACAGCGAAGTGATTTTTTCGATCATGCTGGGATTCGTGCTGTTTGGCGAGAATTTCAATTTGCTGAGCTACACCGGCATGGCACTGGTGCTGGTGGGGGTAGTAATGAATGTGTTGAGCAAAAACAGGCAAGACCAGGAGCGCGGGCAGGAAGCTGCGGTCAGCTGATTCAGCGGGCGGTCTGCGCCTGGGGCTGGTCCAGCGCCTTGATGTAACTGATCAGTGCGTTGATCTCGGGTTCTTCCAGAAAATAATGCGGCATCACGTTGGGATAATTTTCCACCACCTTGGCACCCGGCTGCTGCAGTGATTCGCGGATGTAGGCTTCATCCACCACGATGGTGCGGCCATGGCCGATGTTTTCGCTGCGGCCCCACATGTGCAGCCAGGTCGGGCCCACACCCGGGCTGCCATCCACGGTATGACAGGCCACACAACCCTCATTGTTGGAATACTGCTGACCTTGCATCGCCAGCGCCGAATCCAGTTGCAAATCGCGCGCGTCACTGTTGAGCCGGTAAATATAGACTGAACCTGACAGCAGCATGCTGGTGAGCACGACACCAACCAGGATGTCGAGCAAGTAACGTTTGGGATGGTGGATCAGATTCATGCGGCTGTCGCAGGCGGGGCTGAAAAAAAGCCGGCTGGTGCAGCCGGCTTTGTGAGTGGGCAATCCACAGTCGTGGTTGTGCTCAAAGATCCTTGCTGTGTTTGCTCAGGTAGGCAGCCACACCGGCAGCGCTCGGCTTCATGCCTTCGTCGCCTTTGTTCCAGCCGGCCGGGCACACTTCGCCATGCTCTTCGGTGAACTGCAGTGCTTCCACCATGCGGATCATTTCGTCGATGTTGCGGCCCAGCGGCAGGTTGTTGATCACCATGTGCTGGATCACGCCGGCTTTGTCGATCAGGAACGAGCCGCGCAGTGCCACGCCGGCCTGCGGATGTTCGACGCCATAGGCTTTGACGATTTCATGCTTGATGTCAGCCACCAGCGGGAAGCCGACCGGGCCGATGCCGCCGTTGTTGACGGAAGTGTTGCGCCAGGCTGCATGGGTGAACTGCGAGTCGATGGAGACGCCGATCACCTGGGTGCCAAGCGCTTTGAGAGCGCCGACGCGGCTGTTGTGGGCCAGGATTTCGGAAGGGCATACGAAGGTGAAGTCGAGCGGATAGAAGAACAGCACCACGTATTGGCCGGCATAGTCAGACAGGGAAAAGTTGTCCTTGATGGAGCCGTCAGCCATTACTGCTGATGCGGTGAAATTGGGGGCTTTCTGACAGACAAAGGCACTCATGGAATACTCCTGTGGTGAAAAGGTTCAGGCCGGCAAATATGCAGGCACGGCCAGCGTTTTGCAAGGCAGGATGCATCCGTCAATGCCCGGAAATATCCATGGTTTCTTTACGGAATCAGCGCAGCCGTGGATCAGTGTGAGCCGCAGTTGTGGTGCGGGTTAAAGTCAAAGACAATCAACGACCTCAAGGCTCATTGGTTTCGAGGTGTCTGGCATGGACCTGCCGCTGCTGGTAATCGGCAACAAAAACTATTCTTCATGGTCGCTGCGACCCTGGTTGCTGCTGCGCCATTTCAACGTTGCGTTCCGGGAAGTGCGCATCCCGCTGTACCAGGCCGGTTCAGATGCGCAGCTGGCCCGGTATTCACCGACGCTGAAAGTGCCGGTGCTGCATCATGGTGCACTGCAGATCCCGGATTCACTGGCCATCTGTGAATATGTGTCGGAATGCTGGCTGCAGGGCCGCGGCTGGCCGGCGGCGCTGGAACTGCGGGCGAAGGCGAGGGCGGTGGCGGCCGAAATGCACTCCGGCTTCACCGAATTGCGCACGCGCTGGCCGATGAATGTGAGGCTGCGCAGCAAGGCCGCAGTGGAGCCGGCGCTGGTGCCGGAAATCGCGCGCATCCAGCAGCTGTGGCAGCAATGCCTGGCGGAATCGGGCGGGCCCTTCCTGTTCGGTGAGTTCTCGATTGCTGATTGCATGTATGCGCCGGTGGTACTGCGCTTTCACAGCAGGCAACCGGAACTGAATGAGGTTTCGTTACGTTATATGCATGCAATGCTGGCGGTGCCGGCGCTGGTGGAGTGGGTCGCGGCTGCCAACGCAGAAAGCGAAGTGCTGGCACGTTACGAGTAAAGACAGTGGTGATCCACTGACTGAACATCAGTCGGAGCCGGTTGCCAGTGTGCGGGCGATGCTGGCAGCGGTGGTGTAATCGACCTTGCCGGAGCCGAGGCGCGGGATGGCCTCCACCTTGGCATATTGGGCCGGCAGCGCCAGCGTATTCAAACCGCCAGCGAGCAGTTGTTCCCGCATCAGGGCGGGATCAAGTCCGATAGTGGCCAGTGCAATCAGGCGTTCGCCTTTGCGCTCGTCCGGCACGCTCACCACTACCACTTCGAATTCGGGACCAGTGACCACGGCCTTGATCGCGGTTTCGACCGCGCCCAGCCCCACCATCTCGCCGCTGATCTTGGCGAAGCGGGAATAGCGGTCGATGATGAACAGGAAACCATCGGCATCGAGATAGCCCTTGTCACCGGTGACATACCAGCGCTTGCCGTCGATCACTTTCAGTACTTCCGCCGTCCTGGTGTGATCGTTCAGATACCCCGGCATTACCTGCGCACCACTGATCAGGATCATGCCGGCTTCGCCGACCGGCAAGGTGGCAAAGCTGTGCGGATCGACTATGCGGAACGAAGTGCCCGGCAGCGGCATGCCGACCGAACCCGGTTTCCACGCGATCTGCACTTGCCAGTTGTCGGGACTGATATGGTCCGGCATGTTGACGGAAGCCACTGGCGCGGTTTCGGTGGCACCATAACCTTCCAGTATGTCCTTGTTGAATTTGAGCTTGAACTCCTTGCGCACTTCTTCCTGCAGTTTTTCGGCACCGGCGATGCACAGCCGTATACTCTTCAGCATCAGCGGGTGGATCTTGCTGTTGCGGTTGTACAACCTGAAAAAGCTGCAGGTGCCGAACATGGCGGTGACACCATGGGTGGCTATGGCCTGGGCGGCGCCGTAGACATCGGTGGGATCGGCATGACACACCAGCGGCACGCGTTCAAGCATCGGCATGAAGTGGGTGACGGTGAGGCCAAAGGCATGGAAGGGCGGCAGGTTGGCGAGCATTACATCATCATCGTCCAGATTGAGCAGTTCGGTGATCTGTTTGACATTGGTCAGCAGGTTGCGATGCGTGAGTGTCACTCCTTTCGGCATGCCTTCACTGCCGCTCGAGAACAGGATCACCGCAATGTCGTTGATTGCAGTGTGTCTGGCGTAGAGCAGTTTCAGCAGCGCAGCCGGCAGCAGCAAGCACGCCGCCAGCGTCAGCAATTTTTCGGTGGCGGAAGTGTCGGCCTTGAAGTCTTCCAGCATCACCAGTTTGGCGTGCTCGTGCAGCGGCCCGAGATTGATGCCGCGTTTGTCGAGTCGCTCGAGAAACTTGCGTGAGGTGTAGATGGTGCGGATTCCGGATTGCCGGACCGACGACAGCAACGCCTCGGTACTGGCGGTGAAATTGAGATTGACGACTGTCTTGCCCAGCATCGCCAGTGCCAGGTTGCCGAGCACACTGGCGGTGCTGCTGGGCAGCAACAGGCCCACGTTCTGTTCCGGACTCTGCTGCCGGAAGCGGCGCGCCATGATGATGGTGGCGGTCAGCGCCGATTTGGCGCGCAAGCTGGTACCCAGAGTATCGAGCAGCACCACCGGATTGCCGCGCTTGCAGCAGGTGTCTACCCAGTGCGCGCCGATAGTGGGCAGATTGTCTGCATATTCTTCCCACGAGCCGTGGGCGAGTTCGCGGATTTTTTGCTTCACTACTTCGGCAGTTGTATGACGCGAGAGGGGATGACCGAAATCCACTACCACTTCACGGCTGAGACCGGGGTGTGCATGCCGGCGCAGATACGCACCCGAGCGCGAGAATACCGTGCCCCACAACCCGCGCAGGAAAAACGGCACGATGACGACACTGTCACCGGTTTCACTGCAGGCGCGCTCATAACCTTTGCGGAACTGTGCGAGCTGGCCATTGCGGCTGATTACTCCTTCGGGGAACAGGCACACCACATCGCCATTGCGCAAGGCTGCTGCCACTGCCTCCAATGCGGTACGCGACGAGGCGCCGGCCTGGACCGGAATGCAACCGAACAGTTTGAACAACCAGTTGAGATACCACAGTTCATGGATGGTGCTGGTCATCACAAACCGCACCGGCCGTGGACACGCAATCTGCACCACTGCCCAGTCGATCCAGCTGACATGGTTGCCGAGCAGCAACACGCCGCCTGCTGACGGAATATGACGCATGCCCTGCACCTTGATGTTGTATTGCGAGCTGACAATACGTCCCAGCAGGAAGCGGGTGAGACTTTGCGGCAGTTGATACAGGGTGTAGCAGGCACCAATCACCGCAATGGCGCTGATCAGCAGCAACAGGCTGCGACTGCTGAAGCCCAGCAGCGCCAACAGCAGCGTCAGCAGCAGCAAGGCGCCCATCGCCAGATTTTGCAGCCAGTTGCTGGCAGCCAGCGTCGCACCCAGTGCAGACGGCTTGGCGTGATACTGGATCAGTGCATTGAGCGGCACGATGAACACACCGCCGGCAAACCCGGTCAGCAGCAACCACACGCCCATCCACAGCGCACTGGTGAGCGTGGGCAGCAATACCAGACCCAATGCCAGGCCGGCGGCGGCCAGCGGCAACAAACCGGTTTCAATGTAGTTGCGGGAGAAGCGCCCGGCAAATGCCGAACCGAAGCCAATGCCGATGCCGGCACAGGCCAGCAACCCCTGCAGTGCTATCGTGTTGGTGATGCCGGTCACTTCTTTCACAAACGCAGGGAAGCTGGCCAGCAGCACCTGACCCACTGCCCAGAACACCGACAGGCCAATGGCAGACAAACGCAAGCTGCGATGCTGCCAGAGCGGCAACAGCAACTGCAATTGCTGCTGCCATGACAGCGACTGCCTGAAATCAAAAGCGATACTGGCTGGTGGAGACAGCGGCAGTTCGGGTTGCGCGGAGTCGGCAGTGACCGTATCGCCTTCGTCAACGATCACAACCGGTGGCATGCTGTAGAGCGCATACAGCTCCAGCAGACTGCCAAACAGCAACCACCAGCCGGCGGCCGCAACGCCTTGCAACACCGCGCCGGCCGAGCTGGCATCGGCCGGATACCAGTGTTCAAACAACCCCGTATAGAAAAAGGTGCCGGCCAGTATCGCCATGATCGACAACGCTGACAGCAGGCCGTTGATCTCGCCGAGTTTCTCCTTGCCGAAAGCTTCGCGGATAAAGCCGTATTTGGCCGGCGAATAGATGGCAGCCTGCACTGCCAGCGCCAGCGTCATCAGCAAGGCGGGCAGGAACCAGCCCAGATAATAGAACAGCACGATGAAGCCGCAGCAGACCACAGCTGCCTGGCTGGAGCGGCGCATCACGGCCAGTTTGGCGTAGTGGTCGGAAAGGCGGCCGGCCGGGGCCAGCAGCAACACGAACGGCAACAACATCATCGCGTTGATCACTGCAATCAGCACGATTTGCACGCTGCCGGAATACAGTTTGAAGGCAGTGTTCTGCAAAATTATTTTGTGCCCCAGATCCGTGAAGGCATTGAGGAAGGCAGCCAGCAGGAACCAGCGTTGGTGGCGGGGTTCAGCTGTTGACATCGACTCCTTCTCCAGCGGGCGGTTCTTCATCTTCGACAAACTGGAATCCGCCCAGTGCTTGCCAGCGGTTGATCATCAGACAAAACAGGTCGGCAGTTTTCTCGGCATCATAACGGGCCGAGTGGGCGGCGGAGGGATCAAAGTCGAGTCCGGCGGCGCGGCAGGCGCGGGCCAGTACGGTCTGGCCGAAACACAGGGCCGCCATCGATACCGTGTCCAGTGACGAAAACGGATGGAACGGGTTGCGCTTGAGATTGTGGCGTTCGGCGGCAGCATTGATGAAGCCGTGATCAAAATGTGCGTTATGCCCGACCAGGATTGCGCGCGTGCATCCGGTGGCTTTCACTTTGGTCCTGATGGCCTGGAACATTTCCTGGAACACTTTCAGTTCGGGATAGGCAATGCGCAGCGGATGGTGCGGATTGATGCCGGTGAATTTCAGCGCGGCCTCCTCGATGTTGGCACCTGCAAACGGCACCACCCGGTAGAAATGCGTGGATTCACGTACCAGCTGGCCCTGGGCATCGATGTCGAGCAACACGGCCGCCACTTCGAGTATCGCATCAGTGCTGGCGTTGAAGCCGCCACACTCGACATCAATCACCACCGGCAGATAGCCGCGGAATCTTTTACCTATCATGGATACTGCCTCTGCTTTGGTGTCAGTCACGCAGCACTTTCCAGTGCAGCGTATCGCCGGCTTTCAGAGGCACAATGTGGTGCTCGCCAAATACCAGTTCCTTGTCGAGCACCCACGCTTGCTTGCGCAGGGTAATGTGCTGGGTATTGCGGGGCAGCCCGTAGAAATCCGGGCCATGGTGGCTGGCAAAGGCTTCCAGTTTGTGAAGTATGCCCAGCGATTCGAATACTTCCGCATAGAGTTCCAGCGCGGCCGGGGCCGAGAAGCAGCCGGCGCAACCGCAAGCATGTTCCTTGGTGTGGCGCGCATGCGGCGCCGAGTCGGTGCCCAGGAACAATTTGGGCGAGCCGCTCTTGACGAACCCGAGCAGGGCTTCCTGATGCAGGTTGCGCTTGAGCACCGGCAGGCAGTAGAGATGGGGACGTATGCCGCCGGACAGCAGATGATTGCGGTTGTACAGCAGGTGTTGCACGGTGACAGTCGAGGCGACATTGGCAGAGGCTGCCTGCACAAATTGCACGGCTTCGCGCGTGGTGATGTGTTCGAGCACGATGCGCAACTTCGGAAACCGCTGGCACAAGGGCACCAGTATGGTGTCGATGAACACCTGTTCGCGGTCGAAAATATCGACTTCGGCGCGAGTGACTTCGCCATGCACCAGCAGCGGCATGCCGGTTTCGCTCAAGGCTTCCAGCACCGGATACACCTTGCTGATATCGGTGACGCCCGCACTGGAGTTGGTGGTGGCGCCGGCCGGATACAGTTTTACTGCCACCACCTTGCCGCTGGCCTTGGCCTTGCGGATTTCTTCGGGGCGGGTTTCATCGGTCAGGTACAGCACCATCAGCGGCTCGAACGCCGACAGCGTCGGCGCATGTGCCAGCAAACGCTCGCGGTAGGCCAGCGCCTGTTCGGTGGTCTTCACCGGCGGTACCAGATTGGGCATCGCAATCGCACGGCGGAATACCCGCGCGGTATGCGGTACGGTGTGCTGCAACACCTGGCCGTCACGGAAATGCACATGCCAGTCGTCGGGGCGTAACAGCGAAATTTCTTGCATGCGGGGCTGGGCCTGTAACCGGGGAAGCTGCCGGCATTATAAGGGAGCAAACTGCGCTGGAGGGCACAATTTCCGGTAGCCTGCTTGTGCAATAAATCCATGGGCTTGGCCGCGCCACAATGCGATAATAGCCTCCATGACTCCCCGCAATGCGTCCTCTGGCCGGCACCAAGACAGTCCTGGCCCCTTTCGCCGTTGGCACATCTCCCGTTTCCTGTGGCTTCTGCTGCTGCTGGCGGTTTTGCTGGTGGTGTACCGGTGTATCTGGATTGACCGCAAAGTCCGTCGCGATTTTGAAGGGCTGCAATGGGCCTTGCCGGCCCGTATCTATGCCCGCCCGGTCGAACTCTATGCCGGTGTGCATATGAGTGCCGATGATCTGGTCGATTACCTGCAGCGCCTGGGCTATCGCCGCACTGCCAAGGTGGAGCGGTCGGGGGAATACAAGGCCGGAGGCGGCCATGTCGTGCTGCACAGTCGCGGCTTCCGGTTTTGGGACGGCGTGGAAGCCCCCGTTTATGCCGATCTCGTCTTTGACGGCCATCATGTCAGCACACAGCAGGATGAGCACGGCGCTGATCTGCCGTTGATCCGGCTGGAGCCGGTTGAAATCGAACAGGTCAACCCGGTGACCGGTGAAGACCGCATGCCGGTGTCGCTGACCGAAGTGCCGAAGCAGTTGCTCAGCGCGGTGGTGGCGATTGAAGACCAGCGCTTCTACCGCCATCACGGCATAGACCCGATCGGCATCCTGCGGGCGACCTGGGCCAACCTGCGCGCCGGTGGCGTGGTGCAAGGCGGCAGCACGCTCACCCAGCAGTTGATCAAGAATCTTTATCTGGATCGTGAACAGACCTTTCGCCGCAAGATTGAAGAAGTGGTGATGGCGGTATCGCTGGAACTGCATTTCAGCAAGGAGCAGATCCTGACTGCCTACATCAATGAAATTTTCCTCGGTCAGGACGGCAATCGCGCGATCCACGGTTTTGCACTGGCCTCGGAATACTATTTCGCCAGACCCCTGGGTGAGTTGCGGCTGGATGAAATGGCCACGCTGGCAGGCATAGGCCGCGGCGCCTCTTATTACAATCCTCTGCGTTATCCGGAACGGGTGGTTGACCGTCGCAATGTGGTCCTCAACCGCATGCATGATCTGGGCGAAATCACTGACAAGGAATACGAAACCGCACGCAAGGCCAAATTGCAGGTGCGGGAAAAACCCATCAACAGCAACGGTTATCCGGCCTTCATGGAACTGGTCTACAGTAACCTCAAGCGCAACTACCAGAAAGATGCACTGCGCACCGAAGGTCTCAACATCTTCACCACACTGGATGTCACCATGCAGTCGAAGATGGAAGAGCGGCTGGATAATGCAGTGGCAAGGGTTGAACGCAGCGGGCACAAGGACAACCCGCTGGAAGCGGCTGTCGTGATTGCCGATGCCAACACCGGCGAAGTGCGCGCGCTCGCCGGAGGCCGCAAAAAGGGTTATTCAGGCTTCAATCGTGCCTTGCATGCGGTGCGACCGATAGGTTCGCTGGTGAAACCGGCCGCATATCTGACGGCGCTGGAATCGAAAAAATTCAATCTGGCCTCGGTGCTGGCCGACCAGGAAATCGCATTGCAGCAGCCCAATGGTGAGGTGTGGCGCCCGCAGAATTACGAGCGCGAGACTGAAGGCGATGTGTATTTCTTTGATGCGCTGCAACGTTCGCTCAATCTCGCCACTCTCGATCTCGGACTCAAGCTCGGTGTCGACAAGGTGAAGCAGACGCTGATCAGGCTCGGCTACACCGGTGATGCCCAGCCCTATCCGTCATTCCTGCTGGGCGCGGTCGACATGTCACCGCTGGATGTGGCGCAGGTTTACCAGACGCTGGCCAGTTCCGGTTTTCGTTCGCCGTTGCGCGCGGTGGAAGCCGTGACCACTGCGGCCGGCCAGCCGCTGACGTTCTACGGTATTGAAACCAAACAGGTGGCAGATCCTTCGGCAGTGTGGTTGCTTGAATATGCATTGCAGGGCGTGTTCGAACACGGCACCGCCAAAACTGCCAAGCCGGTATTGTCGGCACATCTGCCGCTGGCCGGCAAAACCGGCACCACCAATGATCTGCGTGACAGCTGGTTTGCCGGCTATGGCAATGATCTGGTCGGAGTCGTGTGGCTCGGACACGATGACAACCAGGAAACCGGATTGACTGGCGCCACCGGTGCGTTGCAGGTGTGGGCGTCGCTGATGCATGCCATAGACATCCAGCCACGCCAGGTGCCGGCTCCGCCGGACATCAAGTGGGATCAGATTCCGCTCGCCCCGGCTCGCGATGCGTCCCGTCGGGATTGCAGTGCCACCCAATCAATGCCCTTCTTGACCGATGCCATGCCGGATGTGGGAATCAGTTGTGAAGTGAATGAATCGTTCTTTGAAAGAGTGATTGACCGGTTCAGGAAGGTGGGCCAATGACAGCACGCTGGATCGGCATTGTGGCGCTGATGGTGTTGACAGGTTGTGCCAGCAACAAGGCAGTGGTGCGCGAGCCGGCGCCTGTAGCGGCGCCGGTTGTGCCTGTGCCGGCACCGGCAGTCGTTGTCCCCAGGATAGAGCCGGCGCCAACATTGCCACCGCCACCACCGGAACCACTGCCAGAACCGCTGGCGCCGGAGAAGCCGGTACCGGCCACGCCGGTATCTTCGCTGCTGGCGTCTGTGCAGGCTGCGGTTGCTGCCGGCGACCTGGACCGTGGTGCAGCGCTCAGTGAGCGGGCGTTGCGCATCAGTCCACGCGATGCACAGCTGTGGTACCAGCTGGCACTGATTCGCTACCGGCAGAATCGGGTAGAAGATGCGGCTGGCGCTGCCAGACGGGCGTTGAGCATGGCTGCCAGGGACCAGGTCTTGCTGGCAGCGATCAATACACTGTTGCAGGAGCTGGCATCAAAGACCGCCCGGTAAAAAACTTGAGGTTTACATCGTCAAAACGTGAATCCGTTCAAGCTTGTGTGATGTGGGGCACTATTCCTGTAGTCACGCTGATGTAGTATTGATATCGGTGCTGAAAGTTCTGTTCCTGCCAATTACTGCGATTTGTGTACCTTCAGCAAAATTCCAACAGCTTGCCGGTTTTGTCATGTACTTCAAACAAAAATTTTCCGTGTACCTGTTGGCGCTGTTACTTAGCGCCAGCTTTGCCGTGCGTGCCGAAGTTCAGCCCATAGGCAAAGTGCTGACTACCACCGGCTCGGTAACTGCACGTGATATCAGTGGTGCTGTCCGGAATCTGGCGCGCAAATCCGATATCTTTCCTCAAGATACCGTTGTGGTTGGCGCTGACGGATCCGCACAGATCAGAATGGCCGACAGTGCGCTGATGGCGTTCAAGCCCAATACCGAATTTGCTTTCAACGAATACAGTTTCGACGGCCAATCCGACACGCCGGATGCTGCCGTAATGACCATGTTCAAAGGCGGATTCCGCGCAATTTCCGGTTCGATTGGTCATGGCAAAGGTGACAACTACCGTGTCGATACACCTTACGCCAGCATCGGCATCCGTGGCACCACCCATGAAGCATTGCTGGAAGGTGGTGTGCTTTACACTGGCGTCTACGATGGTGGCACCAGCATCAGCAACAACCAGGGAGTGATCAACACCGGCATCAATGCCAAATATGACTATACGCTGACAACCCAGGGTCAGCCGCCGAAGGGTTTGCTGGAGCAGCCGCAAGTATTGCGCAATCTCCAGATAAATATTGTTGCTGATGTCAGCTCTGAAAAAGCAGCCAGCAAAAGTGCCACTGCCAGTTCCGGGTCGGGCGCCAATACTTCAACTCCCGGCACTACTACAGCCGCAGTTGCCACAGATAATCAATCCACCCCGGCCCCCGATGCTGCAAGTACTCCGGCAGCCGCCTCCGCCACTGCAACTACCACCACTGCTGCAACTACCACCACTGCTGCAACTGCCACTACTGCTGCAACTGCCACTGCCGGCTCCACTCAGACAGACGACGCCAAAAACCGCCTGGTCGCGATCATCGACAATATTATTCCCCAAGCCACCAGTACCAATGTGATTGGTAACACTGCTGCTTCGAACACAACAGCAATCGTTACCAATAATGCCGGCAACAGCACAGCCACCGCTGTGCAGCAAGCCAGTGTCACCAATGCGCCCGCTGCCAACACTGCGGCAAGCAATGCCACAACTACAACCGTGACCGCTCCAAGTATCAATCCTGCACTGAACTTGCGCACCGCTGAGGATCTTGCTGGCGCCAACGGGAATTCAGGTAGCACTACTACTACTACCACCTCGAATGACACTGGCAATTCCAGCAGTTCGTCCACTGGCAGCACCGCCAGTACCGGCAATAGTAATTCGGGCAGCACCACTGCTTCGAATGGCAATTCCACCACTGCATCCTCTGGCAGCACCGCCAGTAACAGCAATTCAGGCAGCACTACTACTACCACCGCCTCGAATGGCAATGGCAATTCCACCAGTTCGTCCACTGCCAGCACCGCCAGTAACGGTAATGGCAGTGACAACGGCACAAGCACTACCGGCAGCACGACTTCAACGGGGTCTACCACCACCTCAAACGGCACTGGCAATTCCACCAGTTCGTCCACTGCCAGCACCGCCAGTAACGGCAATGGCAGTGACAACGGCAAAAGCACTACCGGCAGCACGACTTCAACGGGGTCTACCACCACCTCAAACGGCAATGGCAATTCCACCAGTTCGTCGACTGGCAGCACCGCCAGTAACGGCAATGGCAGCGACAACGGCAAGAGCAGTTCCGACAGCACGACTTCAACAGGCTCTACCACTACCTCGAACGGCAATGGCAATTCCACCAGTTCGTCGACTGGCAGCACCGCCAGTAACGGCAATGGCAGCGACAACGGCAAAAGCACTACCGGCACCACGACTTCAACAGGCTCTAGCACCACCTCGAACGGCAATGGCAATTCCACCAGTTCGTCGACTGGCAGCACCGCCAGTAACGGCAATGGCAGCGACAACGGCAAAAGCACTACCGGTACCAC
>CAILUG010000061.1 GCA_903837345.1 uncultured Gammaproteobacteria bacterium | reverse complement strand
CTGCGAATTTCGACAATAATATCCATGTAATACACTCCAGATACCTCCGGCTAAAACGCCAGAGGATGACACACGGAGGTGGAAACTATTGGACGCTGTTTCCACCCCTAATCTGGAAAGTTTTGCACGCTGATTAACAATGCAGCAATTCCGCCAGCGCCTGGGTGATGCCCACATAAGACATTCGACATCGACGGTTTCATCAAGTCTGACTGTAAGCATAGGTCTGGTATCAGTATTGCCCAAGACAGGGCTGCTGGATTTCAACAGGCTGATGAACGAGGCTGACAAGGCACTGTATGAAGCCAAGGGCAGGGGCCGCAACTGTCTGGTAGTGCGTGAAGATACGCCACTGCAGGCTGTTGAAGTGGCCAGCAACAACCCCGAGCCGATGTTGCATCTGAAAGCTTCCTAGATCAGCTACACACCTTTGCGTTTCCAGAAATCGCGACAGAGGGAGATCAGGGTCTCATGTGCCGGGTTCAGGTGGCGTCCGACTTTGTAGTAGAGGCCCACCTGGCGTTCGATGGTGGAGAAGGGCAGGCCTTCAATCAGCGCGAAGGCGCTGCACAGCGGATGTTCCTGCAACAGCTTGCTGTCGATGAAGGAAACGCCGAGTCCCTGCTCTACCAGATGAATGCGCAGACTCAGGCTGGAAATTTCCCACACTCCATGGAAGCGGTCGCGGATGCGTTGCTGTGAGGGGCGCAGTTCCGGCGTGTCGAGAAACGAGGTAATCAATATGCAATCGCGCAGGCTTTTGTTGGGGGCCTTGCACACCTCGGCAAACAGCGGATGTTTGGGACTCACCACCAGATGCCGGTTCTCCCGGTAAAGCGGCACCGTGGTGAAGGCATCCATGTATTTCTGGAACGGACCGATGGCCAGATCAGCCTGGCCGGACAGGATCGCATAGATCAGGTTGCGGCTCGGCAGTTCGGTTACCTTGACCAGGGTGTCGTCACGCAGCTTGCTGAATTTGCTGAGCAGCTGTGGCGCATAGAAGCGGTTGATGGTGCTGTTGATGGCCAGATTCAGTGTATGGCGCTCACTGCGCTTGAGCTGGTTGATGTCTTCAATGGTCTGCTGCTCCTGCTGCAGCATGGCGTTGGCATGATCAAGCAGGCGACGACCGGCATCGGTGAGTTTGAGCTGGCGTCCGCGCTTGATCAGCACCACGTCCAGTTTGGCTTCCAGACTGGCGATGGTCTGGCTCACCGCAGATTGGGTGACATGCAGGCGCTCGGCCGCCCGGTTGAAGCCGTTGGCTTCGATAACCGCCTGGAAGGTTTTGAGTTCAGCATGTTCAAGACGCATAAACCACTCTCATAAGCCTTGCTAATCAAAATATTAGTAATATTAACTATGCTGATTCTAAGCCCATTCCTATACTGCGGTCACTTTCACCAGGAATGAAGGCAAGCGCCATGTCCAACGAAACCGTAAGCTCTGCCGATCTGGCCGGCGTCATAGTCGGTGAAACCGCCATTTCTGATGTGCAAGGCGAGCAGGGCCTGCTCAGTTATCGCGGCTATCCCATAGAAGCCCTGGTGAAGCAGCCGTTTTGGCGGGTGGTGTGGCTGGTATTGTTTGGTGACTGGCCCAGTGACGCCCAGGAAAATTCACTGCGCTCGGCGATGGCTGTGCACAGCCAGTTGCAAGCCGATGAAGTACAACTGCTCAGACAATTGCCACGCACGCTGCATCCGATGCTGATGCTGCAGGGCGTGGTGCCGCTGTTGTCGTTGGCGCCGCGTTTGGCGATTGCCGGACTGGGCGAGTCGGCCCAGGCCGGTTTGCTGATTGCTGCCAAACTGCCGTCGCTGCTGGCAGCCTGGCGTCAGCTGGAACTCGGGCAAGAGCCGCAGGCAGCCAATGTGGATGCCGGCTTTCATGAAAATTTCCTGATGCTGTTCAATGGCCATGCGCCCACACAGCAGCAAGTACATACACTGGACGTCACCCAGATTCTGCAGATGGAGCACAGCTTCAATGCCG
This sequence comes from uncultured Gammaproteobacteria bacterium, assembly GCA_903837345.1. GTDB lineage: Bacteria > Pseudomonadota > Gammaproteobacteria > Pseudomonadales > Pseudohongiellaceae > CAILUG01. The sequence goes on along the minus strand of CAILUG010000061.1, from coordinate 41,532 downwards.
GCACTTTTGCCGGCCGCGTATGTGCCAGCACGCTGGCACCGATCCAGTCCTGCATTTCCGCCTCGATTGGCACGCTCTACGGTCGCCTGCATGGCGGTGCCGACCAGGCGGCGATGGAAATGGCCAAGACCATCGGCGATCCGGCCAAAGCGGCGCAATACGTGGCTGCGATGCTGCAACGCAAGGAAAAGATCATGGGCATGGGTCATCGTGAATACCGGGTAGTGGACCCGCGCGCCCGCATTCTCAAGCCTATGGCTATCGAACTTTGTCACGACGGCGAATCCAAACGCCTGCTGGATGTGCTGGTGGCGGTGGAGGCGGCCTGTGCCGAAGAGTTCCGCAAGAAAGGCAAGGAAATCTGGGCCAACGTCGAGTTCTACAAAGGTGCTGTGTTCAACCAGCTCGGCATTCCGCCGCAGTACTACACTGCCGTGTTCGCGATGGCGCGGGTGTACGGCTACATCGCCCACTTCCTGGAATTCAGCCAGCACAGTGCGCTGATACGGCCACGCGCGCTGTATGTGGGGCCCCGTCACTGACCCTTGTCAAGGCGTATCCGCCGGCCGACCGAATGGGAGTGGTGGCCGGGCTCAATTCCCGGCAGACTGAAAAGTCAGCAGTGATGGAGGCGCTGGTGAAGCAGCAGCTGTAACCAGAATCATTTCCGCTGCCGATCTATGCCCAGCTGCGACAGGATGCGCGTGGAAATTTCCTCGATCGAAAAGTGTGTCGTGTCGAGAAACGGAATGCCATGACGCCGGAACATCGCCACTGCTTCCCTGATTTCATAATCGCACTGCTTGAGCGACGCATATTTGCTGTTGGGGCGGCGTTCATGGCGGATCGAAGCCAATCGTTCCGGATCAATGGTCAAGCCGAACAGGCGTGACTTGTACGCCACCAGGCTCTTGGGCAGCTCCAGCTCGCTGATGTCTTCTTCGGTAAACGGATAGTTGGCGGCAAACACACCGAACTGCATTGCCATATACAGGCAGGTCGGGGTTTTGCCGCAGCGTGAGACACCCACCAGGATCACATCGGCCAGGCCATATTGATTGAGACGGGAGCCGTCGTCGTTGTCGAGCGCGAAGTTGACTGCATTGATGCGGTTCTTGTAACTGTCATCGGTGGTGTCGCCACGGGCGCGGCCCACGCTGTATGACGAGTGCACTTCCAGTACTCGCTCCAGCGGTTTCAGGAAGGTGCCCAGGATGTCCACCATATAGCCGCGGCTTGCCGCCAGTTGCGCCCGCAAGTCGTCGTTCACCAGGGTGGAAAACACCAGCGCCGGCAAGCCGCCCTGGCTGTCGGTGGCAGCATTGATGCGTTCTATTACCGCCTGCACCTTTTCCGGGGTGTCAACAAACGGCACGGTGATGTGCTCGATCTGCACGTTTTCGAATTGCGCCAGCAGGCTTTGCCCGAGGGTGTGGGCAGTGATGCCGGTGCTGTCAGACACATAAAAGGCGATACGGCTCATGCAGGAGAGTTCCGATTTGGAAAATTCAGCCATCAACGACCGGGATTTTAGCGCGCGGATCACCTAAAATGCTGTTTCCGCAGTGCAGGTTACTGCAAAGATTTGTTGGCAGTTGATGTTGGAGGCTTCCTTGGCTGAATTGGTGAAATGGTTCAAAGAGCTTGGCATGCATGATGTCGAGCAGGTGGGCGGCAAGAACGCGTCACTCGGAGAAATGATCAGCCAGCTGGCCCATGCCGGGGTCACAGTGCCCGACGGCTTCGCCACCACCGCCCAGGCCTATCGCGACTTCCTGAAGCAAAGTGGCCTGGACGATCGTATCAAGGCCTCTCTTGCCAAACTGAATGTGGAAGACATGGAGGCGCTTGCCAGCACTGGCGCGCAGATCCGTCGCTGGATCATTGAAACCCCGTTTACCGCTGCCCTTGAGCAAAGCATACGTACCAATTTTGCGTTGATGACCAGGACCAATCCCGAAATGGCGGTGGCAGTGCGCTCATCGGCCACTGCCGAAGATTTGCCTGATGCCTCGTTTGCCGGTCAGCAGGAAACCTTTCTCAACATTCGCGGCATCGAGAATGTGCTGCATGCTGTGCATGAAGTATTCGCTTCGCTCTACAACGACCGCGCCATCACCTATCGGGTGCACAAGGGCTTTGAGCACAGTCACGTGGCACTTTCGGCCGGCATCCAGCGCATGGTGCGCAGTGAAACCGGTGCTGCCGGCGTAATGTTCACGCTGGATACCGAGTCGGGTTTCGATGGCGTCATCTTTATCACCTCCTCTTATGGCCTTGGCGAAACGGTGGTACAGGGCGCAGTGAACCCTGACGAATTCTATGTGCACAAGACCACGCTGCAAGCCGGGCGCCCGGCAATCCTGCGTCGCAATCTAGGCGCCAAAGCCATCAAGATGATCTACACCGGCAGCGGTGTCACCGGCAAATCAGTGCAGACCGTACCAGTAGCAGAAGCCGATCGTCGCCGCTTTTCACTCACCGATGCTGATGTGATGGAACTGGCGCAACAGGCGTTGATCATCGAAAAACATTACCAACGGCCGATGGATATCGAATGGGGCAAGGACGGCGACGACGGCAAACTCTACATCCTGCAGGCGCGTCCAGAAACCGTGAAGAGCCGCGACAATGCCAACCAGATGGAGCGCTATGCACTGAAAGAGAAGGGCAAAGCCCTGTGTGAAGGTCGCAGCATCGGCGCCCGCATCGGCAATGGCACTGTGCGCATTATCAAGGACGTCACCGAAATGTATCTGGTGCAGACGGGCGACATTCTGGTGTCCGACATGACCGATCCCGATTGGGAACCGGTTATGAAAAAAGCGGCGGCGATTGTTACCAATCGTGGCGGCCGCACCTGTCATGCCGCGATCATCGCACGCGAGCTGGGCATTCCGGCTGTGGTGGGTTGTGGTAATGCCACGTCATTGCTGGTGAATGGCAGTAGCGTGACAGTGTCTTGCGCGGAGGGCGATACCGGCCATGTCTATGAAGGCTTGCTGAAATTCGAGATCACCCGCAACGATCTGGCCAAGATGCCGGCATTGGGCTTCAAGCTGATGATGAATGTCGGCAATCCGGATCGCGCCTTTGATTTCCAGGCTTATCCCAACCAGGGTGTGGGGCTGGCCCGACTCGAATTCATTATCAACCGCATGATCGGTGTGCATCCGAAGGCACTGCTCAATTATGCGAGTTTGCCGGTCGAGCTCAAGACCATAATTGATCGCCGTATTGACGGTTATCCCGGCCCGGTCGAGTTCTATGTAGAGAAACTGGTGGAGGGCATTGCCACCATTGCCGGCGCCTTCCATCCGAAAAAAGTCATCGTGCGCATGTCGGATTTCAAATCCAACGAATACGCGCATCTGATCGGCGGCGTCGAGTACGAACCGGAAGAAGAAAACCCGATGCTGGGTTTTCGTGGCGCTTCGCGCTATGTGTCGGCGTCGTTCAAGGACTGTTTCGAATTGGAGTGCCGCGCCATCAGTTATGTGCGTGACACCATGGGCCTCACCAATGTGGAAGTGATGATCCCGTTCTGTCGCACAGTGGAAGAAGCCAGGCAGGTGATTGCACTGCTGGCCAGCTTCGGCCTGGTGCGCGGCAACAATGGCTTGCGGGTGATCATGATGTGCGAGATTCCGGCCAACGCATTGCTGGCGGCAGAATTCCTCGAACATTTCGATGGTTTCTCGATCGGCTCCAACGATCTTACCCAGCTTACACTCGGGCTGGATCGTGATTCTGCCGTGGTCGCCAGCTCCTTCGACGAACGCAATCCGGCTGTGAAGGCGCTGCTGTCGATGGCGATCCAGGCCTGCCGCAAGGCTGGCAAATACGTTGGCATTTGCGGCCAGGGACCCTCTGATCATCCCGATCTTGCCAAGTGGCTGATGGACGAGGGCATCGAAACAGTTTCATTGACTCCGGATTCGATGGTGGATACCTGGCTTTATCTGGCTGAACATTTGAAGTCAAAATAGCAAGTCAGCGGCTGAAGCACATGGTTGATGCCGGCGGCATCATCCCGGCTGGCCACGACGGGATTTGTGCGACGCTGCAGCAGAAACACAAAATAGACCGTAGAGCAATAATCAGATTCCAACAAAAGGAACCGGCACCATGATCGACAAATCCCACCGACAAGTCATATTTGCTTCTTCGCTCGGCACCGTTTTCGAGTGGTATGACTTTTATCTGTACGGCTCGCTGGCGTCTGTCATCAGCAAACAGTTCTTTGCCGGTGTCAACGAAACCACCGGCTTCATATTTGCGTTATTGGCATTCGCAGCCGGATTCGCGGTGCGGCCGTTTGGTGCGCTGATTTTCGGCCGGCTGGGTGACATGGCAGGACGCAAGCACACGTTCCTGATCACCATCATCATCATGGGGCTGTCGACGGCGCTGGTGGGAATGTTGCCAGGTTACACCTCGATCGGGGTGGCGGCGCCAATCCTGCTGGTAGCGCTGCGCCTGCTGCAGGGCCTGGCGCTCGGCGGTGAATACGGCGGTGCTGCCACCTATGTGGCGGAACATGCGCCGGCTGGCAAACGCGGGCTCTATACCAGCTGGATCCAGACCACAGCGACGCTGGGTTTGTTTCTGTCGCTGCTGGTAATTCTGGCCTGCCGCAGCCTGCTGGGTGCTGACTTTGATGTATGGGGTTGGCGCATACCATTCCTGGTGTCGTTCATCCTGCTCGCCGTATCTGTCTATATCCGTCTGCAACTGGCGGAGTCGCCGGTGTTTGTGGAGATGAAATCGGAAGGGCGTGAATCCAAAGCGCCACTGACTGATTCGTTTGCACGCTGGCCCAATCTGAAAGTGGTATTGCTGTCGCTGTTCGGCGCTACAGCCGGCGAAGCCGTGGTGTGGTATTGCGGCCAGTTCTACGCGCTGTTCTTTCTTACCCAGATGCTGAAGGTGGATGCTTTCACTGCGAATCTGCTGATGGCGGGCGGCTTGTTGCTGGGTACACCGTTCTTCATAGTATTCGGTTCCCTGTCAGACCGGATCGGGCGCAAGAAAGTGGTGCTGGCCGGTTGTCTGATTGCAGCGCTCACTTATTTCCCGTTGTTCAAGGCGCTGACTTCCTATGCCAATCCGGCGATTGAAGCTGCACAAATCCGCAATCCGGTAGTGGTAGTGGCGGATGCCTCTGCCTGCAAGTTCCAGTTTGATCCCGTTGGCAAGACGGTGTTTTCAGCGTCGTGTGATGTCGCCAAAGGCCAGTTGGCACGCACCGGTATTCCTTATTCGAACGAGAATGCCCCGGGTGCGGTTGCCTCGATCCGTATTGGCCAGCAATCCTTTGCCGCTTTTGAAGGTGCCACCATGCCGGCAGCCGAATTTGCTGCCCGCTCGGCGGCGTTCGGCAAGGAAGTAAACGCCGCGCTGACTGCAGCCGGTTATCCGGCCAGCGCCGACCCTTCACGCATCAATTACGGCATGGTATTGCTGATCCTCACCATCCTGGTCATCTACGTAACCATGGTGTACGGACCGATAGCGGCGTGGCTGGTGGAGCTGTTCCCGACTCGCATCCGCTACACATCGATGTCGTTGCCTTATCATATTGGCAATGGCTGGTTTGGGGGATTTCTGCCGACGGTTTCGTTTGCGTTGGTGGCTTATACCGGGGATATCTATTATGGGCTCTGGTATCCGATCGGGGTGGCGTTGCTTACGGTTGTGGTAGGCGGGTTTTTCTTGCGGGAAACGTTGGGGCAACCTGATGTCGAATGAGAGGGGAGTCTGCTTCAGTCCCGGGCGAAAAAGACTGCCATTCTTCAATTGATTTCCGTTAAGTCGCCATTCACCGGTTTCTCCTATTATTCATTCACCTACAGCCAAAAAGGAGCAAGGGGAATGTACAAGTTCATTCAGACGACCCATGGCTTGGTGCTGGCAGCAGTTCTGCTGATGTCCGGTATGGTCTCTGCGGCAGAAGAAGCCTCGATCCCGTTCATGGGTTTTGGCAGCATTCGTGACTGGCAAGCCGAAGGTGATACCGCTTTGCTTGTGCAGGACATTCGCAGGAACTGGTATCGTGCCACTTTCTGGCAGCCATGCCGTGAACTGCCGTTTGCGATCAGGATAGGTTTTGTAACGGATAATTTCGACCGTCTTGACAAGTTCAGCTCGATCCGGGTTGACGGCGAACGTTGCTGGTTCAAGGCATTCGAGAAAAGCGCTGCCCCGCTGCCAAAACCCAAAAAAGACAAGGGCAAGGCTGCCAAGCCGGCTGAGCCGGATGCCAAAGCAACCGACAGTGACGCCAGGCCCGGTTAGTAAATGGACTGCTTTCAGACTTTGTGTTGGCTGGAGGCGCTGACGCGCCGGAATGGGTAAAGCATCTGCGCAAAAAATCCTTCCGGCATGGTCTCGTTGTCGAGGCCAAAATGCTGCGGCAGCACATCCCTGGGCAAGTACCAGGTGCCGAACAGGATGTCGAACACCGGCAGAAAGCCGGCAAAATTCCGGTTCAATCCTTCCGCTTCGCTGGTATGGTGCCAGCGGTGAAAGCGCGGGCTTGCCAGCACAGTACGCAACGGGCCGAAGTCCCAACTGACGTTGGCGTGCAACAGCAGTGCATAGAAGGAGAGAAACGGCACATATGCGGCAACCGCCAGCGGGCTGAAGCCGAGTACTACCAGAACGGAAGCCTGTACCCATCTGGTCAGCCAGTCATTCACCGGATGCAGACGCACTGACGACAGCCAATCCAGATGCACGGAACTGTGATGCACGGCATGAAACGGCCACAGTCCGCGCCCGTGAAAGCTGCGATGCAGCCAGTAGCCGATAAAATCGCCCAGCACAACCATTTCCAGCGCTTGTAGCGGCAAACCCTGCCGCGCCAGCAGCGTGTCGCGACTGGCGAGCATGGCTTGCAGTTCAGTGGGTGTCTGACGGTAGACCAGGACCAGAATGACACCCACTCCAAAACGGGCTATCGCCCGCGCAAACAGCGGCGTCATGAACCAGTAGATCAGGTCAGTGCCGAGCCCAAGCCGGTTACGCAAGCGCGGTTGCGCGGGATTGGCTGCGAACAGCAACTCAAGCAACCAGAAAATGCAGGACAGCACCAGCAACGCAATGAACAGTGAGGTAATGCGTTGCATGGCGTTTCCTATTTTTTGGCCCCGGTTGCCGGTGCCGGCTGCTCTGTCATTTTTTCCGGCAACAGCGTCACCCGGATGTGATTGTCCTTGTTGAAATACTTCTGGAAGGCGGTGCGAACAGCACCCGCTGTTACCGCTTCCACGGATTGCGGGTACTGCAGGATTTCTGCCGCACCCGGTTTCACCCCGGCGGTATATGCCAGCACCAGCTGTGACATCCAGTAGTTGTTTTCCTTGATGCCGGTTTCATAGGAGCGCAACAGGCCCTGGCGAGCGTCAGTTACTTCAGCTTCGGTCGGCCCGGCCTGTTGCAGTTTTTCGATTTCTGCAAACAACACCCTGGCAAGTTCCTCTGCCCGCCGGGGATCAGAGGAGAAATTGATCATCACGGTGTAGGAAGCAACCGGCAGCCAGGTCATTGAGCGCCCGACCTGTACACCATAGGTGCCACTGAGTTGCTCGCGCATGACATTGCGCAACCGGGTTTGCAGGATTTCCGATGTTGCAGACATGAGGGTGCGTTCATTCATGTTATTGATGTCGAATGGCCCGTTGTAGGCAATGCGGGTGCTGCTCTGTTGTTCAATGCCGTGATGCACTGTTTCTTCCAGCACGCCTTTGACCGGATTGCGAATGCCCACATCCTTCCAGTTTTCCTTGCGGCCTGCAGTTGGCAGACCGCCTATATAGGTTTCCACCAATGGTTGCAGCACTTTGGGATCAATGCTGCCTACAAAGATGAAGGTGAAACCGCTCGCGTCAGCCAGGCGCTGTTGATAGAAAGCCAGCGATTTGGCCAGATCGGTCTTGTCTATGGTCTCCACGGTGGTCGGTTGACGGCGTGGATGGTTCTGGAACTGCAAACGCAGAAAGGTATCTTCAAATTCGGTCCTGGGGTTGGCTGTCCGGTTCTGCAGCACAGTCTTGTTCTGGTTTTTGAATATTTCAAAGAAGGTGCTGTCAGCGCGTGGAGCAGTCATTCGCAGGTAGAGCAACTGCAACATGGTTTTCAGGTCAGTGGGTGAGCCGCTGCCGCGGACACCTTCTTCATAATCACTGATGAATGGAGTGGCTGAGGCAATCTTGCCGGCCATTTTGCGTTGCAGATCGACTGCGGTGAAATTGCCGAGGCCGCCATTGGCGATCACCGACGATGCAGTGCTGGCCGGAATGTAATCCTGGTCAGTGGCCAGCGAAGTACCGCCGGGCCGGAAACCATAGAACAGGATTTCATCTTTTTTGAAATCGGTGGGTTTCAGTATGACCTTGATGCCGTTCTGGAGTGTCCATTGCGTGAGTCCTCCCTCCAGTGCCTTGCTGTCAGTCACCTTCGACCCCTTGGGTATTGCTGACAACAGCTGGTCATCGTTTTTGGTCTGCTCCAGCGGTTTGAGATCAGCTTTGGCAGCGCCCGCAATGATGGCGGCAAGCTCGGCTTCGGCAGGAGTTGCCAGCCCGGGCTTGGCGGGTGCAGTGACCGAGACCACCGTGTTGGCAGTGGTCATCCAGTCCTTGCCGTACTTGTTGATTTCATCCAGCGTTATTTCCGGCACAAACCGTTTGTACATTGCCGTTTCAAACTCGGCGCCAGGAATGGATTCCCCGGTCAGGTAGGAGCGGATCATTTCATCAGCATGCGATCCGGAGGGGCGGCTTTCACGATTGTTGTACTGCACATCCACGTTGCGCAGCAGCGCGGCTTTCTGGCGTTCCAGTTCGGCGGCAGTAAATCCGAAACGGGCAACCCGTTCCGCTTCCACCATCAAGGCTTCCAGCCCGCGATTGATGCCGGTTTCGGGCACTATCGCCAGCAACGCATGGGCAGCCACTGGCCGCACAAGTCCGGCCTGGCCCGAGGAAGCCAGCAGGAAGGGCGGGTTGGGTTGGCGGGTCATTTCCTGGAAGCGCGTGCCCATCATGCCATTGAAGAGCGCTTCTACCATCCGGTGCCGCGAGCCGCCGACGCTCCAGTCATGATTGGCCGGAATCTTGTGATACACAGTAATCTGGGTGGTGGTCAATTCAGGATCGGTGAGGATGGAAAACTGCAGGTCTTTTTGTGCAGGCACATCGAAGCGCTTGCGCTCTTTCGGGTTACTGGAAGCGGGAATGGGTTCAAGCTCCTTTTTCATCAGTTGTTCGATGGCGGCGGGGTCGAAATCTCCCACTGCAACCACTGCCATCAGTTCGGGGCGGTACCAGTCCTTGTAGAAGTGTCGCAAGGCGTCGGGATCGAAGTTCTGCAGATTTTCGAGGGTGCCGATCGGCAGACGCTGCGCATAGCGGGAATCCCTGAGGATTGCCGGCAATTGCTTGTCGCGGATGCGGCCCTGGGCGCCGCGACCAAGTCGCCACTCTTCGATGACCACGCCGCGTTCAAGTTTGATCTCTTCGGTATCGAGAGTCATGGCCGTGGCCCAGTCATCAATCATCTGGAAGGCTTTTTCCATGTAGCTCGGATTGTCGGTGGGCAATTGCAGTTTGTAGATGGTTTCGTCGAAGGAAGTGGAGGCATTGACGTCGGTGCCGAGCTTCATGCCGATGGATTCCATGAAGCCGATCAGCTCCTGCTTCTGGAAATGCCGGGTGCCATTGAAAGCCATATGCTCCAGCACATGGGCAAGACCCACCTGGTTGTCGTCTTCCAGCACCGACCCCACATCGACGACGAGACGCAATTCGGCACGGTTCTTTGGCTCGGCGTTCTTGCGTATGAAGTAGCGCATGCCGTTGCTGAATTTGCCGGTGATGACTTTCGGGCTCAGCGGTACCTGCTGGTCGAGTCCGATTGTGAAAGCTTCCCTGGGCAAATTGCTGTCCTGCAGCAACTGGGCCTGCAGCCCGGTTGTTACTGTCAGCAATACAGAAAGAGCAATGAAGCGGAAACGGGCGATGCGGGACAAATGTGAAGCAGCTGTTGCAAGCATGGGTTCATTCCCTGGATTGTTGTTGTAGATGGATCGCGGGCCAGAAGATTCTAGTGCGCATGTTGCCCCCGAACAAATTTATTCTGCGCAAAAACCTGATACTTTTTGCCGTCAGTGACAGGTATATTGGCTTGTCTTTTGTACTGTGGTTTATCTGCCGGCCATGTCAGGCACCCTTGTCATCCAGTCCTGCAGTCCTGCCCAGCAAGCCGGCTGGATGCAGTCGTGCCTGGCCAGTGTGCAGCAGTGGGCGCGGACACGTGGGTACGAGTATCGTTTCGTTGGCGACGGGATATTTGATCTGGTGCCAGACTGGTATCGGGAAAAAGCAGGCAACAAGCTGCCGGTAGCCACTGATTACGCGCGGCTGGTACTGTTGCAACAGGCACTTGATGCCGGATATGAGCAAGCACTTTGGTTCGATGCCGACATGCTGGTGCTGGATCAGGCCATGCAGCTCGACTTTACCGGCACCTGCGCCTTTGGCCAGGAAGTGTGGGTACAGCAGCGCGACGGCAAATGGCAGGCACGCCGCAATATCCACAACGCAGTGGCAGTGTTTCGCCGGCAATGCCCGGTGCTGCCATTTCTGCGGCACTGTGTGGAATCACTGATGCGACGGGTTGACCCGGCATATATCGCCCCGCAGCTGGTAGGGCCCAAACTGCTGCAGGCCTTGCACCCGCTCTGCGATTTTGCATTGCTGCCGCAGGTGGGTGCGCTGAGCCCGGCCGTGGTCGCCGATCTGTGCCAGCGGGGCACCACCGGAGTTGGCGAGGCTTTGCAGCTGTTGCTCCAGCAATCAAAGCCATTGCCGCAGGCAGTGAATCTGTGTGCTTCACTGATTATGCCCTCGGAAGCACAGACAGTGATTGAATACCTGCAAACCTCAGGTCTATCATCCAGCCAACAATAAAGCGGACTTCTATAAATATAAACTTTCGGGCTCTTCAGCAACTACAAGGGGAAAACCATGCCAGCCATCACACTGGAAAATATCACAGATGCCGTTATCAACCACGGTGACAAGGGCAAGACCAATCCGCGTCTGCACCAGATCTACAGCAGCCTGATCAGGCATCTGCATGCCTTCCAGCGGGAAGTCAATCTGACCACGGAAGAACTGGAGATCGGGCGTCAGTTCCTGTTCAAACTGGCCACGCCCAACCAGGACTTCCCGATGGGCGAGATACACCTGATGTCGGATTGCCTGGGCATCTCGGAAGTATCCATCCTGCTGGAAGACAACAAGAACCACGGTACCACCGAAATGAATGTGGAAGGTCCGCTGTTCATTGCCGGATTGCCGGAACGCGCCAACGGGGCGATGATCGGCGAGATTGGTGCCAAGGACAAACCACTGTTTGTCAATAATACGTTCAAGGACAAAAGTGGCAAGCCGCTCGCCAACGCTATTGTCGACGTGTGGCAGCCCAACGGTGAAGGCTTCTATTTTGTGCAGCGCGACTATCTGCCGGAATGGAATTTCTATGCACGCTTTCACACCGATGCCGAAGGCAGGCTGAATTATGCCACCGTGGTGCCCGGTGATTATCCGGTGCCCACTTCCGGCCCGACCGGTTCAATGCTGCAGCAACTGGGTCGTCATGGCTATCGCGCTGCCCACATCCACTACATCGTGCGTGCCCCCGGCCATGACGATTTCACCACCATGATGTATTTCAACCATTCGCCCTACGTCGATTCCGACACCATCTTCTCCGTGAAGGATTTCCGCGTCGATATCGTCAAGCACGACAACTCTGCTGAAATGAAAGCGCGTGGCCTCGACAAACCGTTCTTCACGCTCGACTATACGTTCATCATTCCGTGAACAACATTCGAAGTTCCAAATGAGCACGGCGACGGAGTAGGTTGGCAAGACCGTCGGAGGCCATGGGTGAAGCAACGCGTTTGCAAGGCGTAGCCTTGTGCGTTGCTGAACGCCACGGAGCCATGCGGAGTGGCTGGAGGGAAGTCGGAATGGCAGGTCTTAGCAACAATCCCGTCAGCTCATGAAGCAGGCCACTGGAACTATTCTTATATGACCCAAGCCCTCTATTTCAAACCCAGCTACGAGCGACTGAAAGACCACATCACTGCCATCGCGCCCAATCTGCAGGTGGCCCTTTATGACGAAGCCGGCCGCTTCTGGCTGGATGGCAAGGAAGTGCTGGTCAGTGACCTGCGTCCCGACTATTTCTGGATCCACAGCGAACTGTTTTTTTCGCCATTGCTGCACGAATATTTCCGGGTGATGCAGCATTCGTCTTCGATCAAGTGGTTGCATACCATCAATACCGGACTCGACAAGCTGCCCTACCTGGAACTGGTGGAAAAAGGTGTCATTGTCACCAACAACCATGCCCAGGCCATAGCCATTGCCGAATTCGTGTTCGGGCAGGTGCTGGCCTGGTACCAGAATGTTTACGACTATCGTGCCAAACAGCAGGAAAAGGTGTGGAAACATCGCGGGTTCCGCGAAGTGCATGGAACCCATTGGCTGGTGGTAGGTTTTGGCGAGATAGGGCAGGGCATCGCCCTGCGGGCAAAAGCGTTTGGAGCCACGGTTACTGCCGTACGGCGCAAACTGGATACCCTGGGCCTGGCCGACAAGGTGGTAACGCAGAGCCAGTTGCCGGAAGTGCTGCCTGCCGCCGATGTTGTGGTGCTGGCGTGTGCTTCCAACGCCGAGACCCGCAACCTGTGCAACACGCATTTCCTCAAGGCGATGAAAGCCGGCTCGGTGCTGGTAAACATAGCGCGTGGCGACCTGGTGGTAGAGGCAAACCTTAAAACCGCACTTGATAAAGGCAAGCCGGAATACGCCATTCTCGATGTGTTCAATCACGAACCGCCAGCGCCCGACAATTGGGTGTGGACCCATCCGCGCGTGTCGTTGACCCCGCATACTTCCAATGCCGGTACTGGCATGCGTACGCGCAGCGAAGACAATTTCCTCGACAATCTGGCGCGCATGGTGGCTGGCCAGCCATTGAATCACCGCGTTGCCCGCAGTGATATTGTTTAAAAGACCGGGCACGGCGCCGGGTTTGCTGCGGCCGCTTGAATTTGGCGTGCAGTATGCAGGTAGCCAGTCATGAGAGTGAGGTAGCAGGTGTATACGATTGAAACTGTCGATGTGCTGGGTTCGCCAATGGAGGTGTTTGTGTTCCGGCCCCGGGGTCCCGGTCCGCATCCGGGGTTGTTGCTGGCCCAGCACATTCCCATGGGTCATGCCGGTCTGGAAAACGATACGTTCACGCTTGCCACCGCCCGCCGCTGTGCTGACAGCGGTTATGTGGTGGCAGTGCCGTTCATTTTTCACTGGTGGCCCAAGGATGCGCCGGTAGAGAAAAAGCGCGAGGAAAGCCGTGATGACTGGATTGTGGCCGACATGCAGGCAGCGTTTGCGTTGCTGAAAAGCCTGCCCGCCGTGGATGCCAAACGTATAGGCCTGGTAGGCCATTGCTGGGGGGGCAGGGTGGCGTGGCTGGCAGCGTGTCATATTCCGCAACTGGCAGCGATGGCTACGTTTTATGGCGGCAATGTCAAAAAGGCGCTGGGAGCGGGCAATTTGCCGCCGATCGAGCTCTGCCGCTTCATCGCCTGTCCTGTCATCGGGTTTTACGGCAATAACGACACCAATCCCTCGCCCCAGGATGTAGCTGATTACAGTGCCGCTCTGACAGCGGCAGGGGTCAAGCATGAATTTCACCAATATGACGGTGCGGGCCATGCTTTCCAGAATTTTCCGATGCCGGAGCGTTACAACGCCAGGGCCAGCGACGATGCCTGGGTCAAAGTGCTGGCTTTCCTCCGCCAAAAGCTGGGGACGGCTTGATCCAACCCAAAATAGCAGCGAGCAGCATTTGACTGACTAGTCAGTCATTCCTTACGATGGCATCGTTACAGCATCAGGTTCCTCTTATGACTGCTCCCCTGGATTTACACAAGACAGGCAAACGCGAGCTGCAAAAGGAAGCGCGCCGCAGCGCCATTATCGATGCTGCACTCGAGGCTTTTACCCAGCAGGGATTTACATCCACCAAGCTCGATGATGTAGCGGAACGTGCCGGCATCGGCAAAGGCACCATCTATCTTTATTTCGACAGCAAGGAGAACCTGTTCGAGGAAGTGGTGCGGCAGACACTGTTCCCGTTCGGCGTTGCTGCCGAACAGCATGCTGCCTCTTTCACCGGTTCGGCATCGGAGCTGCTGGCCAGCCACTTCCGCAATTTTTATGAGGCGATGAGCAGCCCGAAAATTCCGCCGCTGATGGCGATGATTTCCGCCGAAGCCTTGCGGTTTCCTGTTATCGCTGCGTTTTTCTACCGGGAAATAATCAGCAAAGCCCACGTGATGCTGCGCAGTATCATCAGCCGTGGTGTCGAGAGCGGCGAGTTTCGTGTCGACGCCAATGATATTTTCCTGCAGTTGCTGGTGGCGCCGGTGCTGGCCAGTGTTACCTGGAATCAGCAATTCCATGAGCAGGCGCCAATAGACATCGAATCCTACAGGCAGATGCATATCGACTTCGTGTTGCGGGCCTTGAAGGCCTGAGCATCGGTGTTTTTGCAGTAAAATTTATGCTTGACCATCGCCCGTCCGCCTCCCTAGGCTGCGCTGCTGTAGTTCCGGGAGTTTTCATGACCATTGCATCCGTAACCGCCAGGCAACCTTTGCTGCGCGTGTCCTTGCTCACCACCGCTCTCCTGATTGGTACAGCTGCAGCCCAGGGCACACCCGTGCTGCTGGCGCCCAAGCCTTATGCCCGGGTGATTTCCGCCCCCATCAATGCATTGAGTGGCATCGTCAAAGTGCCGGGACGCGAAAATACCTACTGGGTTCACAACGGCAGCCCCGACAGCGCCCGCATCTTTGCAATTACTGCTGAAGGCAAATCCATCCTGCCCACTTATTCAAAGTTCACCAGTTACGGCGATGAACCGGAACAGGGCAAGGAACAGTGGCAGGGCTTTCCGGTGCTGGATGCCAAAAATGTTGACTGGGAAGACATCGCGATCGACAGGAATTATCTTTACATTGCCGATATGGGCAATGTCGGCAACGCGCGGCGTGATCTCGGTATTTATCTGGTCAGCAAGATTGATCCCACTGCGTCCACGCGGACGGCTGTGATCCAGTACCTGCAGGTGGTTTATCCCGATCAAAGCGGTTTTCCCGGGGTGGAACGGCGTTTCGACAGCGAGAGCCTGTTCATCTCCAATGACACACTCTACCTGATCACCAGTCATCGCCAGTCTTCCGGCTCCACCTACGAGCGGGGTGCGAATCTTTACCGGCTTGATACCCGTGATACCGACAAGCCCAACGTACTTACAAAGGTCGACAGCAACCTGGCCATCCTGGCAGCCGCCGGCGCTTCGCTGTCTCCTGATGGTCATACACTCGCTGTAATTTCTGATGAAGCACTGTGGTTGTTTGACAAGCCGGTGCAAGGCGATCACTGGTTGTCGGCATCCTCAAAGCGTTATCCATTTGACCAGTCGGCAATGAAAAAGCTGGCGGCCGTGACCTGGATCGACAACGACACTCTTCTGATGGGCAACCGGCAACGCGACCTGTTCAAGGTTGCGCTGGCTGATTTGCCGGCACCGGTCAAACCATGAAAGCACTGCACGACATAAGCATGGCCTATGCCAGCAATGGCCACCGCTGGAAACAGTATCTCGACAGTCTGCGGCAGCTGATTGAAGACACGCTGGATCGACAGCATCTGGGCGCCACACTCAAATCCCGTGTGAAAACACTGGAAAGCCTGAGCGAAAAACGCCGTTTCCTGCTGCGCGATGTTGCCAGTGGTGATCCTGAAATCAAGGATCTGCTTGGACTGCGCATCATTGTGCCGTTCCAGGAAGCCGTGGAGCAGGTGGTGGAACTGTTGCGGCAGTACCACAACGGTGGCGAAATCGAACGCAAATCGGAAAAACTGACGTTCCGGGAATTTGCGTACGATTCAGTGCATGTCGAATTGCCGCTTACCGAGCAACTGGAGTTGCCGTCCTGTTGCAAACCGGTAGTGGAAGTGCAGGTGCGTACGATCCTGCAGGACGCCTGGGCGGAAGTGGAGCATGAGCTGATCTACAAGAATCATTTCCGTTTTCCCAACAATGAAGTGATACGCAAAAAACTGGCAGCCATCAATGCCAGCCTCAGCCTGGCCGACATGATCTTCCAGGAGATACGTGACGCCCAGAAAGAAATGGAAGTGTGGGGACAGGAGCGATTCCAGGCCATGCTGGACAAGGCCGGTGTGCAGATAGACGAGACCCTCACGCTGCCGCCCCCGGAATTGCCGCAAGGTACGCTGCCGGGCATTGACTCCCCCGGCGCCATCAGTCGTGCCGAAATCGAACGTCAGTTGCTGGCCGGACTCAAGGCCCACAATGACAAGGACTACCAGGGGGCTGTACGCCATTACAGCAAGGTACTGGAAGCCAATCCCGACCTGAATGTGCGTTCGATTGTCTTCAACCACCGCGGCATGGCCCATTTCATGTTGCAGCAGGAAGCACTGGCGATGAGTGATTTTGACCGCAGCTTCCAGTGTGACAACAACA
This sequence comes from uncultured Gammaproteobacteria bacterium, assembly GCA_903837345.1. Taxonomy (GTDB): domain Bacteria; phylum Pseudomonadota; class Gammaproteobacteria; order Pseudomonadales; family Pseudohongiellaceae; genus CAILUG01. The sequence goes on along the minus strand of CAILUG010000061.1, from coordinate 24,891 downwards.
ACTACCGGGCGCTCAACAACCGGGCACTGGTGCTGCGGCGCATGGGCTATATCCAGCCGGCGCTGGAGTGTTTCGCGTTGTCGCTGGAAATAGAGCCGAAACAGGCAGAAGTGTTCTTCCTGCGCGCACAGACACTGGTGGAAATCGACCGTATCAATGATGCCAATGTGGATCTGATCCAGGCGCTGTCAATTGATCCGTTCCACAAGGAAGCTGCCCAGTTGCTGGCCGAACTGGAACGGCGTTGAGTTGCTGACGGCAGGTTTCCCCGTGGTCATGCACAGTGGTATGCTGCACCGCTTTCCTGTCAATTGGCCCGTACGTGAAAGCGTTCTATCAGGACTTCAAATTAGGCATCGTCGGTGGCGGCCAGCTGGGTCGCATGCTGATCCAGTCCTGCGTCAATTTTGACGTCAGCACCTCAGTGCTCGATCCTTCTGCCAGTGCTCCCTGCCGCGAAGTGGCGTCCACGTTCCAGCAAGGCTCCCTTACCGATTACGACACCGTCTACCGTTTTGGCAAAACGGTGGATTTGCTCACCATTGAAATCGAGAACATCAACGTGCAGGCCTTGTATCAGCTGGAGCGCGAAGGCCTGCCGGTGTTTCCGCAGCCACGCGTGATCGAAATCATCCAGGACAAGCGCAAGCAAAAACAGTTTTATCGCCAGCACGGCATTCCCACTGCCGACTTTGTACTGGTGGAAGGCCGCGCTGATATTGCCGGACATGCCGGCTTCCTGCCAGCCTTCAACAAGCTCGGCACCGGCGGTTACGACGGAGGCGGTGTGCAACGACTCGACAGCAGCGCCGACCTTGGCAAGGCGTTTGACCAGCCGGGGTTGCTCGAGAAATACATCGACTTCGATCGCGAAATATCGGTGATTGCCGCCCGCAATGCCAATGGCGAGGTTGCCGTGTTCCCGCCGGTGGAGTGTGTGTTCGATCCGCGCTACCACCTGGTCGACTATCTGGTATCGCCGAGTTCAGCCGCCAGCGCAATCCTGCATCGCGCCGATGCCATAGCACGGCAGGTGGTGGAAAGTTTCGGCATCGTCGGCTTGCTGGCAGTGGAAATGTTTGTGACCAAATCCGGCGAAGTGCTGGTCAATGAAGTGGCACCACGGCCGCACAATTCCGGACACCAGACCATCAGTGCCAACCATGTGTCGCAATATGAGCAACATTTGCGCGCCATCCTCAACCTGCCACTGGGCCACACTGCGCTGAAGTCGGCATCGGCAATGGTCAACCTGCTGGGTGCAGAGGGTCACAGTGGTCCGGTGCGCTATGAAGGTCTCGATGAAGTTCTCAATATTGCCGGTGCCAATCTGGTGCTTTACGGCAAGAAAGAAACCCGCTCGCATCGCAAGATGGGACATGTAACGATACTGGACGACAATCTCCAGCGTTTGCTTGAAAAAGTCGAGCTGGTCAAACAGACTTTGAAAGCGGTAACTTGAAGGCAGCGCGAAGACAGGAGCAGGCAATGAGCAAAGCACAAGTGGGCATCATCATGGGCAGCAGCAGCGATTTGCCGATCATGAAAGAAGCAGTGGAGATGTTGAAACATTTCGGGATTCCGTCCGAAGTCGCCGTGGTGTCGGCCCATCGCACGCCGGAAGTGATGATGGACTATGCCAAGACGGCTCGTGAGCGCGGCCTGAAGCTGATCATTGCCGGTGCCGGTGGCGCTGCGCATCTGCCTGGCATGGTGGCTTCCATCACCACGCTGCCAGTGATTGGCGTGCCGATCAAATCCAGCAACTCCATCGACGGCTGGGATTCGATCCTGTCGATTCTGCAAATGCCGGCCGGGATTCCGGTGGCGACGGTAGCGCTGAATGGAGCACGCAACGCCGGCATTCTGGCTGCCTCGATACTGGCCATCAGCAATCCGAAACTTGCCAAAAAACTGGTTGACCACAAGGTGGCACTCAAACAGAAAGTGCTGGAGATGAACAATAGCCTGGGGTGAGAAGGCAGCGTTTACGACGCACAGCGTCGTGCTGCCTTCGAACGACACCCGGCTATGCCGGGTGGCTGGGGTGCGGTCCGATTAATACCGTACTTGCGACGCACAGCGTCGTGCTGCCTTCGAACGACACCCGGCTATGCCGGATGGCTGGGGTGCGGTCCGATGAATAGCGTACCTACGACGCACAGCGTCGTGCTGCCTTCGAACGACACCCGGCTATGCCGGGTGGCTGGAGAGATGCCTTGGTCCAATGTGCTGCTGGTGAGGAAAAATCCATGACCACCAAATTTGCCATGGCCATCAGTCTTGCCTTGTTGGCAGCTTGCAGCAACCAGCAGGATGCCGACACCCGCGTTGCAGTCACGACGGCAGCGCCGCAGGCACAACCAGTACTGGCATCCCGCAGCAAATCCTTGATCACTGTTGATGGTTTGCAGTTCCGCGATCTCAACAACAATCAAACCCTGGATGCTTATGAGGACTGGCGACTGCCGGCACAGCAACGCGCGGAACAATTGCTGGCATTGATGACTGTTGAGGAAAAGGCTGGCATGTTGATGCACGGCACTGCCCCCGGCAATGCAACCGGTGGCGTCAGCGGTAGTGGCGATGGTTATGATCTTGCGCGTGCCAGCGTGATCATCCGGCAGAATCATGTGAACAGCATGATTACACGCCTGGCCACTGTGCCTGCGCAGATGGCGAAGGCCGGCAATGACTTGCAGGAAATCGCCGAAGCTGCACGGCTTGGTATTCCACTGACACTCAGTACTGATCCCCGCAATCATTTCCAGTTCACTGCCGGTGCGTCAGTGTCACCGTCAGGGTTTTCGCAATGGCCGGAAATGCTGGGCCTGGCCGGCATTGGTGATGCCGGTCTGGTGCGGCATTTCGGTGATGTGGCGCGGCAGGAATACCGCGCAGTCGGCATCCACATGGGTTTGTCGCCACAGGGCGATCTCGCCACTGAACCGCGCTGGACGCGTGTAACTGCGACTTTCGGCGAAGACGCAGCGCTGGCGCGCCGCATGGTGCAGGCCTATGTGGAGGGTTTCCAGCACGGCGCCAGTGGTTTGCACACCGACAGCGTCATCATGGTGGTAAAACATTTTGCCGGCTATGGCGCTGCCAAAGACGGTCTCGACTCACACAATTATTATGGTCGCTTTGCAACATTTCCCGGCAACAACTTCGAATATCACATAGAGCCGTTTCGGGGTGCGTTCGCAGCCAGAGTCGCGGCGGTAATGCCGACCTATTCGATATTTGAAAACCTGCAGGTGAACGGTGCCCCCGTGGAGCAGGTGGGTGGTGGCTACAACCACTGGCTGCTGACCGATATTTTGCGGGGACGTGAGCACTTCGATGGCCTGGTGTTGTCGGATTGGGCAATTACCCAGGACTGCAATGATGTTTGCCGGGACGGAGCGCCGACCGGACAAAGCCCGTCGTTTGCCGGCATCTCCACCGGCTGGGGTGTGCAGGAACTGTCGAAACCTGAACGCTTCGCCAAAGGCATCAATGCCGGTGTCGACCAGTTCGGCGGAACTGAAGAAAGCACTTATGTAGTCGAAGCCATCAAACTGGGCTTGTTGACGCAGGCACGGGTAGACCAGTCGGTGTTGCGGGTACTGCTGCAGAAATTCCAGCTGGGCCTGTTTGAGAATCCCTATGTTGATCCCGTGGCAGCAGCTGCAGTGGTTGGCAACCCGGAATTTCTGCAACAAGGTGAAGCAGCCCAGCGACGCTCGCTGGTGTTGCTGGAGAACAGGAACAATCTGTTGCCACTGGCAGTGCATGGCCAGAAAGTGTTTCTGCAAGGCGTGTCAGCAGCTGCAGCCGGCAAGGCAGGTTTTACCGTGGTTGACAGTTTGCAGGACGCCGAGCTGGCCATCATCCGTGCCGAAACCCCGCATCAGTTGTTGCATCCCGATTATCCTTTCGGTGCCATCCAGCACGAAGGTGATCTCGATTTCAAGGAAGGTGACGCCAGCTTGCTGGCAATGCGGGCAGCAGCAGCGCAAGTGCCGACGATAGTGACTGTGATGCTGGATCGTCCGGCCATCCTCACCAACGTCAAGCCACTGGTCACGGCGATGTTCGGCGATTTCGGGATCAGCGATGCGGCACTGCTCGACGTGATTGCCGGCAACGCCAGGCCGGAAGGCAGTTTGCCATTTGAACTGCCGTCATCGATGGAAGCCGTGCGCAAGCAACTGCCGGATCTGCCGTATGACAGCCCCGATCCACTTTACAAGTTCGGCTTCGGCCTCAGGTATCCCTGAGTCAGTCGCTCGCGGCGCATTTGATTACGCGATGGCGACGCGCTGGAAAGTGACTTGCGGACGCGGTCTGGCAATCGCTGCGCTATAAACTTCCACCTTCGGTTGCAATGCTTCCAGCGGGGCGCCGACCGGATACGAAAATTCAATCGCAATCATGTCGCCTGCCTCGATCTGCTGCGGTTCTGCCAGCGGCAGTACCAGATAGGCATTATGCCAGTCGATTGTGGATTGGCTCCGGGTCGAGATTGCCAGTATGTTCTTGGTGATGAAACGCAGCGCGTTCAAGGTGCCGCTGGCTGTGGCAGCAATCGTACCGTGCCAGCTGCAGCGCATGTCCAGCTCACTGTCGTAACTGAATGACTGGAAAATGGCCGGATCGGCCAACGACACGGTGCGAGTTCCGCTGACCACCGGATTCTGGAAAACCGGTGTGGTGATGAAACAGCCTTCATAAACAAAGTTCTGTTGCACAGGTTGCACTGCCTGTATGCAGGCCTCAGGTACAAATACCGGCAAGGGCAACCCGAATTTTTGCAGGTAGCGCTTTTTGAAAGAGTCGATTACTTCAATCTGCTTTTCGCGCAGCAAGGCCACATGCAGCATTTCGCAGATCACCACATCCACCGGTTCCGGCGGCAGGTAGTCGAAAGCATCGGCCTCTACCACCTCTACAATCTTGCCGCGGTAATTACGGGCAAAGGTTTGCCGCGCAGTTGCAACCAGCGCCGGATTGCGCTCCACACACCACACTTTTTCGGCGGTACGCGATGCAAACAGCGACAACACGCCGGTGCCTCCCCCCAGTTCCAGCACTTTCATCCCCGGTTTCACCACATATTCGATCGCCTCACGGAAACCCTGCATGCGGGCTTCATCCAGCAGCATGTTGTGGTGATACTGAACCGGAATAAACTGGCCAAGTTGTGCTGATTCGCAGATAGAAGTCATCGGTTTCCCCGTGTATGCGCTTGCCATGATCGACGGCAGTGGTTTGCCGCTGTTGCCGCAGCGAGCGGCTCTGGATGGCCGCTGCCCCTGCAACAGATTGCCGTTCCATCTGCTTTCAAGGCGTTTATCGCGTTGGTAATCCGGTCGATTGCAGAAAGCGGGCCAGAGTTAATAGAGTTGTGATATTTTTTTATTGAAGAAGGGCTTTGCTCTTGCGCACAGCCTAGGGCAGAGAGACGCTTCTGAAACACGCCACAAGTACGTCCCTGTAGGCTCGCCTCCGGCCATCCCTGGCCTCCGACGGTTTCAGAAGCGTCTCTCTGCCCTAGGCTCTCAGGCTCAGTGCGTAATTCTTTTTTTGGAAATGAACACGCTCAAATCTATGAAGCCTGTGGCGGGTATACGTTTCTGCGACCGTCTGCAGCCAGGGACGGCTGCAGACGAGCCCCCAGGGATGGGTTCACGGAGTGTCGCAGAAACGTATACCCGCCACAGGCTGTGCTCAGGAATTTGATAGGGAAAGGAACACTATTCCTGCTCGTGCGGAAATTTCAGCCCGTACAACATGATGTAGAGGAAGCACAGGATCGGCAGGATGAAACCGGCCTGCAGACCCACGTGGTCGGCGATCACACCTTGCAATACAGGCAGCAAGGCACCGCCGACGATGGCTACGCACAACAAGCCTGAACCCTGGCTGGTGTGTTGGCCCAGTCCGCTCACTGCGAGGCTGAAGATGGTGGGGAACATGATGGAGTTGCACAGGCCTACCGCCAGAATGCTCCACATCGCGACCGAACCGCTGGTGAACATCGAGATGGCTACCAGCGCCACACCAGCTATTGCATGGCAGGCCAGCACTTTGCCTGGTGCAAACTTGCGGGTGGTAAATACGCCGATAAAGCGGCCTATCATGGCTCCGCCCCAATAGTAGCTCACATAAGGTGCGGCATCGGCGGCACCGAGTCCGGCGATTTTGGCATCACCCAGATAATTGATCAGGAAACTGCCGATGGATACTTCGCCGCCTACATAAACAAATATCGCGATGACGCCGAGTTTCAGTTGCGGGAATGACCACGCGCTCTTGCCATCGTCGTGGCGTTGCGGGTTGGCAGGTGTGGATTCAATGTCGAGCACCGGCAATTTGATAACGGCGAATACCGCTGCCATCACAATAAACAGTGCACCCAGGCCCAGATAAGGCAGTTGCACACTACCGGCTTCTGCGGTGGCATCAGCACCGACCTTGGCTGCGGCACCCAGAATCACCAGTCCCCCCAGATACGGCCCTATGGTAGTGCCAAAGGAATTGAAGGCCTGCGACAGTATCAACCGGCTCGATGCGGTATTGGCCGGCCCCAGTGCAGAAACATAAGGATTGGCTGACACCTGCAGAATGGTGATCCCAGAGGCGAGAATGAAGAGGGCGCCAAGAAACAGCGGATAGGCGAGTGCGGAAGCGGCCGGCCAGAACAGCCAGCAACCAATGCCTGCCAGCAACAGACCGGCCACAATGCCTTTCTGGTAACCGATGCGATCCAGCAGCTTGCCGGCCGGCATCGAGATAATGGCGTAAGCACCGAAGAAACAGAACTGGATCAGCATCGCCTGCGTGTAATTGAGGTTGAATGCCGAGCGCAGATGCGGAATCAGGATGTCGTTGAGGCTGGTCATGAAGCCCCACATGAAAAACAGCGTGGTAAGGAAAACCAGTGGCATTGTGTAATTGCTGCTGTTTTTCTGCGCTTCACTTCGGGTAGTTGTTGTTGTCATTGTGACCCCCTGATGTTGGTATGTTAATGCTGTGGACTGTACACGAAACTGCCGCTCTGGCGCAGGTCCCTGGAAGAAGATCCCACTGCCAGCACCTTGCGGCCGGGCAGCAGCTGCCATTGATGGGAGTCGGCATTCCAGTAGGCAAAGCTGCGGGCCGGTACTGCCAGTGTAAGTCTGCGGCTCTCGCCTGGAGTCAGCGTTACTTTGTCGAAGCCCACCAGTTTGCGCACTTCGGTGGTGATGGCGCTGTTGTTGCCGGGCTCCAGATACACCTGGGCCACTTCGGCCCCTGCGCGCTTGCCGCTGTTGCGCACAGTGAAACTGACACTCACGGCAGCCCCGTTGCCATTGATGACGAAATCACTGTAGTCAAAACTGGTGTAGGAGAGTCCATGACCGAACGGAAACAGCGGAGTGATATTCTGCGCGTCATACCAGCGATAGCCGATCTGCAAGCCCTCTGAATATTCCTGCAGGTTGTCGACACCGGGATAGCGCAGCGGAGCGTTGGCTGGCGTGTCTGCTTCCTTGCGCGGGAAACTCACCGGCAATTTGCCGGCGGGATTGCTGAGCCCCAACAGCAAACGTGCTGTGGCCTCGCCGCCGGCCTGGCCCGGATACCACATCTGTAAAATTGCAGCGACTTTGTCAGCCCATGGCATCGTTACCGGTGCGCCGGTGCTCAGCACCACGGCAATACGGGCTTTGCTCTGTGTTGCCAGTGCAGTGATCAGTTCATCCTGGTAGCCAGGCAGAGCCAGGGTCGTGCGATCCCCGCCTTCGGAGCCTTCTACATGCGCAAAGACCACCACGGTTTTGGCCTGGCTGGCCGCAGCCACCGCTTCCGCGATGATCTCCTGCCGTTGCGAGGGAGTTTGCCAGGCCAGCCGCAATTGCACGGGTGCGTTGTCACTGCTCCAGGTTTCCACGCGCAGGGGAAAGTGTTCACCTGCAGCGAGTTTTACCGTGAGGCAGGCATTGCGCAAACCCGAGCGTGTCGGCATCAGCAAGGCGTCGCTGAGTACACCACCGTCATTGAACAGGATGCGTTGGTCATGCTGGTACAGACTGGCCGTTGGGCCATCGGTTTGCAGAAACAGGTTGTAGATACCGGATTCCGGCGCCACCAGCTCGGCCTCCCAATACGACAGACCACTGCCGTGCAGGGCATTGGCGCCGACCCGGTTGAGGAGGGTGACTGTGCGGCTCTGCCCGCTGTTGCTGTAGATCATGCCCGCTTCATTTTTGCCGGGTATGCGTAATGCCGAAGCAGGAATTGCCGTGCCATCGGTGTCGTAGCCAGGCAGCCACAGCGGGCGGCGGCCATCACCCAGCCTGGCGAATGCATCGAGGGTGTTGTCATGGGCAGAAGGCAGTACGCGCGAACTGCCGCCGCCGCCAATCAAGGTCCAGGCAGCAGTGGGGCCCATAAAGAGGGTGTCGGCTATGCCTTCCTTCGCAAGTGGCAAAATTGCATTGTCATTTTTCAGCAGCACGGCGCCGGCAATCGCTGTGTCCAGTGCGGCGGCGTGGTTGTTGAGTTCACGTCCTGGAGCCGTAGCCGGAGCCGGTTTTCCATCCAGCAATGCAAAGCGGTTCATCATGTTGAGCAGAGGCCGCAGCGCATCATCGACCCTGGATTCGGCAATGCTGCCAGTGCGCACTGCTGCACGCAGCGGTTCATCAAAATACACTTGCACCGGATATTCAGGATGGGTGAAGCCCGGCATTTCCAGATTGAGACCGTTGTTGATGGCAGCGAGTGAATGGCGTGCCCACCAGTCTGTCATCACAAAGCCCTGGAATCCCCATTCGTTGCGCAAGACCTGCTGCAACTGGTAACTGTTTTCGCAGGCAAACTGGTTGTTGACCTGGTTGTAGGCGCACATGACGCTGGCCACTCCGGCATTGACCGCTGCTTCAAAGGCCGGGAAATAGATTTCACGCAAACTACGTTCATCGACGGTGGCACTGATGGTGAGTCGATCCTGTTCCTGGTTGTTGGCAGCGAAATGTTTGACAGTGGCCATCATGCCTTGACTCTGGATGCCGGTGATTTCGGCTGCCACCAGTTCTCCGGCCAGATAGGGATCTTCACCGAGGGTTTCAAAATTGCGGCCGGCTTGCGGTACCCGCACCATGTTCACCATGGGTGCCAGCAGCACCTGCTGGTTGCGGGCCAGTCCTTCCATGCCCATGACTTCGCCGTAACGGCGGGCCAGAGCCCGGTCAAAACTTGCCGCCAGCACCACCGGTGCCGGCAACGCAGTGGCGGTGGCTGTGGTGCGGATGCCGGCGGGGCCATCCGCGAGCCGCAAGGGCGGAATGCCAAGACGTGGGACACCTGGTACATAACCGGCAGCATCAAGGCCGATGGCAGGCTCCGGGTCCTTGATGCCGTGCAACATGGACAGCTTTTCGTCGAGCGTCATTTTTGCCAGCAATTGATCGACATCGGCTGCATTTACCAGGGGGACAGCCAGGCTCAGGGCCAGTACCATCGGCAAGAGTGATTTTTTATACATTGGAAACCGCAAAACCTTCATCAAAGCAGGTAGCATTCTAGCAATACCACCTCGCTGAAATCCCATGCCATGGCGCAGAAGCCGAAAAATCCGAATCCACAAGGCAAAGGCCTGGTGCCGGTGCTGCAAGTTGTGCAACAACATGCGCAGCGGCTGTCAGTGCCGCCCAAGCCGCTGGCGCAAATCGAGATGGAATTGTTCACCTCGCTGTTTGTGTTGCAGAGCGAAATCCGGTTCAACCCTGTGGTTGGCCGGCGCTACTGGCTCTATGCGCGGGAATCAGGCTACCGGCTGTCATTGGTTGCTCCGGATGAATGGCATCGGGCCTTGCCGCAGCGCTGTATCGGCAGCTGTACATTGCAGGATGATCGTACCTGGACACTGGAACTTGCGCCGGAAGTTGCCGGCGATGAGGTTTTCATGGCGTTGATAGAAGCGCAGCGGACCAGTTTGCATGCAGCACTGGAGCGGGCAGAACGGGTCGAAGACGTGTTGCCGGTGTATTCCGCTTCACTGGGCTATCATGGCCGCATATTGGCCTTCATACTCGGCAAGTCACTGCGTGGTTCAATGCAATTGGCAGGTATCGCGGCATTGCCCTACCGGCAGGCAGCGGGGCTGCTGCCTTTTGCCGGCACGGACCACCAAGGCGACGGTTGACCGGTGGTTTCCTGTATTTGAAAAAGAAAACGCTTGTTCAAGATCATGCAGGACTCGTATGGTGTTGCGCCAGATCACACAAGCACTGTCAGACTGTAAATTGGGGAAATTGACCATGAAACGAAATCCATCCATGAAATCCCGCTTGTCCCTGCTGATGGTGCTCGGCTTTGCCTGTGTGTTGCCGACGTTGGCCCTGGGGCAGGACAACCCGTTGCAAGCCGAAGTGGAGGCCCTCAAGCAGAAGGTGGCCGACCTCGACAATGTGGCAGTGCGAAGCCAGTCCCACATGATGATGGATGTCGAATTCCAGTTCGCCAACCTGTGGTTTGCAGCCAAACATGAGCAATGGGACCTGGCGGCATTCTTCATGCGTGAAACCCAGTCCCACATCGCCTGGACGGTGCGGGTGCGACCAGTCAGAAACCTGGCAGCGGGCGGTACCGTTGACCTGAAACCCCTGCAGTTGGCCATCGAGCAGGGCGGCCTGGCCCCGATCAAGGCGGCCATTGAACAGAAAAACTCCAAGGTGTTCCGCGCCGCCTACGAACACACCTTGCAGCTCTGCCACGGTTGCCATTTGGCCACGGGCCTGGGCTATCTGGAACCCCATATACCCAAGCGTCCGCCTTCAACCACGTTGATCAAGGACGAATAGTCCCCGGCCACTGCCAACATGACCGGCCGGATGCAAATTCCGGCTGCGTTTGCTGCCGGCCCGCTGGTATACTTGTGCATGCCCGACCTGGGCAATTCCTTTCATTTTCAATTCACGGATACAGCAATGTTTCAAACAATAGAACGGCGTCCACCGGACCCCATTCTGGGGCTTTCTGCGGCTTACAAAAACGATACCAATCCCAACAAGGTTGACCTTGGGGTAGGTGTTTACAAGGACGAGGCAGGCAACTGTCCGGTAATGAAGGCAGTCAAGACCGCGGAGAACAAGCTGTGGCAGATTGAAGACTCCAAGTCCTACATCGCCCAGGCCGGCCCTGAGCTGTTCCTGAAACATTCACTCGACCTGCTGCTGGGCAATGACCACGTTGCGGTGAAAGACAAGCGCGCCGCCACTGTGCTGGCGCCCGGCGGTTCCGGCGCATTGCGGGTAGCGGCCGAGTTTGTTGCACGCAGCTATCCCGGCACCCGCATCTTTGTCAGCGACCCGACCTGGGCCAACCATATCCCGTTGCTTGGCAGTGCCGGCCTCAAGCTGGAACTCTACCCGTACTACGACTATGCGGCGCACAACATCAAGTTTGACCAGATGATGGACAAGCTGAAACAGGCCGGCAAAGGCGATCTAGTGCTGCTGCACGGCTGTTGCCATAACCCCTGTGGGGCTGACCTCGGCAAGGACATGTGGAATGCCGTGGCAGAGGCAGCGCTCAAGCAGGGCTTCACGCCGTTTATCGACCTGGCTTATCAAGGCCTGGGCGATGGTCTGGTGGAAGACGTCTATGGTTTGCGCCTGCTGGCCAGCAAACTGCCGGAAGTGATCGTGGCGTCTTCGTACTCGAAAAACTTTGGTCTGTATCGTGAGCGCACCGGCGCCGTATTGATTGTGGCGGAAACGGCAGCGGCAGCAGAAGCTTCCGGCAGCCAGGTGATCGGTACTGCACGTGAAATGTATTCGGTACCGCCGGCCCACGGTGCGGCGCTGGTCGGCATGATTCTCGACGACGCCGGACTGCGTGGCGAGTGGGATGCCGAACTCACCGAAATGCGCGACCGCATCAACGGTCTGCGCGCCAAGCTGGTGGCGAAACTGAAAGCCAAAGGGGTGAACCGCGATTTCAGCTTCATCCAGAATGAAAAGGGCATGTTCTCGTTCCTCGGTCTCACCCCTGAACAGGTGAAGAAACTGATTGGCGAGTACAGCATCTACCTGGTGGGCTCGAGCCGCATCAACGTGGCTGGTATCAACAATGCCAACCTCGACTATCTGGTGAATGCGATAGCAGCAGTACTCTAGTTGTTGCAAACGCAGGCACTCCCGCACGGAGTGCCTGCAATGCCGGAAACAAATTCAGCGCGGGGCAAAGATCATGGTGCAAGACACACTCTATTCCCTCTCAGGCTTCCTGGATTTCCTGTTGTACTTCGGGATCGGCATTGTGCTGATGGGCATTTTCTGGAAGGTCTATATCTGCCTGACGCCGCATGACGAGATGGCATTGGTGCGCGAGAACAATGTCGCCGCCGCAGTGGCACTTGCCGGCGCCTTGCTCGGCTTCGCACTGCCGATGGCCAGCGCCATCACCCATTCGCAAACCCTGTTTGATTGCGCGGTCTGGGGTGTGATCGCATTCGTGATACAGGTACTGACATTTGTGGTGATGCGTATCGCGCTGCCGCATTTGTCTGAGCGTATTGGCAAGGGAGAAGCAGCAGCGGCAGTGCTGACCGCTGGTCTCAGCATCAGCGTCGGACTCATCAATGCCTCTGCCATGACGTACTGGTAAGTGCCAACCGGATCGCTGGAGAACGGAAGATCATGACCCAACGCCCACGCAAACGCAGTCATCACGCCGTGCTGGCGTTGATGATGCCCGCCACCGGCTTGCTGCTGACGGCCTGTTCTCCGCCTGAGCCGCAGGTTAAAGCAGTGGTCTACAACAGCGTGCAGGAATGCCAGGAAAAAAATCCGGACGCGAAGGAACAATGTCTGACGGATTATCAGCAAGCAGCTGCATTGCATCCTAAAGTCGCACCCAAATACCAGAATCTGCAGGAATGCGAGGCCGATTTCGGTGTGCAGCGCTGTGAAATTGCACCTGAGCGTCGTGCCGAAGGCGGCAGTTTCTTCATGCCGATGATGATGGGCTACATGGCGAGCCAGATGTTCAGCCGGCCGCTGATGGGACAGGGAATGCCCTATGCATCGGCACCGCCCACCTCGCCACGCGATAACGTGAGAAGGGACGACAACAATCAAACCAGCGGATTTGCCGGTGGTGGCGGAGTATCGACCCAGCCGTTGTACCGCTCACGTGATGACGCCGGCACCTTCCGCACTGCCGACAATTACGCAGTGGCCAGCAAGACTGGTGCAGTCAGCGTGGATCCGCAAGCAGTCAGTGGTGCCCGCGCCGGTGGTGTGCGCAGTGTCGGCGGTTTTGGTTCGACTGCTGCCAGCCATGCGAGTGCCGGCAGCTAGCCGGACCCATGCAACGCAAACCCGTCAATGAACGCGCGCGCTGGCGCGACTATGCCGAATCAGTCGGCTTCAACTACCACACCATTGATGGTGAGCCCTACTGGGATGAAAGCGCCTATTACCAGTTCAGCTGGCAGCAAATTGAAAATGAACTGGAACCTGCCACCGAAGAACTGCATGAAATGGCGCTGGCACTGGGGCCGGAAATTCTTGCCAGTGAAGACCTGCTGAGCCAGCTCGGTATTCCGGCAGCTTATTGGGACTACATCGCCGACAGCTGGCCGGCCCAGCCCCAGCTCTACGGCCGCATGGACCTGTGTTACGACGGCAAGACGCCACCGAAATTGCTGGAACTCAATTACGATACGCCCACCTCGCTGTTTGAAAGCAGTTTCTTCCAGTGGATGTGGCTGGAAGACCTGATTGGCGATGGCGTGCTGCCGGAAGCGGCGGATCAATTCAACTCGCTGCAGGAAAAACTGATTGAAGCGTTCAAGCTGCTCAATCTGCCCCAGCCATTTTATTTCAGCTGTGTGGGGGACAGCGCCGAGGATGTGGGCAACACCCTCTATCTGATGGATTGCGCGGTGCAGGCAGGACTCGGCACACAATTTTTACCGCTGGAACAGCTGGGCCAGGGCGGCGGCCAGTTTGTGGATGCGGCAGGCAACGCCATCAACGGCATGTTCAAGCTGTATCCGTGGGAGTTCATGCTGGCCGAAGAGTTTGCATCAGTACTGCTCACTTCCAATACCCGTTTTGTGGAGCCGCCGTGGAAACTGGTGCTGTCCAACAAGGGCATCCTGCCGCTGCTGTGGCAGAAATATCCGGATCATCCCAATCTGTTGCCCGGTTATTTTGAAGACAGCGCCAACGCACCGCTGCAGAAGGGCTGGGTGCGCAAGCCACTCTATTCACGGGAAGGCTCCAATGTCGAACTGGTGAATGCAAACGGCGAGAAGATCGCTGCGGAGGGGCCATACGGCAGCGGTCGCTACATACGCCAGCAGTTTTGTCCGCTGCCGCAATTCCAGGATCAAAAACGCGGGCAAACTGCGTATACATTGACGGGCAGCTGGGTGGTGGGTGATCGTGCTGCCGGGATCGGGCTGCGTGAAGATGCATCGCTGATCACCACGAACACTTCCCGCTTTGTGCCACATATCATCCTTGACTGATAAAGAGGGACCACGCCATGGCAGACGTTGCGATCAACTGGAAGGCAGTATTGCTGGCGACGGTAGTGTGTTTTGTATTGGGCGCCTTGTGGTTCGGGCCTTTGTTCGGCAAGCCGTGGATGCGGTCGCTGGGCAAAGACCCGGCGGTCGCACAACTGGCACCCAAAATCGGGCTGCGACGCATGCTGAGCATTACCTTCATCCTGGAATGGATAATGGCGATCTGTCTGGCTTATTTCATCGGCGACAAGGATGATGCAGTGCATGGCGCGTTGTACGGCTTTCTCACCGGACTGCCATGGGTGGGATTCGCGATAGCAGTGAATGCCCTGTTCGAGCAGAAACCGGCCAACTATGTTTTCATCACCGCCGGCTACTGGACCGCGGCGTTCACGCTGATGGGTCTGATACTGGGTGCCTGGCACTGACCAACACCGGCAACTGCCAACAACTACTGCCAGGTTTACGGTCAGGCCTTTTTCACAAACTCCGATTTGAGTTTCATCGCGCCGATGCCGTCGATCCTGCAGTCGATGTTGTGATCGCCTTCCACCAGCCGGATGTTTTTCACGCGGGTGCCCACCTTGAGCACTTGTGAAGAGCCCTTGATCTTGAGGTCCTTGATCACGCTGACGGTATCGCCGTCCACCAGCACATTGCCGACCCCATCGCGCACCACGGCTGCACTGTCGGCAACCGGTGCTGCGTCTGTGGCTGACCATTCATGGCTGCATTCCGCGCAGATCAACAACGGGCCGTCTTCATAGGCAAAGGCGGACTGGCAAAGCGGGCAAAGCGGCAGGGTGCTCATCGGAAATTCCATAAAAAACATGAAGTGAAACTAGCACGGCTGGCCATCAACTGCGACAGCTGGCTGACGGTATTGCCAGGAGCGATTTGACTTAACTCAATCTGAATAAAGGCAGGAAAGCTGAGCGGCCGGATGTAGACCTTGCCACAGGCGGCAGCGTTAATCAGGAACAGGGCCAAAACCAGAATCTGAAGGAAGCCGTCATGAAACGCTTGCATATAGTCGGATGTCCACGCAGCGGCACCACCTTGCTGCTTGAGCTGTTGGCAACCTGCTTTGAGTTTGACCGGCGCAGCCGCTTTGATTTCAGCATGTTCAAAGCCTTTGATGTCACTGAAGGGCTGTTGCTCAGCAAGCAGCCGACCGACATCCTGCAGCTGCCGGCTTTGCTGCCACATGATCCGTCGCTGCATGCCATCTGCATTGTGCGCGACCCGCGTGCGGTGATTGCCAGCAAGGACACGACGACGGCAGGCTATTGCGCGAACTATCGCATCTGGAAAGCCTGCGACAACGCTGCCCGCAAGCTGCAGAGTCACCCGCGGGTTTTACAGATACGCTATGAAGATCTGGTATGCCACCCCGACAAGGTGCAACAGACCATCATGCGGAAATTCCGTTTTCTGGTGTTCAGGCATTTCTTTTCCCGCTTCGAGAAATATGCGAAGCCGGACGCACCGGCGCTGCAGGCGCTCAATGGGTTGCGGGCGGTGGAAGCTGGCAGCATCTTTAAATGGCAGCAGCATCTGGCCAGGATCAAGGCGCAGCTGTTGCTGTCGCCAGCGCTGCAGCGGGATCTTGAATATCATGGCTACGAAGACAATGCCGACTGGCAGCAAATGCTGGCAGAGGTAACGCCACAGCAGTTTGCCTGTCACTACAGCGATACGGTTTCAATCCCGCAGGAATTGCAGCAGCGTGTGCGGCTGTGGTTCAGGATCAGGCAATACACCAAGCGCGCGCAGGCATTGAAACTGCAGCAGCACTTGTCTGACTGGTCCGGCCCCCGTTACACGACAGTGCCGAACAGGGAGCCGATTCCCATGGTGGCGGCCATCGCCACTGCGCCCCACAGCGTAACGCGCAGGCAGCCCTTGAGCAGGCCGGCACCACCGGCCTGAGCCGCCAGCACGCCGAGCAGCGCCAGCGTCAGCAGCGAGCCACCGGCAACAATGGCATCGAAATGCGCAAGCGGGCTGAGTGTCGCCAGCAACAACGGCAGCGCGGCACCCATCGCAAAAGTCAGCGCCGATGCCACTGCCGCCTGCAAGGGTTTGGCAGTGTGCAGTTCCGACAGCCCCAGTTCATCGCGGGCATGGGCACCAAGCGCATCGTGCTCCATCAGTTGCGTGGCCACTTTTTTGGCCAGTTCTTCATCAAGTCCACGCTTGATATAGATATGAGTAAGCTCGCGGAGTTCAAATTCGTGGTTCTCGGCCAGCTCGATACTCTCCCGATGCAAGTCAGCTGCTTCGCTGTCGGCTTGTGAACTGACCGAAACATATTCACCGGACGCCATCGACATGGCACCGGCCACCAGGCCGGCGATACCGGCCAGCAGAATATCGGCGCGCGCAGCATGCGCAGCTGCCACCCCCAGCACCAGACTGGCAGTGGAGACGATGCCGTCGTTGGCGCCCAGCACGGCAGCACGCAGCCAGCCGCTGCGCTGGGAAAAATGGAGTTCGGTCTTGTGTGCTATGCCCATGTCGGCCTTCTGTTGTCATTCGGCGAAGCTTGCGCCCCAACGCTACTGGCAAGAATACCAGCTGCAAGCGGCCAAGGCGCGCGAACCATGCAGTAATTTTCACAGAAGTTTGCTTGCCGGGGCCGGCCTCGCTGGCGCAAAATTCCTGCCCCGGCACCCTTCAGAATCGTCATGAAAATCAGCCTCCTTGACCGCAAACTTCCGCCGCTGCTGCAGGCACTGCCGGTCTATGCGGCGCAGGTGCCGGCAGGCTTCCCGTCACCGGCGGATGATTACATCGCCGACTGGCTCGATCTTAACGAACATCTGGTCAAGCATCCGTCGGCGACGTTTTTTGCACGTGCAGCCGGCACCTCGATGGTGGCAGCCGGCATTCTCGACAAGGCACTGCTGGTCGTGGATCGCTCAGTCAAGCCCAGGCAGGGCGATGTGGTGATTGCTGCAGTGAATGGCGAGCTCACCTGCAAGATTCTCGACAAGCGCAAAAAGCAGCTGCGCGCAGCCAGCGACGGCTATCCGCCGATCGCGCTGGATGGCGAACTCGATCTCGTCATCCATGGCGTGGTAACGCATGTGGTGAACCAGCTATGTTCGCACTCGTAGACTGCAACACCTTTTACGCTTCGTGCGAACAGATCTTCAATCCGGGCCTGATCGGCAAGCCGGTGGTGGTGCTGTCCAACAACGATGGCTGCATCATCTCGCGCAATGCCGAGGCCAAGGCGCTCCACGTTCCCGACATGGTGCCGTACTTCCAGGTGAAGGCCTTGCTGGAGCGGCATCAGGTGCGGATTTTTTCCAGCAACTACGAACTCTATGGCGATGTGTCGGCGCGCGTGATGCAGCTGCTGGAGCCGTTCGCCAGTGACATGGAAGTGTATTCGATCGACGAAGCCTTTCTGCTGGTGCACAGCGCTGATCTGCAGGCGCATGGCAAGGCCATCAAGGACCAGCTGTGGCAATGCGCGCGCATGCCGGTGTGTGTGGGACTGGCGCCCACCAAGACGCTGGCCAAGCTGGCCAATCGCGCCGCCAAGAAAATCAGCAAACTCCAGGGCGTATGCGTGCTCGACACCAGCGACAAATGGCGCTGGTTGCTGGCACGCATGAGCCCGAAGGACATCTGGGGTGTGGGCAGCCAGCTGACGCTGCATCTGCAGCAGCTTGGCATCCATACCGCACTGCAACTGGCCGACAGCAATCCAAAAATGCTGCGACGCCGGTTCAGTGTGGTGCTGGAGCGCACCATCCGCGAACTCAATGGTGAAGCCTGTCTCGATCTTGAGCTGGAACTTGCGCCGCGCAAGGACATCATATGTACCCGCGCTTTCAGCTACAAGGTAAGCGAGCTGGCGGAACTGGAGCAGGCCATCAGTCTCTATGCCGCCAGGGCCTGCGAGAAGTTGCGCAAGCAGAACGGCGTGGCACGCCAGTTGTGGGTGTATCTGGAACGCAATGATCCCGAGCTGGGCCTGGTGCAGCGTCAGCGCTGGATCGAGTTGCCGTATTTCAGCGATGACACCCGTCTGGTTGCCGGTCATGCGGCCGCCGCATTGCGGCAGTTGTTCCTGCCGGGACTGCGTTATCGCAAATGCGGCATCGGACTGGTGGATATCCGTACGCGCAAATATGAACAGCAGGATTTTTTTGCAGCGCAGCAATCAGCCCAATCACAGCAACTGATGAAAGTGGTTGATCGCATCAACCTGCGTTACGGCAAACACACGCTGGCACTGGCCAATGCCGGCATAGAGCCGGCATGGGCGATGAAGCGCGATTTCCTGTCACCACGCTACACCACCCGCTGGAATGAGCTGCCGGTGGTGCGGTGTTGAACACTGTGATCAGTGACCAGCCCCGGGCAGAGCCGGGTTTGGCAATTCCTTAACCAGAGCATAATCCTGGCCGCACAAAGACCGGCTATGATGCACGCCCCCGATGGAGGAATCATGGGCTGCATATCAATCAATCTCCGGGTTTCGGCCCTGGTCCTTTGCGGCTGTCTGTTGTCACCGGCTGTTTTGGCAGAACCGGCAGCAGACTACGAAGACTGGAATGCCAAATTCCAGAGCACCTATAACTGGCAGCGACATCCTTCCTACCATGCAGCCTACAGTGGCCCCAACAGCCTGACTGCCGGGGCTGAGAAGATGTACACGTTTTCCGCGACTGCCATGCTTGGCCTGCGGCCCTGGACGGGTGGTGAGGTATATCTCGATGCCGAAGTGGTGCAAGGCGTGCCCTTCACCGGCAACCTGGCTGGATTGGGAGGTTTTACCAACGGCGAAATCACGCGTGCAGCCGGCACGTCCCCGTCAGTTTACCGCCAGCGTTTGTTCGTGCGGCAAACCTGGAATCAGGGCAATGGCAGCGAGAAGCTGGCATCGGACCAGAATCAACTGGCAGGCAGTGTCGACAAGAATCGCACCGTCCTTACGGTTGGCAACTTTTCCACGCTCGACATGTTCGATGGCAACACTTACGCGAAGGATCCCCGCACGCAATTCATGAACTGGAGCAACTGGACCTACGCTGCCTATGACTATGCTGCCGATGCGCGCGGCTTTGGCTGGGGCGCGGCGCTGGAGTGGTACCGTGACGATTGGGTGTGGCGTCTTGGCCGCATGTCAGGTCCCAAACAGCCCAACGGTGAAGCCGTGGATCTCGCGCTTGGCAAACACTACGGCGACCAGATCGAGATGGAGCATGATCACACCTTGTTGGCACGGGCAGGCAAGGTGCGGGTGCTGGCCTGGCGTAACCGGGCAGTGCTGGCCAGCTATAACGATGCACTGGCTTACCTGATAGCCCACCCGGGTACGGATCCACAATCCTTCTTCAAGGTGCGGGACGGCGAACGCAACAAGTACGGTATCGGCATCAATCTGGAACAGGCTGTCAGTGATGATCTGGGTCTGTTTCTGCGCGCGATGAAAGCGGACGGCAAAACCGAGACCCAGGCGTTCACGGAGGTTGATGGCTCGCTGTCGGTTGGTTTGACTGTCAAAGCAACCGCTTGGGGACGTACACAAGACACTGTCGGTGTGGCGCTGGCCCGCAACACCATCTCGGAAGCACGGCGCCGCTTTCTGGCAGCAGGCGGCATTTCCTTCTTTATCGGTGATGGCGCGTTGAACTACGGCGCGGAAACCATAGTGGAAGCGTATTACAACCTGGATGCCGGCCATGGCATCCATATGACGGCCGACTACCAGCGCATCGCTAATCCTGCGTACAACTCCGATCGTGGTCCGGTCAACGTGTTCGCGCTCCGGGTGCACACGGAGTTCTGATCAGTGACTTGTGTGCAGGCGGTTACAGATAGGAACAGCAGTAATCAGTCAGCTGGGTGACTTTCAGTTTGAAGCTGGCATTGGCCGGCACTGAAAAACTGGTGCCACCGGAGAAATGCTGCCAGACCGGATTGCCGGGCAGCAGCACGTCGAGCTCGCCGGCAAGAATTTCCATGATCTCGGGCTGTGAAGTGCCGAACTCGAATTCACCCGGCTGCATCAAGCCCAGCGTTTTCTTGCTGCCGTCATTGAACAGCACAGTGCGGCTGGCAACCTTGCCATCGAAGTAGATGTTGGCAGCTTTGACGACGGTGACATTGTGGAACTGGCTCATGGGCTTTCCTTCAATCAGTGAGGTGGGAGCAGGCGCGCAAGATAGCGAGTGGGGCTGTGCTGGGTCAATCGGTTCAGCGCATAGCCTTGGGCAGTTATATGCTTCTGAAACACGCCACAAGTACGTCCCTGTAGGCTCGCCTCCGGCCATCCATGGCCTCCGACGGTTTCATAAGCATATAACTGCCCAAGGCTCTCGGAATCAGTGCGTAATTCTCTCAGTTGAAATGAACACGCACTGAATGCTGAAGAGGGCTGGTCCCTGAAGATGGAGGGGACCTCTGCGGCCATGGATGGCCGCAGGGAGCTACAGGGATGTATTCATGCGTGTCCCCGTAATCTTCAGGGACCAGCCCGACTACAACGAACGTCAGTAGCTCAAGAGTCGTTCAGCACAGCCAACATGCTGTTGGCCACTTCCTGCTCGCCGAGGAAGACGGTGCCGGTATTGGAGGAGTTGAGCAGCTGCAAGGCTTCTTCGCTGTTGGCGCGCACCAGTACGCGTACGTCCGGATTCAGCATGCGCGCCACCTGCACCATGTGTGGCACCTGCAGTGTTTCCGGCAGCGTGATCACCAGCGTGCTGGCGCGTGCCACGTGCGCCTGGATCAGCACCGCCGGCTCGGCGGCATCGCCGGCCACTGCCTTGATGCCCTGTGTGCGCAAACTTTCAACAATTTCGCGGTTTTGTTCGGCTACCACGAAGGCCACACCCCTGGCCAGCAAACCTCTGCCGATGCGGCCGCCTACGCGTCCGTAACCTACCAGCACGATGTGGCCGGTGACTTCGGCAGAGGCCACTGTCATTGGCAGTTCGGCCAGCGGATCATCGGGGCGTTCCAGCAAGCGCACCAGCGGTGTGCGAGTGCGGATCCAGCGCTGCACCGGTTCCACTGCGCGAAAAACAAAGGTGTTGAGTGATACCGTGATCAAGGCGCCGGCCAGCACCAGGTTGACCGCTTCCGGTGTCAACAGGTTCAGCTCCTTGCCAAGCGCCGCCAGAATAAACGAGAACTCGCCGATCTGGCTGAGGCCGGCGGCCACCGTGAGGGCAGTGTTGAGAGGATACCGGTAGGCCAGCACCAGCAGGAATGCAGCCACCGGTTTGCACAGCATGATGATGGCGACCACGATCAGCACGTGCAGCGGTTCGTTCACCAGAATGGATGGATCAAACAGCATGCCCACCGACACGAAAAACAACACCGAAAACGCATCCCGCAGCGGCAGCGATTCATTGGCAGCACGATGACTGAGTGGCGATTCATGCATCACCATGCCGGCCAGGAAGGCGCCCAGTGCGAGGGAAACGCCGAACAATTGCGAGGAGCCGAACGCGATGCCCACCGCCACCGCAATCACGGTAAGCGTAAACAGTTCGCGTGAACCATTGCCGGCCACATAGGCCAGCAACCATGGAAACACCCGCCGGCCCACAATCTGCATCAGCCCCAGAAATGCGGCGATTTTGAGTACGGTAAGCAGCAGCGTCTGCCATAGCGGAGTGCCGTTGCCGTCAGTGGCATGCCCGCCCAGCCAGCCGCTCAGCGGTGGCAGCAATACCAGCACCACCACCATCACCATGTCTTCCACGATCAGCCAGCTCATCGCGATATGGCCGTTGACCGATTTGAGCAAGCCTTGCTGATCAAGCGAGCGCATCAGCACCACCGTGCTGGCCACCGACAGACACAGCCCGAATACCAGGCCGGTACCCAGTGGCCAATGCCACAGCAGTGCCAGGACTGTGCCGGTCAGTGTTGCTACCAGAATGCCACCGAGGGCACCCGGCACTGCCAGTTGTCGCAGTTGCAACAGATCGCGCAGCGAAAAATGCAGGCCAATGCCAAACATCAGCAGGATGATGCCGATGTCGGCCATCTGCTGTGACAAGGCGATATCCACCACCAGGCCGGGTGTGGCGGGGCCGACCAGGATGCCTGCCAGCAGATAACCCACCAGCGTAGGCAGCCGCAAGCGGTTGGCCAGCAGCCCCAGCAACAACGCCAGCGCGAAGCTGGCAGCAATGGTGGCAATCAGTGAAATGCCTGGTTGCATGCTTTGATTCTCCTTGCGTGCACTATAGCAAGCCCTGTCACTATAATCCGTCCTGACTTTACCTTGGATGGATCGGCAGCATGAAGTACCTGGTGGCCTTGGTGTGCGGCTTGTTGCTGACGGCAGTGGCTGTCGTGGTGGTGGCGGGCCTGCTGTTGCTGGCGGCGGCCCCGACAGTGGGAGATACCCCGCCATTGACGCCGGCCGATCTGGCTGCAGTCCGCTCGCTGTTGCAACAGGCCCTGTTGAAGAATCAGGAAAACGGCAACCTCAAACAGCTGACCGTGCGTTCGCGTGAAATCGAGCAGGCCATGAACTATCTGCTGGATGCGCGCCTCAATGGCAATGCCAGAATCACCATCAACCAGGGTGTAGTCACTGTTGGCATCAGTGTGCCGGTGCCGGCCAATCCGTTCGGCAGCTGGTTCAATACCGAAGTGGAGCTGGTGAAAACCGGTGATTCGCAATTGCACGTGCTGCATCTGCAGCTGGGCAAATTCCCGATCCCGGCATCACTGGCCAACCGGCTTATGCTGCGCATGCATGAGGAATTGCTGGAACAGGAGCCGCAATATGCGCGCGTGATGTCGGCCATCACCGGCTTTTCGATAGGCACTGATCAGCTGACAGTATCCTATCGCTGGCAGCGTGAATTGCTCGATCAAATCGCAGCGCGCGGGCGCACACTGATGCTGGACCCCGAACATCAGGCGCGGCTGCATGCCTTTGCCTTGCAACTGTCGCAACTCACTACTGATCCAGCCTTGCCCGAAAAAATTTCCGTCACAGCCTTGCTCGCGCCCATGTTCAGCTTTGCCAGGCAACGCGGTGGCAGTGCTGTGGAAGAAAACCGTGCGGCATTGCAATTGTTGGCGATGTACGCGCTCGACGTGGAGCCGGAGCGTTTGTTGGGGGTGATACCGGGCCTGGGCAAACTGCAGCACCACGACCTGCGCCTGTCAGGGCGCCATGATTTTGCGCTGCACTTGCTGATTTCAGCCGGGCTTGAGGTCAGCTCCGATGAAGCCATGGCCAACGAAATTGGTACGCTGAAGGAGCAACTGGATACCAAGGGCGGTGGCACCGGTTTCAGTTTCACTGATCTGGCGGTGGATCACGCCGGCGCACGCCTGGGAGAGCTGGCGGTTTCCAGTGAAGTCAATGCCAAACGCGTTCAGCTTTTGCTAGCAGATGGCAATTTGCAGGAGAGTTTGTTTGCACCTTCACTGCAGGAACTGCCGGAGTTCTTGTCGGAAGCGGAATTTGCCAGACGTTACACCGCCGTGGATGCGCCAGCCTACAACGCGATGGTGGCCGGCATTGAAAATCGTATCAGGCAATTGCCGCTGTATCTGGGCACACAGCAGTGAATCCGTTCACGCCAGCCAGCCCGAATATTCCATCAGCATGCCGATCAGCGGGAATTCCACGCTGACGTTGAGCTGGTAATTGCCGTCCTGGTTGACGCTTTCACGCACGCTCACTTCCGGTCCGAAACTGTCAGGCATTGGAATGCCGGCAAAATCCCAGCTCACAAACTGCCAGTGAATGCCGGCATCACGCACACTGAGCGTGAAGAAGAAGCGGAACATGCCAAAGTTTTCGCACAGCAGGTTCTGGCGGTTGACGCGGGTAAGCGTGGAAGAAAACTGGGTGCTGCCGAACTGCCGCAGCCAGCGTTCCTGCACTTCGCTGCGAATCACTTTCACTGTGACATCGGTTGCTTCTGCGGGTGCCGGAAAATCGCTGAGCCGCCGCACCAGGCGCGCCAGCCAGCCATTGGAACCTTTCACCGTTGCCTTGCCCGTGAACTGGCCCATGCGCACTTCGTGGAAGCGTTGTATAGGCTGCGGCAGGGTGTGATAGGGCTCGCGCAAAATTAGCAGGAAGAGATTGTTCATGTATTCGTATCCGTTGTGTTGCTGTGGCACTCGTCGTAGTCGGGCTGCTCCCTGAAGATTACGGGGACACGCACAAGTACGTCCCTGTAGCTCCCTGCGGCCATCCCTGGCCGCAGAGGTCCCCTCCATCTTCAGGGAGCAGCCCTCTTCAAAGGTTAGAGCGTAATTCTTCCGGTCAAAATGAACTCGCGCAATGCTTCGAAGCCGCTGGCGGGGATACGGTTCGGCGACCGTCTGCAGCCAGGGATGGCTGCAGCCGAGACCCCAGGGATGGG
>CAILUG010000060.1 GCA_903837345.1 uncultured Gammaproteobacteria bacterium | reverse complement strand
CTGCGAATTTCGACAATAATATCCATGTAATACACTCCAGATACCTCCGGCTAAAACGCCAGAGGATGACACACGGAGGTGGAAACTATTGGACGCTGTTTCCACCCCTAATCTGGAAAGTTTTGCACGCTGATTAACAGTCGATCACGGTGTGCAGGTGGGCATTCACGGCGATGGCGTGCATATCGCGCCGCTCAATCCGTGGCTGCACATCTGCTATGCGGTGACAGGTGTGAACTCGTTCGGTGACGCGGTGAATCCCGGCCAGCAGTTGACGCGTGCGGAAGCATTGCGGCTGTTTACCCGCAACAACAGCTGGTTCCTGAAGATGGAAGACAAGATCGGTTCCATCGAAGTGGGCAAGCTGGCCGACCTGGTGGTGCTGGATCGCGATTACTTCACGGTGCCGGATGTGGACATCAGGAAGATCCGTGCAGTGATGACAGTGGTGGATGGCAAGGTGGTGCATGGCTGATTCATCCCGTTCAGAACAGCCACCACCCCGCCCAGGTGGCTGAAACCTGCAGCATCAAGCCGGGAATTACGCGGAGTGAAAATACCTTGCCCCCGCTGACAAAAGACATCACTGCTTTGGAAATGGAATTGACTGTGAAGGCGATGAGAATCGGTATCGCCGCTGCTTGCAGTTCCAGTTTGCCAGCGCCCACCAACGAAACGATGGAAATGGCGGCGGAATGGACATCTGCCAGGCCCGCCATGGCGGATGCTGCCACCAGCCCCGCCTGACCAAACCATGTTTGCAGTGCCGCCGTGGCAATGAGCACGCAGCCAATGACACCAGCCAAAGTCAGTGCCGTTTTTATACTGATTGCTTCAGTGGGGTTGTTGAATTCACTTCCCGCCTCCCTGAATGATTTCAGGGTTAGGACCAGGCTGTAAATCGCTACCGAGACGCCTCCGCATACCAGAGGCAACGCCATCATGCGTAACGTGGGAATATTGAGGGCAGCAAGCAGCAGTGCGAGCTGCAACATGGTGGCAAGATTTGACAGCATTGCTCCGGCTACTGCCGAACTCAACAATGCCGGGGTGTCTCGGGCACGAACTCCCATTGCACCGATTGTTGCGGTACTGGAAACAAAACCGGAGATCAGCCCGACCACAGGCAAGCCGATACGCCCACCCAGCCAGCGTAATCCAATGTGACCCAGTGCGCTGATGACCATGATCAGAATTACGATCAACCAGAGATTGCGTGGATTGATCGCATCGAATGGCCCCATAAACCGGTTGGGTACCAGTGGCATTACGATGAGTGTCGCGGCGGCAAGAATCAGTAGATCACTGAGTTCGTCTTTGGTGAGTACGCCACGCACGAAGCCGTGGATGGGTTGCTTGGCGGCGAGCAATATGGTCGTGCTCACCGCAAGGCCGGCAGCCAGCGACGGGGAGCTGATGGCAAGAGCTCCCAGTATGACGGTAAACAGCAACGCGATTTCAGTCGTCAGCCCCGGATCGTCATCCCTGTTTCTGAAATAGGCTGCGGCAGCAAAAATTGTTACACAGACCATTGATGCCACCAGCAGCCAGAAGTTGACCAGAATGCTGATTGCACCCAACAAGGACGCAATGGTGAAGGTACGAATACCCGCAGCAGCCCGGTTGGGGCCGGTTCCTTTGCTGCGTTCACGCTCAACCCCAATGAGCAGCCCGATTGCAAGGGCGGCTGCCAGATTAATCCAGATTGAGTTATCGAAAATCATGCTTCAACTGTAGGCGTTCAGGCATATTGGTTCCAGCCTTGCATGAATTCACGAGCCTCGGCACTGTCGACATCACAGCAGTTACTTGCTGCGCCCCAGCGAAGCCAGCACTGACGCTTTGGTGATCGGAACATCCGGATTGGGAGCATGTATCGATACCAGCGTATCGAAATCCAGCTTGAGTCTGGCCAGATTGTCCATCATCACCACAGTGCCGACCACGGGCGGATTCGGCACCGGCTCATTGGCGGCGGGAACGTTGTACATGTCGGCGTAGACCACGATCTTCTCCTTGGGCAGATACATCACCAGCATGTCTTCCGCATGCGGCAGGCCCTGGATGTGATAGAGCTCGGCGGTGTGCAGTGCATCCTTGAACACGCGTTTCTCGCCCACGCCTTCAATCACCGCTTTCTTGCCTGACGAGGAAATCGCATCCGGCTTCAGGGTGCGGGGCGCGCCCAGCGCTTTCTCGAAAAATTCCTTGTCCATTTCATGCACAACAATGGTGGATCCTTCTGCCACCACGGCTGGCAAGCCGCTGGTGTGATCGAAATGGTGATGCGACAACACGGCATAACGAATCGGCTTGTTGGGAATCGCGCGTTTGGCTTCCGCCATCACTGCCTGCGCGCGGGCTTCATTCTGGCCGGCGGCTTCAAACAGCAGGATGTGGTCGCTGAACTCGACCGCCACCGCCACATATCCACCGGTAATGCGATAAACACCTTCAGCCAGTTTCTCGGCTTTGGCAGCAGGCGCTGACGGTGGAGCCGCCGGTGCTGCGGGGGCCGCGGGCGCAGCAGCCGTAGCAGTGCCCGGCAACTGCACTGGCTGCAGATATTGCGCCAGTTGCGGTGGATTGCGCTCAGCACCAAAAATCTGGATCGGATACACCACCTGACCGCCGCGGCTTTCAATCACCATGGCCGGAAACATCAGTCCCTCATGATTTCGACGGTATTGCGTGTAATTGGCCTGCACCAGCATGTCGCCATGGATCGGATGTTCGAGCCAGGTTTCCACCCGTTCCACGATGTGCTGGTCGTTGATGTAGCCCACCAGCTTGTACGCGACACCAGCCGGCGATTTCAAATTCGATTCCCAGCTCACCACTTGCAGGGTCTTGTTGTTGGCGGTTTGCGCCGCAACCGTGGCATTGTGGGTGGCCGCACCTTTCAGAAAACCCCACGGACTCAGCCACACCTGCATCTGCAGCCCCCAGTTACCGGCATTGCCGCTGTTGGCAAGCTCATTGAACACGCCCAGTTTGGCGGGGCCGCCGGTGACCGGCGCGGCAAAGGTGATTGCAGAAGTAGTGGCAGCCGGGTGCACAAAATCGAGTGTGCGGCGGTAGTCACTCAGATTGGTACGCGGCCCTGGCAGACCATTCACGCTGGCTGACTGCCCCAGCGCAAAGCTGGTACCAGCGCCGTAATAGGTGATCGAATCCAGCCCGTTCACACCCATCGCGTGCGCAGCCTCGGTGATCACGGTTTGGGCAGTTTGCGCCCATGCATTCGATGACAAGAAGCCCAGTGCCAACAACACCGGAAACAGTTTCTGACAATTCATGCTGGATTCCCCTCGATAGATTCTGGTTCTTGCTCCGGCGCTGCCGGAGTGGTCGTGTGATCCTTATACCATTAGTCTTCCGCTTCCGTCATGGTGCAGTGATATGGCGGACAAGCAGCCGGAAAAGCGGCGCGCAAGAATGCAATCTCAGTGCGGTTGCCCGCCTGCATAGGTTTTTTCACCGGCCATTACTCGCAGCGACATCAGCCGGTTCTGCGGCGGCGGCAGCGGACAGGTGGCGAAGTCGCTGAATGCGCACGGCGGGTTGTAGGCCTTGTTGAAATCCAGCCGCACCATGCCGTCTTTTGGCATCGGCACGTACACAAAACGGCCGGCTCCATACGTCTCTTTGCCACTGGTGGCGTCGGCAAACATCACAAACAGCTCGGTGGCATCCGGCTCTTCCAGCACTGCATCCAGCCGGTATTCCTTGCCGTCCCTGGTGAACACCAGTGCGCCTGGTGCGGGCATGGGTTCGGTCATGCCCAGAATATTCACGATGGACAATTTCCTGTTGGTGTACGGCTCGAAGCGTGCGTTGAAAACCCACGTTGCATCGACCGGGAAGTAATCAAGTCCCTTGAATCCAAGCCGATGCGGACTTTGACTGTCACGCACGCGCACACCGAGCTTGCCCGCGCGTTCAATTGCAAAGAAAGTCAGTGATCCACTCTGCAGCAGCGTGGGGTTGTCGGAGACTGCATCGGTAGTGAGTGCAATCCCGGAGTTCACCGGTTTGCCGTCATGGGTGATGCCGGCCTGCTTGCTGGCAGTGAAGCTCACCTTGCCATCATGCACGTGGAAGCCGCCGGCCTGTGCGGCGAGCGCGGGGTTGTCGAGCCGCAGCTGGTTGGAGTTGGCGCTGCCAAACGAGTTGTCACCATTTTTGAGCCAGAACAGCCCGGCCAGCGTGGTCCAGCCGGTGTCACTGGTCAGCGACGCGAGGCGGTCGGCTTTCCACTTGGCAACCAGCTGTTGTTCTTGCACAAGTGCATCGCTGCCCGACGCGGGTGTTTGTGCAACCACTGGCACTGCCAGTGCGCAAATTGCAGCGCAGATGAACGCTATCAGCCGGATTCCCCGCATGCCTGGCATTAGCATTTGCTGTCCCTCCGAAAGATGCAAACTTGTAGGGACAACTATCAACCCGCGTCATTCGGAAAGCAATGGTTTTGCCGGCAAGCGCAATGGCCAGAGGTTATGAAGATCCCAGTGCTTTCACAAACGTGACAAGCTGGTCGCGATAGTTGCCCGCCTGCACGTCCCGCTGCGTGATGGCGCAAACCGCTTGCGGCTGCTTGCCGGCAATCTGTGCCATCTGCGCAAAAGCCTTTTCACTGCCGGAGCCGCCCAGCGTGCAGAAGAAGGCTACTTTCGGCAGTCGCGCCGTGGTCGCTGTCAAAAAAGCCCGCACCGGCGAGCTGAGCGACCAGTACCAAACCGGCGTGCCGACGATAACCAGTTCATACGCAGCCACATCGTGCCTGGCCGGTGCGATGGTGGCAGCGAGCATGCGTCTGGCCTCCATGGCCGACCGCAGGTAGCCGAACAATCCTTTGCGCGATTTGGATTCGGTGATTTCCTCAATATCGCAATGCAGCGCTGCGGCCAGCGCTTGCGCGATCCTGCGCGTGGTGCCGGTGCGAGAATAATAAACAACCAGGATTTTTGCAGCGCTCATGCGACGAACTCCCCCAATATGGATGGATCACATAGTGGTGGAATTGCGCCGCATGGCGTTGACGCAGGTCAAGCGCGCGGCCGTAGCGGCACGAACGCGAGCAAGCGGCGCGGGTTGTCCACCATGATGCGATGCAGCACTTCATCGCTGGCACCGACGGCTTTCAGCTTCGGCAGAAATCCCGTTATGGTTTTGTCGTAGCCGCTGGAGGCATCGGCCGAGAACAGCAGGTGGTCGGCATAGCCGGCATTGATCAGTCCCATAACCAGCGGCAACTGCTGCACATCGCCGTTGCCACCCTGGCGATCAAAGCCGACATAGGCGCCGCGCCGGCAAATGGCCATGTGCACATAGAGGTTGGAATCGACCAGATTGCCCAGGTGGCCGATGACGACCCGATCCGGTTTCACGCCAGCGTCCTCAAGAATGTCCAGTTGCTCGATCGCTGCCTTGCCGGGAATGCCGGTGTGCGTGATCACCGGCAGATTGGTAGCCACCTGCACCCGGCCAACGGCGCGGAACACCTTGCGTTCGTCTTTGGTCATCTCGTCCCACGAGCCGATCTCGCCCAGCGCGCCGGCCGGCAGTGCGTCGACCTGGGCGAGCAGGGCCTGCACGATTTCGTCCTCGCTCATGGTGGTGATTTCGCGCGGATAGTACGGCTGCGAGTAGAAGCCGGCACTGGCCACTATCGGCATGCCCGATCGCTGGGCGACGCGGCGTACGAAATCGATGTCGCGGCCCATGTCAGTGTGCCCGGCATCGACAATGCAGGACACGCCTGCGCTTTTCGTTTTGGCGATGTCGGCCAGCATGGTATCCAGATCTTTGGTGGGGCCGCTCGACGGCGGACGTGCCTGATTATTGCCGGCAGCCGGTGCGGCAGGTGTTGGTGTGCCGCCGTTGACTGCCTGCACTGCTGCCGATGCAGCGCGGAATTTGTCCATGAAATCCGGCCCCAGCGACAGATGTTCATGGAACAGTGTGGCGCCGCCGCCCAGTTCTTCCGGCGAGTAATCCCGTTGCAAGGTTCTGATCACGGCGCCTTTCGGAAATGCCGGTGTCTGCGCGAAGCCGGAGATTGGTAATGCGGCGGCTGCGGCAGTGAGGCCAAACAGCTCCAGCAGTTGGCGGCGATGCATTGGTTTCATGATGGGTTTCCCTGTCAGCCCGGTTACGTGGCATTGGCTTGCAGCCAGTGCTCTGTGTGTAGCAAACGTTAAACTAGTTGGCGGTGTGCATTGTTGCAAGCAGGATTGGTGCGCTACGCTCGTCCCATGAGCAAAATCCGCAACCCTGATGCCGTCGCCTACCTCTACTGCCTGGTAGTACTCATCGCCTTCAACCTGGCCTATCACGGCTTCTATTGGGTGCCGTTGCAATGGAAACTGTCGAAACAAATGGGCTTGAAGGCCGGCGAGGTGTCGTGGTTCTCGTTGCTGGAGGACATCCCGGCCTGGGTCGGTTTTGTGTTCGGCTTTGTGCGCGACCGCTGGCGACCTTGGCAACTGGGTGACCGCGCTTACTTCCTGATCGGTGCGCCGCTGATGGCGCTGGTTTACATAGGCCTGGCATTTTGCCCGCCGTCGTATGGATCGCTGTTGTTCTGGGCTGCCGCGCAAACATTCATGCAGGCATTCCTGGGCGCAGCCACCGGTGGGCTGATGGCGTCGGTGGCCCAGTGGCACGGCATGACCGGACGCATCGGTGCGTTGACCGTGGTCACGGCCAGCCTTGTCAACATGCTGGCGTCGTCACTCGGCGGCATGCTCGACGAAAACTTCGGCCATGCTGCCCCCAATATGATTTCCGCGCTGGTGTGTTTGCCGATGCTGCTGGTGGCGTTCTGGCGGCCGCCGGCTGTGTTCGACATCGAGCACGATCTGGAAGCGAAAGCGATCCACGACCATATTGGCGCATCCTTGTTGCGGCTGGCCCGCCACAAAGCCATCTACCTGCCCGCCGCCGCCAATTTTCTGTGGATGTTTTCCCCCGGCTGGGGCACCTCGCTACTGTTTTTCTTTACCGATGATCGTCATCTGTCCGAGGCCACCTATGGCAACGCCTCCGGCCTGATCAAACTGGGCACGCTGGCAAGCTCTTTGAGTTACACCTGGCTCTGTCTGCGGTTTCCGTTCCGCAAACTGGCCTATGTTGGTACGGTGGGTGGCATCGTGGGTGCAGCATTGTTCTGGTTCACCACCGATGCGCCCACCGCGTATGTATTCAGCCTGCTGGCCGGCCTTTCGTGCGGCATTCCGGTGGGAGCCTACAACGACCTGATCATCCGCAGCTGTCCCAAGGAATACGAAGGTGCCGCCTTCATGCTGTTCGCCTCCGCCGGTTTCCTGGCCAGCGATGTCAGTGACCTGTTCGGCGCCTGGCTCTACGACAAGGGCGGCTTCGGGCTGGCGCTGCTGGTGACTGCGATTACCACCGGCTTGATTCTGGTGGTGCTGGCGTTGGTTTCCCGCAAGATAACGGATCCGGTTGAAGGGACGCCAATACTGGAAGATCTGGAGTTGGTGGTCGGAGTCTGAAAGGTGTTCGACTGCGATTATTCAGGTGAGCATCATGGCAAGCTTGCTTGCCGTGAGAGATGACGAAGCATATCAACGCAGTCTGCGGATTTTCGTATTTCCCTGGCGAGCGTCAGCGTGCCATTGATGGTCACGCTGACGTGGTTCCTGGTAACTATTCAAAGCGGCTTCAACGGATTCTCCCGCGCCTTGTAAGTCGCATCAAACTTGTCCGGCAAGCCACTGTCGGAGCTGATGTAGCGTTTCTTGATCAGCCATTTGCCGTTGATCTTCACCAACTCAGTGTCTTCGCGGCCTTCTTCGGTGAGGCTGGGGGCTTTGCCAACGCCGGGGTTCATCACGCCGGTCCAGATCACGTGGGCCTGGGCGGTGTTGCCCTTGATCTCAATCACAGGATTGGTCAACAGCATGTGGTTGTGGGGTTTGGAGACTTTTGGCTCATTTTTCTTCGCATCGCTTTTTGGTGGCCCGTAGAGTTTTTCAATTTCAGCGCGGCCGTTGGCGATGGTGCTGTCTACATCCAGCATCGCGTCTTCGGTGAAGTATTCCGACATGGCATGGGCCTGGTTCATCGAGAGATCGTAGTAGTAACGGGTGAGCATGTCTTCGATCTGGATACGGTCGAGCAGGGTCTCCATGGTGACCTGCTGTGCTTGCACCTGTTGCGCCACTGGCATCAGCAGCAGCGCGGTGGTGGCGGCGATTGCGCAGGCGATGCGGGTGCTTCCTTTCAATTTGACCTTGAGCTCGAACATGGTGGATTCCCCTTGGTGTTGGGCCGGTAATCCGGCTTTGCTGTTGTTGGGTGCTGATTCAGGCGGGTTGAATCAGGCTCATTAATACAACAATTCAGTCCCAACTGTCATTGGCAACGGCTCAGAAAGTGGAACGGGTGGCGCCGCCATCCATGACTATGCTTTGTCCCACGATATAGCCCGCGAACTGGCTGCACAGCATCGCCACCATGGCGCCTACTTCAGCGGGGTCACCGAAGCGTTTGGCGGCGATATTCCAGGTGTCCACAAAGCGGCTGACTTCTTCCGCATAGCTGGTGCCGTTGTCCCTGGCGCGTGCGGTGAGCTGGTCTTCCACGAATGCGGTGTGAAACATGCCGGGCAATATGTTGTTCAGCGTGACGTTGTGTTGTACCACCCGCAGCGCCACCGCGCCGGTGTAATTGATCAGTGCAGCGCGGGTAGCGCCCGACAGCACGCGCAGTTCGAGCGGATATTTGGCGGCCACGGTGGCAATGTTGACGATGCGGCCAAAGCCGCGCGTGCACATGCCGTCCACTACGGCGTGAATGAACTGCACCGGGCTCAACAGTGAAATATCCAGCGCCGAGTGCCATTGCTCCATCGAGATGCTGCGATAGTCGGGTGTCATCGGCGGTGGCGAGCAGGTGCCCACCAGAATGTCAGGCTTCGGGCAGGCGGCCAGTATCGCGGCCCGCCCTTGGTCGGTGCTGTGGTCTGCCACCACCGGGGTAACACACACCCCTGTCAGTCGGGCAATCTCTTCCGCCGCTGCCATCAGCCGTGCTTCGCCGCGCGCCGAGATGCAGATATCCACGCCAGCCTGTGCCAGTGCCAGCGCTGCCTGTTTGCCCATGCCGGCACTGGCGCCGTTAATGATGGCGGTGCGGCCTTTTATTCCCAAATCCATAACAAAATCCTTTATTGGTGTGTTTTGTTTTATTCTACCGTTGTCTTGGGTTACAAATGACACAACCTCTTGAATAGAATTTCACCAATGGATACACGCGGGCATTATTTCAATAACCGGCCGGTGGCCGGCACCAGCAGCCGGTTCGGCAAACTGTTCAATCCGGCCACAGGGGAGCAGCACGCCCAGGTGGCGCTGGCCTCCATGGAAGAGGCTGCACAGGCGGTCGCTGCTGCCGCAGCAGCGCTGCCAGCATGGTCGGCGCTGACGCCGTTGACGCGTTCACGCGTGCTGTTCCGGTTTCGGGAATTAATGTTGGCACATCTGGATGAACTGGCGCAGCTTATCAGTCTGGAACACGGCAAGGTGCTGTCGGATGCCAGAGCCGAAGTGCAGCGTGGGTTAGAGGTGGTGGAATTTGCCTGCGGCATTCCGCATCTGTTGAAAGGCGAGCACAGTCTCAATGCCGGCACCGGCGTCGACAGTTTCAGCCTGCACCAGAGCGTGGGTGTGTGTGTTGGTATCAGCCCCTTCAATTTTCCGGCCATGGTGCCGCTGTGGATGTTTCCGGTGGCGCTGGCCTGTGGCAATACCTTTGTGATGAAACCTTCCGAGCTGGATCCCTCCGCCAGCCTGTTCATGGCCAATCTGCTGACCCAGGCCGGCGCGCCACCCGGCGTGTTCAATGTGCTCAATGGTGACAGGATTGCGGTGGAAGCACTGATCAACGACAGCCGGGTGCAGGCAGTGAGCTTTGTCGGTTCCACGCCGGTGGCTGCAGCTGTTTACCAACTGGCTGCACAGCGCGGCATTCGCGCGCAGGCACTCGGTGGCGCCAAAAATCATCTGCTGGTGATGCCGGATGCTGACATCGCACAAGTCACCCAGGCGCTGCTGGGAGCTGCCTATGGTTCGGCCGGTGAACGTTGCATGGCCATATCGGTGGCCGTGTGTGTGGGTGAGGCCAGCGCTGATGCACTGGTGAGTTCTTTGAAAGCGAGCATAGCAACACTGACAGTGGGCCCGGGTTTGCAGCAGCAACCTGAACCGCAGATGGGGCCACTGGTATCACAAGCCCATGCAGCGAAAGTGCTTGGCTATATTGATGCCGGTGTGCAGGAAGGAGCAGAGCTTGTTTGCGATGGCCGCGCTTTCGTCAGCAAGGGTCATGAACAGGGCTATTTTGTCGGTCCTACCTTGTTCGACCGCGTCACTGCCGGCATGCGTATTTACCGTGAAGAAATTTTCGGGCCGGTGTTGTCAGTGGTGCGGGTGCCAACGATGGAAGCAGCGCTGGCACTGATCAATGCACATGAGTACGGCAACGGCACTGCCATCTTCACGCGCGATGGTCATTCAGCGCGGCGGTTCTGTGAAGCCGTGCAAGTGGGCATGGTGGGCGTCAACGTGCCGATCCCGGTGCCGATGGCGTTTCATTCGTTTGGTGGCTGGAAGCGTTCGTTGTTCGGGCCTTTGCACATGCACGGGCCGGACGGAGTGCGTTTCTATACGCGGCTGAAAACCGTTACTGCCCGCTGGCCTGACTCAGGCGTTGGCAGTGCCGAGTTTGTGATGCCGACCTTGAAATAACAGGACATAACCATGGCAGTGAAATTTGAAAACAATCCGGGTTTCTTCGCACCGATGCGCTTCGAAGCGCAGGTGGAAGATTGCATAGTCGAAGGTGAACTGCCGGCGGGTTTGCGCGGTACTTTCTACCGCAGCTGTGCCGACCGCCGCTTTCCGCCGCTGTTTCCGCACGATACGCCCTACAACTCCGACGGCGCGGTGGACATGTTCCGTATCTACGACGGTAATGTTGATTTCCGTTCGCGCTATGTGAAAACCCCGCGCTATCTGGCCGAGCGTGCGGCCCACAAACCACTGTTCGGGCTCTACCGCAACCGCTTCACATCCGATCCGAGTGTGCGCAATTTCAGTCACAACACCGCCAACACCACGCCGATCATCCATGGCGGCATGTTGTTCAGCATGAAGGAAGAAAGTCTGCCCACGCGGCTGGATCCGGATACTTTGGAAACCATCGGTGAATGGGATTTCGGTGGCACGCTGAAATCCACTTCGTTTACCGCCCATCCCAAGCAGGATCCGGTCACCGGCGAGCTGGTGGCGTTTGCGTACGAAGCCAAAGGTGATTGCAGTGATGATCTGGCGGTGTTTATTTTCGACAAGGAAGCCAAACTCACCAAAGAGATCTGGTTCAAGACGCCAGTGGTGTCGATGATGCACGACATGGCCATCACCGCCAAACACGTGATACTGCCAACTACCGGCATGGTCACTTCCATGCAGCGTCTGCAAAACGGCGAGCTGCACTGGGCCTACGATCCTGATCAGCCCGCCTATGTGGCCATTGTGCCGCGCGATGGCACTGCCAGCGATGTGCGCTGGTTCAAGGGCACGCCCGATCAGGCCATGCTGGTGCATACCACCAACGCGTGGACTGAAGGCAACAAGGTGATCATGGAAGCGCCAGTGGCCGGCGAAAACTTTCATCCGTATTTTCCGCGCGTTGATGGCAGCAAATCCGATCCCTCAAAATATCATCCCACGATGCGGCGCTGGACCTTCGATCTCGATTCCCCACAAGACACCTGGCAGGAAGAAATATTGTTCGGCGGCATGAAGGTCACCAGCTTCTCACGCATCGACGATCGCTATATCACCAAACCGAATCGCTACAGCTTCATGCTGATGAGCGATCCGTCACTGCCCATCAATCGCGACTTTGCTGATACGCTGGCGGTGCGCGTGTCCAATGCCTGGTTCCGGTTCGATCACGTCACCGGCGCCATCGAAAAATTCTCGGCGGGCGAAACCCACAGCATGTCGGAACCGCAGTTCGTGCCACGCCATGCTGATTCGCCGGAAGGCGATGGCTACCTGATTGGGGTGGCCAACGATTTTCGCGAACAGCGTTCAGAGCTGGTGATTGTCGATGCGATGCATCTGGCGGATGGCGCCATAGCCAAAGTGAAACTGCCGTTCCGGCTGCACATGCAGGTGCATGGCTGGTGGGTAACCGGCTAGCCGGCAGCCACCGCCAGTCCGCTTCAGATCACCATCAGGTCTTCACCGACGATGACGTTGCCGGCAAAGCCTTTGCGCACAGCGTCGATGAACGTGCTCACCGGGTAGGCAAGACCGCCTTTGCCGGTGCCTGGCAGCTGGTGATTGAGCACCACGGTTCCCACCTTGGCCTCGGTGGCCATTCTCGCCACCTCTACTGGCGGTGAGTGGGTCTCGGCCACATGACGGGAGACGCTGTCAGCATTGCCGGCGGCCATCTCCGCCTTGGCACGCACCACCATTTGGTCATGTGAATCCTGGTCGGTGATTTCGCACACGAACAGATCGGCGCCCTTGGCCAGTTCCACCAGACTGGCGGAATAGGCGGTGTCGCCGGAAAACACGATGGAGCGGTATTTGGTGTCGAAGCGGATACCCATCGAGCGGTGCTGCATGCGGGAGCTGGAGCGGTCCGGGTAGTGGGCGTTCTGGATGCCGGTGACGGTGACGCGCTCGTCCTTGTAGATGACGACCTTGGCCGGTGTTATCGCCACATCGTGACCATGGAACTGCTGCGCCAGCACCAGCTTGCGGCCTTCGTCCACTGTGCGGATTTCCGCATTGGGCGAGGCGAAGGCGATGCAGGCTTCCACCAGCCTGGCGGTGGCATAGGGGCCGTACACGTCGGTGGGCTTGGCCTTGGTGCTGTTGGTCCACTGGAAGTTCAGCAGCGCGGCCAGGTCGGCGGTGTGATCGTCATGCAGATGGGTCAGGAAAATATTGTCGATGTTCTGGATGCCGATTTTCGCGGCCACCAGTTGCCGCACGGTGCCGTAGCCGCAATCGACCAGATAGGGCACGCCGTCAACCACAACGGCGCTGGCGGTTTGCGAGTGGTTGAGGTCGATGCCAGGGCCGCCGCGTGTGCCGAGCAGCACCAGTCGGGCTGCGGCTTCCGGGGCTGTGGCGGCCTGGCCCGGCGGTCGGGCTGGCTGGGCCAGGGCTGCCAGTGGCCTGGCGGCCAGCGCGCCGGCTGCCAGCATCAGCAGGCCTTGTTTGAGCAAATTGCGGCGATCAAGACCAGAAGTTTGAGTAGTTGCGGTTTTTATTGTTTTCATGACAACTCTGTTTGGTTGGTGGTTAAAGGATAGTGGCAGCAGCCAGTAACGGGATGAACCGGGCTATCACCCCTGAATTAAATTCTACTTCAAAATCGGAAAGGATTCCGGGTATCGCCACTTTCAGGTAAGTTAGCCCGCCACAACCCCCTACATGCAGCCAGGTGGAACTTTATGAAACTCAATCCCTTTCCCAAACCCACTTCGATAGGCCCTGTTGCCGGCGCCGAAAACTGGCAGAGCATGTATCCGTATTTCACCCATGTGCAGCCGGAGGACGACCAGCGTTTCTGGTTCTACAACTCCATGCATTTTTCCGAGCCGATGTCGGCGTTCGACATGATCACCGCCGAGACGGCCTACCATGCGATGGGCGCCTACATGACGCGGGTGTTCGCGTTCCCCACCGCGATGGGCATCGACTATCGGGTCATCAATGGTCGCGTCTACATCACTGCCAACACCGTGACTGATCCGGCCAAGATCCAGGAACGCCTGGAGTTGTTCCAGCAGCGGGCCGGCCATTACTACGAAAACTGGGACAAGTTCTACGGTGAATGGGAGCAGCGCATGCTGGGGCTGATCCGCGACATGAATGCGATCAAGGTGCCTGAACTGCCTGAATACGAAGATGAAGCTGTGGTGATGCAGCAACGCGGCACCGCGCAAAACCATCTGGTGCGCACCAGCTACCATCGCACCATCGAACTTTATTCACAGATGTGGCATCACCATTTTGAAATGCTGATGTTGGGCTATGGCGCCTATGTGGTGTTCTTCCAGTTCTGCAAACAGGCGTTTCCGGAAATCACCGACCAGAGCGTGGCGCGCATGGTGGCCGGCATCGACGTGCTGATGTTCCGCCCCGACGACGAGCTGAAGAAACTGGCCAGGCTGGCAGTGGAACTGCAGCTGGGCGATATCTTCACATCCGACGGCAATCCGGCCGTGATTCTGCCCGCCGTCAAGGCGCGTGGTGCCGCCGGGGCCCAGTGGCTCAAGGCGCTGGAAACCGCGCGCGAGCCCTGGTTCAACATCTCGATCGGTGATGGCTTCTACCATTATGAACGCAGCTGGAATGATGATCTGTCGGTGCCGTTGTCGGCCTTGCCGCACTACATCGATCTGGTCAAACAGGGCGTGTCGCTGGACCGTCCTACCGAACGGTTGAAGCAGGAGCGTGAACACATCATCAATGAATACCGCAGCCTGCTCGGCAGCGATGATGAAAAAGCCGCGTTCGACCAGATGCTGGGCGTGTGCCACATGGTGTTTCCGTATGTGGAAAACCACAAGTTCTATTGCGAGCACTGGCTCACCACCAGTTTCTTCAACAAGGTGCGCGAGTTCGGCACACTGCTCAACCGCTTTGGTGTGATTGATGAACAGTCAGATATATTCCAACTGCATTACACGGAAGTGGAACAGGTGCTGGCCAATGTGATGAACAGCTGGGCGGCCGGTTCGCCGCCCGCCAATCTGCAACACTGGAAAACCATCGTCAAGGAACGACGCGCGATGTTGAAAGTGCTGGCACAATGGCAGGCACCGCCGGCCATCGGGCCGATGCCAGCCAACATCGAAGATCCGGCACTGCAGATGCTGTGGGGCATCACCACTGAAACGCTGCATCGCTGGGCCATGCCGCCGGGCGCCGACACCGGCGAAATCAAAGGCTATGCCGCTTCTGCCGGCGTGGTGGAAGGCATTGCGCGCGTGCTGCGCAGCATCAATGATTTCGGCGAAGTGCAGGAAGGTGACATCCTGGTGTGCCCGGTGACGCATCCGAGCTGGAGCCCGCTGTTCAGCAAGCTGAAAGCGGCGGTGTCCGACATTGGCGGCACCATGTCGCACATGGCAATCGTGGCACGTGAATACGGCATGCCGGCAGTGGTTGGCACCGGCGAAGCCACCAAGCGCATCAAGAACGGCCAGCGTATTCGCGTCGACGGTGATCGTGGCGTGGTGACAATTCTCGACGAAGCGGCGTAAGCGGGAAGTAGAGCAGGAAACAGCACATGACAGCAGAAGCAGTACCCACCCAGGCGCTGGCCTGGTTCAAGGAAATCGATCTGCACGCGGTACCACGGGTGGGCGGCAAGGGCGCCAGCCTCGGTGAATTGCGGCGTGCCGGCATTACCATTCCCGACGGCTTCGTACTCACCACCGATGCGTTCCGTCTGTTCATGGCACCGCTGCGCCAGCAATTGCAACTGGAACCGCGCATTGCCGCGCTGCAAGGCAAAGACAACACCACTCTCAACAGCGAATGCGCACAGATTCGCGCAGCGCTGACCCGGCATCAGTGCCCGCCCGAACTGCAGAAAGCCATCAGCACTGCCTGGCAGGAGCTGAGTGAAAACGGCAAACACGCGGTGGCTGTCCGCTCCAGCGCCACCAGTGAAGACGGTGCCGATGCCAGTTTCGCCGGCCTGCAGGACACCTATTTGTGGGTGCAGAGCGAAGCGGCAATGCTGGAAGCCGTCAAATTGTGCTGGGCCTCGCTCTACAATGCCGAATCGGTCAGCTATCGCCTGCGGCTCGCCGTGGCGGAAGCGCAACTGGCGATGGCGGTGGTCATCCAGCGCATGGTGAATTCGTACTGTTCCGGTGTGATGTTCACGCGCAGTCCCACCACCGGTGACCGCTCGGTGATCACACTCGAAGGCAGTTGGGGCCTGGGCTCCGCGATTGTCAGCGGCGAGGTGACTCCTGACAAATACGTCATCAACAAGATCACACGCGAAATCACCCGGCGCGATATCGGCTGCAAACTGATGGCGCATGTGCCTGCGCCCAATGGCGGCGTGCTCGAACAGGAGGTGGAGGCAGACCGGCAACAGCAGCCGTGCCTGCAGGACGCGCAAATTCTGGCACTGGCAGAAATTGCCAAACAGGTGGAACGCCACTACGGCAAGCCGCAGGACATCGAGTGGGCGCTGGATCAGGACGGCAACATTCTGCTGCTGCAAAGCCGGCCGGAAACCGTGTGGGCCAACAAGGACACTGCCCCGGTCGCCAAACCTGCGGCCAAGCCGTTCGATCACATCTTCAAGGTGATGGGAGGCAAGCGCTGACATGAACCTCAATCATCGCGACATCCAGACCATCACCGGCCTGCTCGATAATTCACCGTATGACGAACTGCGGCTGGAAAACGCAGACTTCAGCCTGTATCTCAAACGCACCGCTGAAGGCTGGATCCAGCAGCACCAGACACTGAAAGCAGCAGTTGCGGCAGCAGCGCCTGTGACCGCACAGAAGGCCAGCGAAGCCGCCGCCACTGAAGCCGGCCTTATCGACATTCGTGCACCGATGATCGGCACTTTCTATCGCGCACCGCAGCCTGGCGCTGCCAATTTCGTCGAAATTGGCTCGCAGCTGGAACCCAACTCCATCATTGCCATCATCGAAGTGATGAAGCTGATGAGTTCTATTCCGGCACTCTGCAGCGGTACCGTGCGGGAAATCCTGGTGCAGGACGCCCAGCTGGTCGAAAAAGGCCAGTTGCTGATGCGGGTGAAACCCGGCTCCGCATGAACATCAACCGTCTCTTCATTGCCAACCGCGGCGAGATTGCGCTGCGGATCATCCGTACTTGCCAGCTTCTGGGTATCGAAACCGTGCTGGGTGTGTCGGCAGCCGACCAGGATTCAGTGCCGGCGCGCATGGCTGATCACACGGTGCTGCTGGGGCCGGCACCGGCAACCGAAAGTTATCTGGATGTGGCAAAAGTGGTGGCAGCGGCGAAACAGTCGGGTGCCGACGCACTGCATCCAGGCTACGGTTTTCTGTCGGAAAATTCGCTGCTGGCCGAAGCTTGTGCCGCACATGGCATCATCTTCGTCGGGCCGACGCCGGCACAATTGCTGGCAATAGGCGACAAGTTGCGCGCACGCCTGGCCGCACAAGTTGCCGGCTTACCTTTACTCACCGGTGCTGCAGTTGACACTGCCGCAGCTGCGCAAAAGCTGGCAGCTCAACTTGGCTTGCCGGTGTTGCTGAAAGCAGTGGGTGGCGGCGGTGGCCGTGGCATGAAGGTAGTGCGCAAGCTCGACGAAGTGCCGGCCTTGTTTACGTTGGCCAGTGCTGAAGCCCAGGCCTCGTTCGGCAATGCGCGCCTGTATCTCGAACGTTATGTCGAACATGGTCGTCACATTGAAGTGCAGGTGCTGGGTGATGGCGTTGATGTGATTCATCTCGGCACGCGCGACTGTTCAATCCAGCGCCGTTACCAGAAACTGGTGGAAGAAGCACCGGCACCCAATCTGCCGGACTCACTGCGCAGCGCCATCGAAACCGCCGGCGTTACTTTTGCCCGTCATCTCAACTATCGCGGTGCCGGCACCGTGGAATTCCTGCTCGATTGCGATCGCGGCAATTTCTATTTTCTGGAAATGAATGCCCGCATCCAGGTGGAGCATCCGGTCACCGAGCAGATCACCGGCATCGATCTGGTGGCGCAGCAGATTCGCATCGCGGAGGGCAGACCGCTGGGACTGCGCCAGCACGAGGTGAGATTCAGTGGCCACAGCATTGAATGCCGGCTCAATGCCGAGGATCCGGCCCACGATTTTCGTCCAAGTCCCGGCCTGGTGACGCTGGCGCAGTTTGCTGCCGGCGCTGCGGTGCGGGTCGACTCGCACATTGAAACCGGCTCGGTGGTGCCGCCTTACTATGATTCGTTGCTGGGCAAGCTGATCGTGCATGGTGCCGATCGCGATGCGGCGCTGGCGAGTCTGCGGCAGGCGCTGGCGTTATGTCGCATCGACGGCATCACCACCAATCTTGCGTTGTTGCAGCGCATCGCCGCCGAGTCAGGGTTTGCACAAGGCGGCATCACCACCAGTTTCCTGCCGGCGCTGCTGGCGCGGGGAGGGCAATAACATGAAGCCGATCAAACTGGTCGATGTGAGTGTGCGTGACGGCAACCAAAGCTTGTGGAGCATGACTGGTCTCAACTCCGCGCAGATGCTGCAGGCAGCACCGTTGATGGAGCGCGCCGGCTTCAGTGCCATTGATTTCACTTCCAGCACCCATATGGCAGTTGGCGTGCGTTACCACCAGGATGATCCGTGGGAGCGCATCCGCCGCATGAAACAGGCGCTGCCGACGATTCCGCTGCAGTTCATATCGACCGGGTTCCGGTTTATTTCGTGGGAAACTGCCGATCACGATTTCATGCGGCTGGCCTATCGCAAACTGATGCAGGCCGGCATTGGCCGCTTCGTGCTGCTGGACCCGATGCACGACATGGAAGCCATCATCCAGGTGGCGAGTATCATCAAGGAAGAGGGCGACGCCGACAACATGCTGGCGCTGACCTATACGCTGAGCGCTGTGCACACCGACCAGTTCTACGCTGACTGTGCGCGGCAGGCGACAGCGTCGGGCAAATTTGAT
The DNA here is from genome assembly GCA_903837345.1 of uncultured Gammaproteobacteria bacterium. GTDB lineage: Bacteria > Pseudomonadota > Gammaproteobacteria > Pseudomonadales > Pseudohongiellaceae > CAILUG01. Next base: position 114,064 of record CAILUG010000060.1, on the reverse strand, counting down.
CTGGTCTATATCAAGGACCCTTCGGGCCTGCTGACACCGGAACGGGCGCGCACGCTGATTCCGGCGGTGAAAGCAGTGATCGGCAAGCTGCCGCTGGAACTGCATTCGCACTGCACAATCGGTTTGTCGCAGTTCAACTACATGGTAGGCGCCGAACTTGGCATTGATGCCTTGCATGTCGCCATTGGTCCGCTTGCACATGGTTCGTCGCTGCCGTGTGCCAGCCAGACCATCGCCAATCTGCGCACACATGGCTACGAGGTCGACATCAACGAGCCGGCCATCAAGGCGCTGGAAAAATACTACTTTGCCCATGCCGCTGCCGAAGGTCTGCCGATTGGCACGCCGCAGGCCTATGACGCTGCGTTTACCCGTCACCAGGTGGCCGGTGGTGTGCTGACCACCACGCGGCGGCAACTGGCCGAGCTTGGGCTCGAACACAAATTCGACGCGGTGATGGCGGAAGTGGAAACCGTGCGCAATGAACTCGGCTCGCCGATCATGGTCACGCCGTTTCCGCAGATTGTCAGCACGCAAGCGCTGTTCAATGTGATCGGTGACCGGCGTTACGGCAACATTCCCGACCAGGTGATCCGCTATGTGCTGGGTCGCTTCGGCCGGCCGACCGCGCCGGTGGACCAGAACGTGCTGGATCGCATCATGTCACTGCCGCGCACTGCCGAAATCCAGCGCGAACCAGTCACGATGACCTTGAAAGACAAGCGCAAGCAGTTCCCCGCCTCGATGCCGGATGAAGAATTCCTGCTGCGCGCGGTGATGCCATCCGACCAGATCGATGCGATGCTGCGCAACAACTCGCGCGGTTATTATTACAACCCGGCCGTGGCGCCGGTGTTGAAGCTGATTGAAGAGCTGAAAGCCCGGCCAGCGGTAAAACAGATCCAGATCAACAAAGGCACTTTCAAACTGGGCCTGGCCAGCGGGAACCAGAAATGAGTGAAAGCAGAACCCTCGTCATCGGCGACATCCACGGCGGTCTGCGTGCGCTTATGCAGGTGTTCGACCGTGCGGTGGTGACGCCGGACGATCTGGTGATCTTGCTTGGAGACTACGTCGATGGCTGGAGCGAGTCGCCCCAGGTGCTGGATTTTCTGCTCGAGTGGCGACGCACCCACAGGGCAGTGTTTCTGCGCGGCAATCACGACATGCTGTTGCTCGACTGGTTGCGCAAAGGCATAGAAAATCCCAACTGGCTCAAGCATGGCGGGCGCAGCACGCTGCTGGCTTATCAATCCGTATCGCTGGCTGTTAGAGAGCAGCACGCTGCCTTCATCGAAAATGAGCTGGTGGATTTTTACCAGGATGACCGGCAACGCCTGTTTGTGCATGCCGGCTTCACGCATATTCGCGGGTTTCCGCATGAGTACTTCAAGCCGATGCTGTACTGGGACCGCTCATTGTGGGAAACCGCGCTGGCCGTTGATCCTGCATTGCCGAAAGACAGCCCACGCTATCCGTCGCGATTGAAGTTGTATCCGGAAGTGTTCATCGGCCACACGTCAACTATCCAGGTTGGCAGCAAGCAGCCGCTACAGGCGGCCTGTGTGTGGAATCTCGACACCGGCGCCGGCTTCACCGGCCCGCTGACGCTGATGGATGTGGACAGCAAACGTTTCTGGCAGAGTGACGAGGTGCACACCTTGTATCCGGGCGAGGAGCCGCGTCTGGTTTAGTGCACGCTGGCCCCTGGCTTCCCGGCCGGCCAGAGGTTCATCGGGTCCTGATATTGTTCTTGCCCGACAACTCCACGCAATTGTAGGGAGTGGCCGCTTCCTCGGATACTTTCATCTTTTCCTGGCCCGTGAATGGCTCACGCAAATTCAGCGGATCCCCGGCGGTATAGCTGCGCGTCAGCATCATCGTTGCAGGATCCAGCGTGAACCGCTCGACAGTGTGCAACTGGTTGCTGTGCATGGCGCCAGCCGGAACCATGAGCAGGCCGGGCTCAAAGCCGACTGTGTCCACCACCAGAGTGTCGCCGTCCCAGCTGCCGATCGAGTGGCCGAGATTTGACGCTGTGATCTGTGCCGGATGCTTCGCATTCATGAACACGGTGCGCACTACGTCCATATAGCCGTATTTCAGCGTAATGGTGTCGGTGGTCTGGATGATCTCGTTGACGTGGTTGTCGTGGGTCCATGCAAAGAAAATGTTCTCCGGTTTGCATTGCAGTGCCGGATTGTCGAAACGACTGTCATATTGCTTCGACGCTGCGGCTCCGGCTTCGGTAAGCTTCACGTTGCCGCCCGGGCCGCCCGGGCCGCGTGGGCCACCAGGCCCTCCCGGCGGTGGGCCAGGCGGCCCGCCACGCATGCCTGCGGCAGCAACCCAGAGTCCGGCCAGATTGATGTGACCATCACTCGCGCGTGCCGGTCGCGTTGTCACCACCGCCCGCGCCGGAGCGGGACGATTGGTGTAGAGCCGGGCTACATTGGATTCACGAAATATCTCAACACCGTCGGACCTGACAAACGAGGTGAGCATGCATACATTGGCTTCCCGACGGGCCGGTGCGCCCTTGATGGTGATGGTCTGACCGATCGGAAACATGTCGAGCGCCCAGCCGAGCCGGCTCAGCATGGTCGCCGCCGCCAGTTCGCAACGCCAGGGGGTCTTGCTGCCGTTGGCATCCACAACATCGAAATAGACATACGAGTGCGGATTGACGAACCTGAACTGGGTGACAGTACCCTTCAGTTCGATCTGCTTTTCGAGATCGTAATGCGGCGCTGCTGAATGGTGCGCGCTCACATGTGCTGACCAGACTGCAAACAGTGTTGTCACCAAACCGGCGCCAATGCGTTTCATGACTGCTTTGCTTTCGCGTGTGATGTTTTGTATTGGTGCCATGAGCTTGCCTCAGTCTGCCAATGCAATGATACTGGCACCAGTCAGATTAAACCAAAAATCCGGGCCGAGGCAGCAGGATCATGCCAGTGCAGAGTCATTCTGTTTCAGTCGATGCTGATGAAGCCTACGCGAGTCGCTTGTTTGCGCGCATCGGCGCCCGCTGCGTACCGGTGCTGCTGGCCGCCTTCGTCATTTCCTATATCGACCGGGTCAATGTGGGCTTTGCCGCGATCACGGCGTCGAAGGACCTGCACATGTCAGCCTCCGATTTCGGGTTCGGCGCCGGGCTGTTCTTTCTGTCCTACATGATTTTTGAGGCGCCCAGCAATTATCTGCTGGAGCGCATCGGTGCACGCATCTGGCTGGCCCGCATCATGGTGTGCTGCGGCATCGTGGCTGCTGCCATGTTCTTCGCAACCACTGCCACCCAGTTCAACATTGCCCGCTTCACGCTGGGCGTGGTGGAGGCGGGCCTGTTTCCGGGCGTGGTGCTGTATCTGACCTACTGGTTTCCCAAGCGCTACCGCGCCCGCTACATCAGCATGTTCGCGCTCGGCATTCCGTTGTCGAGTGTGATCGGCTCACCCATCTCCGGCCTCTTGCTGGGCATGGACGGCATACTCGGCTTCAAGGGCTGGCAGTGGCTCTACATTCTGGAAGCCATTCCTGCATTGGTGATCGGCGTGCTGATCTGGGTGTTGCTGTCAGACAGTCCGGACAAGGCCACGTGGCTGAGTGCCGAAGAGCGGGCCTATGTGAAAGATGCACTGGCGCGCGAGCGGGCCGCGCATCCGGAACAGGGTGGTCATGGCAATCTGCTGCAACAGCTGAAGTTGTTGGGTGATCCGCGCGTGATCGTGTTCGCACTGGTGTTCTTCGGCACTGGCGTGCCCAGCTACGGGCTGGGGTTATGGTTGCCGCAGATCGTCAAGAGCTTTGGCGCCAGCAATTTTGAAACCGGGCTGATCAGTGCGGTGCCATTCATTTGCGGTTCCATTGCGATGATTGTGTGGGGGCGTCATTCCGACCGCAGCGGCGAACGGGTGTGGCATACAGTGGCCGCCGCCTGGGTAGCCGCTGCCGGCCTGGCAGCCTGTTACTGGATCACGTCGCCGTGGCTGGCTTTGTTTGCGTTGTCAGTCTCGGCGGCCGGCATCTATGCGGTAAAGGGCCCGTTCCTGTCGTCGGTGAGTGAAAGTTTTTCCAGCAAGACCGCTGCTGTCGGCATCGCGCTGGTCTCCTCACTCGGCAATCTCTCGGGTCAATTTGCGCCGTGGATGGTGGGTGTGATCAAGGATGCCACAGGCGAGTTTCCGCCCGGCCTGCTCGCGCTCGGCCTGTGCTCGCTGGCGGGTGGGGCAGTAATGCTGCTGCGTCGGAATGCGGCCGTGGCTGTTCCGGTGATTGCCTGAAACAGGGTCCGTGCAAGCCGGGTTCTGGTATCCTGTTGGCTGTTGGTGATTTCTGCTGGTCAAACCCACAAGGAGAAACTCATGCTGCGCTTGATAAAGTACACGCTGGTTGGATTTTTCGCGATGGCCATCGTTGCCATTTCCCCGCAACCGTTATCTGCTGCCGAGCCAATGACGGATACGCGCGCGCAGGATACGGTGGCTATTGGGCAACTGATCGTAAAATATGCCCAGGCCTACGACTCGCTCGATGTTGAAGGATATGTCGGTGTTTTTGCAGAAGATGCGCAATTCACATTTACCGGCAACACATTGAACGGGCGTGCAGAGATCAGAAAATTCATCACGAACGCAAAACAGCAAAAGGCAGCCGCACCGGCAAAAGTGCCGGTAACAAAAAGTTATCACTCAATCTCGAACACCTTGATTGAGTTTGTCAGCGCTACCGAAGCGCATCATCGCTCTTATTGGCAGGTCGTCTCCGGCCCTGCAGGGGGTCCGTTCACAGTCGGCAACATGGGCGTTTATGAAGACGTCATCACGAAGAAAAACGGCCAGTGGCTGATCCAGAAACGCAATATTCCGCAATGAGCGCGTAGTTGCGGGAATCGTCAACGGATGAACAGGATGTAGGGTAACAGTGCGCGCCCGAAATTCCAGATTGTGTTGAACACCGGGACTCCAAACAGGCTCAACACAATCAGCCCTGTCAGCAGCTGGTTGCCATAGCGGTCATTCCAGTAACGATAGGTCTGCGCCATGCTTGCCGGCAGGAAATAGGGCAGAATGTAGTGGCCATCCAGTGCCCCGATTGGCACCAGATTGAACACCATCAGGATCAGGTTGATGCGGGCGAAATATACAAAGAACAGCTCTGCACCATCCCCCCTCGTCAGGCTCCAGTCATAGGCCAGCCCCAATCCATAAAAATTGATGGCCACTATCGCCAGCAGCAAATTCATTCCGGGACCTGCGGCGGAGACAAACAGGTTCGCCCACCGTGATTTGAAATTGGCAGGATTGGTGGGGACCGGTTTGGCGTAACCGAAGCCGATAACTGCCACCATCAGCAAACCCAGGGGATCAATATGGGCGAGCGGATTGAGCGTCAAGCGACCGGCTTTTTGCGCGGTATCGTCACCAAACAATTTGGCAGTCACAGCATGCCCGAATTCATGAAAGGTCAACGAAATGACGATGGCGACCAAAATGACGACAAACAGTGCAATCTGGCCTTGCTGCAACAGGCTGATCATGGGTGTCCCTGCAAAATGCCGGGCACCTTAAGGCGAGTCCTGTACACAGCATCGCAGCCGGCGATGTACAGCGTCTTCGCATCATTGTCACCAAACGCAACATTGGTGGAGCAGATCTGCTTTTTCGGTTCGGCGCCGAGGACCGGCAGATTGATGGTGCCCAGCAGTTTGCCGGCCGGCGAGGTCACGCGCACCACGCCAGGTCCGGCGCCGCCGGTGGAGTAGAGATTGTCCTGCGTATCCACCCGCATGCCATCACCGATGCCGACGCCTTCGGTGAACAACATTGAATCACCGAGCGTGCCATCGGCCTTCACGTCATAGCGTTTGATCTTGTTGCCCGCCGACAGGTACAGGTATTTCTCATCCGGTGAGAACGTGATGCCGTTGGGGATGCCACCCAGTTGTGGGTCCGACAACACGCGCGTGGTGGTGCCGTCCTTGATGCGCCAGATGCCATCCTGCAGCTGCTTCAGCGGGCTCTTGCCGGCGTAACGCAGTCCGAAGTCATTGTCGGCCAGATAGATCGCGCCGTCGGCTTTGATCGAGATATCGTTGGGGCCGAAGCCGCTGGCCACCAGATCAACGGTGGCATCAATAGCGAGCAGCGCGTCGATGCCAGGGTCGGTGCGCGTGATACTGGACGGGCGCGCGGCCGGTGCCGGACCATCGCCGCGCATCGAGGGCTGCTGTGCCAGTGCCGGAGTCATCAGCATTGATGCCAGCATGAGTGCAATGAGTGAAGGTAACTGACTGCTTGCATGTTTCATGCTGTGCTTCCCTTGTGACTGAAACAAACGGGCCAAAACTGGCCAAGCACAAACACAATGGCGTAATCTGTCTGTGCGCTTTGGTTACGCCCTGCAGCCAGTGTCGCACGATGAGGGGACTGTGGTGAATACAATCAAATGCATGTCGGTGGCACAGCGGATGTTTTGCGGACTGTTGGTCTGTTCCACCATGGTGCTTGGCCCGGGACTCTACAGCACCAGTGCGCAGTCAGCCCAGGCGGACGTTTCGGCACACCCTTTCAGCATCATCAAGAACGATCCTGATCTCGACGCGCTGATCGCTCCTGAAGCGAAGCTGAAAACCATTGCCTCCGGTTTCGGTTTTATCGACACCCCGGTGTGGATCCGGGGCGAGAAGGGTGCCGAGGGTTATCTGTTGGCCAGCAGCATCATCGACAACGTGGTTTACAAGGTGACAGCGGGCGGCACAGTATCGGTGTTCCTCGACAAGGCGGGCTACAGCGGCGATGACTTCGCCAATGACGGCAAGCTCGCGTCGATTGGACGCATGCACGTGATATTAATGGGGCCAGGCTGTGTTGCCGTGGACGGGCAGGGTCGCCTGGTGTGGTGTGCGGGCCAGGATCGCGCGATCAAGCGACTCGAGAAAAACGGTACCCGCACCGTGCTGGCAGACAAATTCGAAGGCAAACGCTTCAATGGTCCCAATGATGTCGCCATTGCTGCCGATGGTGCCATCTACTTCACTGATTCAGATGTGGGCTTGCGCGGCGGCATCAATGGCGGGCTTGCACAGATGCCGGACTCGGTGTTTCGCTGGAAAGACGGCAAGGTCACCATGGTGGTGAGCCGCGAGCAACTCGGCGCAGAACCCAATGGCATTGCACTTTCACCTGACGACCTCTTCCTTTATCTGTCAGCCGGCACCATGACGCCGGATCCGAAGATCATGCGTTATCCGGTGCATGCCGATGGCAGTGTGGGGAAAGGGGAATTTTTCACGCAAGGCCCCGGCATCGGCGACGGCATGAAAACCGATCGCGACGGCAACCTGTGGTCAACCCAGCCGGTGCCAGGCATCGTGCGGATTACTTCACCGGCAGGCAAGCTGCTGGGCCTCTTGCACCTGCCGACTTTTGGTGATGCCGAACCCCGCAAGAGTGCCTGTGCTTCCAGCCTGGCGTTTGGGGGTGACGATGCGAAAACGCTGTACATCGCGGCCTGCGAACATATCTACGCGATCCAGTTGCGATCGCCTGGAATTTTGCAGGGGCCGGCACATTAGTCTGAGCCGGATGTCCTACTGCTGCTTGTCGATCATCAATGTGAGTTGACCCACCTTGAATCCAAACTTGGACAGTCGCGTCACATTGATCAAGTGGTTTTCATCTATCAGGTACAGCCAGTCATCCAGCGAGACCGCCAGCTGCCCGTCGTTCCAGGGTACCAGTAACTGGTATTGCCACTGAAAGACCGAGCCGGCGGTGCTGCCCGCTGCTTCGCCCACCACATCCCCCGCAGTGCCCGTGTAACGGCCATTGCCGTGATGCTGCAATATCCAGGTGCGATCCTGTTCTTCGCCATCATCAAACCTGAAATGTTCCACCAGCGTACCGGTTTCGCCGCTCCAGCTTGCGTGCATTGATGCCACAAACCGGCGGGTCATGCGGCCTGAACGATCCTGCAACATTCCGTGTGCTGTCAAATCACCTTGCAGGAAGCTGCGCAAATCCAGTGCAGGTTTGGTCGGGCTGTAGTTGTCAATGTTGACCTGACTGCAGGCACCCAACAGCAACAACACCAATGCATAAACTGTTTTCATCGTGAAACTCCCAGTAATTGTTGCCGGAATTCCGGCGAGGTCGTGTTGGTTGCCAGCCAGATACCGGCCAGGGCCTGGCTGAATCCGGCATCGCTTATCGAGCCGATGCTGGCGTTGTTCAGACTGAAGTGGCTGACGTATTCGGCATCGACATACAGGGAAAATATGTCGCCTGACTGCACATCAGGGAAAATTATGTCCAGCCATGCTTCCCAGCCTGCGGAGGGCTTGATGCCCTGCAAGCGCCATTGTTTCAAGGTTTCTGCAACCAGTTGTTGTTTGCTGAAAGCTCGCTGGTATTCAAGTGAAAGCACAAAAGGCACAGTGCCGGGAAAAGTGAATTGCGCAGAGCTTGCCGAAAGGCTGGCTTTGTAGAGCTTCCAGATCAATACCCGGTACTCTGCCTGCCCAAGCCGGACCAAGGCAGGTTGCGCTGCCGCCTTGTTGTTCATGCCAACGCTGGCAAGCAGCATGAGCAGGAAAGCCGAGTGCGGCATTGACCTGGAAAATGAGCCTGAACCAATCCGGATCAAAACCGGCAGCAGCAGCAACCACAGCAATGCAAGTATTGCCAGGGTCGTAAATAGTGGCTTGCCAAATCCGACAGCGCCATTGAGTGAGCCTGCCCAATAGCTTGATGGCCCGGCCAATGCCCCGATCAATGCTTGTGTCCAAAGGGAGGTTTTTTGCAGAAACCGGAATCCGGTTGGAACCGCCACACCAAAATGCAACCACAATACTGCCAACCACAAAGGCAATGTTGCGCTGGCGAACACAAACACACCTGCAAATGCGAGCAGTTGATCTGCCATCATGCCGGCAACTGCAATGCAGACGGCACAGCATGCGGCCGACCATGTCGAACGATGCAAACCGAGACTGATGGCCAGCAAAACCAGCGCAGGCCACACTGCGCTGCTTTGCCAGACCACCAGCAAAATCCAGCTCAACTTGAACAGGCCCAGATTGATGTATGGGTAACAGGCCTGGATCCTGGTCATGGCATCAGCATGCTGTGCGGTTTTTGCTTGCATGCCTCACTTACGCAAGCAGGGCTGAATCGGATTCAGTTGCAACCAATTAATCCAGGCAGGCATGGAATGCGTACAAGAAGGAACAATCGCCGGCATGGCAACACCAGCAATGACAGCAACCAGGCAATATTGGCTCACTGGCGCCAGCTCGGGCATCGGGCGGGAACTGGCGTTATTGTTGGCCCGGCAAGGCCACACCGTCTATGTCAGCGCCCGCTCGCTGCCAGCTTTGCAAGCACTGGCAGCCAACTATCCGCAGTTGTTGCTGCCTCTGGCTTGTGATGTCAGCAATGACCAGCAGATGGAACAGGTCTTCGATTGCCTGTCTGAGCCACCCCTGTGGCTTGACGGGATAATTCTGGGTGCCGGCATCTGTGAGTATATCGACGTGCCGGCACTGGATGGCGGCAGCATGCGGCGTGTCATGGATGCCAATTATTTTGGTGTCGTCAACGCCTGCCGCGTGGCCTTGCCACTGTTGCAGGCTGCTCGCATGCGCGATCCCTCGCGCAAGCCGGAGATAATCGGGATTGGCAGCATGAGCAGCTATACCGGTTTTGCGCGCGCAGAAGCCTATGGATCATCCAAGGCGGCCATGAGTTATTTTTTGCAATCGCTGCGGTGCGATCTGCAAAACGAAATTGCAGTTACTGTGGTGTACCCCGGTTTTGTGGCGACGCCAATGACCGCGCAAAATGACTTCAACATGCCATTTATGGTTTCGGCAACGCAGGCCGCCCGCTGCATTGCTGACAACATGGGCAAAGCCAAACTCAGCATCCATTTTCCGTGGCAACTGCATCTGTTGCTCAAGCTGGCAACCTGGTTGCCTGGCTTGTGGTATGGCCGCATAGCCATTTTGCTGGGACGCAGGGATAAAGCCGGATAGCGCCGACAGTTTGTGTACGCCTGGCCTTGGGTTATAGTGGATAGAAAATAAAACCCTCCCGGAGCTGATTGCATGAACACTTTGACCATCCGCAGTGGCCTGCTCGTTCCTGTATTGTTCTGCCTGCTGGCCCAGGCGCAAGCCCAACAACCGGCCTCCGCTTTCGCGCGCGGCAATGGCATGCAGACCTGGCAACATCCCGACTACAAGGCGCTGGTTGCCAAATGCAAACAGCCGCCGGCGCCATTCGGCATCCCGGTCAATCCCAATGCCAGTACCGATGAACCGCCAGCGCCGATGCTGCCTGAAGTCAAAGCCATCACCGGCATCGTCGCGGCCGATGCCAAATGGCGTGTGGCGTGGGCCTGGCAGGGCAACAATGCCGACGGTCCCATTGCCGGTGACAACGGAACCTTGCTGTTTGCCAACAACGATGCCGGCAATGTGATGCAGCTTGATCCGGCTACCGGTATGGCCAAAGTGTTGTACGACCACACCAACACTGGCGGCGCGGTGTCGCGTAGCAAAAATGGCGCACTGTTCCTGGCCATGCGTGGTCTGCATGCCGGTGTCGAACAGCTGGAACCGCAGCGCAAATTGTTTGCGACCACCATCAACGGTGAACCGCTTGATTGCGCCGGCGGAGTTGTCAACGACATCAGTGCCGACAACAAGGGTGGTGTCTACATCTCAGTTTCCGGTGGCGGCGTGTTCTATGCGGATGCGAAAGGAGTCATCAAGCAATATGGCAAGGACGTGAGTGGTGCCAACGGCATCATCCTCAGTCCCGATGAAAAGATTCTCTATGTCACCAACGGACCGAAGCTGGTGGCATTCGATGTGCAAGCCGATGGGGCGCTGGTCAACCAGCGCGACTTCGCGCCGTTGACTGGTGGCGGCGATGGCTCGGCAGTTGATCAGCAAGGCAACATCTATGTTGCAACTGGCGCCGGTGCCGACGTGATCTCACCCGACGGCAAGGTATTGGGCACCATCCCTGGTCCGCGCGGCATGCATGGTGTGGCGTTTGGCGGCAAAGACAAACGCACACTGTTCGGCATCGTGTTTTACGGTGGCTGGGGCACACCAAGCGCGCGCAACCAGGTGGTGGCACTGCCGGTGTTGGCGCAAGGTTATACGGGGCGGGCGAAATAGCGCGGCTTGCCGCGCCATCCGGTCAATTCAGGCCCAATACTTTCGCCGCATTGTCTTTCATGATCAGCGGCAGCACGTCTTCCTTGAAGCCGATTTCCTTTGCCTGTGCCAGCCAGGCTTCCGGTTTTATCAGCGGAAAATCCGAGCCGAACAGCATCTTGTGCTTGAGCAGGGAGTTGGCGTAGTGCACTACCTGTTTGGGAAAGTACTTGGGCATCCAGCCTGACAGATCGATGAACACATTGTTCTTGTGCAGCGCCATCGACAGGCTCTCGTCGGTCCATGGCCATGACGGATGCGCGAGGATCACCTTCATGTCCGGGAACTCGGCCGCCACTTCATCGACCAGCATGGGCTGGCCCCATTTCAGCTTGACGCCACCGCCGCCCGGCATGCCAGTGCCCATGCCGGAATGCCCGGTGTGGAATATGGCCGGCAGTTTGTGTTCGGCGATCACTTCATAGATAGGCCATGCCATGCGGTCGGCCGGGTCGCAGTTCTGCATGATGTGGTGGAACTTGAAGCCGCGCACACCGTAATTCTCGATCAGGTCGCGCGCTTCGCGTGCCCCCAGCTTGCCCTTGTGCGGGTCAATGGAAGCGAACGGAATCACGATGTCCTTGTGGCCAGCCGCCAGCTCGGCAATTTCGTAGTTGCTGACGCGTTTGGCGCCCAGCGCCGCTTCGCAATCCACCGTGAACAGGCAGAAGGCGATGTCGCGTTCGCGGTAGAAGGCGATGGTTTCTGGAATGGTGGGTCGACGGCGTTCGGCATGGAAGTAGGCACTGGCGGCATCGAAGAATACCGACATCACCGGGTCTTCAGGGTCGTGGCAGGAGACTTCAGCGTGTACGTGGACGTCGATGGCCTTTATTTTTTTGAGGTCGATGGTCATTAGGGGCTTCACAGTAAACAGTAATCAAGGGTATCAATTGTAAAGGATTATGCTGCTAACATCGCGGCATGCTTTATAGGTATTAGACCCGAATTTGCCAAATAACTGTAAGGAGAAGGGATGTCCCGCCCGGTTCACAAGATGTCATGTTGCAAGCGCAAGCCGTTGCTGGTGCGGTGGCGCTTGCTCGCCGGTTTTGTGCTTTATACGTTGATGTCCGTGGTGTTGGCTCAATGGATAGGCTATCCAACGCCGGGAATACCGCGCAAAGCCAATGGTTCAGCCGATCTGGCTGCCCCGGCACCAAGAACCAGCGACCACAAACCGGATTTGTCCGGCATGTGGTTTGCTGCCAAAACGGTGTCCAGTTCCTGCCGGAGAGCCGGTTGCATCAGCGAGGAACGCATGGCGCGCGAGCAGGTCAATCTGGGGCTCAACATGCCAGGCGGCCTGCCTTATACACAGTGGTCCAAAGACCGTCTGGCCGAGCGGGCTGTCAACGGCGGCAGGGAAGATCCGCATGCCTACTGCCTGCCGCCGAACTATCCGCGTGCGTGGACGCTGCCGCAATACACCAAGATTGTACAAACCCCTGACTTGCTGGTGATGCTGCACGAATTCAATGCCAGCTACCGGCAGGTGGTGCTGGACGGGCGCCCGCTGCCGGTGGATCCCAATCCGACCTGGAACGGTTATTCGATCGGACACTGGGACGGCGACACCATGGTGATCGAAACCAACGGCATACGCGACGATATGTGGCTCGATCTGAAGGGCAGTCCGCTTACCTCAGCTGCACATGTCACCGAGAAGTTGAAAAGAATCAACTTCGGCACACTGCAACTCGAGATTACGGTAGATGACCCCAAGGCTTATACCAGGCCGTGGACGGTAGCGTTTGACATGGCCATTGAAGTGGATACCCAGATGCTCGACGAAATTTGTCTTGATGATGAGCAGGATGTGCGTCTGTACCGGAAATAATTGCAGCAGAAGAGGAGTTTGCCTGTGGGAATAATCGGCATGTTCGTGAGCACAACAAAAAACCGGCTGTATCAGCTGATATCGGTAGTGGTGATTGGTTTGATGCCGGTGGCTCCGGTGCTTGCGCATCACTCGGCGTCGGAATTCGATCCGAAACTGCAGCTGAGCATCCAGGGCATTATCAGCAAGGTGGAATGGAAAAGCCCGCACGCACGCCTGTATGTGGATGTGGTCGAGGCAGGCAAGACCGTGAACTACAATTTTGAACTGCCAAGCCCCAATACCCTGATGCGTCGGGGCTGGAAAAACAATGCGCTCAAGCCCGGCGACCATGTCAGCGTCACCGGCATGCGTGCACGCAACTTTCCCTATATCGCGATTGCCAGCACGGTGCTGGACCAGGACGGCAAGCCGATGTTTTCCGGCTCGAATGAGCCGGCCAATAATTGACAACCGGTGCAGAGCCGAAAATTGGAAAGTTGACTCCTACGCCTGTTTTGCAAGCGACCGGATTGCACGTGTGTAGGTGTTGACGAAGCGGCGCTGGCCCGCCGGCGTCATGATTGCATCCTGTCTGGTCTCGATCTCGATGCCGGCGTAGCGTGCCGCCGGCAATTGCCGGCGCAGCCAGGTGGTGAAGCCGTCGGTATAGCCGACATACGGATAATTTTTCCGCACTCGCAGGGACTGGTCTTCGACGCGTACTGCAGCAACCAGCGCCCGCGCCAGCGTTGCCTCGAACGTCCGCTGCGGGTCATACAGAATGCCGACCTCGGCGTTGCGCACTTCGCCATTGAAAGCCGGGGTGAACGAATGTATCGACAGATGCAGCACCCGATTGCCCTTCGTCACCAGCCGTGTCAGATGATCTTCTACTGCCTTGCGGTAGGGTTCATAGTGGCGATGGACGAGATCGCGTTTGGCAGCGGCATCCAGCTCCTTCGACCAATCCGACCATACGCCCTTGACGTGCAGCGACCGGTTCAGGTCAACCAGCAGCCGCGTCGTCGTCGCAAAATGCAGCGGCGCGTCCAGACTCTTTGCCAATCCGCGCGCAACAGCGAGCGCGCCGATGTCCCAGCCGCGATGCGTCGCCAGCAGCTTCGCTTCACCGTGGAACAGCGTTGCATAGGCCTTGGGTACCTTGTTGCCGCCGTGCTCACAAGTCAGCACCACAGCATCGAAGTTGTTGCGCATCCGTTCTCTGGTCAGCGTCGCGGCGGCGGAGGCAGGAACACCGGTTGCCAGTCATCCTGTCCGCGTGCAATCACGAACGAGTGAATTGCATCCACCTGCTCCGCCGTCAATGTGCCCGTGAAGGGCACCATGCCGCGGTCCTTGAATTTGCCACCCAGCACGATGTCGCTGAAGTCGGTGTGCATTTGCGGATTCAGGAAACGCAGATCCTTGGAGCCGGAACCGTTGGCGTTCTGGCCATGGCAGGCTGAACAGTAAGTGGCGAACAAGGTTGCACCGGCAGCCACTTTCTCAGCCGGTTGCGGGGTATTCGGTGGTGGTGAGACTGCTTCGGCGGCCGGCATCGGTGGCAGCTCCACACCTTTCGCATCCAGCGCATATACCACCAGTTTGGCGGGTCCCACACTAAACGGCTCCGGCCCGTTGTTCAGTCCGTGCACGATGGCATTGTTCCAGCCGGCGTTCACTGCAACGTACTGCTTGCCTTTGACACTGTAGGTGATGGGGCCGGCCACCGGTACCGACTGGGTGGGTGATTCCCACAGCTTCTCGCCATTGTCGGCGCGATAGATTGCCAGCGTGCGGTTCATGGTGCCTTGCACCAGCAGATTGCCGGCAGTCACCAGCGTGCCGCCACCGAAATTGAATGGCAGCGGAATGCGGAAGCGTTCCTTCTGCAATACCGGATCCCATGCCAGCGTGTAGCCCTTGTCAGTCTGCACCTTGGCATTCATCTCTTTGCGCAGTTCCGGGAAATTGTTGACGCCTGCACCAATCGTGGTGCGACCAAGGCGGAACTGGAACTGGCCATCCGGCAGTCGCGATACCACCATCCATTGTTCCTGGATCGGGATGTACACCAGACCGGTGAGCGGACTGTAGGACATCGGATTCCAGTTGTGGGCGGCGTTGGGGGTAACGAGGCGCGGCTCTTCCACCACCATCGCTTCCGGATTGATGGCAGGACGGCCGGTTTTCAGGTCGACGTGTGATGCCCACGTGTTCGGCACAAAGTTCTGGGCAGAAATCAATTCACCGGTGGCGCGATCGAGCACATAAAAGAAGCCGTCTTTCGGTGCATGCATGATCACCTGGCGCACTTTGCCGTTGATGGTCAGGTCGGCCAGCATCAGCGGCGAAGTGCTGTCATAGTCCCACTGCTCGCCGGGTACTTCCTGGTAGTGCCACACGTATTCACCGGTCCTGGCTTTGACGGCGATGATGGAGGCGAGGAACAGGTTGTCGCCACCACCCGGACTGCGGAAGGCTTGCGGATGGGGTGAGCCATTGCCGGTGGCGAAATACACCAGATCGAGTTTGGGATCATAGATGATGGTGTCCCAGTCATTGCCGCCACCACCGGTCTTCCACCATTCGCCGTTCCAGGTCTTGGCGGCCATCGCCATTACCGGATCCGACGCCACCCCATCGGGAGGACCATTCGGATTGCCCGGCACGATGTAGAACTTCCACACCTGTTTGCCAGTCTCCGCGTCGTAGGCCGACATGAAGCCGCGCGCGCCAAAATCACCGCCACCGTTGCCGATCACTACAATGCCGTTGGCAACGCGCGGTGCGCCGGTAATTGAAAGTGGCTGGTCGGGGTCGAGGGTTTGTGTGCTCCACACTTCCTTGCCGGTCGCTGCATCCAGTGCAATCAGGCGGCCGTCCAGCGCACCGATATAAATCTTGCCGTTCCACGCAGCCAGTCCGCGACTGACAGTGCCGCAACAGGCCACGCGACCGGCTTCGGGAGTGACTTTCGGATCATAGGTCCACAACACCTTGCCATTGGTGGCGTCATAAGCCGTGGTGATATCCCACGCCGACACGTTGTACATGACGCCATCGATCACCAGTGGTGTCGCCACCACCCCGCGATAGGTGGAGAGATCGGCAAACCAGGCCAGCCCGAGGCGTTTTACGTTTTTGTCGTTGATTTTGGTGAGCGGGCTGAATCGCTGTTCATCCCAGGTGCGGCCGTAGGACATCCACTGGCCCTGATCGTCCTGGTTGGCATGCTCCATGCGCTTCTGGGTAACGGCTGCTGCCGCAGGCTTGTCGGCCGCAAAGGCCGGAGCAGCAGTCACTGCCATCGCCATCAAAGTAAAAACGAGAGAAGAAAAACGCTTGATATGAGTCACGGGGTGCCTGCCTGGCCTGTTATTGGTAGAGGCCGGGATATTACAACGAAAAAAAGCAGGATGTCGTAGGTACTACAACGGCCGGAACTGCAACGCCCTGATGTGTCCTGTCAGAAGACGCGGCCGACCGACAGGATCAACTTGCCTGCACCCGGATCGGTAATCGTGCTGGCCGGGTTATTGAAGGAGACGGTTGGTTTGTACCAGGCAGTATCGTCGTAAATGGCTTTTGTCCAGGCAAGCGAAGCAACCCAGCCGCCGGTGAAGGTCCTGGTCAGACCCAGCAGGTAATCGGTGTAATCAAGTGAGTTGTGGGCAGTGGTTGTGGTTGCCACAGTGGTCCTGCCTGCATGGACATTGAGGGTGTAGCTGGGCTCGAATTCATAAGCCAGGTTGAACTCCAGATAATCCGTACCGGTCGAGTCATCGGGGTAACCGGTTTTCTTGTTCACGCCAAACCAGTCCGTTACGAAACGGGAATACTTTACGCCCAGAAATTTCCAGGACAGTCCGGCATTTACCTCAAACGAATTGAAACTCTGGCCGGCCCCGACCGGATTCGACTGGTTGAAATTCGCTCCTGGGTAATCATAGGCGTGGCCGCCTGCAGTCCAGCTGAAGTCATCGTTGAACTTGCCGTTGTAACCCCCGTAGTAGTCAAACTCGACACCACCTCCGGGAAACTGGTTGCTGCTGACGTTGGATCCCCAAAGGCCGGCGTACCAGCCGTCAGCATGCACAAAGTCGACTCCACCCTGGATGGCTGGCTTGTGCCAGGTTTGGGTGAGACCACGAAAATAGTTGTCACTGACCGCATAGATGTTGGTTGTCACGGTCCATGGGGATGCCGGTTCGTCTGCGGCAAAAACGTTAATGGCAGGAACCAGCAGGGCACAGCCAATCGCAGCAGCTATCAAGGATTTGTTCACAGTAGGTCTCCTGTAGGGAAAGTATCTTGCACGTCCATTTAAAAGCGACAGGAATAAAGTTGTTGCGGAATTTTCAAGTGTGCATGCAAAGAAGCCATCAAGATGTTTTCAGGTCGTCCTGGGTCAGACCAAGGCTCGGCTTAATGGAATTCAATGCAAGGTAGATTTGTTTGCAAGGTGTCAAGAATCCCGCCATGTTGATCTTTATCAAAACTGGCCTCCTGGAATGAGGGCTGAAGGAATTGCTCCGGCTATCTTTATAAAAATTGCATTGGGGACGGAGTAGTCTGCTGCAGAGGCCGGCTTGCATCAATGACATCTTCATCATCTTCACTTGACCGAACCACCAGGACCCGTCTGCTGGCGGCTCTGGCGTGTCTGCACCGGACCATGTGTGACAGTGTGCGGCAGAACCAGTCCCTGCTTGCCAATGTGCATCCGAAACAGGCGCTGGGAGCGGTAAACCTGTTGCAGTATCTTGCTTTCCGTGCCTGTGACGTACGCCAGTTGCAGGACGAGTTGCATGTGCTGGGGCTGAGCAGCCTTGCCAGTGCCGAAAGCCACATTTGTGCACAGATCGAACAAACCATGCACCGGCTTGGCTGGCGTGGCAAGGACTCCGGTATTTGCACTTGCCAGCGAGGCAAAGCCAGTCTCGATGCGCACACGCGCAGGTTGTTCGGGGCGAAGCAGAAGGGGGCCGTCACCCACATCATGGTCACGCTCGACGAGCGTTGCGGCGGTGATGTCGAGCTGCTGGTTTCCGCATTGCAGCGGGGCATGAGGATAGCCAGAATCAACTGTGCCCATGCTGACCGGGGAACCTGGCTGCGCTGGATTGCCAATCTGCACAGTGCTGTCGAGCAGTCCCGTCTGCCGTGCAAGCTGTACATGGATCTGCCGGGACCCAAGATGCGGATGCAATTGGTTGGGGGGCTTGGCAAGAAAGGTCGTATCAAAATCCGGCCGGGTGACGAAATCCTGCTCGTGGAAGATGGCTCAACAGCGTCACCCGACATCAAGACCATAGCCTGCCAGGAAGCGGGCATCGTTGCGCAATTGAGCGACGGTAACCAGGTGTTGATCGATGACGGCAAATATGCCGGTGAGGTTGTGCATCGCGATGGCGAATGTTTTCTGCGTATTACCCGGGTCACCGGCAACCAACCGCGCCTGGTGAATGACAAGGGCATCAATTTTCCCGGCGTGGAGCTTCAGCTGCCAATCATCACGCACACGGACGCCGGCTTGTTGCCCTTCATAGCAGAACATGCAGACATGATGGGTTGCAGCTTCGTGCGCTCACGTCAGGATGTGGCCACACTGCGTGCGGCGCTGGCCTCATATCCGCGCTGTCCCGATCTGATACTGAAGATCGAAACGCCGGAAGCGGTGTTGCATTTGCCGGAACTGCTGCTGGAAGCAATGCAGGATCGCAGTTGCGGTGTGATGATCGCCAGGGGCGATCTGGCCGTGGAACTGGGCTTTACGCACTTGAACGATGTCCAGGACAAAATTCTGTGGCTGTGTGAAGCCGCCCATGTGCCGGTGATCTGGGCCACCCAGGTGCTGGAGTCCCTGCAGAAAACCGGTCTTGCCACCCGTTCCGAAATCACTGATGCAGCTCATGCCTTCAAGGCTGAATGCGTAATGCTGAACAAGGGTGACTACCTGCTGGAGACTCTTGAAACGCTGCAGGACATCCTGCACCGCACAGACGCGCATCGGATGAAAAAACGCTACAACCTGCGGCCATTGACGGTCGCTGTCGAATTTTTCCAGCGGCATCAGCCGGATGCCGGGACGGGCTGACGACTTTTAAAGCCGGGCTTCACTTGCTCAGGGGAGCGCTTGCAGGGGTGTTCTGATAAACACCCAAATGGATGAATTGGGATTCAGTCTTTTGTCCAGGCTTCAAATCAGCAGGAACCTTGTGTTGCACCGGTGGCAAACTCTTGAGATAGAAGGCAATGGCAATGGCATCTTCCTCGGCAAGTTTTCCGTAACTGGGCCACGGCATCACCCACCGGGTCTGCCCGTGTTTGCCCAAGCCTGTGCGGATCATCCTGGCGACTTCCTGTACGCTCCAGCTGCCGATGCCGGTTTCGATATCCGGTGTCAGATTGGGGGGATAGAGAATGCCGGGCAGCGGCTCCAGCAATGGATTGTTCCACGCGATGCCGGTATCAGAACCGGCAAGCGCCTGTTGCAGGTTCGGTTTCCCCAGCAGTGCGCCAGGAGTATGGCAGCTGCCGCATCCAAGCAAGGCCACCAGATATTCTCCTCGCGCCTGTTTGCCGGAATCCTCGAAAGGATTGCTGAAAAGAGAACAAGCTTGCAGCAATAACAGTGCAGCAACTGCCAACAAGAGTTTTCTCATGGAATTTGTTCCAGTTGTGAGTGGTCTGTTTGGATACTAGCCAAACGAAAACGGTTTTGAAACCAAAGTGTGATTACCACAATCCATCATGCCTGCTGATTCCTGCTATG
This sequence comes from uncultured Gammaproteobacteria bacterium, assembly GCA_903837345.1. Lineage (GTDB taxonomy): Bacteria > Pseudomonadota > Gammaproteobacteria > Pseudomonadales > Pseudohongiellaceae > CAILUG01. The sequence continues at coordinate 94,234 of CAILUG010000060.1, read as the reverse complement.
GCTCCCGGGCGTTCATCGTGAGATGCTTCAAAAAAAATATCAGGGGATTTGCGATGAAAAACTCCTTGCGCAGTCGGCCTGCACTGCTGTGGCTGGTTGCACTATTGATGGCTTCAATAGTGAGTCCAGTGCTCAACGCGCAGGACAAGACAGCACCGAGGCCGGTGATGGGCAACCAGATTCGCCAGATCAAGGGCAATTTGTACCGGGCTGGCAACGGTGCCTGGCATTCCATTTTTCTGGTGACCAGGGGCGGCATCATCCTGGCCGATCCGCTCAACAAGGAATATGCAACCTGGCTGAAACAGCAGCTTGCTGAGCGATTCCATGTGCCGGTCAAGTATGTGATCTACAGCCACAGCCATTTTGACCACGCTGCCGGCGCAGCCGTATTTGCCGACACAGCCACCATCATTGCGCACGCAGGTGTGGCAGCCAACATGGATGGTCGTTATCCGCAGATGCCGGGTGACATGATCGATCGCAACAACAATGGCCTGATCGACCGCGAAGACATCATGATTCCCACCACTGCCGACCCCGGTATCTGTGGCATGAGTGCAAGCTTCTTTGACCAGATCGATCTCAACAAGGATGGCATTGTCACGCCGGCTGAACTGCAAGCGGATATCGCAAAGCCGGATCTTTACTACTCGGAGCGAATGACCATCTCGCTGGGCGGCAAGACTGTCGAGCTGATGCACCCCGGCAACAATCATGGCAATGACATGACAGTGGTCTACTTTCCGGAAGAACGGGTGGTATTTGCCGCAGACATGATCGCCGATGCGCTGGTCAGAAAAGATATCCGCTCATTGCCCAGCGCCTGCGGCCCGTTTGATGGCACACCGCTCAGGGAATGGATACGCTCATACAAAGCTGTCGAAGCGCTGGATTTTGATATCTTTGCCGGCGGGCATGGCGATTTCTACACCAAAGCCGAGGTCGCTCTGCCCGGACAATTCCTGGAAGATCTCTATGCTGCTGTCGATCAGGCGCTGGCACAGGGGAAAAGCCTGGAACAAATGAAACAGCAGATCATGCTGGAGCAATACAAGGACTGGGCCTATTACCAACGGCTGCGGGAAAAGAACATCGAAGCGGCCTATCTTAATCTCACCAAATTCAGGGAGTAATCAAATGGCAACAACTGACAATAATGCAATAACCAAAGCAGTTTCCACGCAGCCATTGCTGCCGGGTCGTCGCAGTGTGCTGGGCGCCGCCGCGCTGGGGCTGGGGGCGCTTTCGCTGACCCAATCAGGTTCCCTGCTGGCGCAATCAGGCCCGGAAGATGCCGGGCTTGATGCAAAATATTTCCCGGGCTTCAAGGTCATGAAGATCGCAACCAACGGGGTCACCATCCATACCGTGGTGGGTGGCAGTGGTCCGCCAGTGCTGTTGTTGCATGGTGCCCCCCTGACGCATCTGGCGTGGGCGGATGTGGCAGTGCAACTGGCAAAGGATTACACCGTGGTGGCCACTGACTTGCGCGGCTATGGCTGGAGCAGCAAACCGGATGGCGGCGTCAACCACATCAATTACTCCAAGCGCACCATGGCCGAGGACCAGGTTGCAGTGATGCAGCAATTGGGGTTCAGCAAGTTTGCACTGGTGGGTCATGACAGAGGCGGTCGCGTGGCGCGCAGGCTGACAATTGATCATCCTGACAAGGTCAAAAACCTCACCGTGCTCGATATTGCCCCAGCCCACTATCTGTATTCGCATGTCACCCGTGAATTCGTCGATGCTTACTTTCACTGGTTCCTGTTCCTGCGTCCGTCGCCATTCCCCGAGAACATCGTCGCCAGCACCGGTCAGTATGCCAACGGTGGCCCCGGAGAACTGGGCGAATCCTTCACCCGTGTTTACAAGGATCCGGCTGCCATTCATGCAATGATTGAGGACTACCGTGCCTCTGCCGGCATGGACATCAAGATTGATGAAGCGGACCTGGCTGCCGGCAAAAAAATCTCTTGCCCACTCAACGTGCTGTGGGCCGAAAAAGGCGCGATGGGGCAGCTATACGACGTTATGGGGATATGGAAACTGGAGGCAACCCGGGTAGAAGGCAAGGCCATGCCGGGCGGTCACAACTTCCTGATGGAAAATCCGGTGCCTACCTACACCGAACTGAAACGTTTTCTGAACAGTTAACAACGGAGAATATATGAATCGTAATTTGATATTGATTGCTGTGTGTACGTTGTTGCTGGACACACCAACGCTGGATGCGCAAACCATAAAAGCTGCAGCCAGGCCCCCGGCTGTGGCTGGCACTCCTGCCGGCGAGAGTGCAGCGCCTGATGGTTACGCTCCGCTACCTGCCTGGCTGGGGCAGACACGGGCCCCGCGTGCCACGAAGACGGCAGAGTATGCTGTTGAGACTGTTGCAGAAGGGCTGGCCGGTGCGTTCAGTTTCAACTTCCTGCCCGACGGTCGCATGATTGCGGCAGAACGTGCCGGCCACATCAAGTTGATCGGCAAAGACGGCAAGATCACTGAAGTCGAAGGACTGCCCGCCAATCTGTGGGCCACCGGGCAAGGATTGTACGAAGTCAGGCCGGACAAGGCATTTGCAACCAATCGCATGCTCTACCTTGCCTACACTGTGCTGCCTGATGGTGCCAACAAGGAGGCGTTGCCGAAGACTCCCGGTGTGCTGGTTGTCTCCAGCGCCAAACTCGCGGCCGACGACAAGCGCATTGAAGATGTGAAAATTCTTCTCAACGCAGAAGGCACCACCGGTCGCGTTATCCAGGCACCGGATGGCACGCTGCTGGTCACTTCGTCGGTTCCCGCCGGCTTCGGCATCAACGCTTTTGATTGGCAGCAGCCGCAGACACTGGACAACAACATGGGCAAGGTGCTGCGCATCAACACCGATGGCAGTATTCCGAAAGACAATCCCTTTGCAGGCAAAGCCGGAGCGCACCCGGAAATCTATGCAACCGGTTTTCGCGACATGCAGGGAGTCGCCATCCATCCCAAAACCGGCAAGCTGTGGACCTCTGAGCACGGCCCGCGCGGGGGTGATGAAATCAACGCCGTTGCGAAAGGCAAGAACTATGGTTATCCGGTGATCGGGTATGGCCATGATTACTCCGGCAAACCGATCAACGGCGACAAGACCTTCCAGGACGGCATGGAACAACCGGTTTATTTCTGGACTCCCGACATTGCGCCCGCAGGCATTGCCTTTTATAGCGGCAAGCTGTTCCCTGCCTGGCAAGGCGACCTGTTCGTGGCCGGACTCGCCGCCAAAACACTGACACGGCTGGTGCTCGATGGTGAACGTGTAGTAGCCGAAGAGCGTCTGCTGGGCGATCTCAACGTGCGTATCCGTGGAGTAAACCAGGGCCCCGACGGTGCACTCTACGTGCTTACCGATGGTGCCGGCGGCAAGATATTGCGACTGGTACCGAAACACTGAAAGGGGTTTTCATGAGACACATAGCCGCTGTCATCTGGATTGCGTTCATCGGTACGGCAATAGCAGACGCGTGCATCGCCGCCGAGTCTTGCCCGGATGGGCGCGACACCATCCTGTCCAATGGCACCATTCTTACCATGGATGCGCAGGACCGGACGGTGAACAGCGTGCGCATTCACGGTCAACGCATCATTGCAGCAGGAGCAGCAGTTGATCGATCGGAACCCTGTGTGCAGGTGATCGACCTGAAAGGCCGCACCGTCATCCCGGGCTTGATCGACTCCCACACTCACTTCGTGCGAACCGCGCAGGCACCGGGTCCGTTCATTGCAGGTCTCGAAGCTGCTGCTTCCATTCGCGAACTGCAGGATGCGCTCGCTAATGCGGCCAGAAAGGCCGAGCCTGGCGAGTGGCTCGCCGCGATCGGCGGCTTCACGCCTGTCCAGTTCAGGGAGCGCCGTTTGCCAACGCGTGAGGAGCTCAGCCAGGCCGTGCCCGACCATCCTGTCTATATGCAGGTTGGCTACTCGACCAGAGGCATCACCAATGACGCCGGCATCCGTGTGCTTGAGGCCGCCGGCATCCACGTGACTGCCGATGGTGCCATAGCTCCGGACGGTGCCGGACTCACCCATGTGCTGCGCTCGACCAATGAGGAGCGCATGAAGCGCCGCTTTCCGGACTACATGAACTATGCAATCTCGCTTGGACTCACCACAGTCGTCGATCAGGCATGTTGCGATTGGCTGGGCGCCCACCTGACTGCCGCCGACCGGCCCAACCTGCGCATCGCCGAATACTTCTGGCGCGCCGGCAAGCTGCCATTGCGCCTGCGCATTCAATACGATCATCGGGATATCCGCGATCAGGGCGACATTCATTCGCTGACTGCACGGCTCGCCAACGCCACCTATGGTCTTGGTGACGACATGTACAAGCCCGTTCGTCTGGGTGAGCAAGTGATTGCGGCCGGCGCCACCGATCAGGAAGTGTTGGAAGTTTTCCAGCGTGCTGCCGACGCGGGTTGGCCGCTGTCGCAACACACCATCAAGCAGGACGAGATTGAACGCTATACGCGCATCATGGAACAGGTGGCTGCCAGGACTCCCGTGCGTCCGTTGCGCTGGACTCTGGAGCATGTGTTTGAAATCACACCTGACCAGATCAAACGCCTCAATGCGATTGGTGTTTCGGTGCGGGTGCAGGATCACGACTACATCCGCAATGACTATTCCAGCTGGAATGTGGGGCCACCGTTTCGCACGCTGCTGGCCAGTGGCATCAGAATGGGAGCCGGTACCGACGGCGGTGTGGTCGGCCCGCTCAATCCCTGGCTGTCCCTTTACTACATGGTAACGGGCAAGGATGCCGGTGGTGATCTGATCAACAAAGACCAGCAGATCGGACGCAAACAGGCGCTGCGGCTCTACACGGCCGAGAATGCCTGGTTCAATTTTGAAGAGCATGATTACGGTTCGATCGAGCCGGGCAAGTTCGCTGATCTGGTGGTGCTGGACCGGCCCTATCTTGATGTTGCCGACGAGGAAATCAGACACATAAGGTCGGTGCTGACGATGGTGGGTGGCAAGGTGGTTTTTGCGGTTCAGTAGCGCCGGCACGCAGAGTAGGATAATAATTGCTGGTCTGGACGGGAAGCACTGCGACAATCAGGCAGTCAATACGTTTTTGAACAAACATTACTGATGCCATGAATGAACCGTTCTGGCGCCATTCATCAACCGATATATCAAAAACAGGGTTAGGCAATGAGCGTATTTCTGGCTGTTGGAAAAATAAAAGAGACCGTGACCAACTTTCCGGCAAAATTGGTTTTTGTATTGGGAGTTGCCGTTTTGACCGCCGCCTGCGCTTCGGAACCAGGCAAAGATGCAGCATCCGCTGCCAATGCTTCAGCCAAAACCGATGAAGTAGCAGGCAATGGCGAAGAAATGCAGTGCAAATACATAAAAGTGACTGGCACCAATCTTCCGCAAAAATTCTGCAAAACCAAAGCCTTGTGGGAAGCCATGGATAAAGCTTCCAAATCGGTGGCAGACGAGTACATGCGCCAAACCAACCAGAATGCCACCAAACTGGAAAATAGTGGGGGCGATGGCAACGGGAGCTCATCGCAAAGGGCAGTCTTTAACTGATTGGTCGGGATCCCGATAGGGGGAGCAATTCAGAAGAGCGCCAGCGCTTGTCAGTAATAAGTGCTTACAACCAAAACCCCCGCCATTGCGGGGGTTTTGGTTTTCAAGAGCCTGCTTTTTTGCCGGATGCAGGGTGGAGCGGCCGTCCTGGAAGGGCGAAGCGCCAGGAAACTACGCTCGCAGTATTAAAGGGGTAATCCCTCAAAATAATAAGAATGATCAGGACGGCGGCATTTAGAGAATAATCCTTATAAAACAATAGGTTGAGTTAGTGTCGACAAAGCTGGGTATTGGCAGAAAGGCAGGGTTCCGGGGCTTTTGTACATATTTCTTTCGCAGTTGACTCATCTGGTCAATCTCGATAGCCTGCGTCGGTGCGGTGGCCCACTCTTGGTAAGAGAAGGTCAAGCCGTGCCACCTTCAAAAAACACATGGGGAGAAAACATGTTAAAGAAAACTTCTTTACTGAAGCCTTCGCTGCTGTCCTTGTCGATTTCGTCTGCGATAAGTGCCATAGCTATAGGTAGCATCATCACGAGCGTTCCAAGCGCATTCGCCGCTGGAGGCGAAAAACTCGAAGAGGTAGTTGTTACCGGTTCGCGCATTGTTCGCCGCGACTATGACTCAAACAGCCCGATCGTAACCGTCGAAGCTGCAGATTTCGAAACACAGACAGGCTTGAACGTTGAATCCTTCCTGAACAAACTGCCGGAATACAACCCGGCCAACTCGCCCACCACATCCCAGGGCGATGTACAGATCACCCCGGTAAACTCGGTTGGTATCGCATCGATATCACTGCGCGGCTTCGGTCCAAACCGCAGCTTGGTGCTGGTAGACGGCAAACGCTCCGTGCCAATCAACGCACTGATGGTAACTGACATAAACTCGATTCCGTCGGCATTGATCCAGCGCGTTGAAACCATCACTGGTGGTGCTTCAGCGGTATATGGTGCTGATGCTGTTGGTGGTGTCACCAACTTTATCCTGCGCAACAATTTCCAGGGTCTTGAGCTGGATGCACAATACGGCAAACTGGAAGCCGGTGACGGCGAAGAAACCCGTATTTCCGCAGTCATGGGCAGCAACTTTGCTGACGGCAAAGGCAACGTGACCATTGGTATGGAACGTTATTCACGTGACGCTGCTTACGAGAAAAATCACGATATCTACCAGCAGAAAAACGCTGACCCGAACACTGCCGGTACCTTCGTATTCCTGCAGGGCGTTAACCAATATCAGTGCGTATTCAACTGCCCAACGCTGGCAAACATCAACGGTGTGTTCAACAACCGTCCCGCTGGCACCAACGTGTTCATCCCGAGCTCAACTGGGGCAGGGTTCTTCCAAAACATCTTCCACAACTTTGATTTCAACCCGGACGGCACCGTATTCGCAGAAGGTAGCGCGGCCGGTTTGTCGAAAATGAAGCTCAATGTTGACGGCACTTCCTATGCTGTTGCCAATGCTCTGGACGGCTCCATTCCGACCAGTCAAACCACGATCAAGAGCGTGAAGTGGAATAACCTGCAGAATTTTGCCAGTGCACCGCAGGATCGCTATTCTTTCTTCGCTGACGGCCATTACAACTTCAATGACAAAGTCACATTGAATACCCGTGCGACCTTTGCAGAAAGCAAAACACAAACCTTGTTGTTCGGTACCAACGCCATCTTCGGTTGGGAAACCACTGTACCGTTCAATGCGACCACAGACAGCCCGATTGATCCCACCCAGAACTACCAGGATACAGCGACAGTTGCCAAAATCCTGGCCAACCCGGCTGCCTATGCCAACCCCAACTTCATAGCCACTGGCAAAGCCGGTGCACAGCATCCGGTTCCGGTTGAACTGGCAGCTCTGCTGCTGGGTCGTGTGGTCGGAACCGGCGGTGGTGGTCCAACTGCCGGTTGGGTACCAGGCTGGAACCCTTACACCAGCTTGCCACCACGCAGCACGTTCAACACCAACAGCCAGTGGCAGGTTGAAGGCGGCTTGACCATCCAGCTGCCAGTCAAAGACTGGACCAGCGAGCTCTATGCTTCGCACGGTGAGTCTGCTACTTACAACAATGCTGCCGGTAACTTGTCTTTGTCACGTTATCGCGCACTGACCAATGCTGCTGATTACGGCCGCAACGCCAAAATCCAGGGTAACTCCACCGGTGCTTCCGTTGGCTTTGGTGCACCTACCATTTCCTGTACCAGTGGTTTTTACAACACCTTCTTTGCTGGTGATGCTCCGTTATCAAAAGATTGCTTTGACGCAATCAATGCCAGCCTGCAGACCCGTACCCATAACGTACAGGACATCATAGAAGTCAACCTTCAGGGCGGATTGTTCAATCTGCCTGCTGGTGAAGTGCGCTTAGCCGGCGGTTTCCAGAGCCGTCGCAACAAAGCAACCTTTACTCCTGACATCCTGCAGTCCGAGTCCTCCTTCACCGACCAGGTGATTGGTGTATATCCGACTGGCTACCTGGATGCAGCCACTTCCGTAAAAGACTACTACGGTGAAGCACTGGTACCGGTTCTGTCCGGCATCAAAGGCATCCAGAAACTGGAACTTGAATTGGGCGTACGTTATTCCGATTACGCACAGTCCCCGTCCGAAACCACCTGGAAATCACTGGTTAACTGGCAGGTCAATGATTCGATCCGCGTTCGTGGCGGCTTCAACCGCGCTACCCGCGCACCGAACATTGGTGAACTGTTCCTGAATAACCAGGAACTGTTTGCAGTGGGTGGTAACAACTTCGGTGATCCTTGTGGTCTGCGCGCCATTGCTCCTTATGGTGCTGCTGGTACCAGTAATGACCCGGTTCTGACTGCTGGCGAAACCAACCCGCCTCCACTGGCGGCTGGCTCGACTACTGCCAGCGCGAAAAGCGCCAGATTGATCTGCGAAGCTGTAATGGGCCCGGTAGCTGCCAACACGTACTATAACGTGTCGAATGCTGCAGCCGGTGGTGGTTCCGTATTCAACTGGGTCAACCAGCAAGGTAACGCCGGTCTGAAATCCGAAACTGCTGACACCTGGACCTTTGGTATCGTGGCTCGTTCACCTTCCAAAAATCCCTGGCTGGCAGGTTTTTCAGGATCGATGGACTGGTACAAAACCAAAATCAAAGACGCCATCATGCTGAACTCGGTTGATAACGCCTATTACAACTGCTATGGCGCTGTAACGGTAAGCGATGCAGCAGGTGCAGCAGCACAAGCTGCCTCCTCGGCATGTCAGCTGATCCCAAGGAACCAGACCACTGGTGGTACCACTACCGTGGCAGTGTCCTATACCAACCAGGCTCTTATCGAAACTTCCGGTGTTGATTTTGGAGTTAACTGGAGATCGCAACTGTCTGATCTTGGCTTCAAGATGCCGGGCGGCCTGGCTGCCAGCGTGCAGTTGACTGTGCTTGATTACTACAGAACCAAGCAGTCTCCTGGTTCCTATGACGTCCTGACCGATTGGAAAGGCTCGCTGGGGCCCAACCTTTCCGGTACCAACGCCGGTGCATTTGACTACCGCTTGTTCGGTAACCTGAGCTACTTCAAAGACAGTTGGGGTGTAAGCCTGCGCTGGCGTCACCTGCCGTCCGTCTGGTCGGCTGGTCATGCAAGCACAGATGCCGTCATTGCCAACGATGCTTCCGGTGGCTTGCCGTTGAACTACACGCCTAGCACAGAGATCAAGACTGCCAGCTATGACGTATTCGACTTGTCCGCCAACTGGAACGTGAATGAAAAAATCACGCTTCGTGGTGGTATCTCGAACCTGTTCAATGTTGATCCTCCGCAGTTTGCAAGCACCACTGGCCGTCCTCCAGGAACCAACCTGGCCGGCGTCTGTAATGGTGCAGTTAATTGCGTGAACCCAACCTCGTACAGCTTGCCAACAACTGGTGGTTTCACAGGTGGTTACTATGACACCCTGGGCCGCAGCTACTTCGTAGGTGTGAAAGCACGCTTCTAAGAGCTACAGCAAGCTTGTAAGAAATATGCGGCGGGCTCTTCGGAGCCCGCCGTTTTTTTTGCCTGGGGAAAAGTATCAGCATTAGCGCGTTGCACACCGGAGCAGGATAGAATCGGCGGCGCTCGTACGAGAAATGCGCAAGATAGCGCCTGACTAAAATAACAGAGGAAGCCACATGTTCAGATCAACTCTACGCTTACTTGCGACTACCACAGCCCTGGCTGGCCTGGTGCTGACTTTGGGAGCCTGCAACAAGGCTGCCGATGAACAAAAACCCGCTGCCACGCCAGCAGCTCCTGCTGCAGCCTGCGACCGCCAATGCCTGATTGGCGCCACCGATGCCTATGTCGCCGCCATCGTCGCGCACGATCCATCCATGGCCCCGCTGACAGACAATGTGGTCTTCGTGGAAAACGTGATGAAGATGAAACCCGGCGACGGCCTGTGGAAGTCTGTTGTGAAAGCCCCTGGCACATTTGCCATCCACGTTCCGGACGAAACCAATCACACGGCCGGCTATTTGGCCATGATGACCTATATGGCGCCGCCGACACCGCCGCAGGGTCTGTCACCTGAGCAGCGTGCAGATTTCGCAGCCAAAAATGCACCGGTTGAACAACCGGTAATCGTTGCGTTCCGTCTCAAGTTTGATGACAAAGGCAAGATCGTTGAAGCCGAACATTTGTTGTCAGGTGTGCGCGAAGCGCAAATGGCCAACCTGCAAACCCTGCGACCTGGCATCCTCACCGACATTCCGGCCGACCAGCGTATGGCACATGACAAGCTGATCGCGATCGGTGCCAGCTACTACGATGCACTTGATGACAACAACGGCGAACTGGCTCCATTCGCACCAGACTGCGAGCGTCATGAGAACGGCATGATCACTGCCAGCGGCGCACCGGCTCCGGAAGCTCCGGCAGTGCCTGGCACCGCACCTGCACCGAAACGGGCTCGCGATTGCCGCGGCCAGCTGAACAGCGGCACGTTCCAGTACATCGCCCGCATCGAGAATCGCAGAGTATTTGCAGCAGATCCGCAGACGGGACTGGTGATGGGATTGTCACACTTCCGTCATCCCATGGACAACCTGCCCTACGACGTGAAGAACCTCGATGGCACCACTTCGCAGATTACCAAGGACACTTTCAAGTTTGCCCCTTTCGATCTGCCAGCCGGCCACATCTTCAAGATCGGCGCCGACGGCATGATGCATGAGATCGAAGCGATGGGCTTCACCACCAACTACAACTCACCGACTGGTTGGGAATAAGCCGCCAGCAACCAGGCAGCACTTCAAAGCGTCGACAGTTGCTGCGAGAAGAACGGCAGCAGCTGGTTGAGGAAGCGCTGGTCAACATGATTGGTGTGATCGCCATCGTACACCTCGAAGGTGTGCGCGACGCCCAGACGAGTCAGGGCCGCATCCAGTTGGTTGTTGCTGGCCGCCAGCGTGTCCTTGTCGCCCACATCCAGTGCGATGGCCTTGTAACGTTTGAGCGCCGGCACGTGCTGGTCGACCGTGATCAGCGGTGAATTGGCGATCCACTTGCCTTGCACCAGCGCCTGCGCTTCGCCGTTCACAAACGGCCAGTCGAAAAAGAACGGCGGATTATGCGGGTTGGGAGCCCACGCGGCAGCTTGCGCCTCCAGCACATTGGCAAAACCTTTGTCACTGGCAAGCGGGCCGTCAGCCATGCGGGTAATCTGCGCTTCCACGGCTTCCTTCGCCGGCGCCTGGTTCAACAAGCAGCACGAGCTCATCGCATAGAGCGCGCCGAACACTTCCGGGTGCGCCATACCGATCCGCATGGTGCCGTAGCCGCCCATCGAATGGCCTGACAGTCCACGACTTTCGCGCCTGGCAAGGGTGCGGTAATGCTTGTCGATGTAGGCGACCAGATCATGCGCGATGAAAGTTTCCCAGTCGCCGGTGGTGGCGGAGTTGGAATACATGCTGCCGCCATAGACAGAAAGGGCATCCGGCAACACGATGATGGCAGGTTTGGCACCGGCCGCAATGGCCTGGTCGGCCGAGGCAGGCAGGTGCACCTGATCGGCATAAAACCGGGCGCCGACACTGTAACCGTGCAGGAAATACACCACCGGATAACGCGTGCTGGTGGCAGCGGTATAACCGGGGGGCAGATACACCAATACATCGCGCACCGCATCATCGCCTTCCAGATTGCCCTTCAATGCAGGGCCGGCCACGCGGATTTTCTCCAGCGTGCCTTGTGCCAGGGCGAAGCCGGAGCCAAGGCTGCACAGCAAAGCAGCAAGTGCAAGCAAAGTACCCAAACGCAGTGACAGAAAATTGATCATGATCCCCTCTGGATTGGCAGAGTTGTTTTTGTTTGAGCTGGTAATTAGTTACATATACGGCCAGTTCATGCAACTGCTCAGTGACGGCAAACGACTGTTATCGTAAGCTCGGCGCCAGTTATCCCGCGAGGACCCTCCCATGGCCAGCTATTCCCTGATGATTGATGGTGTGAAGCGTGAAGTCGACGCCGATGCCGACATGCCGCTGCTCTATGCCTTGCGTGGCGATCTTGCCCACAAGGGCCCCAAGTTCGGTTGCGGACTCGCCCAGTGCGGGGCATGTACAGTAATTCTCAACGGCGTTGCCACGCGTTCCTGTGTGTTGCCGGTCTCGGCAGTGGGCGATGCGAAGATCCGTACACTCGATGGTCTCGGCACCGCTGCCAACCCGCATCCGGTGCAGGCTGCCTTTATCGCCGAAGAAGCGGCGCAGTGCGGTTACTGCACCAATGGCTGGATCATGACCACGGTGGCCGCGCTGGAAAAAACCCCGCATGCAAGTGACGAGCAGATACGCACCTTGCTGTCCGGCCTCAAATGCCGCTGTGGTACCCATATGGCGATCATGCGTGCAGTGCGGCGCGCCTCCGATGTGATGACCAGGTCCACCGCCGATAACGCGTTGTTCACTGACGCGATGCAGGAGGCGTAAACATGAGTCATAGCCCCAACTTTTCTGCGCAATCACCGGGTCGCCGCCAGTTTCTCAAACGCAGTGCGGCGCTGGTCATTGCCATCGGCAACACCGGTGTGGTGTCGCTGCTGACACTTGATGAAGCGGAAGCGCAAAGCCTGGCCGCTGCCCCGCGTGCAATCGGCCCCAAAAGTCTCGATACCTGGCTGGCCTTCGACAAGGCCGGCAACGTTACCGCCTTCTTCGGCAAGATGGACATGGGGCAGGGCGTCGATACCGCCATTGCGATGGTGGTGGCTGAAGAGCTTGATCTCAGTGTGGCGCGCGTCAGTGTGGTGATGGGCGATACCCATCGCACACCCAACCAGGGAGGTGCCAGTGGTTCCAGTGGTTGCCGGCTCGGCGCCATTGCACTGCGCAATGCAGCAGCGGAAGCGCGTCGCGTACTGGTTGCGCGCGCCGGTGAAAAACTGGGTGTGGCTGCTGATCAGCTGCAGGTGACCAATGGCGTGGTGCAGTTGAAGAGCGACAAAAAACGCAGTGTCAGTTATCGCGATCTGATCAACGAAGGCTTTGCCACCGACCTCGACTGGAACAGTCGCTACGGCAACAATCTGACTGTGAAAGGCATCGCCAATCCGAAAGCGCCTGCCGATTATCACGTAGTGGGAAAACCCGCTGCACGCAAGGACATCCCGGGCAAGGTGCTGGCCACCACCGAATACTGTCATCACGTCACGCTGCCTGGCATGTTGCATGGCCGCATCATTCGCCCGCCGGTGGCCAACGCCGTGCCGGTGAGTGTCGATGAAAGTTCAATTGCGGCCTGGCCCGATGCAAAAGTGGTACGCAAAGGCGATTTCATTGCCGTGGTGGCAGCCAGTGAATGGCATGCCATCAAGGCCGCGCGTGAACTCAAGGTTACCTGGAGCGAAACCACACCGCCGTTCCCGCCGATGGAAAAACTGTTTGAGTACATCCGGCAAACGCCGGCTGCATCCAACAGTGCCAAGGGTGGATTCGGCGGCGCTGCCTACGATCCGGAACCCGCACTCGCTGCCATCAGGAATGCAGCCCGGCAAGTCGAAGCCGAATACGAAGTACCGTTCCAGTCACATGCGCGCATGGGGCCTTCTGTTGGTCTGGCTGATGTGAAAAACGGCGAAGCGCTGATCTGGTCTGATACGCAGAAACCGCACGACCAGCGCGATGGTCTCGCCAAGTTTCTCGGACTGCCGCCCGACAAGGTGCGTGTGATCTGGAAGCCAGGCCCGGGCTCCTATGGCCGCAGCGATTCCGACGAGGCGGCGTTTGAAGCAGCATTGTTGTCAAAAGAACTCGGCGTACCAGTGCGTGTGCAATGGATGCGCAATGAAGGCCATGGTTGGGATCCGAAAGCGCCAGCCTGTGTGATCAGTTGCAAGGCCGGACTCGACGAAAACGCCAACATCAACGGCTGGTATTTCCATGCCAAAGGATTTTCCGGCTGGGATGTGAATTTCAATGCGGCAGATCCGCGTGACACACTGGTGGGACAGCTGACCGGTATTGCCAAAGGTGACGCCCATAATTTCGGCGCTCCCTCCGAATCCTATGTGTTTCCCAACGCTGTCAAATTCTGGGAGACAGTGCCCACATTTCTCGCCAAGGCTTCACCATTGCGCACCTCGCACATGCGGGCCCCGCAGGAACCGCAGGTGCATTTCGCACATGAAAGCTTTATCGATGAAGTAGCACATGCAGCAGGCAGCGATCCGGTTGCGCTGCGACTCAGGCATATGAAAGACCCGCGCGAAATCGCCGTGCTGGAAGCCGTGGCCAAACTTTCCAAATGGAAACCACGCACAGCGAAAGACCCCAAACAAACCGGCAGTATATTGCACGGACGCGGCGTTTCCGTTTGCTCCACCTTCGGCGGCTATGTAGCCACAGTGGCGGAAGTGGAAGTCGACCGCGCCAGCGGCCGTATCTGGCCACGCCGCATTTTTGTTGCGCACGACTGTGGTCTCATCATCAACCCGCAGGCGCTCAGAACCACCATCGAAGGCAATGTGGTGCAAGGCCTCAGCCGCACCCTGTATGAGGAAGTGCGTTTTGATGAGCGCAATGTGCTGAGCGTCGACTGGCTTACCTATCCCATTCTCGATATCCGTGATGCGCCGGAGAAAATCGAGATCGTCACCATCAACCGGCCCGACCAGCCAGCCGGCGGCGCCGGTGAGCCTTCGCACGTGACGATTCCGGCGGCAGTAGCCAATGCGGTATTTGCTGCCACCGGCGTGCGTGTGCGTCGCTTGCCATTGAGGTTGGACAAACTGGCATAAAAAAACCAAAAAAAGCCGGGCAAGGGAGTAGTTTGCATGACCGAAACAATAGTGATCACTCCAATCAAGCGTCACAAAAGCAGCAAAGTCGGCCGTGCGGTGATGTGGTGCATCGCCTACGGCATTATGGTACCCATTAACTGGCTGATGGGCCTGTGTGGTGCACGCCATAAGGTGCTGCGTTCAATGATCAATACCCGCAAGGGTGCTGAAAGCGCGTTCAAGGACTATGTGCCGAATGAGCAGGACATCTTCGTGTGCACCTATCCCAAAAGCGGCACCAACTGGATGATGCAGATGGCGCACCAGATCATCTTTCATGGTGAAGGTGAATTTGAAAACATCCACGATGTTGTTCCCTGGCCCGATGCCGGCCCGAAGCGCAGCGCCAGATTCACGATTCCGCTCACCAGCACCGTAGTGCAGCAGGTGTCACCCGAACACAAACGGGTCATCAAAACCCATTTGCCGCTTCGCTACGTGCCTTACAACAATGAGGCGAAGTACATCGTGGTCGTGCGTGACCCCAAGGAAGTGTTCGTCTCCAGCTATCACTTCCTGTTTTCAAGTTTCCGGCCACTGATGCCGACTGCCACTGAATGGTTCGAGTTGTTTTTTACCCAAGATTTTCCGATGAATTTCGGTGGTAGCAGCTGGATCGAGCATGCGGCTGCCTGGTGGGCGCTGTGCGAGAACAGCAATGTGCTGGTGCTTTCCTATGCCAGCATGAAAAAGGATCTGCGCGGTACCATCGAAAATGTCGCAGCATTTCTGGGTGTGAAACTCACGCCGGCAGCCTTTGCTCGCGTGTATGAGAAGTGCACCTTTGCCTACATGAAAGCCATTGATGAAAAATTTGTTCCCATGCCGAAGGGCACCGTACCCTGGGGTGAAATGGAAATGATGCGAGCAGGCAAAGCAGGCAACTCGGGCGAATTGATCAGCCTGGAACAGCAGCAGCGTATTGACGCGCATTGCCAGGCGGAACTGGCGAGACTGGGGTCAACGCTTCCCTATACAGAATTTTGCAAGCCGGGAACTTCAGCGCTTGCCTAGTCGCTCGGTGGCAAACAGCAACATCATGCCGCCGGCGCGGTCATCGCGTCCGTTCAACGCCTTGCGGTTGAGATAGGCTGCGAGCGAATCCTGGCCTGGAGTCGAATCACACACGTCGATAAAGCCCCAGGTTTCATCGGTGCGGGCAACTACGCCATCCCACGCGCGATCAACCACATTCTGGTACAAACCATCAAGCCAGCCACGGTCGACACCACGCTGCATCGCCGTGGCAATCATGGCGGTGGCCGAGAATTCCGGCCAGCTCTCGCGCATATCGATGATGTTGTGCCACATGCCATCCACATCCTGGTGCTGCAGCAAGGAGTTCATATGCGCGCGGAATATTTGCAGCAGGCGGGCCTGTTCCGGATGGGCGGCTGGCAGGTCGCGCAGCGCGAGTGCGAGGCCGAGCGCAACAAAGGCATTGCCGCGTCCCCACGCTGCTTCAGCCCGTGGCCAGTGGTTGTAAAGGCCGTCGGCTCGCAGCAGTTTGGCTTGCAGGAATTCCACATGCCGCAGCGCCATGTCAAAGTAGCGCCGCTCGCCGGTGAGCTTGCCCACCTTGGCCAGCAACGGCGTTTCCATGAAAAATGCATCACTGTAATCACCGTTGAATGGCATTGCTTCCAGCATGTTGCCGTTCATGTCCCAGCCGAGATCAGCCGCGCGGCGGGCGAGCGCAAGATAGCGTGGGTTGGAGCTGCGCTCTGCCAGTTCTCCGAACAGCAAATGGCCGGCGATTTGCAGTGAACTGTTGATCTTCAGGGTTTCAATCGTTGCCAATTGTGGAGCGACAGTCAGTTCCACCGCCTGCAGTTGCCCCAGCTGCAGCCGGCCAATCAGTGCCATGGCAGGAATATAAGTCAGCGCTTTCAGTTCCTGCCCGTACACGCCAGCGAGACCTTTGGCGATCGTGTCAGCCGAACGCGCGCTTCTGGCCGCCAGCGCGGTGTGCGCCTCCGAGGTGGCGAATTGTTTGCGGCCAGTGATAACAGCCGTCAGTTCCTTTTTGTAATCGAGCTGGATGGAAGGAATGTTGCCGAGCCCTGCCATGCCGGCTGCGAGTGCAATGCCAAGACCAAAGTCGTCAGTGCCGACGATGATCACCGCATCAGGTGCATGCGTAGTGAGCCAGCGCCAGAGCGTAGTGGCAGCCCAGTTGTTGACGTAAGCCGGTTCAGCGGGTGGAAAGGTGAGGGGTTCACCGCCAGGATTGGCGGCGGCAATGAACGTGACATTCAGGAAATTATCGGCCGCATTGGCATAGTCCTGGTAGGCCTCCCGCACCTCGGTGCTGCTGGCCGCATCGCCGGCGAGACCGCCCAGCACCACGACTGCGGGGGCATTGGGTTCCTTGGCTGGGACGCTCAGGGTTTCGAGAGCTTTCATGACGGTGCCGGTTCAAGGTGGTAGGTTGATAATGGCAATATTACCCGTAACTCAGCTGCGATGGCTTTCCCGGCAGACTTTATAAATCGCGTGTTGTCACGTATCCTCTGACCGTCTTGCTGCCTGATTCCTGAAGTGTCCCAACTGTCCACAACTTACTGTCCATGCACAACAAGAGTGTTCACCATGAAAAAAATCGCAATGATGGCAACGCTGGCACTGGGTCTCTGCTTCTCCATGCCAGGATTTTCCCAAACGGCAGCTGCGGTCAAGCATCATGCAGTAGTGCCACTCAATACGGCAGAAGGTCCTGAATGGGAAATGATGCTGCATCACGTTGAGAACCTGCAGACGGCACTCAAGGATGAAGGCGGTGTGGAAGTGGAGATTGTGTTTTATGGTCCGGGTCTGAGTATGCTGCTCAAATCCGACACCAAACATGCCGCCGCGCTCAAGAAACTGTCCGACGCTGGCGTCAAGATGGCTGCCTGCCAGAACGCGATGAAGTTTTTGAAAGTGACGTCAGCCGACTTGCCTGCCTATGCCTTTGAAGTGAATGCCGGTGTGGCGGAAGTTGTGCGCAAACAGACTGCCGGCTGGTCGTTCCTGCCCTGAGCAGGATTACTCAGGGCGCCGGGCGCAGCTGCAATCCCGGCGGCCGCAGAAACGGTTTGGCGCCGGTGTTGTCATGCTGGCCAAGTACTTTGCCATTCACAGTCAACCCGTACATCGTCAAGTTGTGGAAATCCTTGTAGAGCTCGCGCGTAGCCGCCGCATCGCCGGTATAGCGCGGGTCCTGCGGACGTTCCTGGCTATTGACGAACAGGGCCAGATCCCAGGCTTGTTGTGCAGTCAGTGAGCCGGGCTGGCCGAGCGGCATGTTGTTCTGGATGAACGAGGCTAGTGCCGGCACCCGGGACATACCGGCGCCCCAGTTCCACGAGCCATCGCCCCATACTGCCGGGAAGATCACCACCCCGGCCTCTCGCCGACCCTGGCCGTTATCGCCATGACACAGGGCGCAATGTTCGCCGAACAACTGCTGGCCATTGGCATACGAGGTCTGCCTGGGCATCTCGGTGCCGAGATGGCCATAACCCCTGCCGCCAATTTTGCTGTTGTACATCGCGGCTCCTTTCGCCAGCCACTGGTGATAAGCCGTCAACGCCAGCATGTCCTCGCTGCCGGCCAGGGGAGGTGTGCCATTCATTGAATAAATGAAACAGTCGGAGATGCGGTCTTCCAGTGTGTTGACGCGCTGGTTCTTGCCGCGGAAATCCGGCAGCGTGGTGGCTGCCGGCCACACCGGTCCGGACCAGTTCAGTCCGCCTTCGCCCAGATGACAGCTCTGGCAGTTCATGTCGTTGAACACATTCTTGCCGCGCAATTGCTGGGTATTGAGAAACAGATCGCGGCCACGCTCGATCAATTTGCGTAATTGCGGATGCAGGGTGGTGTCGCTGGCAAGGGTGTCAGGTGAGGGAGGCGTATGCACATACTGGCCTTCCGCAAAGGCCGGCAGTTTCACTGGCACCTGCGGTTGTGCCTGCAGCACACCAGTAGCGAAACAGAGCAGTGGCAACCAGCGGGTCAGCAAACTTTTCATGTCATTGCGCTCCTTTGGCAGGCAGACGGGCCAGGTATTCCACCACGGCATCGATCTGTTGCGGTGTCAGGCGCGCCGCAATTGCCAGCATCAGTTGATCGGGGTCATTGGCGCGGGAACCATCACGCCACGCCAGCAATTGCTGTTTCAGATAAGCCGGGTGTTGACCGGCCAGCGCCGGGAAGTCGCTGCCCACGCCGCGATTACCGGGGCCGTGGCAGGCTTCACAGGGCACAATCCAGGCTTGCCAATCACCGGCCGTGGCCAGCTTGCTGCCGCGAACTTGCGATTCAGTCGCTAGCGGCGGCAGTGGAGCGGGGGCGGGTTTCTGCGCAGCATAATAAGTGGCCACCGCTTCCAGCTGCTGACGATTCAGCTTCGCTACGGCCGGCGCCATCACCAGGCTCGAGCGTTTGCCGGCGCGGTAGTCTTGCATCTGTTTCACCATGTAGCCGGCCTGCAGGTTGTAGAGGGCCGGAAAACCGGAAGCAGCAATGCCGGCGCCATCGGCACCATGACAGGCCTGACAAGGCGCGCCACCCTGGCCGTCACCCTGCATAACCAGCCGTTGTCCCTCTGACAGGTTGGCCTGCGCAAGCGCGCCACCACTCAAGCCGGCGACAAGCAGAAACAGCAAACCGGAAACAGCGATTTTCATTGGTTGATGACCCAGGGCCTGTGATGGTGAGGACTATAACCTGTCAGGCGACCCGGGCGAAATGACCAGTAGTGCACAACAGACTTTATCAATGGCGGACTGTCCCGTATTCTCGATGCCTTCGTGAACGGCAAGACAGTCCTCCATGACAGCAGCTGCGCGCAGCCAACCCCACCAGCTCCGCTCCATCATCGGCGGCTCGCTCGGCAATCTGGTGGAATGGTACGACTGGTATGCCTACTCGGCATTTTCGGTCTACTTCGCCAAACATTTCTTCCCGGCCGGCGATGCCACTGCGCAACTGCTGTCTACCGCCGCCATCTTCGCGGTGGGTTTTTTGATGCGGCCGATCGGCGCGTGGGTGATGGGCGTCTATGCCGATCACCACGGCCGCAAGGCAGGGCTGGCGTTGTCGGTGGCGCTGATGGGCGGCGGTTCGCTGCTGATCGCGCTGACGCCGGGTGCAGCCACCATCGGCATCGCGGCGCCGCTGCTGCTGTTGTTTGCGCGCTTGTTGCAGGGCCTGAGCATAGGCGGTGAATATGGCGCCAGTGCCACTTATCTCACGGAAATGGCCGGCGCCGGCCACCGCGGCCGCACTTCCAGTTATCAATACGTGACGTTGATCGGCGGCCAGCTGGTGGCGCTGTGCGTGCAACTGCTGTTGCAGGCACTGCTCGACGAAGCCGCGATGGAGCAGTGGGGTTGGCGCGTGGCGTTCCTGATTGGTGCCGTGCTGGCCTTTCTGGTTTACGTGCTGCGCCGCCGCATCGACGAGACTGCCGATTTCGCCAAGGTGAAAGCGGGAACACCTCGTTCCAGTGGTATGGAATTGTTGCGCCAACATCCACGCGCAGCGCTGCTGGTAATTGCACTCACCGCCGGCGGCACACTGGCCTTCTATGCCTACACCACTTACATGCAGAAATACCTGGTCAACTCCGCCGGCTTCACAAGACCGCAAGCGACGCTGATCATGACAGCGGCGTTGGCGCTGTTCATGCTGCTGCAGCCGGTGTTTGGTCATCTGTCGGATCGCATCGGCCGCAAACCCTTGCTGATCAGCTTCGGCATTGCCGGTACTTTTTTTACGGTGCCGCTGTTCCTTGCCATCGCACACACCCACTCGCAACTGGTTGCCTTCTCACTGGTGATGGCGGGGTTGCTTTGCATAAGCAGCTATACCTCGATCAGTGCCGTAGTCAAAGCCGAACTGTTTCCGGCGCATATCCGCGCACTTGGCGTAGCGCTGCCCTATGCGATTGCCAATAGTTTGTTTGGAGGCAGCGCCGAATACGTGGCGTTGTGGCTCAAGGACGCGGGAATGGAGTCCGTGTTCTTTTACTACGTGAGCGGGATGTGTGCGCTGTCGTTGCTTGCGTATGTGCGTATGAAAGAAACCGCAAAGCATGGGGCCATGGGGAAACCCTGACACTACAGCGCATAGGCCCCATCAGGCAGATGGCAACGACCTATTTCCCGCTGGCGTTGGCACTCTGTGCCGCGCGTTGCATGCTTGCCTGGTTGCGCAGGTATTCCCTGGCGATTCGCATCTGGTCGTCGCTCAAGGTGTCTCGCAGCGAATTTTCAACTTGGTCGTAGATCAGGTCCAAGCGGTTCACGGCAGTTTGTCCTGGCGTGGGTTTGTAGGGAGCCGCCATGGCGTCCGCATAGGCAGCAGCCATTCTGGTCCGATTTGCTTCCGTCAAGCCGGGAGCTTGCGTCTCCAGTATTAAATACATCGAATTTGCCATCGAGGCTTTTGTGCGGTTGGGAGCATCCGCTTCATAGGCGCGCAGGGCATCCATTTGCTCGCTGCTCAGGTATTCGGCCATGATCTGCATGGTCTCATTGTTCACGCCGGAAGCTTTCGCCTGCATGGATGCTTGTTCCTGGGTGAGTTCGCCACTGACCACTTTCAGCGACAATTCCTCGCTTAGACGCTGGGATTTCATCAAGGCCGCCGTGAGGCGGTTCTTAAGCTCCCTCTCTTTTTCTGGCGACAATTTCAAGCCGGCGATGAATCCGCCAAAACGTGACATGAGCTGTTGCTGAATGATTGCCTGTCGAAAATCCGGCGAATCCATCAGATTGGGTCGCGGGTTGTTTGCAGTTGCCGGTTGGGTTGTGTTGCCGGTGTTCGCCAACAGTGGCGTCTGGCTGCCGGCAGCAGGCGCTGTTGCTCGCGCCTTCACTGTCTCCAGCTGGCTTTCCTTGTCCTGCACTTGTTGTTTGAGACCGGCGATGGTCTTGTTGTACTGATCAGCCTGCTGCTGGTTGTCCTGATTCCATCTGGCGTGGGACGACTGCAGTGCATCCAGTTGTGCTTGCAGATCCTGGACTCGCAGAGTCTGCCATGCCCCGAACGCTGCACTTCCGGCCAGCACTACAACACCGATAATTGCATTCCTGCGCATGGCATTTGCCTCCCTTCCTGTCACCATGATTCTCACTGCTCCGGCAGTGTATTAGTAGCATATAGCCACTTTCTATTACATGAAAGAGTCTGGTTAACTTGGCCAGTCTTGATAAACACAATCAATGGAGGACAACAATGAAGACGAAGCCGCAGACAAGTCACATATGCATGGCCTTGGCGCTGGTACTGGCGTCAGGCGCGCAGGCAGAACCCAGAACGACGGCAGCGACCTTGCTCGATCGCCTGCAAATTGAAGACCTGGTCACCGATTACTACGCCCAGCTCGGTGGCGAAAAAACAGCCAGTTTTGGCGACGAGTACCTTGATGACAGCGAAATGGTACTCGGTACCCGCGTGATCAAGGGAAAAGCGGCGATCAAAGCCATGTATGCCGGCCTCAAGCCCGCCGACCCGGGTAAAGCGCGCCCGCGCATGAACGTGATGGTCAGCAATCCGCGCATCACCGTCACCGGCAACACGGCGCATGGCGAGTTCATCTACACCGGCGTGGTTGTGGCTGCCCCCGACAAGGCGCCTGAGCTGCATGAACAAGGTCGTGAGATCGATGAGTTCGTGAAAGTGAAAGGCGAGTGGAAGATCAAGCGCCGGGAGATCATCAATGATGCCAATGCCGGCTTCAGTGCTGCGCCGCCGGCGAAACCGGCAGGTTGAGACAAAGCGGCAGGCTTTGCCATTTTCCGCCGGGTAACTCTTGAAGCTGTGGTGGCCGGTTTCTTTACTGGAAGTGATCTCAAGCAAATCCGTTGTGCCATTTCTGACGTACCTTGGGCCTCGGTTTGCTTTTCCGGATATCCGCAGGGAGAAACTGTTTGATAGTTGCCCGCTACAAATACCTGGTGCTGGCGGTGGTGCTGGCACTTGTCCTTGGCTTTGTGCTGCTGCGGCAGTGGCAGGGACCGCTGTTGCAGGGCTATCGCATCGAACCCGCAGCGCTGGTACAGACAGTGGTTGCCACCGGCCGGGTGGTGACAGTGTCGCGTACGCAGGTGGGCAGTGAAATAACCGGCGTGGTGCTGGAGCGTCGTGTCCGGGAAGGCGATACCGTCGCCGCCGGGGCCGTTCTGCTGGTGCTGCGCTCAGATGATCTGGCCGCACAGGTACGGCAGGCCGAGGCTGAACTGGCCCAACTGGCAACCACCACGCGGCCCCAGGCCATGGTTGCGCTTGCGAGTGCAGAATCCCAACTTGCCCAGGCCACCCGTGAAACCGAACGCCGCCGCGCCCTCGCCAACCAGCGACTGCTGTCATCGGAATCGCTCGAACAGGCCGTGCAGTCCGAAACTCTCGCCCGCAGTGCTGCCGCAACGGCACGGCTGACCGCCGCTTCGCTGGCGCAAGGCAAGAGTGAAGAAACCGTGTTGCAGGAACGTCTGCAGTCACTCAAGGCCCAACTCGCCAAAACCGTAGTGCGTGCCGAAAAGGCAGGCACGATACTGACCCGCAATGTAGAACCCGGCGATCTGGTGCAGCCCGGCCGTATCCTGTTCACGATGGCGCTGGCCGGTGACACCGAAGTGCTGGTACCGCTGGATGAAAAAAATCTGGCGCTGCTGTCGCTGCAGCAACCGGCGCTGGCAGTGGCCGATGCTTACCTGGCGCAGCCGTTTCCGGCTGTCATCAGTTTCATTGCTCCCGCCATTGACCCGCAGCGCGGCACCGTTGATGTACGGCTGAAAGTGGATCCGGTGCCGGCTTTTCTGCGTCAGGATATGACGGTGTCGGTGAATATCGAAACCGGGCGGCGCCAGCAGGCGCTGGTTATACCCAACGATGCACTGAGTGGGGTGCAAGGCAATGTCGCGCAGGTAAGGGTGATGCAGGCAGGCAAGGTGGAACAGAAGCAGGTGACATTGGGGTTGCGAGGTCTGACGCAGTCGGAAGTCCTGAGTGGACTCCACTCTGGCGATGTGGTGATTGCCGATGCTGCAGTCAAGATAGCAGCTGGTAGTCGCGTGCGTATTGCCGAGCAGCCGCTGCCGGTGGCCGGCGGTAACGGCACCAGTGCCACCCACAATGAACTGCCGGTAAATTTCAACTGATGCGCCGGCTTGCACGCCTGTGGACCGAATGGACCATTGCGGTTCATTTTCTGCGCGAGGGGCGTGCGCAGACCGCGATGATCATGACTGGCGTGGCAGTGGGCGTGGCGGTAATCGTGTTTGTCTCGGCGTTGATTGAAGGGTTGCAGGCCAACATCATCGAACGCACTTTGGGCACCCAGGCCCACATCCGCTTGCTGCCGCCGGACGAAATCAATCACCTGGTGCCGGTGCCGCCGGGCACAGTGCAACTGGTGCAGGAAGACAAGCGGGCCCAGCGCCTGCGCTCCATCAACAACTGGCAACAGGTCACTGCCACCCTCGACCTGCTGCCATTGCTCACGGCTGTATCACCGGTTGTTTCAGGGCCTGCCTTTGCCCGCCGCGGTTCCGCGTTTGAGTCAGTGGCGCTGCTGGGCATTGATGTGGAGCGTTATCAACAGATCATTCCGCTACACAATTACATGCTCGCCGGCCAGCTGCGCGTTGGCGCCGGTGATGCCCTGATCGGCAAGCTGCTGGCTGACGATCTGGGTTTGCGGGTTGGCGACAAATTACGGCTGGAAACCGGCGTACCAAGTGATGCGGTGGTGAACATTGCCGGCATCTTTCAATTGGGCGTGCGCGAGCTGGATGCACGCTATGTGTATCTGGATCTGAAGCAGGCGCAATCGCTGCTCAATCTGCCCGGGGGTGTCACTGTTATCGATTTGCGGGTGGCGGACATTTTCACGGCAGATACGATTGCTGCGCGGATTGCCCGCCTGACTTCGCTCAAGGCCGAAAGCTGGATCGAGACCAATGCCCAACTGGTGAGTGCACTGACGGCGCAAAGCATGTCCACCATCATGATCATCGTGTTTGTGGCCCTGTCGGTGTCGTTCGGTATTGCCAGTGTCTTGTCGGTGAGCGTGGTGCAGCGAACACGCGAAATCGGCATCCTGCGTGCCACCGGGGCCACCCGCCGGCAGATTCTGCGCGTGTTTCTGATCCAGGGAGCCGTGTTCGGCTTGCTGGGTTCGGTGTTGGGGATTGCAGTGAGCTATGCGCTGTTGTGGGTGTTCAACACCTATGGTCCGAAATTGTTCTATATACCGGTTTCCGGCACCCTGGTGCTACTGTCGATGTTGCTGGCCACACTGACTGGGGTGGTGGCAGCAGCCGTGCCGTCCCGCCGCGCGGCCAATCTTGATCCGGTGGTGGCGATCCGTTATGCCTGATCTTTCCCAGGATGTATTGCGTCTGAGCGCGCTGCGCAAATCCTACAACATCGGTCTGCCCAACGAGATGGAAGTGTTGCATGGCATAAATCTGGAAATAGGGCGCACTGATTTTGCAGCGCTGATCGGCCCTTCCGGCTCCGGCAAGAGCACACTCCTGAACGTGATCGGTCTGCTCGACAAACCCACTTCCGGCGAGCTGTATCTGCTCGGCCAGCCGACCAGCGCGATGGATGATGAAGGTCGCACCGCACTGCGCGGCCACGCGATCGGTTTTGTGTTCCAGTTCCACCATCTGATGCAGGCTTTCTCGGCTATCGACAATGTACTGATGCCGTTGATGCTGGCCCAAGGCAGACCTGGACCTAAAGCCATTGCGCATGCGCGGGCATTGCTTGCTGCGGTAGGGCTGGAAAAATATGCCAATACCAAACCCAATCAGCTCTCAGGCGGCCAGCAGCAGCGCGTGGCGATTGCGCGTGCGCTGATCACCGAACCAGCCCTGCTGCTGGCTGATGAACCCACCGGCAACCTCGATACCCATACGGCAGAAGAAGTATTCGGACTGTTCCGCCGTTTCAATCGCGAGTTCGGGTGCGCAGTGCTGCTGGTCACCCATGATCCCCGCCTGTCCTCGGCCTGTGACCGCACCATCAATCTGGTTGATGGTGCGATTGTCAGTGATGCGCTCAATAAATCGCCGCCCTGAAGCAGGTCCATGGCACCACTCTGCTGGTTGTGGACGCGCCTTGGCCGCCTCTATAAGCTGCCCCCGACACTAGTCAGCGCTTAATTGATTTCCGGAGCGACAGTTCCGGATCCCGGGTGATACATGCGTTTCAAACGCCTCGATCTGAACCTGCTCGTCGTGCTCGATGCATTGCTGCGCGAGCGCAGCGTGACGCGGGCCGCGCGCGAGCTGAACATCAGCCAGCCCGCCATGAGTGCCGCGCTGGCGCGTTTGCGTGAATATTTCAACGATGACATCCTCGTTGCGCATGGCAAGCGCATGGTCCCCACGGCGCATGCCCAGAACCTGGCGCCGATGGTGGCGCGTGCATTGGGTGACATCGAGACACTGATCCTCACCGCAGCAGTATTCGATCCAGCCACCTCGCAGCGTACCTTCCGCATCTGTGCCTCCGACTACGTTACCGTAGTGCTGCTGCAACCGCTGTTGGCGGAACTGGAAAAGATCGCACCGGGCGTTTGCATTGTGATCACACCTCCTTCGCCCGAGGCGCTGGCGAAACTGGAGCGGGGCGAGATCGACTTCCTGCTGACGCCGGAGCAGTTTGCTGCCAGAGAGCATCCGCGCAAGCAGCTGTTCGAGGAACAGCATGTGGTGGTGGGCTGGAAGAAAAACCCGCTGTTCCGCAAGCCGCTGACAGCGGAACGCTTCTTCGCCCAGGGCCAGGTCATCATGGCGCTGGGCCATTCACAATCCTTCGCCGAGCAGGTAATGGGCGAACTGAACCGCCGGCGCCGCATCGACGTGGTCTGTGCCTCCTTCCTGGCAGTACCGTGGATGCTGCCCAACACGCAGCGGCTTGCCGTCATGCACGAGCGCCTGGCCAGGCTCATGGTGCAACAGTTGCCGCTGGCCGTCGCGCCCTTGCCCTTCGCATTGCCGGTAATGCGCGAAATAGTCCAGTATCACACCGCACGCACCGGTGATGGCGGCATCCAGTGGCTGCTGAAAGGCATCCTCCGGCAGGCGGCAAGCCTGCGCAAGTAATCAGTTTGATGGATTGTTATCCATCTAAACAATAAGCTTCACAAATACTTCCGCAAGCCTACACTGCCTGAACCAGAGTCCGGGCAACAGGTATTTGCGTGTTGCCACCAACGCATCGCAACGAGACACACGAAAACATGCAACAGGCATCCATCCTCATTATCGGCGCCGGCATCGGCGGACTCACCACGGCGATAGCACTGGGTCGGCTTGGCTTCCGGGTGGATATGATCGAGCGCGACCCGGTGTGGAGCGTATACGGTGTCGGCATCATCCAGCAGTCCAACGTGATCCGTGCCATGCACGCACTGGGCATCCTGCAGGATTACCTCGACGCCGGTTTCGGCTTCAACCATGTGGACATCTTCGCGCCGGACGGCCGGCACCTGGCCAGTGTGCCTTCGCCCAGGCTGGTGCCGGAATATCCGGCCAACGTCGGCATCGCGCGGCGTGCACTGCATGAAGTACTGGTGCAGCGTGCGCGCGAGGCGGGTGCCACCATCCGGCTCGGGCTCGAAGCTGCACAGCTCGACGACAACGGCGGCAACGTTTCCGTGCGTTTCAGCGACGGCAGCAGTGCGCACTATGATCTCGTCATCGGTGCCGACGGCCTCTATTCGGCCACTCGTCGCCTCCTGTTCCCCAATGCGCCGGCACCGCAGTTCACCGGGCAGGGCGTTTGGCGCTACAACTTCCCGATCGAGCCGGGCCTGTGCAACCTGCAAGCTTATGAAGGTCCCATCGGCATGGGTCTGGTGCCGCTGGGCAAGGACCTGATGTATCTCTATGTCACCTCGCCCGAGCCGGGTAATCCGCGCTACCCGCGCGTCGGGCTCGCGCAGTCCATGCGTGACAAGCTGAAGCGGGCACCACCGCGCATCGCCGCGCTGGCCGCCAACATCACCGACGATGAGGCGGTGGTGTACAAGCCGCTGGAATGGCTCTGGCTCGACGGGCCCTGGCACAAGGGTCGCGTTGTACTGCTGGGCGATGCCGTGCACGCCACCACGCCGCACCTGGGCCAAGGTGCCGGTATGGCCATCGAAGATGG
This sequence comes from uncultured Gammaproteobacteria bacterium, assembly GCA_903837345.1. GTDB lineage: Bacteria > Pseudomonadota > Gammaproteobacteria > Pseudomonadales > Pseudohongiellaceae > CAILUG01. The sequence continues at coordinate 66,193 of CAILUG010000060.1, read as the reverse complement.
CATCGTGCTGGCCGAGGAACTGGCGCGCCACGACTCGCCTGCAACGGCCTTTGCCGCATGGCAGACGCGCCGCGTCGAGCGCTGTCGCTACATCGTCGAGCACTCGAAGGCCATCGGCGACAGCCAGCTTGGCCTGAAGCCGCCGGTGGACCAGAGTGCGGCCGTACGCGGCATGTTCGAAACCATCGCGCGCCCGCTGTAGAACCACTGCATTCCCACTTTTTTATTGGAGACCCTTATGTCTGCTGTTACCGAAATCCGCCATGTAGGTTATGCCGTGCCCGACCTCGAAGCCGAGCGCGCTTTTTACCGCGACAAGTGGGGGCTGCGTGAAGTCGCCGCCACCGATGGCCTTGTGTACTTTGCTGCTGCCGGCAGCAGCGAGCCCTCGGTGGTGCGCCTGCGCCAGGCCGCCGACCGCCGCCTCGATGTGATTGAACTGGCAACGGCCAGTCGTGCCGATGTGGATGCCCTGCATGTGCGCGTCAACGCGGCCGGCTGTCGCGGGATCTTCGCGCCGCGTGAGCTGAGTGGACCTGGCGGCGGCTACGGCTTCCGTTTCTTTTCGCCGGACGGCCTGCCCTTTGGTATTTCCTGCGATGTGAAGCAAGACCAGTCGCGCGTGCTCGATGCACTCGAATCCATCCCCGCCCGAATCAGCCATGTCGTATTGCATTCGCCGAACCACAAGGCGGCTGTGCAGTTCTTTGTCGACGTGTTGGGCTTCCGTGTCAGCGACTGGCTGGGCGATTTCATGTGCTTCCTGCGCTGCAATGATTGGCATCACCGGATCGCAATCCTCCCGGGTCCGCCTTGCCTGAATCATGTGGCCTATGACATGGCCAGCCTCGACGCCATGATGCGGGGCGTGGCACGTCTGCGCGGCGAAGGCATCGATGTGCAGTGGGGACCGGGCCGCCACAAGGCCGGCAACAACACCTTCAGTTACTTCGTCACACCCAATGGTTTTGCGGTGGAATACACCGCAGAACTCGAGCGTGTCGACGAGGCAAACTGGCAGCCGACGGTGCACAAGCCAGAGCCCTCCGTGATGGATCTCTGGGGCATCGGCACGGGCGGCCCGCACGCGATGCCGCATCCTGCGCCTGATGCGGGCCTGTTCCAGCCCGCCGAGGTCTGACATGGCGCTATTCCAGTATTTTCCGGGCAACTATGTCTGGAATCTCGCCGTCAACATGGCGCTGGAAAGCGGCGGCCAGATCGGCGAGATCGAGGATATGTGCGGTCCGCTGCGGGAAGCCGCTGCGCGTGGCGTGGATGCCGGCACTGCCGAGTTCCTGGCACAGTGGGTGAAGATGGCTGACAAGCTGCTGGGGCTTGCCGCCGAAGACGAAGCGCTGCATCGTCTGCTGTCGGCGTCACGCAAACTGCAGCGGGCCGCGCTCTACCTTTTCGTCGCCGAACGCATGCAGGGTCATGGCCATCCCGGCCGCGCTGCCACCTTTGCCAGCGCGCAGCACGCGTTTCGCCATGCTGTGCTGATCGGTCGCGAGAATGCTGAGCGCGTGGAGATTCCCTACGAGGGCAAGATCCTGCCTGCGCTGCTGACACGCGCCGAGGGTGTCCGTGGTCCGATGCCTTGTGTGCTGTACGTGAACGGCCTCGACAGTTGCAAGGAGCTGCTTTACTGGAGCTGGCTGCCGCGCGAGCTGGCGCGGCGCGGCATCGCCACACTGAGCGTGGATCAGCCCGGCACCGGCGAGGCCTTGCGTTTGCACGATCTGCCCGCCACGCATGCGAGTGAAGAGTGGGCCAGTGTCTGCTACGACTGGCTGGCTGCACGTACTGACATTGATGCCACCCGCATCGGCATGGCCGGCATCTCGCTGGGCGGTTACTTTACGCCGCGCGCGCTGGCCTGCGATCCGCGCTTTGCCTGCGGCGCCGTATGGGGCGCCAATCACGACTGGCATGAAGTACAGCACAAGCGCCTGCTGCGCGAGGGCGAGAATCCGGTGCCGCACTACTGGAACCACGTGCAGTGGGTGTTCGGTGCGAAGAACCGCGACGAGTTTTTCAAATTAGCCGCCGGCATGTGTCTCGACGGCATACTTGACCGCATTCGCGTACCGTTTCTGGTGACGCATGGTGCGCGCGACCGCCAGATATCCATTGATTATGCGCACAAGACCCACGCGCAGCTCATCAACTCACCGCGCCGCGAACTCAAAATATTTACCGAACGCGAAGGCGGCGTGGAACACGTGGGTGCCGACAACATGAGTTTTGCACGCGACTACATCGCCGACTGGCTGGCCGAAGCGCTGGGCGGCTCAACTTCAGGTTACCGGAGCATCGTATGAACAAGGCACCATTCCGCCGCATCGTCACGGGTCACGACGCACAGGGCCGCGCTGTCTTCCTTGAAGACGCGCCGCCGCCGCACGTGGCCCGCATCGGGGGTCCGCATGGGCCGCTGTTCTTCGAGGTATGGAACACGCGGGAGACACCGGCACGTATCGACCGTGACACTGGTGAACCTTACGAAGCGGGCATTCAGTTGGCACCGCCTGCAGGCGGCACGCGCATCCGTGTGCTGGAAGTGCCGCCCGAGGATCCCAGCATCGCCACACTGACGCCGGAGCAGGCACGCGCGCACTTTGCCGAGGTGGGCGCCGCCGATGCGGCTTCGCACGCGGGCAGCGGCAGCAAGCACGCCTTCATGCACCGCACCGAAACCATCGACTACGGCATAGTGCTGGCAGGCGAGATCACGCTGATCCTCGACGAGAGCGAGACCGTGATGCGTGCCGGCGACATCGTGATCCAGCGCGGCACCAATCACGGCTGGGCCAATCGCGGCACAGTGCCTTGTCGCATCGCCTTCATCCTGATCGACGGCAAGTACGACGGAGATCTTGCGCCATGAAACTCGCGACCGCCTATAACGGCACACCGGACGGACTGCTGCTGGTAGTTGCGCATGACCAGCAACGTGCGGTGCCGGCCACAGGTATCGCTGCGACATTGCAGGCCGCACTGGAAAATTGGGACGCAATCCAACCCGCGCTGCAGGCACTCTCGCAGCGGCTGAACTCCGGTGAATGCAAAGAGGCGGCCGGGCTTTCTGCATGGCAATTACTGGCGCCGCTGCCGCGCGCTTGGCAGTGGCTCGACGGCTCCGCCTTTTCCATGCACGGTGATCTGATGGCTGAAGCCTTTCACCAGCCGCCCATCAATTCCAGCCTGCCCTTGATGTATCAGGGTCTCTCGCACCAGTTTTTCGGACCGACCGCGGATGTGCCCTTCATGAGTGAGGCTGATGGCATCGACTTCGAGGGCGAGTTCGGCATCCTGACCACACAGGTTGCGATGGGTACGCCGGCAGATCAGGCGCAGTCGCATATTGCGCTGCTGGTACAGATCAACGACTGGTCGCTGCGGCGGCTGGCGCCGGTGGAAATGAAAACCGGTTTCGGCTGGATCCAGGCCAAGCCGGCCTGCAGCATGGCGCCCTTCGCGGTGACGCCGGATGAACTGGGTGCGCAGTGGCGACAGGCGCGCGTGCAAGCCACGCTGGAAATCTGGCGCAATGACGAACGCTACGGTGTGGTGCCCGCCACGGAAATGGGCTGGGGTTTCGATCAACTCGTCGCCCATGCCGCCGCCATGCGCGAATTGTGCGCCGGCACCGTGATCGGCTCCGGCACTGTTTCGCACAGTCGCTACCGCGAGGTGGGTTCCTGCTGCATAGCCGAACGTCGCGCCATCGAGATGATCGACAATGCCGGCACTGCCACGACACCCTATCTGCGTTTCGGTGAACGTGTGCGCATGCTGGCGCACGGGAATAGCGATGCACTGCCGTTGTTCGGTGTCATTGACCAGCGCGTGATGGCAGCTAAAAACTGAGTCAGAACTGCCGGAATAATTCCAGCACTTGCGGATTCATCAGAGCGTCCCGGTTTTTGACTTCGCGTCCGTTGACCTCGTCACGTACGGCGCTTTCACTAAGCTTGCCGGAGCGCGTACGCGGAAAGTCGGTGACGGCCCGGATGATAGCCGGCACATGGCGTGGACTGGCGCCCTGGCGGATGCAGGTACGAATCGCTCGCTCCAGTCCGGTGTCCAGCACCAGTCCCTCGCGCAGGCGCACAAACAGCAGAATGCGCTCGTCGCCTTCATGTCGCTGACCTACAGCCAGGGCTTCGACGATGGCGTCGATGGCATCGAGCTGGCGGTAGATCTCGGCGGTGCCGATGCGAACGCCGCCGGGATTCAGGGTAGTGTCGGAGCGGCCGTGGATCACGAAGCCCGCTGACGCGCGACGCTCGGCGAAATCCCCGTGCGTCCACAAACCAGGGAAACGTGCGAAATAAGCGTCATGGTAACGCGAGCCGTCGGTGTCGTCCCAAAAGCCCAGCGGCTGCGATGGATGCGCCGACCGGCACACCAGTTCGCCTGCCTGCCCGAAGTTGTCAATACCGTTTTCGTCCAGCGTGGCCATGTCCATGCCCAGCAATGCACACTGCAATTCGCCGCGTCGCACCGGCAACAGCGGATTGCCGCCGAGGAAACAGCCGCAGATATCGGTTCCGCCCGAAATGGACGCGAGTTGCACATCAGGCTTCCAGTCGCGATAGACATAGTCAAAGGTGGGCGCGAGCAGTGGTGAACCCGTCGACAGCACCAGGCGCAAGCAAGCAAGTCCATGCGTGCGGCGTGGCACCAGACCTGCCTTGGCACACGAATCCAGGTAGCGCGCACTGGTGCCGAACATGTGCAGGTCTTCGCTGTCGCACAGGTCGAGCAGGCGCTCAGGATCCGGATACATGGGATTGCCGTCGTAACTCACCAGCGTGACACCGAGTGCGAGCGCGCTGAGTTGCCAGTTCCACATCATCCAGCCACAGGTGGTGTAGTAGAAGAAACGTTCGCCGGCGCGCAGGTCGCAATGGAGTTGCAGCTCTTTCAAATGCTGCAGCAGCAAGCCGCCAGCTGCATGCACGATACATTTGGGTTTGCCGGTGGTACCGGAAGAAAACAGGATCACCAGTGGTGCGGCGAACGGCAGTCGCACGAACGGAATGACTTGCGCGGTATAAGGTGCAAGCCAGTCGTGCCAGGTCACAACGTCAAGGTCTTGCAGTTGGTCAGGCACCGTGTCGGCCAGCACCACCAGTCGCCGCGGTGTGGCGGCGGCGAACACGGCACGGATTGTTGCGCACACGTCGTGGTCCTTGCCGCCGTAGCGATACTGCGGCTTGGCCAATATGACCTTGGGATCAATCTGGCTGAGACGGTCGCTGGCGGCGACGGGACCGAAGTCGGGTGAGCAGGACGACCACACGGCACCCAGTGCAGCGGAGGCGAGATAGCCCGCCAGCGCTTCGATGTCATGTGTGACTATGGCTGCCACGCGATCCCCCACACCCACACCTTCCGCCTGCAATGCCTGCACCAGGCGGGAGACCTCGGCATACAGTGCTGCACGTGTGATGCTGCGGCGGCTACCATCTTCATGCTGCACGATGAGTGCGAGGCGCTCATCCGGCTCTCGCAGCAGGTTCTCGGCATAGTTCAGCTGTGCATCGGGAAAAAATCGCGCGTGCTGTAGTGTGGCGCCGGCTACGAAGCTGCGTTGGCCCTTGTCGCCGATGATGTTTACTGCATCCCAAAGTTCGCTGTAGAAGACAGCAGGTTCCCGCAGCGACCAGGCATGCAGGGCTGCGTAATCATCGGGCGCGGCACCATGCAGTGCTGCGGTGTGCTGTGCAAAGCGCCACAGCGCCGAGGCCGCCTTGCGTTGCGGTGAAGGGGCCCACAGGACGGCATTCTGCTCCACGTTTCAGCGCTCCACACACAGCGCGATGCCCATGCCGCCGCCGATGCACAGCGTGGCCACGCCACGGCGCAGCTGGCGACGTTGCAGTTCATGCAGCAGGCTCACGAGGATGCGTGCGCCGGAAGCGCCGATGGGATGGCCGAGCGCAATGGCGCCGCCGTTGACGTTGACGCGTTCGGGATCAAGCGCGAGCTCTTGCAGCACTGCGAGTGTCTGGGCGGCAAAGGCTTCGTTGATTTCCCACAGATCGACACTGTCCAGAGTCCAGCCGGCCCGCTGTAACGCCTTGTGTGTCGCGGACACGGGCCCCAGGCCCATCAGCATCGGTTCGAGCCCGGTGCTGGCCCAGGACACAATGCGTGCCAGTGGTTCCACCCGGTGTTCGTGCAGGGCTGCCGCCGTGAGCAGCAGCAGCGCTGCGGCGCCATCGTTGATGCCGGAGGCATTGCCTGCTGTCACGGTGCCGCCCTTTGCAAAAGCCGGCGCCAGCCGGGACAGTGATGCCGGCGTGCTGTCATGGCGGATGTATTCGTCCTTGTCGACCACGCGGTTCTGCTTTGCCGCATTCACTGTGACCGGCACGATTTCAGCAGCAAAACGACCCTCACGACAGGCCGCCGCCGCACGCTGTTGCGAGCGCAAGGCCCAGGCATCCTGCACTTCACGTGTGAAGGCAAAACGGGTGGCGAGCTGCTCGGCGGTGGCGCCCATGGCACAGTGGTGGAAGGCATCAGTGAGTCCGTCGTGCAGCACGCTGTCCAGCAACGACACGTTACCGAGCTTGTGGCCACTGCGCAGAAGTGTGAGATGCGGCGCCTGGCTCATGGCTTCCTGGCCACCCGCAATGCAAACCCTGGCGTCACCGCACAACAATTGCTGGCTGGCCAGCGCGATGGCGCGCAAGCCGGAACCACACACCTGGTTGACATTGAAGGCTGTGGTAGCCATCGGCAGTCCGGCCGCAACCGCAGCCTGGCGAGCCGGGTTCATGCCGCACCCGGCCGTCAGCACCTGGCCCAGAATTACTTCGTCGATGGCGGCAGCCGGCACGCCACTGCCTTGCAGCAGGGCACTGATTACCGTGGCGCCCAGCGTGGCTGCCGGCACCGTGGCGAGCGCGCCGTTGAGATTACCTATGGGAGTGCGCAAGGCTTGCGCGATGTATATGTCTGGTCGGTTCACGATGTGTGGCGGGTCTGGGAAAAAAGTCACTTTCCCTTTACTTTCGCTGCAAGTCAATCATGGATCATTTGCCGATCTTGTCTTCGCCTTTTCTGCTGTCATTTGATAAACAGGGCCGGGGATATATTTTGGATGGCCATGGGCACATGGCAGGCGCTAACAGATCGTGATTATCTGTCCAACATAGCCCTGGAAATGAAGAAATACAAAAATACATGGGTATCACAGTCGTCTTTGCCGGGCAGCAAGGCTGCCTTCATTCAGCATGCGTTTTGGAATGGATTGCGATAATCTCTGCGATTATCAACAAGTAATTCCATTCCGGAGATGACTTTGGACAATCGCTTCCAGTACCTGCAAATGATGGCAGTAGCCGCCGCCATGTCGGCGCTCACAGGTTGTGTGCTGCAGCCAGAGTTGCGAATCTATTCCCAACCGGAAGGTGCCTACATATCCGGCCTCAGCTCGGGTCAGACTTATGGCATGGCGCCAGCGGTAATCCGCTTCGACAAGGAAGAGCTTGCCAGGCATACCAATGCCGATGGCTGTTACATCTTTGACGGCATTGAAGCGCGCTGGGGGAGTGGTGCCACTACCACCCTGCAAAACATCCGGATGTGCGGTGAGGGGTGGCAGCACCCTGACGTTATCATGACCCGGCCTGCCGGTTATCCGAGATTGGATCAGGATTTGCAGATTGAATTGCAACTGCGCGAAACGCGCGCACTCGAACAGCAGGCTGCTGCTGCGGCGCAGCAAGCACAAGCCGCCCGGCAAGCTGCTGAAGCCGCCCAGCGACAGCTCTACAACCAGCAACGGGAACAGCGTGAACGCCATGAGCGGGAACAGCGGGAAGAGCAACGTGACAAGGAAGCCCGTGCCAAGGCAGCGCACGACAATGCACAGCATGAAGACAAAAAGGATAAGCCGCAGGAACAACACCAGGAACAACCCAAAGCCAAAACCGGGCCGGCTGCAACTGTGGGCACACCTGCCGAACCACCGCATCAGGATGCTCCTCAGCAGTAAGATCACTACGCAAAACAATCCATGCCTGCCACAGAGAGCATGTGTTTGCGCTGAAACAGTCGGCGTCAACACTCGCAGTTGCTCAAGCTTTACCGTCCCTTGTCGTTATAACGGGTACAAGGCCGGGCTCAATCGACATTTCACGTCAGAGGCTTGGCAGGGGCGTACTTATGTCAATTACCGGGATCGGAAACGGTGGCGGCTTTGACCCATCGAAAATGGCGTCGAAAATAGCCACCCAGATGGTCAAACAGCTCGACAGCAATGGCGATGGCAGCATCGACAAGTCTGAATTCGTCACAGCAATGGCCGCCAATGGCATAGCCAGCGACCAGGCAGCAAAACGATTCGATGAGCTCGACACCAATAAAACCGGCAAGCTCACTCAAAGCGATATAGAGGCTGGCATCAAGGCAGCGGTCGGCAAAGGGGGTCCGCCGTCCGGCGCCCGCCCGCCTGCAGGCGGGCCCCCTGGCGGCGCACGCCCGGCAGGCCGTGCACCGCAATCCGGCTCCGCAGCAAAAAGCACCGACACCAAAACCTACGACAAGAAGGACGCCAACAAGGACGGCACTGTCTCGATCCAGGAAGAGTTGGTGTATGACATCGCGCATCCGAACGATGTCGCTGCCAGCTCCGTGAAAAGCACCGGGCTGCAGAATATCGGAAAAAATATCGACGTAAGCGCTTGAGGCATTTCTCTCAACCCTGTCCGGATTCTGTGCTTTTATCTAAAGATTTTTCCGATTAAGTCGTTATAGCCATCAAGCCCGGAGTTTCCCGGGTGCATCTGCACGCCCATTGTGAGGCAACGCCGGATGAGCTCTGCGCACGGCACGATCAACATGGAAAGTCTGGTTCCCATTCCACCCGCCACCCAGACTTCCGATCAAAGTCCCCTCGTTCCACCGGAGGACACCTCTCCCGTTGCCATTGCATCTGAAGCACTATCTTCGGAAATTGATGAGACCGCTGACGTCCTTGTGGATGCGGAAGTTGTGATTGAAATTTCTGCCGACAAAATGCAGGCCCATATCACCACCAGGCCGGCTGCTGGCGGCGCTGCACTGGACTATCTGAAAGTGCTTACGGCCATGAAAACCGCCGGCATCGATTTCCGCTTTTATGACGGCGATGTCATTCCCCGGCTGGTTGATGGCCCGCCGGTCGATGGCCAGCTGTTGGCCGAAGGCGTACCAGCGGTGAATGGCAGCAATGCCAGCTTTACTTTCCTCGTGCAGGAAACCGCCAGCAAGCAAGCGCAGGAAGACACCCACGGCCATATTGATCCGCATCATGAATTGAACCAGTTCATCGTGGTGGCAGCTGGCGCCGCACTGATGCGCCGGCAACCGGCCACGCCGGGCGTGGATGGTTACGACGTGTGCGGCAATGTGCTGATGGCCAAGCCGGGCAAGGAACTGAATTTCAGCAGCAGCCTTAGCGGCGCCGGTATAGATCCGCAGGATCCCAACCTGCTGGTGGCGTTGATCAAGGGTCATCCCATTCTGCTGCCCACCGCCGTCAAAGTGGATCCGGTGCTGCACTTGCAGGAAGTCGGTCTCAAAACCGGCAATATCGATTTTGACGGCGCTGTCAGCGTTGATGGCGACGTTGCCGCCGGCATGGTGATCCGTGCCAGCAGCGATGTGCATGTCAACGGCCTGGTGGAGAAAGCCACCATCATCGCCGGCAATGACATTGTCGTTACCGGTGGCATCGTGGGCGGCGATTCGGCCAAAGACAGCAAAAAGCATACGGGCGAAGAACACGGCGCAGATGCCGGGCCGGAGCAGCACCATCATGCATTCAAAAGTTTCCTCAAGGCCGGCGGTTCGATCAGGGCCAAATACATCAACCAGGCGGAAATCGCCTGCGAACGCGATCTGGTGGTGGCGGAATACCTGATGCACTGCATGACTGAAGTGCATGGGCATGTGCTGCTCGGACAAACCGGCGGCAAGGGCTGCCTGATCGGTGGACACTTTCATGCCAGCAAGGGTCTGGTAGCCAATGTGCTGGGTACCGAACATTACCTGAAGACCTGCGTTTCCATCGGTTTTTCCCGCGACAAGCTCGCCCGTCTCAGCGAGTTGCGTCAGCAGCAGGAACAACAGGCTGGCATTCTCACCAGGCTGCAGGAGGGTCTGGGCAAGTTGATGGCACATGTTGTGGAAGGCAAACCGGGCGAAGAGCTGCACAGCAAAATCGTGAAAATGCAGCAGGCAATCGCCCAGGTTGGCGCCGAACTGGAAAAGCTGGACCTGGAGTTGAACACACTGCACGCCCAGGCCGTAGCGGGCGAGGTGCTGCAGGCCGCAGTTACCCACACGACGTATCCGAACGTAAGCCTCTCCATTAACGGCGAAGAGCTCAGAATCGAAAACGAAAATGGCAAAGGATGCTTTCAGCTGCAACACGGCAGGGTAAAATTTTCCAACCTCATTGCTGTCAACGCAGCCCCCCATCCATAGGCAGGAGAAAACTGTCGGCCCTCAGCATCGGCAGCGCAAGTTGCATGGACGTTACGCCTTTTGCCCATTATGCTTCCCCGAAACAACCATAAAACAGGGGACGCACCATGGCTCTGCCACGTTTGATAAATTTCATCATCGCCGGCACTGCCGCTCTTATTGGCGCCCAGGCGTTGGCGCAGTCCGCTGCCAGGGTTGATGCCAAACGTCTGCTCAACGCCGATGCCGAGCGTGGCCAATGGATGAGCCATAGCCGCACCTACAACGAGCAGTATTTCAGTCCGCTCGACAAGATCAATGACAAGAACATCGACAAGCTGGGCCTGGCCTGGTTCGTCGATCTGCCCACCAACCAGAACATCGAATCCGCGCCGCTGATGATCGACGGCGTGCTTTACCAGACCTTGCCGTGGAGCAAGGTGATGGCGCTGGATGCCAAGACCGGCAAACAGCTGTGGCTGTACGATCCCAAGGTGCCGGGTGCCTGGAACATCAATATTTGTTGCGGCGTCGACAATCGCGGCGCCGCAGCGTGGAATGGCAAGATCATCTACGGCACGCTCGATGGCCGCCTGATTGCACTCAATGCGAAAACCGGTGTGCCGGTGTGGTCCACCAAGGCCACCCCTGATGACCGGCGTTATTCAATTACCGGTGCGCCGCGCATAGCCAACGGCAAGGTATTCATCGGTGAGGCTGGCGGCGAGTTTGATGCGCGCGGTTATCTCGATGCCTACGACGCCGAGACCGGCAAGTTCCTGTGGCGGTTCTGGACCGTGCCGGGCGATCCTGCACTTGGTTTCGAAAACAAGACCATGGAAATGGCCGCAGCTACCTGGAAGACCCCGGGCTGGTGGAAGAGTGGTGGCGGCGGTACGGTGTGGGATGCGATCACTTATGATCCTGCCACCGACCTCGTGATCTTCGGCACCGGCAACGGTACGCCGGGCGACGCAGTCAAGCGTGATGCCGGCGGCGGCGACAACCTGTTTGTCACCTCCATCGTCGCCGTGCATGCCAAAGATGGCAGCTATGCCTGGCACTATCAGACCACCCCGTGGGAAACCTGGGACTACGACACCGGCCAGCAATTGATGCTGCTTGATATCGAGATCAACGGCAAAATGCGCCATGTAGTGTCACAAGCCTCGAAGAATGGTTTCTTCTATCACCTCGACGCAGCTACCGGCCAATTGCTGTCGGCCAAACCTTATACTGATGTGAACTGGGCCACCGGTGTGAATCTGGAAGACGGGCGTCCGTTCGTGGTGCCGGAGGCGCGCACCAACCTGACCAACAAAGTGTTCAACCTGACGCCAGGCCCGGCCGGCGGCCATGCCTGGCAATCGATGTCGTACAGTCCGCTCACCAAGCTGGTCTATATTCCGGCGACAACGCACTGGCAACTGGTAGGTCCGTTTGATGCACGCCAGAAATATCTCGCCGAACATCCCGACACCAAACAAAGTTTCACCGGCCGTCTGACGGCGTGGGATCCGGTGGCGCAGCGCGAAGTGTGGCGCAGCGAGGAATTCGTCAACCCGGCCGGCGGTGTGCAGGTGACCAGCGGTGCGCTCGCCACCGGCGGCAACCTGGTTTTCCACGGCAATCTGCCGAAACAGGAATTCACCGCCTACCGCGCCACCGATGGCAAACGTCTCTGGAGCTTCGGCACCAAGACCGCAGTGCTGGCAGGTTCCATCAGTTATGAAGTCGACGGCGAGCAATATGTCGCGGTCGCGGTAGGTGGTCCGGTACCGGGCGGCTATTACGCGCCGAACGGTGCCCGCTTGCTGGTATTCAAACTCGGTGGCAAACAAGTGCTGCCTGATCTGCCCATGTTCACTGAGAAGCCGATTGCACCACCGCCGCAGTTTGCCAACGCTGATGTCATCAAACAGGGCGCGCAAGTGTTCGAAGAGCGTTGCCAGTTGTGTCACGGCCGTAATGGCGCGGCCCGTTCGACATTTCCTGACCTGCGCCGCGCGCCAGCGCTGCAAAACCAGGCGCTGTTCGATTCCATCGTGATGCAAGGCATCCTGACCGAAAAAGGCATGGGGTCGTTCAAGGACTATCTGAAGGAGGGCGATACCGTGGCACTGCGTGCCTATCTGATCTCGATAGCCGAAGCCGCGTTGGCACAAGCTCCGAATCCAGGCCCAGGTGCAAGGTAACGAGGCGATCCGGATGCAACCAGCGTGCGTATAAAGTGAAATGGCAAATACAGGGCTTGACCATGCATCGTGCGCTTATCCGGTATTCACTGTTAGTGCTGGTATTTTTTCAGGCAGGAACCACTATGGCCATTGAAGAGCCCCAATACACACTGGTGACAACCAGCGATGGAGTGGAGTACAGGCAATACCAGTCCTATCTGGTTGCTGAAACGGTGGTCGAGAGTGGAACAGACCGTGATGCCGCTTCCACCCAGGGCTTTCGTCGCCTGTTCAAATACATCAGCGGTGACAACGCCAGCAACGCATCGATCTCGATGACTGCCCCGGTGCAGCAGGCCCCGGGCCGGAAGCAGGACACAAGTGCACCAGAGCAAACACCGGAAGCCAGCGGCTGGCGAGTCGGTTTTATTGTGCCGGGCAAGTTTACGCTGGAGACTGCACCAAAACCGAAAAGCCCTGATATCTCGATACGGGCTGTGCCCGGCACACTGATGGCGGTAGTAAGGTATTCAGGCCGATGGACCGATAAAAATCTCAAGCAACACTCTGACGAGTTGATGGAAAAGCTCGGCAAAGCCGGCATTCATGCAAGCGGTGAACTCATAAGTGCAGCCTACAATGCCCCCTTCACGCCACCCTTTATGCGGCGCAATGAAGTGATGGTGGCGGTTGATCGTATACCTTAGGCTGAAGCGCAGCTCCATTCCCGATTGCCAATTGCGTGATCATTTGAAATTGAACAAATCATCTTCCTGCTTTGGCGGTCGTTGCATCCCCTGTTCGAAATATTGCTCCCAGATGGCGGCCCAGGGCCGGCTGTAGATATCCTCGACACGGTAGTTGATCACGGCCCCCGGGATCACGTAGGTTCCCCTGCCATGGACTGGATAAAGCGCCTGGTTGCAGTGGGCAAGATTGTTTGATGCCATTTGGTTGAAGTCACCCTGGCGAGCCAGGAAACGCACACTGCGGATCGGCTGCACCAGACCTTCAGCGTCATAAAATATCGCTTCATGTTCAAGACCAAGCAGAGAACCATCGTTGTTCTTGCGCGGGGTACAGATCTCGATGGTTTGCAGCTTGTTGGAAAACTCCCAGCTTGAATGCGTGAACCAGCCTTGGATGTTCTAGGTCCAGGTGATGAGTGCCTCGCCGTCCCAGAACCCGACTGTCTCTCCCAGCCATTGCGGCACTTCGGCACCGAGACGTGGCACCACGCCTGACAAATTGAATTCACGGCCTATGTGGACACTGCGAATGGCGTTGCCGGAGCCGCCGAGAAACTGTACTCGCGTCGGGCCGCCCCTGGCACGGGTTTCCGCCAACAGCGCCTGATAATGCGCCTGTGCCGTGGCAAACGCATAGGGACTGACGATGTGCTCACGCGCGTAGTCGCGGTCGCAATGACCCCAGGCGCCCTTGGCTGGATCATCCTCGATGTATCTGGGGCCGGTCGAATAATCTCCCCATTGCGAATCCAGCGCGAAGGTACTGTTGCAGCGGAAGTAGCGCGGATCACTCCACAGCTCACGGTCAAGATAGAAATCCTTGCTGGTGAAAATGTCGTGCGGCAGCGCAGTTATCCCCGCTGGCACGGAGCCGGCCTTTGCGGTTGCCGCATCGACATTGTAAAAAGGTACCCCCGGCACCAACCCATTCGCCTGTTTCCAATATCGGCCAGCCACGGCCGACACTGGTGTGGGCAGTGACTTGCATGGACCCGCAGAGCAGACAGCCCAGACCCAGCACCGCAACCACACTGGATCGCAGCGCTGGAAATGGTAAGGGCAGCATTGAATCTTTCATTGCATGTTGTCTCCGGTTTCGGCCTGGCCTGGAAGTGATTTGTTGCCAGTTTTGATTTCCCGCTTGTATCAATGTGTGCTTTCGTACAGAAAATACTGGTATCAACTGGTCTTATGGCGGGCTCCCTGCCAGCCATTCTTGCAGGTGTGTTACCCCACAATCATGAGGAACTGACATGACCATCGCACTTACCCCGGTGATTTCACTGATCGCAGGAGTCCTGATTCTGGTGCAGCCCAAACTGCTGAACTACATTGTTGCCGTTTACCTGATCATTGTTGGTCTGGTAGGTATCTTCGGTGTCAGTTCCTACAGCTTCACCGCCTGAACTGCTGTTTCCAGATCGGAGCGTTCCATCAGCGGCGGCATCGGTGGTGCATGTATCGTGACAAAATGCCGGTAATCCAGCTTGAGCCGTTTCAGCTCGCCATCAAAAAATAGCAGAAAGGGATGCGGGCCATTGTTGCCGCCGAATGCCGGGTTGATCCAGGGTTGCAGCATGTCGGCTTCCACCACGGTCTTCGCTGTTGGCAACCAGGCAATCACCACTACAAAGTGGTCGAACTCCACTACCACCGATTGATAACCGCCGAGGAACGCAAAAATCCCTTTGCCGATTTCGGTGAACCGGGGTCCCTGGACAGCAGGAGCTGGCAGACGCGGTGGCACAGGGGCTTTATTGGGCAGCGTGGCTGAGCTGGCGACTGCGCTGGCAATGTTCAGCAACAGTGTCGCAAAACCGCCTAGCTTGATGGTGAGTCTGGATGCTGGCAAGTTCGTGTTTGTTGTTGAAGTGGCCAATGAGCTGGTAGTGGATCAGGTCACGTTCAATCGGCAACCTGGCTTGTCAGCCATTGCCTTCCTTGCTGATCACTGGCTTGCCTGATTCAAGCAAACGCAAAAAGCCATGGGGTGTCAGCCAGATCAGCAGTTGATCCGGCCAGGCAGGTAACGCGGCGGGGGGTCACGAATTGTGACCTCCCCGCAGTTTTTCCAGTTCTTGCAGCAACAGCTCGCGGCTCTCCGGGGTCAGCAACCCGGGCTGGTATTGCAGGTGAAAGCCGGTCTGTTCCACATTCACGAACTGTGACGACAGGTCGTCCTGCATCACCTGGTAAAGCAGGACCGGTTGGATAAAACCTTTGGGTGTCACCGAGGCGACAGGCAGGCAGGTGAAGCGATCGCGCACCAGCAGGCAGGTATCTTCGGAAATCAGGATGGTGCCGGGCGCGGCACTGGTCTGAATACGGCTGGCCAGGTTCACTGACGAGCCGACGATGGTGTAGTCCATGCGGTTTTCCGTACCGAAATTGCCGACCGTGCAGTAGCCGGTGTGGATGCCGATACGTATGCTGAACGGTTTGGTATAGCCGGTTGCCCGCCACAGTTCCTGCAGCTCGCGCACCTTGCGCTGCATCGCCAGCGCCATCTCGACGCAATAACGGGCATCGTCGGCCACGCCACGGCTGTGCGGATCACCGAAGAAGATCATGATGGCGTCGCCGATGTACTTGTCGATGGTGGCGCCATGGCTGAGCGCAATATCGGTCATCTCGCGCAGGTAGTGATTGAGCAGCTGGGTGAGGTCCTCGGACTCCATCTGATCGGTGGTGCCGGTGAAGTTGACGATGTCGGAAAAGAAGATGGTCAGTTTCTTGCGCGAGGAACCCAGCGTTACGTCCTTCTCGCCGGAGAAGATGGACTGGTAGATTTGCGGCGACAGGTATTTCGCCAGTTTGTTTGACAGTGACTGCAGCATCTCGGCCCGGTTCTTTTCCTGCGCCAGCTTGAGCTTGTTTTCGCCTTCCTCCTTCACGCGCACGATCATGTCCTGCATGCCGCCGATCATCGAGTTGAAGGCTGCCGCCAGCTTGCCGATCTCGTCGCCGCGCGCCACTTGCACGCGCTTGCTGTAATCCTGGGTTTCGGTAATCGCCCGCGCCGTCGAGGCCAGCAGCAGGATCGGATGCAGAATGTAGTTGGCAACCATAAACGCAATGGTGGCGATCAGGGCGGTGCCGATGGCCAGCGCGAACAGAAAACTGCGGGTGAGTTTGTCGAGGGCGGCAAAGGCAAGGCTGCGATCCTGTTCGAGTCTGACTGTCATCCCGGGCTGGCTATGCAAGTGGCCTTCGATCGTGAGTGCCGCCGCCGTGGTGGGGGCTGCCCCGAACCGCTCACCACCCACCAAAAGTGACCAGGCCAGATGTTCGTCGTTGGCGAAGTAGCGGGTGAGATTGTCCATGTCGTAACGCACCAGCAACTCACCAATGGCCGCGTCGCCGAAAGTGGAGTGCAGGGCTACCCGCAGCAACGGCGTGCCGGTGAAGGCAGTACCGATGCTGTTCACATCACTGGAGGCGATTACGGTACCTTTGGTGTCGACCACGGCGAAATCGCCGGCCAGTGCCAGGTCGGTTTTCTTCTGCTGCAGCACATTCACAATGCGTTTGTCGATGTCACCGCTGAGCACGTCGTTCATGATGTCGAGTGACGCCATGAAATTCATGTCGTTTTGCAGCGTGAGCAGGCTCTGGTCCAGACGGTCGATGGTAATGCCGAGCTGGTAGTTCATGTTGGCCATCAACTGCGACTCCATGTCGTGCCGGTAGGCACTGCCGAGTATGCCCATCGTCACCACATAGGGCACCAGACTCAGCAAAATCAGCAGCACAATGGTCTTGGTCTTAAAACTCATGGATCACCTTCAGACTGTCGTCCACCATGGCGAGCGGCAGGTAGCCGATCGCGCCTTCGACATGGGCAATGAAGGCTTTCACCGATTGCAGTGAGGCCTGCGTGGCTGGCGGCTTGAGGCCCTGGAAATGGCCGGTGATCCAGTAGCGGTTCAACTCGTCGCGGTTCATGTTCAGTACGCTGGTTTCAAAATGGGTCCGCGTCGAGTCTTCTCCCAGCAGATTGACCGGCACCAGCCGCACCTCGCCTTCGAAATTGCGGTGGCGCAGAAAGATGTCCCGCAGGCGCGCGCTATCGAGGGCGCCGATCGTACTGTTGCTCGCTACGACCACGGCATACTCGGCTGCGGTGGCAGCGGGAAGCATCAGGAGGCTGAGTACCAGTATCAGGATACGCATCAGAACAGTACGGAAATCGAGGCCATGACCCGGTTCTGGGCCGAGTCCTGATGCCATTGGTATTCAATTTTCAGTGAAACCGGAAACACCGGGCGGTAGCTGTAGCCCACAATGCCGATGCGTTCGCTGTTTTCAACGCCACTGTCGTGCAGGTATTCGGCACGCGTGATCAGGGAGTGCTGCACGCTCAAGTGATACTCACCCTGCACATAGAAAGCATCGGACTGACGCGGGCTGCCAGACTTTTGATCCTGCAGTTTGTGGCTGCCCTCAGCAAGCAGAGTGAAACGGTCGGTGTCATAGCGCGTGTTCAGCTGCAGGTAGCGGGTAGCGCCGCTGTTTAGCTCCTGGAAGCGGCCAACGCTGCCACCCAGCTTCCAGCCGCCGGGCAGGATTTTTTCGAGGGCGAAACCGTAATGCCGGTCTATTGCGATATTGATGTTGGACTGGTCCATGTCATGGCCGTTCTGCGCGAACACATGGTAGGTCAGGTCAGTGGCAAATGGCGCATAGCCGTAGACATCGATCCCGGTCAGGAATTTCGGGATCATGCGATCGCTGTAGAGCGGATTCGACGTGGTCTCGCGCAGCACATTGATCGGTTGCAGGTTCCAGTAACCAACCGGCGTGATCTGCTTGCCGATGCGTACTGAAACCAGATCCGAAATTTTGTAATCCAGGTAGAGGCGTTCGATGGTGGGCGGGAAGTTGGTAGTGGTGGTATCGTGTTTGAAATCGGCGACATAGGGTTCGACCGATTCCACTTCCAGCAGGTAGGAAAAGCCGCGGCCTTTCTCGCCATATAGGAGCAGCGCCAGATCATCCAGCAGCAGTTTGCGTTCGTTGTTCGAATCGGAATATTCAGTAGAAAAATAGCCGCCTGTGGTCAGCCAGTCAGTGAGGGCTTTGCCACGACCGAGCTGGTAACCGGATTCCTGGGCAGCGGCTGCGTCTGACAGCAGGGCCAGCAAGCACAGCGCGAGTGTCGGGCGGACTGAAAAAAAATTCATGGAAGGAAAGTTCCGGAACTATGCTGAACCAATTGTAGGGGCTTTGCGGAAGGACGCCAGCGCGAAAGCGGCAAGGCTTGATCCATGTCCAATGTGTGCTGTCGTACAGAAAGTACCAGTACCGGCTGCTCATCTAACGAGCTTGCTGCATGTCACCCTTGCAGTTTTATCAGCCCGTTACCTTGAGGATCTGTCATGAATATCACACTCACTCCCCTGATTTCACTGATCGCCGGTATCCTGATCCTGTCCTTACGGCGATGTAATGCTTGGGTAGCGCTGAGTGCAAGCAGGGCCAGCAGTTTCCAGCGGTGATTCATGCCGTTTGTTCCTGCTTAGTGAGCCGCCAGCGCCTTTTCCAGATCCGCACGCTCCATCAGCGGTGGCATCGGCGGTGCATGCACCGGCACAAAATGCTGATAATCCAGATTCAGTTTTTTCAGCCCGGCCTCCAGATTTAAGAGAAGCGGGTGCGGGCCATTTTTACCGCCGAACGCCGGGTTGATCCACGGTTGCAGCGTGTCGGCTTCCACCACGGTCTTCGCCGTTGGTAAATACGCAATCAGCATGTCGGCGGCATGCGCACTCGGCCCCAGCGCATACACATCAATACTCTGGCCGGCACCATCCTTGATTTCATGGTGATCCTTGATGCCTTGCACCTTCACCTGCACGCTATTGGGTTCGGTAGGTTTCACGCGCAACGTGCGTGGTGCCGACAGTGCCTTGTTGAAAAACGCTACGTTCATCTCGTGCGTCAGAATGGTGGCGCCTTCCGCTGCGAACTGACGCAGACCCGAGGCGTGATCGAAATGGCTATGCGTGCTCACCACATAGCGTATCGGTTTGTTGGGAATGGCTTGTTTGACGATTGTGATCAGATCCTGCACGCGTGCGTCGTTCTGTAATCCATCGATCACCACCGTAAATTGGTCGAACTCCACCGCCACCGATTTATAACCACCGAGGACCACAAAAATACCTTTGCCGATTTCTGTGAACCTGGGTCCGTCCGTGGCGGGCGCTGGCGGACGTGGCGGAGCAGGGGCCTTGTTGGGCAGAGTGGCGTTGCTGGCGGCTGCGCTGGCAATGGTCAGTGACAGTGTCGCAAAACCACCTTGCTTGATAGTGAGCGTGTGCGGAAACGACAGGCCGTTGAATTGTTCATAGGCGCCAAACTCGGCTAGCACTTCCATATCACCAAACACCGAGTCGTCGATCCAGGTTTGAATGCTGGTGAGTTCATGCTGGCTGTTGAAGTGGCCAATGAGATGGTAGTTGATCATGTCACGCTGCAGCGGCAGACTCGCCTGCCAGCCAGTGCCTGCTTTGGTAATTGCCGGCTTGCCTGCTGCCAGCAAGCGCAGGAAGCCATGCGGCGTCAGCCAGATCAGCAGTTGATCCGGCCAGGCCGCAGTGCTGTTGATAAAACTTTGCTGGGGAGCTGCCGCCGCCGCAGGTTGGGCACCACAGCCGCCGATATGATCGGCATCCAGGCCGGCCCGGCGTAGCGCAGTCTGGCTGGAGGTGCCGGTGTCGTAATCGATCACGCGGTGATAGTCGGTGAGTTGCCAGCGTGCCCAGCCTGCGTTGATGGACCAGGCCTGGCCAAGACAGGCGTCCCAGCCGGAGCCGGTAAATTCAATACCGGTCAACGCTTGTCCACCCAGCGCCGCCAACACTGCGGATTCAAATTCAGCCGTTGCCGCTGGTTGTGCCAGGACTTGTGAATGGAAAACCGGACATATGAATTGGCACAGGAACAGCATTGCACCCAGCAACTGTCGCCAATTGCTTGTGCTGACACTGGAACTCATTGTGGAAATTGTCATTGTTATTGACCCCCGAGCTTTGGTAACCCCTCACCAACCTAGCAAAAACCGGGAGAGCTGCGCCACCCTTATCCGGCAAGCCCGAATTTATCACTCTGGTTCTGTAACCGATTTGATAACAGGGCAGTACTGGTACAGCAAAAGCTTGCTTCCCAGGTGGCCTGCCAGGGGTTTGCACTCGTCCTTCTGCAGCGTGTAGTGAATTTCTGCCACACGTCCGGCAGCAGCGTCCATGGTGTTGATTGCAGGATCGAAGATTGCCAGTACTGTTTTGTTCCGGTCGATTCTGTCGCGCAGGGTTTGGAAATAGTGTGAATTCCCAACAGGAAAATTGGGCGCCAGTTGCAGGAAGGGGATGGGCAAATCCAGTGCAGGCACCAGCCATGCCAGCGGTTGCCCGATCAGCAAGATAGTGCCGACGCGATCTGCGTCTGCCGGTTGCTCTGCAGTGTAGGCTTGCCCGGTCCAGTTGCTGTGGCCCCAGTTGGGAGCACCTTTGAAATTGGCCAGTGTCAACAAAACTACCAGCACGGCGCCAACCCTGAAGCCCCACTTGGCAGACAAATAGCTGGCAGTGAGTACCAGAACCAAAGGCAATAACAGATCAAGTGTGACGAGATAGCGATAGATTCCAAACAGGTGCAGCCACAACAGCAAACTGCAGCCGAAAAATACCAGCAGCAAACGCACCTGACAGGACAGTGAATTGGTGGAGGTGCCGGATTGCCTGTTGCTGAATTGCAAACAGACCGCCTTCACAACAGCGAGGATCAATGCCACATACACGCATGCCCAGCTGTATTGCCTGAAGTACTCATCGGAAACCCGGCCGGGTTGCAGCGACATCAAAAAAGGATAGCTGAAATATTCCAGCCAATTGACCGGCAGGAAACGCTCGTCACGTATTGGCAAAAGGTCGGCCAATGCACCCCCGAACCATGAATTGAATTGGGGAAACAGCGGATTGCCAAAACTGCTCCACATCAGATGGAACCAGTAAGCTCCTGCCAGCAGCAGTCCGGTGCCGATACCGGCACTGTAAACCAGCACAGACCTTGATTTTTGCTGCCAGGGTTGCGGCCACGCCAACAACGCAAGGCAGAGCCCCAACGCATAAATACTGACAACCAGTTTCAAGGCGCATGCCACACCTGCCAGCACACCTGCCAGCAGCAGGGAACGCCAGCGTTCACTCCGGGCTTTGCTTTGCGCTCTTATCACCAGCAAAAGTGACATCAGAATGAACAACGACACCAGATTGTCATGCATGGTGTTGCCAAGTTCGGAGCGGAAACCCACTGACAACATGCCCGCCATTGCCAGTAACCAGGCCGCCAGTCTTTGCTGTGGCGCATCCGGCAGCAAAGCCCTGGCGATCAGATAGACCAGCACGAAGTTCAGGCCATGCAAAAATCCCAGCAGGGCGCCAACACCCGCCGGGGGCAACAATTGCAGCAAGGCGAACCAGGCGAGATCGATAAAAGGATTGAAATAAGTCTGGAGGCCGGCAGCTGCCAGATCGAGTGTCAATCTTCCATGCAGGAAGGCATAGGGATTATAGAGATGATAATTCTGCAGATCCCAGTTGGTGTCTTGTCCATGCCGCACTGCTACCACGGCACATAACAGCGGCACCGATAACAACCATAGTGCCTGCTTGAGCAAGCCGAACCGTTTGTCAGACACCATAGTGAGTTGTGTGCTGCACGCACAACGATTGTTTTGGTAAACACAGGGATCCGATTATAGGGGAGGTTGGCTTCAACTTTGGCAATTGGCTTTATTAAACATTGTCAGTCCCTTATTCTCGGCCGCACCGAACACAGCAGGGGATGCCGGCATGACCACAATAACCAGCAAAATCGTACTCACCGTCACCGTGCTGGCCCTCAGTCTTGGTGCCGAGGCTGCCGAAGTCACAGGCAAAATCCTGATCGGTGCCGACAACGAGCCCGGCCAATGGCTGAGCGTGGGTCGTACTTATGATGAGCAGCGCTTTTCGCCGCTGAACCAGATCACCGCCGGCAATGTGGGGCAACTGGCCCTCACCTGGTTCGCCGATTTCGACACCAACCGCGGCCAGGAAGCTTCACCGCTGGTGATCAATGGCAGGCTCTATGTCACCACGGCATGGAGCAAGGTGTTTGCCTACGATGCGAAAACCGGCAAGCCGTTGTGGAATTACGATCCGCAAGTATCGGGTGGCACCGGCATCAAGGGCTGTTGCGATGTGGTGAATCGCGGCCTCGCTGCCTTTGGCAACAAACTCTACCTCGGCGCTTATGACGGTCGCCTGATCGCGCTCAATGCACTTACCGGCAAGGTGGAATGGCAGGTGGATACTGTTGACCAGGCCCGTTCCTACACCATCACAGGTGCACCCCGTGTCGCCAACGGCAAGGTGTTTATCGGCAATGGCGGCGCTGAAATCGGCGTGCGCGGTTATATCTCTGCCTACGACGCCAACGACGGCAAACTGCTGTGGCGCTTTTTCACAGTGCCGGGTGATCCTTCCAGGCCGCAGGAAAACACAGCGCTGGAAAAAGCGCTGAGCACCTGGACCGGCGATCTGTTCTGGCAGCTCGGAGGCGGCACAGTCTGGGATGGCATTCTCTACGACCCTGTCACCAACCTGGTGTATTTCGGCACTGGCAACGGCACGCCGTGGGTGGCAGAAGCGCGCAGTCCACAGGGGGGTGACAACCTGTTCCTGAATTCGATCATTGCGGTGAAAGCCGACACCGGCGAGTACGTGTGGCATTACCAGGTAACACCGTCGGAGTCGTGGGACTTTGATGCCACCAGTCCATTGATGATGGCCGAACTGGTGTTCAACGGCGACAAGCATCGCACCTTGATGCAAGCCGACAAAAACGGTTTCTTCTATGCACTTGATGCCGCCACCGGCCAATTGCTGGCAGCCGATGCGTTCACCACGGTGACCTGGGCCACGCATGTCGATATGCAGACCGGGCGCCCGGTGGAAGTGCCGGCCGCCCATTTCGGCAAAACCGGGCAGCCAGTAGCGGTGCAGCCGGGAGCACAGGGTGCACACAGCTGGCACCCGATGTCGTACAGTCCCAACACCGGCTTCGTCTATGTGCCGTTCGTGGAAACTGTCTCGGCGTTTGCACCTGATCCCAACTACAAGGCGCGCCAGGGTACGGCCAATACCGCAATGGGACGCGCCGGGCCGGAAGTAATGAAGAACTTGCCTGAAGATGCACCGCGCACTTCACGCGCCTGGCTGCTGGCATGGGATCCGGTGGCACGCAAGGAAGTGTGGCGTTCGGACATGCGCGGCACCATTGCATCAGGAGCGCTCAGCACCGCTGGCGGTCTGGTATTCCAGGGTTCGCAAAAAGGCGAGCTGAATGCGTTCCGCGACAGCGATGGCAAACAGTTATGGTCGTTTGCGGCGCAGACCGGAGTGGTGGCAGCGCCAGTGAGTTATGCAATTGATGGCGAGCAATATATCGCGCAACTGGCCGGCTACGGCACACGCGACTATTACACGCCCAACCATTCACGCCTGCTGGTTTTCAAGCTCAATGGCAAGGCGCAGTTGCCCCCCGCTGGTGAGTTGCCGCCACCGCGCCCGCTGAATCCGCCGGCCGATTTCGGCACCGCGGATCAGCTGATGCTTGGAGCTGAAACCTGGAATGTGTATTGCGTGATGTGCCATGAAACTGCCTATGGCAATCGCGGGCTGTTTCCTGATCTGCGCTATTCGCCGCTGTTGCATTCCGCCGAAGGGTTCCGTGCAGTGGTACTGGATGGCGCACTGGAAGCGCGCGGCATGGTCTCGTTCAAGCAGCGCTTCGGCGCGCTGGAAGCCGAAGCCGTTCGGGTTTATCTGACCCAGCGTGCCAATCAGGCCAAGCTGGCGGCAGCCGCGCCACGCCCTTGAGGTAATGCTGGTCGCCGTCAGTAGCTCCAGCGCTTCGTCCGGTTTGTGAAACTGCTTGCGTCCGTAGTCGGATATCCTTTTATATTAGGTCCATGATGCAGTAGCCACCAATTAGCGCTAGATTGCGCCGTACCCAACTTGTGCCTTACCTGCGGGCGTCTCCATGAAAGCACTGAAACTCATTGTTACCCTTGTCATTGCCGGCAGCTTGTTTGCCAGTGTTGAAGCGTTGGCGCAGACGCGGCCGCCGGCGCCACCCAAACGTCCGCCTTCGGTGTTGAAGCAGCTGTCGGTTGACGCGGAAACCCAGGGCCTGGCGCAGCCATTCAAGGGAATTACCACCAACGGCACCATTGAGCCCGATCTGTTCCACATCCATGCCACTGGTGTTTCCACGCTGGCCGTGCGCGATGCCACTGACAGTTTCCTTGCCAGCCTGACTCCGGAACAGCGCTCGCGCACGGTCTATGACATCAACAACGATGAATGGCGCAAGTGGATGAACCAGAGTTTCTATGTGCGGCAGGGCGTAAGCTTTGACGAGATGACACCCGCACAGCGTAACGCTGCCATCGGTGTATTGCGGGCAGCGCTCAGCGCCAGGGGGCTGCGCCAGACGCAGGACATCATGAAACTCAACACCACCCTGGCCGAACTCACCGACAACAATTTCGATGAATACGGCGAAGGCCAGTACTTCATGACAGTGATGGGCAAGCCGAGCACCACCGAGCCCTGGGGTTTCCAGCTCGACGGCCATCACGCGGTGATCAACTACTTGGTGCTGGGCGATCAGGTGGTGATGACGCCGTTCTTCGCCGGCTCGGAGCCGGTGACAGCTCCTTCCGGCAAATACAAAGGTGTTTCGATTCTGCAGGACGAACAGAACAAGGCGCTGGCTTTCGTCAATGCACTCGATGCTGCCGCGCGCAAGCAGGCCATCCTGAAGTTTGACAAGACCGGCGATGAAAATCTGACTGAAGCCTGGAAGGACAATGTGGTGCTTGATTACGCCGGTGTGCCGGTGAAGTCACTCACAAAAGCGCAGCAGGCGCAGTTGCTGGAGTTGATCAAACTCTATGTCGGCAACATGGACGACGGCCATGCCAGGGTGAAGATGGATGAAGTGATCGCGCATCTGGACCGTACCTACTTCGCATGGATAGGCAAGACCGAGGCCGGCAGCGTGTTCTACTACCGTATCCACAGCCCGGTGCTGCTGATCGAGTTTGATCATCAGCGGCCAGTGGGGCTGCGTCATCTCTATGATCCCAATCTGCCTTATCACGAGCACATCCATACGGTGGTGCGCACGCCCAATGGCAACGACTATGGCAAGGATTTGTTGCGCCAGCACTACGCAGCGCAACATTCAGCGGGTGCCAGCACCAGCAAGTAGTTCCGTTTTCGACTACACAAGTCGTTATGGTGACAGGGGCCTGACTCTGGCAACGCCGTACAGGTATTACCAATTTGGCCATGATTCGAGGCTATTTTGGAAGTAATGTGGCTTTGTACTCCCAGGACTTACTCCCCGCGCCACCTTCCTTTATACTCGTATAGAAACGAGGGTGATTCTTGCATGGATATTTATGAATTCGGCGACTGGCTGGCCGCAACAGCGCCCAGCCAGCTGATCCAGAACGTCACATGGGCGATACCGACCATCCAGTCGGTGCACATACTTTCACTGGCACTGCTGTTTACTTCGGCGCTGCTCCTGTCGCTGCGTTTTGCGGGACTGGGGCTCACTGCCGAACCGCTGGCGCAGCTCGCAGCGCGCAGCACACGACGTATCTGGCAGCTGCTGGTGGTGCTGGCCATCACCGGTGCATTATTGATCACTGCCGAGCCTGGCCGCACCATCACCAACCCGGCCTTCTTTTTGAAGATGGGCTTGCTCGTGGTAGTGGTCGTGCTGACGCTGTGGTTGGCCTCATCTGCCAGACGCGAGGAAAAGCCGACTGGTATGCAGCTGTCTGTCGCGACGCTCGCGGTGCTGCTGTGGATTGCGATCATTTTCGCCGGCCGCTTCATTGCCTACACCAAACCTTACTGACGACAGGCTGATCCCATGCAACAAAGTTTTTTTGAATGGCTACAGAACACGCCAGCCGGCATCCTGATCGGTGAAACCTGGTTCCCCTGGGTCGAATCAACACATGTGATGTTCACAGCCGTGGTGATCGGCACCATCCTGACGGTGGACGCACGCCTGCTGGGCTTGGGCCTGCAGCAGCTGCGCCTTACCTATATCACTCAGCGATTGTTGCCACTGACCTGGGGCGCATTCGTGGGCGCGGCTATCACCGGCGGCATGATGTTCATCGCGAACGCCACCAGCTACATCCACAACGGACCCTTCCTGGCAAAGATGTGCCTGCTGGTGGTGCTGGGATTGAACATGCTGTATTTCCACGTGGTTACGTACCGCAACGTGGCAGAGTGGGATACCGGCAAACCGTCGGCGTCGGCGCGGACAGCAGGGTTGATCTCAACCTTCCTCTGGCTGGCTGTGATTGCCTGCGGCCGCTGGATCGGGTTTGTCTCGAATTTGTCCTGATGCTGCTGCGCCCGCCGCTTCAGCGGGGCAGCGGGCGCTCTATTATTATTGTTGCTGAAAGGCGATCTTGAGAGTTTCACCCGAAAACTCGATCACATCACCACTTACTATCTGCTTGCGCTTGCGTGTCTCTACCACGTGATTCACCTTGACCATGCCTTGCTCAATCACAGCCTTGGCTTCGCCACCACTCTCAGCCAGTCCTTCAAATTTGAGTATCTTGTAGAGCTCGACTGGCTCCCTGGTAATGATGACTTCACGCATGGGGTGGTCCTGGTTGGGTGCCGATCGGGTTAACTTGCTGCGCTATTTCTGCGCAGCATCCATCAGCTCCTGCGTTTCCACACCGGTGCAGATCAGTGGCAGCAGCTGATCGGCTGGCGCCAGTGTCAGCGTTTGTTTCGGCGCCACCCACGGCGCGGTCAGCACCTTGGGATCAGTGACCGTGGCTTCGACGATGAGTGTTTTGGCGTCAGTACGTGTGTAACGTTCGAGTACGCTCATCTGGTCGGAGTGGAACGACACGCGGCCTTCGGCAAAGATCCAGGTGTCATCGGTGAAGTTGTTGGTCTCGACAACAAACGTATCACCTTCCCAATGTCCGACGGCATCGCCACGGAACGACGCCGGTACCGCACGATGCTTGCGACCGTCGGTGGGTATCTGCTGATAACCGTGAAAGGTTTCCTGCAGGAACACCATCATCCCCGGTGTGGAGACGATCTGGCCCAGGGTGCCCACATCGAACAAACGTACGCCCAGTGTGCCGAAGGCAGTGGGTTTGCACTGCAGGGTCGGATCATTCTTGTCCCTGAGGGTCTTGGCGTGTTCGATGGCCCACGGCTGATAAAGATCGGTAAAACCGGGTGATTTCGGTGCACTCGGGCCGGTGCCGGCCAGCTTGTTGCTGGTTTCATAACCGGGGCTGCCAAGATCGCCGCCAGTCCACCACACACCACTCAGATCGACATGACCATCGGCCATACGGGGGGCGGGAGCCACTTTTTGTGCGGGAGCCTGCGCCAATGCAGGAGTGACAGCTGTTAGCGCCAGCAGGGTGGCAGTGCAGGCTGCCAGCGCGAACGTTGTTTTCAAAGTTGTAATTTTCATGATCGCTCTCACTTGCCTGGTGCGCTTTGCTGGGGACCGAACATGCCGTAAACGGTACCGTCGGCTAACACCAGTTCCGTCAGCATGCCGTTGTTGGAGGCGTTGCGGGCACGGAAACCTTTGATGGTTACCGTGTCACCCTGCTTGATGATCTGTGGCGAGTAGCCGTTGCGCAGCATGCCGCCGGGGGTGCCCCCCTCGATGATCCAGCGCACGGTCTTGCCATCCTTGTCGGTGACATCCAGGTAGAAATGCGAATGCGGATTGTTCAGCTTCACCTCCACGATTTTGCCAGTGATGGTGATTGGGTCCTGCATGTTGTAGGCGGCTGCGAACGAGTGGTGCGCCCAGGCCGGCAGCGTGACGAAAAGGGCCATGAGTCCCACAACGAATGCCTTTACCCCTCTGAATTTCATGTTGCTTCTCCTTCCCCTCGTGGGGGAATCTGGTTTAAATGTCGCCAGGTGCGATGCCCGGCGCAGGCTTGCAGGGGGAATCATAACGGTTTTCCCTGCGTGCTTGCGAGTTATGTAACAATAGTCTGCACCACAATAATTCAAGGGGACTCCATCATGCGTAAAAACTATCCTGGTTGTTTCAGTCTGGCATTGCTGTTGGTCAGCAGCCTGGCCACCGCCCAGCCGGCCGGCGTCACAATGGAGATGATCAATACCACGTTGCCGCTGGAAGGGGCACCGCTGGCAGTAGCCGGCCCCTATAAAGTGACTGCCGAGGCAGCTTACGGCTCTGCCCGCTATCTGGTATTTCGCCCCACCGATCTGTCGGCATTTCCTGCCAAAGACAAGCTGCCCCTGATGCTGTGGGGCAACGGCGGCTGCGCGATCGAGGGAAAACGCTACGGCGATTTTCTCGGCACGATTGCTTCACATGGTTTTCTGACGATGACCACCGCTGCCATTGAAGGTGAAAAGCAGCGTCAGGAAAATGCAGCAGACCTGCTGGCTGCCATTGATTGGGCAACCGCTGAAAACAGCCGTGACGGCTCGCCACTCAAGGGCAAGATCGACCTCGCTCACATTGCGGTGATGGGACAGTCGTGTGGCGGCTTTCTGTCGATCGGTATGGGTGGGGACTCGCGAGTAGGCACCATTGGCGTATTCAATTCAGGTGTGCAGCCGGCCACTCCCAATGCTCCCGCCGCTCCCGGACCAGCTTTTCCCACCACGGATGCACTGGCCAAATTGCATGGCCCGCTGATGTTCATCAATGGCGGTGATCGCGATTTCATGAAAGCCACCTCGCACGCCAATTATGAGCTGGTGAAAAACCTGCCGGTGTTTTACGGTTCGCGCCACAACGCCGGCCATACCGCCACGGTTTACCATCCTGGTGGCGGCGAATTCGCCAACGTGGCATCCAACTGGCTGCTGTATCAGTTCAAGGGCGACAAAAAAGCCGGCAAGATGTTTGTCGGCAAGGATTGTGAGCTCTGCACCAATCCCAACTGGGACACGGAGTCGAAGGGTTTGGACAAGTAGACAGACAGAAACAAAAACCCCCGCGATTGCGGGGGTTTTTGTTTCAGGAACAGGAAAATATTTACGGTGCTACCGTAATGGTTATTTTCTTTGACATCACCGGCGGGTTATTGGGTATATGCAGGTGATCACCAAGCATCAGCTGCAAGGTGTGGGGGCCGGGTGCCAGCGTCAGCGAAGTCTCTGTCTGGCCCTTGCCGAAGTGCACCACTTTGCCATCCACCGCCGGAATCGGTTTGCTGAGATCAGTTGGCAAGTCGGTATCAATGAACAAATGATGATGGCCACTATTCTCGGCCTGGGTGCCCGCCGGAGCAATGCCCATGCCTTTCAAGCCAAACCGCACTACCACAGGGTTGCTGACCTTGGCGCCGTCAGCGGGTGAGATCACATACACCTCGGCGCCGGCTGGCGCCGGCGATTGCTGCTGTGCGAAGGTGGGCGCGGCGCTTGCAAGTGCCAGGCCGGCAATCAGCAACGACGAACGTAAAAACGATTTATACGATAAGTGGTTCATGAATATTCCCCTGAAAAAATTGATGAAACCCGATATTCGACACAGTCCCTGCATGGTAAAGACTGTACTACTTCCTGACAATAATCCAGCAAGACAGCATCAATAACACTCAGAACCCAAGGCCGTGTACGAATCAGTTCATCAAGGTAAAGCGACAGAAGTCCTTAAGTAAGCGCCACTCCACTCAGAACTGGAAATAGACAAACGGGATCTGCACATCAATCTGCGCAAAAATCTGCAGCACGTAAATAGCGAGCACAGCGGCGGCTATTGCGTTGGCCAGGCTGGCGCGCTCTGCCAACCATTGCTGGATTCTGCGTCCACGATCCAGTGCGCACCACAACAAACTGAGCAGCGGGATCAGCCAGATCCCCCAATTCTGTGCCAGGAACTCTCGACTGTGTGCCAGGTTTGGCAGGCTCTGCAGGATGGCCAGTGTGTGGCCAAGGCTGTCGGCACGGAACGGAATCCAGCCCAGGCTCACCAGCAGGAACGTGGCCAGCACACAGAACGGCCAATACCATGGATGTTCACTGGCCGGTGACGCTGCCCGCAAACTTCGTTGCCAGAGCCGGTGCAGGCACAACAGCGTGCCGTGATAGCAGCCCCAGATCGCAAAGTTCCAGCTGGCGCCGTGCCAAAGACCGCCCAGTGTCATCACGATCAGCAGGTTGAGATAGGTGCGTGGCACGCTGATGCGATTGCCGCCGAGCGAAATATAGAGATAGTCACGCAGCCACGTTGACAATGAAATATGCCAGCGCCGCCAGAACTCGGTGATGTTGGCACTGAGATAGGGGCGTTCAAAGTTGGCGGGGAACCGGTAGCCAAGCAGGCGTGCGCAACCGCGGGCGATATCGGTATAGCCGGAAAAATCAAAATAGATCTGCAGCGAGAAAGCCAGCACACCTATCCAGGCAGGCACTGTCAGGTTGCCATGGGCGTGGCCGGTAAAAAAGGCATCGGCAATCGGCGCACAATAGTTGGCCAGCACGATTTTCTTGATCAGGCCCTTCAGGATTTCACGCAAGCCCCAGCGGGTGTCGTTTGAGTCCAGTGCAGGTTTATTGCCAAGTTGCGGGAAAAAATCCAGCGGGCGGATGATGGGGCCAGCCACCAGATGCGGAAAGAATGCCACAAACAACGCGAAATCGGTTTTGCTCTGCACTGCCGGCAGTTGGCGTCGATAGACATCGACGGCATAGGCTATGCCTTCAAACGTAAAGAAGCTGATACCAACCGGCAGCACAATGTTCAGCAACAGATGGTCAGCAGGCAGATGGAAAAGTGCGGCAAAACCCTGCACAAAGAAATTGCAGTACTTGAAGAAGCCCAGCAGGCAAAGGTTGAACACTATTGCCAGAGTGACGACACGTTTGCGGGCAGCGCCTTCGTTGCTGTCTATCCAGTGTCCAAAACAGTAATTGGCGATGCTCGATAAAGCCAGCAAGAAACAAAAGCGCCAGTCCCACGCGGCATAAAACACATAACTGAGCAACACCAGCGCGAGTTTGCCGGCGCGGTTATTGAGGCAGGCCAGCACCACCAGCACCAGCGTGAAGAAGCCCCAATACCCAAACGTATCAAACAGCATCAGGGCGCATCCGTGCTCAAGGCCGCGGCAACCTGCGTGGCGAGTTGCTGACTCAGCAACTCGCGGCCGCTGTGATTGAGATGCAAGGTATCGAAGAAATACCCGGCGGTTTCCAGCGAATCGAAAGTGTCATCAGGCAAGACCTGCGCGGCCGGGTGATTCACCAATGCAGTTCGAATTGCACTGGGCTCTGTGCGCACAGGTTGTATTGCATGATAAGGCCCGCGCGGCACCGGGAACACAATGAGTTTGACGTGATGCTGCAGGCACCAGTCAGCAATTTTCAGGTACCAGGTTTGCTGATAGTTGCGGTTGGCGCTGGTGATTGCGGCCGGGACCGGTGTTTTCAGTTCCGCGGCATGCGAACTTATCGCGTGCTTTTGGGCTTCAGTGGCATCGTTCCAGGATTGCAGGGCGCCGTCTGCATTGAGATAGAGCGCAGGCATGTGCTCCTCTCGTCCAGGATACAGTGGTACCGATGCCAGATAGCCGGGTCTGTACTCCAGCAATTTGGTGATGCGCTGCAATGGAGCTTGCAGAAGGCTGCGCAGATCGTTCTGCACCGAAAGAGTCGGCAACAGCAAGAACTCACGCACCTGCCTGCGCATGTCGTCCGCGTGGATACTGGCGAGATAGTCCGGATAGTCGGACAGTTGCAGCAATGGCAACTGGTGGCCGGGATCGAGCGGCCAGTTGGCCAGATCAGTGCCATCGCGCGGCGCATAGACAGCCCCAACCACGACCGCATCCGGATGATAACCGTCGCGCTCAAACTGGCGCAGCAGATACCACCAGGTGCGCGGCATGCTGCCGGGAATCGCCACGTTGATAAAGTTCAGACGCGGTTGCTGCTGGCTCGCCACCAGGGCCGAGAATCCTTCCGCCACCCGCGAATCGCCAAGCACCAGCACATTGTGGGCATTCTGCCGGTATTCTGTTGCCGCCAGCATGCGCATGCTGGTGACAGCACCCATATTGGAATCCGGCTCTGCCACCTTCGCATACCAGCCGCTGCGATAGACCAGTGCATCGACCAGCATGCAGCAAACTACGACAGCAAGGGCCAGCCGCAGTGGTTCACGCAGACGCGAGATGATGGTGCGGACCGGCTCGATCACAGCTCCTCTGCCTGGATATCCAGGCCTACTTCTTCAACACACTTTCGCGCACATAGGTCGCCACACTTTTCAAATCCGCTGGCGTGTAAGCCGCGCCCAATGCCGGCATCTTCTGGCCGCCGCGGGTGGCGGTGGTGAAGATGTGCTCAATGGTGGCATCTTTCGGTATGGGGCCACCTTCCGCGTGGCCGCCCTGGCCGTCTTCGCCGTGACAGGTCACGCACAGGCTGCCGTAGATTTCCTTGCCACGGGCGAGGTCAACCTTGGTGTCGGGTAAGGCAAGTGGTGGCAAGGGAGCCGGATCGCCGGCATTGTTGATGGAAGGAGGTGGAGCAGCACTGTTCGCTTGTGCAGCTGCGGGCATTTTGCCGTCGAGTGAAAGCAGCCACATGCTGTCGCTCTTGCCGCCGCCGCCAAACAGGCTGCCGGCTGCGAACAACAGTATCTTCTGCTTGCCTTTGTACTCAAACACTACCGGGCTCGGTATCGGCGGTGCATCAAGCTGGAATGACCACAGCTCCTTGCCATCGCTGCTGTCGTAAGCCATCAGCTTGCTGTCGCTGCGGCCGATCAACAGCAGGTCGCCGGCGGTTGCAGTAGCACCAGCGCTACAACCGGTCTTCGATTCGAACTTCCACGCAATATTATGGGTACGCACATCCACCGCGACCTGGAACGAATGACGCTCGGTGTTGCGTGGCAGCTGGAATGCGCCGCCGTAAATCATCTGGCCGGTCTGTACGCCCAGATCTTTGGTGGTCCAGTTCTGCATCACCGCGCCGCCCACGCCTTCGCTGGCACACACAAAAAGGTGGCTACTGCGCGGATCGTAGGCAGTGGGCATCCAGTTGGAACCGGCCAGTGGTGCATAGAGCACGGCTTTGCGGCCGTAAGGAGTATAGGTGCAGCCGTGGTTGACCAGAGTCCAGCCCTCGGGTGCCTTGTCGATACAGTGGTTGATCATGGTGTCGCCTTGCGGAATCGGCTGGGAGGCGGCAGTGAACTGGTCAGGTTCCTGCGGTACTGGTGTGTCCTTGATCGGTGTAAGTCCTTCACCGGTGACCCGGTCGATCAGGAACAGATAGCCGCTCTTGCTGATCTGCGACAACCCTTTGCGCAGCACGCCATCCTTTTCCACATCGAACAACACCACCGGGCTCGACGCATCGTAATCCCAGATGTCATGGCGGGTTTCCTGGAAGTGCCAAAGGTATTTGCCGGTGTTGACGTTGAGCGCGAGGATGGAAACCGTGAACAGGTTGTCGCCTTTGCGCAGGTTACCGTTGAGATCAGGTGACGCGTTGCCGGTGCTGAAATAGATGGTCTGCAGTTCCGGATCGATGGCCGCTGTTTGCCAGATCGGTGCGCCACCGTATTTCCAGGCATCGTTGTCGACTGGCCAGCTGTCATGGCCGAATTCATCAGGGCCGGGCACGGTGCTGAAGGTCCAGATATGGGCGCCTGTCTTCGCATCGAACGCCTGCATGCTGCCGCGTATCTGGTATTCGCCACCGGCGAGGCCCGCAAACACCTTGCCGTCGTAGTAACGCGGCGCGCCGGTCATGCTGTAGCCGGCTTTGGGATCGGCTACTTGCACATCCCACACCACGGCGCCGGTCTTCTGGTCGAGTGCCAGGAGATGCGCATCGAGACGCGGTACAAATACTTTGCCATCACCCAGTGCCAGACCCCGCACGGTCCAGCCGCAGCACACAACAACACCGGCGGGATCGAGCCCGGCGGTGTATTTCCACAGGATCTGCCCGCTATCGACGCTGATCGCGAACACATCGTTTTCGCCGGTGACCTGATAGATCACGCCGTCATAAACAATCGGCTCGCCCTGGCCGCTGAAGCGCGGACCCAGACCGGATTTCAGATGCGTTTGCCACTCGGCCTTCACCTGCGCGATGTTGCTCTTGTTGATCTCGGTCAGTGGTGAGAAACGCTGGTTGGCCAGACTGCCGCCGCTGGTGAGCCAGCCCTGGGTTGGCTGGGCTTGCAGTTGTGCGGGTGTGAAGGCCGGAGCCAAACTGCCGGCTGTTGCGATGGTTGTAGTCACCTGTGCAGCAGGTTGAGATGGCCTGGAACAGCTTGCCAGCCCAAGGCCGGTCAGCAACAGCAACAGGCCCAGCAGGGCGTTGGAGTGTTGCAGCGCAGCAACCAAGGCGTGAGTGTGTTTTTTGCAGTTTTTTGATGGCATAGTGCAAGGCTCCCCTGACTGGAATCAGGTGACAAACTTAACAGGTTTAATGGCCCGAAAGTAAGGCATTGCCTGACTCAACTTCATCAAGGTCGCTACTGTTTGCATGGATAATCTGACCCACAGCCTGATTGGTGCACTGGCAGGCGAGGCGGCTGCGCGCTTCATCCCGACTGTAAAGTCCACTCTGCCGGAATCCGCACGCCGAACCCTCTTTCTCGGCTTGATGGTGGTGGGCAGCAATGTGCCCGATCTGGATCTGTTCTATACCGGCATTGCAGGCGGCAAACTGGGATACCTGCTGCAGCATCGTGGTCATACCCATACCGTGGTGGGCGCCATGGTAGCGGCAGCGCTGATGTATCTGGTCTGCATCACCTGGGTGAAGTGGCGTAATTTGTCAGCTGCACCGATGGACCGCTGCTGGCTGGCGCTGCTGGCACTGTTCGCACCACTACTGCACATCGCGATGGATGCCGCCAACAGTTATGGCGTACATCCGTTCTGGCCCTTCAACAACGACTGGCTGTATGGCGACTCGATTTTCATCGTTGAGCCGTTGTTCTGGGTTGCTGCCGGCACACCGCTGCTGTTTTTGCTGCGCACCCGACTGGCGCGGGCAGTGGTGGCGCTGATCCTGCTGACCGGTATCGTGCTCAGCTTCGGCACTGGTCTGGTGCCGCGCCCGCTGGCTGTCGGCCTTGCGGGGCTGATGGCCGGTCTGCTGCTGGTTGGCTGGCTCACCTCTGCCCGCACTGTTGTGCTGAGCGGACTTGCGGTAACGGTTGGAGTCTTCTGCATGTTCGTGACTGCCAGTCACCTGGCAAGCCGGAAACTTGAAGCGCTGGTTGCCGGACAGTTCCCGCATGAAAAACTGCTGGATCATGTGCTGACACCGATGCCGGTCAATCCGGTGTGCTGGGAAGTGATTGTTATTCAGGTACTGCAGGACAAATACACGTTGCGCCGGGCGAATTTGTCGTTGGCTCCCAACTGGATTGTTGCTGACACATGTCCTCTGAACAACATGACAGCCGACATTACCGCACCGCTCACCCCGGTGGCAGCACCGGGCAGTGCTGCACTGCAGTGGTACGGGGAAGTGGTGATGTCAGTGGCTGAGGTAAGGTCGGTGAGCCGGCAGAGTTGCGAAGCGGCGGCATTTACCCGTTTTGCCCGCGCACTGTTTGTCAGCAGGCGTGAGGATGGGTGGTTGATCGGGGATCTGCGCTTTGATCATGAGCCGGGGCTGGGTCTGGCCGAGCTGGCACTTGATTCCGGCCATGACAACTGTCCGCCTTTTATCCCTCCCTGGACACCACCCCGCAGTGATATTCTACAATGAGCAAATCAACCAGGGGGCATGCCATGATTCTGTTCGGTTCTTCTGTATCACCATTCGTTCGCAAAGTGCTGATGTTCGCTGCCGAGAAAGGCATCGCGCTGGAGAGCCGGCCCATGTCGCCGCATTCCACCGATCCGCAGTTTGTGGCGGCCAGCCCGTTTGGCAAGATACCCGCATTGCAGGATGGTGATTACACGCTGGCCGATTCCACGGCCATCATCAGTTATCTGGAAGCGAAGTTTCCGGCCAAGCCGCTGATACCTGCTGAAGCCAAAGCGCGTGGCAAGGCCGTCTGGTTCGAAGAGTATGCGGATACCGTGATGTTTCCGGTGGGCAGTGTGATCTTCATCAATCGCGTGGTGCTGCCGAAGATGCGCAAGGTGCAAGGTGATCTTGCCAAGGCAGAGGAAGTGGAAGCCAACCAGGTGCCGCAGCTGTTCTCCTATCTGGAAAGTGTGCTGCCGGCGCAGGGTTTTCTGGTTGGTGACAGCCTCAGCATCGGCGATATCGCAGTTACCTGCATGCTGATCAATAATGATCATAGTGGCATCCGCATTGATGCTGCGAAATACCCGAAACTCTCAGCCTACTTTGCGCGGATGGCTGCTCGTCCGTCAGTCAGTGGCCTGATTGCTGCTGAAAGACAAATGCTGGGTCTCTGATAGCTGCAGCAATTGCTGGCTGTGTTATCGCACCAGTCCCGGATAAAGCCGGGACGCAGCAGCCAGCAGCAACACAAACACCGCACCCATCACGCCAAAGCTTGTTGCCTGCGTATACATGCCGTGACCGCCGACGATCATCGAATGCCGCAGTGCATCGACCAGATAGGTGAGAGGATTGGCAATGGCAATGACCTTCAGCCAATGCGGCATGATCTCGATCGGATAAATTGCGCTTGAGGCAAAGAACAACGGCATGGTCAGCACCTGGCCGATGCCCATGAAGCGTTCGCGGGTCTTGACGATGCAGGCGATCACCAGCGAGAAGGTGGCGAAGATGCATGAGCCGAGAAAAACGGCGACAGCAACCGTAAGCATCGACCAGGCATCCCAGCTGATGCCGACATGCAAGGCCAGCGCTACCAGATACACCACAATCGCCTGAATCAGCCCGCGCAAGCCGGCGGCGATGGCTTTGCCCAGCACCAACGCAATGCGTGAGGCCGGAGTCACCAGCAGCTTGTGGACGATCCCCAGGTCGCGTTCCCAGATAATGGCGATGCCAAAGAAGATGGCGGAGAACAGGATGCTCTGCGCCAGAATGCCAGGCGCCATGAAATCGAGATAGCTGAGGTTGCCGGTTGGTATGCCGCGCACCTGGCTGAACACCTGGCCGAACACCGCCAGCCACAGCACTGGCTGCAGTGCGCGTGAAAAAAGTTCGGTGGGATCGCGCACCAGTTTGCGGATCTCGGCTTGTGCTACTGCAGTTGTTGCCAGCAAAAAATCACGCATGGATCATCCCAATCGTTGAGCTGTGCTGCGGGTTTCGCGAATTTCACGGTAGTGGCCGCCATGCTCAAGCACTACGCCACTGTGCGCTGCGAATACATCACTCAGGGTAGCCTCGGCACCGATCCGCTGTTTGAGATCGGCGGGACTGCCCACTACTGCCAGTTTCCCCTGGTGAAGAATTGCCAGTTGGTCACACAAATAATCGGCTTCCTCCATGTCATGGGTTGTCAGCAGAATGGTCATGCCGGTGGTGGCCTTCAGTTCCAGCAGACGCTCCCACACTGTGCGACGCGCAACCGGATCCAGCCCGATGGTGGGTTCATCGAGAAACATCACCTGCGGCTGGTGCATCGTGGCCTGTGCGATTTCCAGACGGCGGATCATGCCACCGGAATAGGTCTTCACCAGATTGTGTGCAACGGCGCCCAGGCCGGCAAACTCCAGTGCATCCTGAATGCGGGTTGCGCGCCCGGCACCGCGCAAACCATATAGGCTGGCAGATAGAGAAAGATTTTCGGTCGCAGTAAGCGCACCATCGGCCGAAAGCATTTGCGGTACATAGCCGATGCGCCTGCGCACTTCCACCGGCTGTTTAGCCACATCGAAGCCGGCAACCGTGGCAGTGCCGGAGCTGGCATCCAGCAGGGTGGTGAGAATTTTTATGGCAGTACTTTTGCCGGCACCGTTGGGGCCCAGCAATCCGAAGATGCACTGGTGGGGTATGGAGAGATTGAGTTGATCCAGAGCATAAAAGTCACCGAATTTTCTGGTCAGTGCTTTCGTTTCGATAGAGTATGCGGAAGTTGCGGGATTCATAGTCAGCCGTTGCATGAAGTCATCTTTCTGCTTCCCTTGCTGCGGCCATGGTATCAGACAGCAATCCGGGGCGAAGATGGCAGAAGGGATTGTTTCACAAAGATCCCCCTTACTGGTTAATGCATCATGAATCATCACTGCAATCAGGACGCGTACAGGTTTTTTCCCTCATTCTGGCTGATGATGCTGTTCGCCGGGTTGTTGTCGCATATGGAGGCAGCTTCGGCCCAGCAACCGGCACAGGCTTCGCCGGCGGTTGCTCCGGCAAAGCCGCAACTCAACCTGAAACAGAGCGTGAAGCAGCTGCCATTGATTGAAGTTGCGGCCAACGCACCGGAGCAGGAAGTTTTCGCCATATTGGTTACCGGTGATGGCGGCTGGGCCGATCTTGACCGCCAGCTCAGCCAGTCATTGGCAGCCAGCGGTATCCCGGTGGTTGGACTCAACTCACTAAAATATTTCTGGCACGCACGCACACCGGAAGTTGCTGCCGGTGATCTGGAAAACCTCATCAATTACTATGCTTCAGCGTGGAACAAACGCAGGGTGATTCTGATCGGCTACTCGTTTGGTGCCGATACCTTGCCCTTCATGGCCAGTCGTTTGCCTTCCGAACTGCTTGCACATGTTCAATTGATTGCCCTGCTCGGTCCTTCGCGTTATGCGACATTTGAATTTCACATGAGCAATTGGTTCGGCGACGGCAAGTCAGCTGCGCACAAGCCGGAGGATCAAGCACCGAAAGACTCCATGTCGGTACTTGCGGAAGTTGAAAAATTGTCACAGATCCGCTTTCTGTGTTTCTATGGAGAAGAGGAAACGGCTTCGCTTTGTGCGTCCCTGAACAAAGCCCAATCGACCAGCATCAGGATGAGTGGCGGGCACCATTTTGGCAGTGAATACAAAAAAATGGCCGGAATGATCGTAAATGCCCTCGAGTAGGCACAGGTACCGGACTGCGCAATTCATTTGGTGATCAGACCGTCTACGACTTCTATGGTTTTGTCACAGCGGTTGGCGAGTGCCACGTTATGGGTCACGAACAGCACGGTGGTGCCGTGGTCGCGATTGAAGCTGCGCAGCAGATCGAACACTGAATCGGCACTTTTGGAGTCGAGATTGCCGGTCGGTTCATCCGCAAGCAACAGGGCCGGATTCATTGCCAGCGCGCGGGCCAGCGCCACACGCTGTTGCTGGCCGCCACTCATGTTGCCGGCCAGATTGTCCTTCCAGGCGGTGAGTCCGACACTTTCCAGCAACTCTGCTGCACGCAGAAACATTGCTTCATCCGGGAATCCGGCATTGCCCAGCATGGGCATCATCACATTCTCATGGGCAGTGAACGCCGTGAGCAAGTGGTGATACTGGAATACAAACCCGATGTTGTGGCCACGCAAGCGGGTGAGAGCCTGATCATCGAGGCTGGTGGTTTCCTCGCCGCACAATTGCAGGGTTCCCGAGGTCGGCCGGTCCAACAGGCCGACTATGTTGAGGAGTGTGCTCTTGCCGGAGCCAGACGGGTGTAGGTGACATTTTCACCGGCACCTACGGCAATGGTGCGGGTCCTTACACCTTCAATACCGGTGATGTGCTTGATGGTCTCGCCGGTTCCGATACGCTGAAAATCACTACCGGTGCCGAGGCCAGCACTCCGCCGGATGGTCTCTGGCTGAACAAAACCAATTTCGAGAAAATATCATTGGACTCGACAGGCAATGGCGCCCAGGTACTGACCAGCGGCCCGGCGTTTCAGGCTGCTTTCGGCACCAATGGGGTTGATGTCACCGTACAAACCCTGCTGGGTGCGATCGACGTCACCCTGACCACCTTCACTGGTGCAGCCACTATCCATACCCACACCATCGGTGCAGGCGCCCATACCATAACAACCGGTTCCGGTGTTTCCACCGTCACTGCCACC
The DNA here is from genome assembly GCA_903837345.1 of uncultured Gammaproteobacteria bacterium. Lineage (GTDB taxonomy): Bacteria > Pseudomonadota > Gammaproteobacteria > Pseudomonadales > Pseudohongiellaceae > CAILUG01. The sequence continues at coordinate 25,729 of CAILUG010000060.1, read as the reverse complement.
GGCGACGCTGCCGGTGCCCAGACCATCAATGGTGTAGGTCTTACCACAGTTACCGCAACCATCACGGGTGCCGGCGACCAGGTAATCGGTACCACCAATGGCGGCAATCTGGTCTCAGTAACCGCCTCCATAGGCGCAGCAGGTTCACAAACCATCATGAGTACCAGCCACAGTGACGTAACCATAGGTGCTACCGCATTTTCCGGTTCACAAATCATTACCACCAACGCCGGCAATGATCATGTCACTACCACCGGTGCGGTCGGCCAAACGGCAACGATCAATACCGGAGCCGGCAATGATGTAATCGTGTCAAGCGCGAGTACTGATACCATCACTGGCGGTACCGGTGCGGATACGATGACGGGTGGCGGTGGGGTTGATACCTTCCAGTTCAACACCGACGGCTCAATCATCGGCACCTCGATGGACATCATCACTGACTTCAACACATCCGGCGCTGATATACTGGCCTTTGGTGCAGGCTCAACCGTGGTGTTGACAGCTGATGCAACGGCCTTGGTTGCAGGCTCTAATGTAGACACTTCTGCCGGCGGGTTGATTACCTTCCATGCGAATGACAACACGCTGGCACTGAAGATTGCCGCAGTGGAAGCAGATGCCCAGCTGGATGCGCCAGGCTCAGTAGCCATGTTCGTCCACGCTGGCAACACCTACGTCTACTACGCAGGCACTGCAGCCGGCAATGCGGATGACCAGCTGATTGAACTGCAAGGCATCACTACATTGACCACTATCATCGGTGGCGCCACCACTGTCATTAGCTGAAAAACGGAAAGCTTCGGCCAAAAGCTGAAGGGAACTGCAACAGGAACCCCCGCTATTGCGGGGGTTTTTTATTGAAATGCAGCACAACAAACTGGTCAGCGGCCGCCAGGCTGTCGGTAAAGTTTCCGTGGGTGGTGACAAGACCGAACCCGTGCTTCCCGGCAATATTTGTCAGCTCAGCAGCTGTCCATGGCCTGATTACATCCACTGTTGTCCAGGTACGGATTTCTGCACCTGCGGCATCCAGCAAGGTATAACGCCGTTCGATGCGGTTGCAGTCACCCAGTACCGTGATGCGTTTTTCCCGCTGCAGAATCTGATCCTGGTGCTGACGCCGGTAATCGAGACGGAAATCCGTGTAACTGGTGACAGGGCGGGGGATGAAGGTGTCCAGGACCAGGAGTCCATCATCTGCCAAGGCTTGCCAGGCATTGCGGAAAAACAACGATAGTTGCTGCTCATCAGTCAGGTAGGTGACGACAGAATAGGGTGCAAGCAAGGTATGACAGGGTGGTGAGCTGAAACCGGTCAGTGTGCCGATGCTGATCACTGGATGCAGATCAAGTGCCCGGGCTGCTTGCTGCAATTGGGCCAGCATGCCGGCAGACTCATCGATGCCGGCGATGTCGACACCACTTTGCAGCAACGGCAGCAGGATGCGGCCGGTACCACAGCCGAGTTCCAGTGTGTGTCCACCGCGATGCAGGCAAAGCTTGCGGTAATAACCCACATCATCAAAGGCCATGCTTTGGCCCATGTCGGTGCTGTAGACCGTCGCGATCTGGTCGTAGGAGTCCTGGCTCATGCTTCACTCTTGTCGCTGAATTTTGCCGGCAACAAATTGCGGTAAAGCGCCAGTAGTTGCGTGGCCTTGCCATCCCAGGTCAGCCGGTTACGCAATTCTTCACTGCTTTGTTCGAGTTGATGGCGCAGCTGTTGGTTTCCCAGCAAGGAGTCCAGTTCATCCAGCATGCCATTCCAGCTGTCGCAGATTCGCAGCGCGCCGGCATTGAGGTGGTCAAAACCGCGCGCACCCTGCGCGGTGCTGACACAAGTACGGCGTGCCAGCAGGGATTCCGCCACTTTGAGCGCGGAACCACGGATTTCCTGCTGCGGATTGATGGTGAGCGCACAAGACTCCAGCATGGGTGCTGGATCAACAAACTCACTCACCAGATGCACGCTTCTATGCCGCAACAACGGATGTCTGAATTGCAGCTCGGCGGATTCAGGTCCTCCCAGAATGACCAGCTCGGCGTCCGGATGGCGTGCCAGCAGTTTGGTCCATACCCGTGCGAGAAATTCCAGGATGCCCTTGTAGTTGGGTTGATAGCGGAACGGCCCCATGAACAGTACTTTTTTGCAGGCAGGCGAGGCAGTACTGTGGGCATAGCGTTCAACTGCCCCATTGGCAATCACGTGCACCGGCAGCCCCGGCAACAGCTTTGCATCCTGGTCAGAGCAGGCAATCACGCCCTCATAGTGTCGCAGCACCTCCAGTTGCAGCGCATCGTGCTCGCCGCCACCCTCCACATAAACATCATGCAAAGATGCTACAAACGGAGTGTGGCCTCTGCGTTCTTCAACCAGTCTGGTGGCTTCCATGAATTCCACCTGCACCAGATCGGCCTGGTATTGCTGCTGCAGCAAGCGCAGCTGGTAACGCAGGGATGCCGGCGCATGCGCCTGCATGCGTGTTGCCAGATCCTGCTCGCCGCGGTCAGGCAGATCTATGCGGGCACGCAACAGATGCACGGAGCGGAATGCGGAAAATTCCAGCGGATCACATTGTTGATAGTGACTCATCTCGTCGGTGAGCAGCACCAGATTCACCTGCGTGCCCAAGCGTTTGGCCAACTCGGTAATGCGCCTGGCGCCACCGTGGGCCGGGGGATAGATCGCAAACGGCGTTACCCACAACACTGTGGGCAGTTGCCGGCGCCAGCCCGGTAAATAGTATTTGTGGTAAATATCGGCAAAATTGAAGCCATTGTGTTTGTTGGCATCACTGCGGCCGCGCACTTTTGCCACGCCGCCTGCAATGGCGATGGATCCCAGCTCCTTGCGGGTGGCAGGCACTTGCGCGGCCAGATGGCCCATGGAACGAATGCCGGTTACGTCCGTGAAATGATGGCGCAGCTCAAACTGCAGTGCGTTGCGATCCAGCACGCGGGCAATCTCGCCTGCACTGAAGCGGCGGCTGATGGTGCCGCGATGCTCATGCACTGCCTTCGATGCCGGCACAAACACACATTCGAGACCTTCTTCCCAGGCCCGCACACCCCAGTCGGCATCTTCCCAATAAAACGGCGAGAAGCCGCGCGAGTCACGCACATATTCCCGCAGCAAATCCGAACGAAACAATGAGGAGCCACCGCTTGCATAGAAGGTGGCACGGGCAACCGGCGAGTCATCCGGCATCTTTTCAAACACTACTGTGCGGGTACCTTGCACATAATAGTCAGCCCAGCCGGTTTCTTCACGGCGACGTCCCGCATCGGCAAAAAATATTTGCGAGCCCAGGGCGAAAGCTGCAGTAGTGCGATAGGGCAGCAATTGCTGCAGCGCATCACGCTCGATGCGCATGTCACTGTTGAGCAGGTAGACGGCGGGATAGCGCACAGCTTTCAGGCCGGCTTCGATGGCGCCATTGAAACCCAGCGCAGCTTGTTTGAAGTGCCAGATCACGGAAGGGAAATCGTGTTGCAGATCCTGGTAGAGGACAGGACTGGCGCCATTGACCAGCACGATGATTTCAGCCGGTTCTTCCAGTACAGCCACTGCTGCCACGGCATGCGCCAGGGTAAGGCCCAATAATTCAGGAGTGCCGCATTCCGGAATCAGTACGGAAACACCTGGTTCCCACTGGGGCATGGATCGCCGGAACGGTGGACGACGGCTGCGTCGATCTGCCAGTTTGAGTGCAATGAACATGGGTATGAAGCGGGACCATGCACGCAGTTTTTGCAGCCAGGTCCTGCGTGTCATACCAGCGCTTCCACAGTGAATGGCAGCGGTTGTGCGTGGGCATACGCTGCATAAAGTCGCAAAGCCTGTTCCGCAAACATGGCACACCACACATTGGTTTCATTGTTGCTGTCTGTGCTGAAGGCAATACTGCCATCTTCATGCACGCGTAACAGCAGGGCCTGCGCAAAGGCATCGCAGGCCTCCCGATAGCGTCCGGGTTGAGCCAGCACTGATTCAAGAAATACAGCCACTCGTAATGCCTGTGCAATGATGTCGGTGCGACGCACCGATGCAGAAGCCGGCGATTCCGGCAAACTGCCGTCATCGGCTTGCAAGGCAATGATCTGGTCGAACCAGTGCGCCAATCGTTCGAAGTCTGCTGTCGGACTGGTCATGCATCCTTCCAGACCATAAAGGGTAGGGTGCAGCATGTCGATACCATGCTGTTCAGCACGCAACACCCGTGTTTGCAGCTCGGTACGACAGGCTTGCACCAGCGCAGGATGCAGCGCCGTTTCTGCCTGCAGCAACAATATCCGGCTGGCGGTTTTGGCTGTAAAGCTGCCACCGGTGGTGGACCAGCGCTGAGGCAGCTGTGATGTTTGCTGACGTGGCAGACAGACGGTGAGTCCGCTGTCGTCAACGAAGGGAAGCAGCCAGTGTTGCAGATCGGTGACCATTGCTGGAGACAGACCAATGAGTTTGCTGCAACTGGCCCTGGCCAGCCCGCCTGCAATCATGGCCAGATCGAAAGCAAACAAGGCCTGGTTACGCCAATCCTCTGCCGCTGCATGCAGATAGACCCTGGTCAATGGCATGCTGGTGCTGTGCAAATAGCCTTGCAGCCAGGCCTGTGCGGCCTCTGCACGCGAGAATAGTGTGGCCTGGTCCATTGGCAAAGACGCCAGCCAATGCAGGTAGTAGCCGGTGATTTCGCCATAAACATAGACTGCCGAGCCGTCGGCATCCAGTGTGCCGGCCACCGCACCCCGATGGTCACCACTGTGTTGCTGTGAAGGGCCTTGCAGCAAAAACTCCCTGATGCGCGTGGAGCTGTCTTCAGCCCTGCGCCCGAGACTGCTCACGAACTGCTTTGCCATGACGACCAAAGCGTATCCAGTACCCTGGCGGCAGTATTGCCATCCCCGAACGGAGCATCCGCGTCAAAGGCACACGGTTCCGGACGTAAACTGCGCAGTCGTTGACGACAGGCTTGCAACAACAAGGCGGGATTGGTGCCGGTGAGTTCGACCAGGCCATTGCGGGCAGCTTCGGGGCGTTCGGTTTCTGACCGTGTCACCAACACCGGTGCTCCGAGATAGGCTGCCTCTTCCTGGATGCCACCCGAATCGGTCACTACCAGTGCTGCTTCCTGCAGCAGCGGGACGAAGCGGCTGTAAGGTACCGGAGGAATCATCAGTATGCGTGGATGCCCGCCCAGCAAATGCTGCAGACGCGTGCGAACCAGCGGGTTGGGATGCATGGGGCACACTATGCACAGTTCGGGTTCAAGCTCTGCCAGCTTCAGCAGCACGGAACATACATTGACCAGGCCCTGCTGATAATTCTCGCGTCGATGCAAGGTCATCACCAGCAGCCGGCTGCCGTGACTGCGCCAGGGAATGTCATGCTCAATCGGATTTTCCAGTGTGAATCGCAAAATATCTGCAATGCTGTTGCCCACCACATGAATGGAGTGGTCGGCAATTCCCTCGCTGCGCAGATGGGCGGCGGCATCGTGAGTGGGCGCGAGATGCCAGCGCGCCAGCGGGGTGATGCGGCGCCGGAAGGGTTCTTCCGGAAAAGGTCGCATGGGGTCTGTGGTACGCAAGCCTGCTTCCAGATGGGCGAGCGGCAGACCGCAGTCACTGGCAGCGAGGGCACCGGCATAGGCCGTGGAAGTATCGCCTTGCACCAGCACGATGTCTGGGCGAGTATCCCGCAACCACTGCAGCGCGTGTTGGCGCAGATGGGTTACACAGCGCGACAACGGGGACCCGGTCGGCACTGAGGGCAGAGTTGCAGCCAACGGCAAATCGAGGTGGGCAAGTGTATCTGCCACCATGTGGGGATGTTGACCGCTCGACACAAGTTGTACGTCGAAACGCCTGTCTTTCCGTGCTTCCATGCTCAATGATGCGAGCTTGAGACATTCCGGACGTGTGCCGGTGAAACAAGCTACTCGCAGTGGCGAGGTAGATGAGCTTGACATTCAGGACCCAGAAAACTGCTACCCGGCGATTCTATCCGAAACAGCAGCTATTTATGGAATTAAAATACCACTATTCAGGACAAACGGAAAATCTCCCGGGTATTGTCCCCAAGCGGGGGAAAATGTTCGCAATATTTCCTCAAACAGTCCCAACAGGCAAAAATCCGGATTTCTTGTTCAAAAATCCCGATTTTGGCAAAGAGCCAGCTGTGACCGAACAGGGTTACGGCGGTAAAGGAGTGCTGTCCACCAACAAACAAAAAGGCAGCCAGTAGGCTGCCTTTGCTGCCGTGCCGCCTTGATGGGGCGGTTACTGACTGTTGCTTACTGCAACCGCGCCACCGCCGGAGGTTCCGGTAATAATATTGCTATTGCCATTGTTATTGTTGTTGGCCGGTAACTGCAACTGCTGCTGGTTGAGATCCTGTTGCGCATTGGTGTTCGCCTGGGCCAGCAAGGTGTCAGTCTGCAGGGGCGACAAGCCCTGGGCAATGATCGCATTGCGACTTTGGTCAACTGTAGCCGTGCTGTTATTGCTGATCAGGATTTGTGCGGCATTGGCAATGTCGATGCCCTTGCCAGTCATGGTGGTCAGCAATTCCGGGGCTCCAATGCGGGTATTGTTGGCAACCAGCACAGTGGCAGCCTGATTTAAAGTCATGCCTCCGCCGGTCATGGCATTCAACAGTTCAGTAGGCTTGGCAGCGATGGTCAGGGTTACGAGATAATCGGCAGCAGCAGAAAGCGGGATACCCAACTTCATCATGTTGTCCAATCTGTCATTGGCGCTTTCACTGGCACTAAGGGTGACCAGAAGGCGGGTAGCCAGATCAGAAGTGATGCCCTGATCTTTCAGTAGAGTGGTCTTTACCACACCAGTGTCGGTGCTGTTCATGGAAGCCAGCACAGCAGCCGCATCTACGACCGGCATGCCCATATTGACCAGTGCAGTCATAACCTCTTCCGGCGTTGCAGTATTGGTTCTCATGGCGAGCAGTTCCAGTGCTTGTTCCTGGGTGATGCCACGCGCCGTCAATGTTTGTGCAATTTGTATGACAGGAGTTTTATTGGAGACCAACGACTGGATCAGCGTCACCACTTCTGATGAGGCAATCTGTGCGTATGCACCCGGCAATGCGGACAACAAAAGTGCTGTATACAGTGCGACGGATACAAGTTGCTTTTTCATGGTGATCTGCCTCCGGGCAGTCAATTTCCACTGGAACAAAACCAATTAATACTAATTCCATTCTGAGCCGTTAATAGACTCCAGTACTTGTTCCCGGTCAATTGGGAAGTTTTCCTGATTCTGATGCTTCCTGCATCGATTACGACAGTTGGTGGGTTACTTGAAGGAAAACACCAAAAAACTGTGACGAAGCTCTACTAATGATGCAATTATAAATCCAATGTTGAGCAATCCTACATCTTTTCAAGGCTCAAAACCGTGCTCGGCCCGCATCTGGTTGGCAGGATTGCTGGTGATATGCTGTTTTTCGGCACTGTTGGGCTGGCTACCTTATGCCTTTGGGATCGATTTCTATCGAATGAAGGCGGCCTTGATAGAGCGTTTTGGACAGGGCAGGGTTGCCATGCTGGTGAGATGGCAGCAGGTTCTGGTCGCTGCCGTGCCACTGCCTGAATCGGAAAAGCTCATAAAAATCAATGACTTTTTCAACAACAACTTTCTGTTCATAGACGATTTGACCGTCTGGCAGCAAGACGATTACTGGGCCACGCCAATGGAGCTGATCGGGCAGGGGCGCGGTGATTGCGAAGACATGGCCATTGCCAAATATTATTCACTCAAGGAGTTGGGCATATCGGTGGAAAAGTTGCGGCTGGTCTATGTGCGCGCCACTACCAACGGTCCTGCCGGTCCGTCGGTGCAGGCGCATATGGTGCTGGCTTACTATCCCGCCCCCACTGCCGAGCCGCTGGTTCTGGACAATCTGGACATCCAGATAAAGCCGGCTTCCCAGCGCAGCGATTTGCAGCCGATATTCAGTTTCAACAGTGAAGCCGTGTGGAGCGGGGTTGCTGCCGATGCCACCAGGCAGAATGGCAGCGGTCAACTGACGCGCTGGCAGGATTTGCAACTGCGGGCACAAAAAGAAGGATTGGAATAAACCAGGTTTTCAAGACCGGAGAACACTATGTCGATGTACCGCCAACTATGGCTTGCCATCATCATCAGTACGCTGCTGGCACTGGTCGGCAGTCTGCTGGCCTCAACATTGTCGGCGCGCTCCTATCTGGAGGCGCAACTGACGATGAAAAATGCCGACAATGCTGCTGCGCTGGCACTGTCACTCAGTCAGCAGAAGCCGGATGCGGTGGTGGTGGAGCTGGCTGTTTCTGCGCTGTTCGACAGTGGGCATTACGAATCCATCAGTGTGTTGAATCCGGATGGCAATACGATGATCACGCGCAGTGGCGCCATCGAGGTGGCTGCGGTTCCCGACTGGTTCATGCAACTGCTGCCGATTGAAGCCATGCCAGGCAAGGCACAAATCAGCAGTGGCTGGACCCAATTCGGCACCATTATTCTCAAGAGCAACAGCAGTTTTGCGTATGCGGCCCTCTGGCACAGTGTGGTCGAAATGGCACTGGCCGAGCTGATTGCCGGAGTGGTTGGCGGCTTCCTCGGCAATCTGATTTTGCGCCGGCTGCGCAAACCGCTGCAAACGGTGATAGACCAGGCCCAGGCCATCACCGATCGCCGCTTTGTCACCATCGCAGAACCGCGTGTACCCGAGCTGCAGCAATTGGGCAAGGCGATGAACGCGATGGTCGGACGTCTCAAGGCCATGTTTGAAGAAGAAGCCAGGCAACTGGAAACAGTACGGCGTGAGGCCAACTGCGATCAACTTACCGGCCTGGCAAACCGCAGCTTTTTCATGGGACGTCTGCATGAGGCGCTGGAACGGGAAGACTCCACCGGCGGTACATTGCTGATCATTCGCGTGGCGGATCTGGTGGGCATCAACCACCGGCTCGGGCGCGCTGCCACCGATGATCTGCTGCAACGGGTCGGTACGATAGCGGCCAGTTGTGTCGAGACGCACGGTGATGGTACTGCGGCACGACTCAATGGAGCCGATTTCGCAATCCTGCTGCCCGGCAAGACCAACGCACGCGAGCTGGCCGGGCAACTGCTGACGGGATTGATCGAGGAAACAGCGGCATTTGTCGAAAATGGCCCATCCGTATGGCTGGGCTTTGGCATGTTCCCGCCAGGACTCGAACTGGGAGCAGTGCTGGCGCAAGTCGATGCAGCATTGGCGGCTGCGGAAGCAGATGGCACCAACGGCATCCGCGAAGCAACCATGGCTGCCAGCGATGCACCCCGCAGTGCTGAAGAATGGTCACGGCTGATGAAAAATGCGCTCGACCATCGTCGGGTGAAACTCATCTCGTTCCCGGTCGCCAATCTTGCCGGCGGACTCATTCACAGTGAATGTCCGTTGCGACTGAAATTGAACGAGCAAAGTGAATGGCTGCCAGCCGGTCAGTTCCTGCCGATGGCTGAACGACTCAAACTCACGGCGCAACTTGATCTTTGCGCAATAGAGCTGGGACTGACCGAGCTTGGCAAAAATTCAACGCTGGGGGGGCTGGCCATCAACCTGTCAGGCAGCTCGCTGGAGAATGCCGTGTTCCTGCCGCGTCTGCTGGAATTGCTCAGGCAACATGGTGCAGCAGCCAGGCGGCTGTGGATCGAAGTTGCCGAAGCCAGTGCCCTGCGCCATCTCGAGGCCTTCAAGACGCTGGTGCTGGCAGTGAAAGCCGGTGGCAGTCGCATCGGTATAGAGCATTTCGGGCGCCAGTTCAGCCAGATCGGCCGTTTCCATGATCTCGGGCTCGATTATCTGAAAGTCGATGCCAGCTTTGTGCGCGACTTGCACAACAACCCGGGCAACCAGACTTTCCTGAAAGGTCTCACACACATTGCCCACAGCATAGGCATGCTGGTGATTGCCGAAGGTGTGGCCAGTGAAGGTGAGTTGCAGGCGCTGAAGAGCGTCGAGTTCGACGGGGCGACCGGGCCGGCGATAAAGTAGTTGCCGGAATTCCTAGTGGTTCAGCAAGCCATTGTGCAGCGCAATCAGGGTAAGTTCTGCCGAATTGGCTGCCTTGAGTTTCTGCTTTATGTTGTAAAGATGCGTGCCCACCGTGCGCGGACTCAAAAACAAGGTGGTGGCGATGCGCGCCACCGAGTGGCCCTTGGCCAGCATCATGAAAATTTCGAATTCACGGTCTGACAGGATTTCCACCGGGTTTTGCAGGCCTGTCAGTGCATCCACTGCCATGGCTTGCGCCAGCGTGGCGTCGAGGAATATCTTGCCGGCTGCCACCTGCTGGATGGCGTGAATCAATTCCTCCGGCGCACTGCGTTTCGACAAATAGCCGACAGCACCTGCTTTCAGCAAGCGCGGCGGATGGATGCTGTCTTCATGGGCGGACAGTATCAGCACTTTCACTTGAGGATCCCTGGCCACCAGCCGGGTGACAGCTTCCATGCCGCCCATGCCCGGCATCGAGATATCCATCACCACCACATCGGGTTTGAGTTCGGCATAGCGCTTGAGTGCTTCTTCACCCGTGGCAGCTTCAGCGACTACTTCGATGTCGACTGCTTCCTGCAACAGCAATTTGAAACCCATGCGGACCACCGCATGATCGTCGACCAGCATGACCGTGATCGTTGACATCAGCTGTTCTCTGTTGCCTGCAGTGGCAGGCTTACCACCACCTTGACGCCGTTTTCACCATGCCATTGAAAACTGCCGCCCAGGGCTTCCGTACGTTCACGCATGCCGATCAGGCCAAAACGTTCACTGCGATCGTTGGGATCAGCCCGCAAACCACGGCCGTTGTCCTCTACCGTAATGGTGAGATGGTCTTTGGCCTCGATGCTGACATTGGCTTTGGTGGCAGCAGCATGGCGTGCGATATTGGTCAGGCATTCCTGCACCATGCGGTAAGCGGCAATGGCGACTTCGGCATTGGCCTTGCCAGGATCACCGTTGATTGCCAGCGTAAACCGGATTTCAGGATGATGGTTCTGCTGCGCGTCGATCAACTCCTGCAATGCTGCCTGCAGTCCCAGCTGGTCGAGTACCAGCGGGCGCAGCTGCCTGACCATGCCATGCATGGAATCATACATTCTGGCCGAGACGTCCACGATCATCTGGGCAGCGGCATGCAGTTCGGGTTGTTTGTCGCGGGTACGATTTGCCAGCGTGGTGGCAATGGTTTTTACAGCAGTCAGCGATTGGCCGACTTCGTCGTGCAATTCGAGTGCGAGATTGCGACGTTCGTCTTCAATGTGACGCTGGATCAGCTGCATCCAGCTGCGATTGTCCCTGAGCGCACGACCTGCAAACCAGAATACCAGCAGGTTCACCAGCGTAAACAGTACCAGCGACAACCAGAACACATGCAGCAGATCGTCCCATGCATCCAGCACCATGCGCGAGTAATCCGGCCGGATGTTTACCTTGCCATTGCCCACAGTCAAAGTGGTAGTCGCCACCGTGGGAGCCACCAGCACGGTAAACCACTGTGGTGCCGAACGGCCGGCTTTGTAGGGGGAAGGCGGTGAACGATAAAGGGATTTGCCGTCGTTGCTGTCAACCTCGATATCGTGGGCACGGATACGGCCGGTATGTTCGAGGTAGGACACCAGGCCGGCTGTGGTGCCATCGCCATTGCGGGCCTGGTCATTGCTGACCAGGTTGGCCAGCATCTGCACAGTCACACGGGTGGCGGCCTCCATCTCTGCCGCGATCGACAGTCGTGAAGACTCGATCTCAAGCGCGGCCAGCGAGATGATGAACAGCAGCATCACCAGCGTTATCAGCCAATTGATTGTGGAACGTAGACTCATGCGGTGATGGTACTAGAGTTCCGGGTCTTGCGTTCAGCCCTTGGCTGCAACAAGCCTGCCAAACTGACTTGTGTTGGCCCCAATTGCGATTTAGGCTGCCGGGAAACTCATACATTGAGGGGTAAAATGTCACATTTAAGCGAAGCCGATCGCCTGGCGATCTACGAACTCTATGCCCGCTATTGTTGGGCGCTCGACACCGGCGATACTGATGGTTATGTCGCACTGTTTACCGAAGATGCCGAGGCGACTGAAGAGACGCGTGATCGCGGACTGGAAGTGCGCAAGGGGCGCGCGGAAATCCGCAAACTGGTGCTGAAGTTTCATGAGCGCCCGGAGTTCCCAGGCCACCAGCACCAGATGTCACAGTTTGTGTTCGATCCTGATCCGCACGGGCGGAAGGACCATTGGGTGGCCCGCTCCTACGCCTGGGCGACCATCAACCATCCACCAGAGCCGCCGCATCTGCACTGGTGCGGCCATGTCCGCGATGTAGTGGCCAAAGTGGATGGGGTGTGGCTGATCCAGTCCAAGGCCATCATGGGTTGGGCCGGTGCAGTGCTGTCGCGCTTCGGGAAAAGCTGACAGTGACAGCGAACCCTGGCAGCAATGAGCGCAGTACCGGCTATCAGTCACTGCTGACCGCCTTGCTCAGTCTGAATTTCGGGCTGGTACTGTTTGACCGCAATGCCATCAGTTTTTTGATGCCGTTCATCCAGCCGGAACTTGGTCTCAACAACACCGAAGTGGGAATTCTGGCCGGCGCATTGTCGTTCACCTGGGCACTGTCGGCGCTTGGCATCGGTGTGCTGGCCGACAAGAGCGGTTCGCGCAAAGGTTTGCTGATCCTGGCCACGCTGGCGTTCTCGTTCTGTTCCTTTTTCTCGGGACTCGCCGGCTCTTTCCTGATGCTGCTCGGCGCACGCTTGCTGATGGGCGCGGCAGAGGGCGGCATCATGCCGGTAAGCCAGTCGCTGATTGCCACTGAAGTTGCCCCGCAACACCGCGGGCTGGCAATGGGCATAGCGCAGGGCTTTGGTTCCAGCCTGATGGGATCCTTTGTAGCACCGGTGCTGCTGGTGGCATTCGCGACTGCGTTCGGCTGGCGCCATGCATTCTTTCTGGCCGGTGCGCCAGGCCTGCTGACGGCACTGTTGATGCTGTGGCTGATTCGTACACGGCGTCCGGTGGCAACGATGGCAACGGGTTCATCCGGCAAGGGCAGTTCCTTTCGTGATGTGCTGGCCGACCGCAACATCGTGCTGTGCACGCTCATCGGCATCTTGCTGGTGTCATATCTGGTCGTGTGCTGGGCGTTCATGCCGCTCTATCTGACACAAGTGCGCAACTACGATGCCACTACCATGGGTTGGCTGATGGGAGTGCTGGGCATTTCCGCCACCATCGCTTCGTTTGCGATCTCGGCGTGGTCGGATCGCATCGGCCGTCGACCGCTGATGATTGCGATGCCGCTGTTGGCCACCATCTTGCCGTTGGGCGCGCTTTATTTCACGGGTTCGACCTGGGGGCTTGCGACCATTTTCTTTGTCGGCTGGGGCGTGACCGGAGTTTATCCCTTGTTCATGTCGACGATTCCTTCGGAAAGTGTTGCGCCCGCGCAGATGGCCAGCGCACTGGGTATCTGTATGGGCGTGAGTGAAATTCTCGGCGGGGTGCTCTCACCCTTCCTGGCTGGCTATGCCGCCGATGCGGTCGGCTTGCAGGCGCCGCTGTGGATACTGTTCGGACTGGCACTGGTGTCCGGTCTGCTGGCATTGGGTTTGCGTGAAACCGCACCGCGGGTGCTGGTAACGCGATAGGCGCAGCTGCCGTTTGTCGCTGTTCCGGTCGACAAAATCAGGACTTCGTGCCTATTGATGCAAAAGGCCGGTGAGTGCTGCAACTCCCACAGGTGGCTCTGGCGTCCAGGGTACTACATAGGTTTGATGAGCCGATTGTCCGGCAACGCGTTGCATTTGCACTCTTTCGCCATGCAGGCGGGCACGCAACAACGGATCCTGCGTACCTGACGCCAACAGCGATTTGTTGACTACCCATGCAAAAGGCTCGATTTTGGCGCGTCGCAGGTCATCCTGCAGAGCTGCGGCTTGTGACACTGGTGTGGTTTCCGGCAAGGTCACCAGCAGGATTCTGGTATAGGCGGCATCCTGCAGTCGCATCAAGGGGGTGATGATGCGACCTGATCCCTTGCCCTCGAATGCATGCAACATCTGGCGGTGATAGGCACCGGTGGCGTCCATCAGCAACAGCGAATGGCCGGTTGGTGCCGTATCCAGCACGACGAATGAGCCCAGCGCTTGCGAGACCACATGTGAGAATGCGTGAAAGACGGCAACTTCTTCGGTGCAGGGTGAGCGCAGATCCTCCATCAGCAATGCTTTCTCATCCGCTGTCATCTGCGGTGAGCGGGCGGCAACGATCTTGTCCACGTACTTTCTGGTTTCCTCCCTGGGATCAATACGACTGACGCTGAGCCCGGCCACCTGGCCTGCAAGTGTCGAGTCCAGATGGGCGGCAGGATCGGTGGTACTCAGATGCACAGACTTCCCGCTTTGTACCAGGCCAAGTGCGATGGCAGCGGCGATGGTGGTTTTGCCGACGCCACCTTTGCCCATGACCATGATCAGGCCACGCTCGCTCTTCGCAAGTTCGGCCACCAGCTCCGACAAGTGGTGGTATTCAAAATCAACAGCATGCTCGAGGGTGGCATCTGCCGCCTGTGAAGTTGGTGCGGACAGCAATGCCCGCAACGCAGGCAATCCCACCGAATCAGCTGCGCGCATCGGTACCAGGTCGGTCGCAAGCAAGCGCAGATGCAAAGGCATGTTGTTTATTGCTTGCTGGCCGAGTGCTTCAAGGGCTTTCGCAACACTGTCATGATGGTTGCTTGCCTTGAAGACTGCGTTGATGAGCAGGCGCTGGTTGCCAAGCCCAAGCTGGCGCAGCTCTTCAGAAGTGCGGGCTGCTTCATCGAGCGCCCCTTTTTCTGGTCTTGCTACCAGCACTACTGTAGTCAGTGCAGAGTCGTTGAGAGCAGCCAAAGCTTCGTTGAAAAGCTGCTCCTGCATTTTCAATCCGGAATGCGGACCCAGACAGGAGGCGCCGCGGTCGTTGCCCTGCAGAAAGCCGCTCCATGCTTTTGGCAAACTCAACAGTCTCAGGGTGTGGCCGGTGGGTGCCGTGTCGAAAATCACATGGTCATAAGCAGGTGCACCATTCGACAAGAGCGTGGCGAATTCATCAAAGGTTGCAATCTCGGTAGTACAGGCGCCGGATAGTTGTTCCCGCACTTTGGCAATGTCGGCATCGCTGGTATCAGGTGCCATTTGATCAACTACCCGGGCGCGATAGTCGCGGGCGGCAGTATCCGGATCGATATTCAGCACGAAAAGACCTGCAACACCCGGCACCGGTACCGGGTGGTTATGCAGCTCAATACCCAGCATTTCATCCAGGTTGGATGCGGCATCCGTACTGACCAGCAACACCTTCCTGCCCAGGTCGGCCAATGCAATCGACACCGCAGTCGAGACCGAGGTCTTGCCGACGCCACCCTTGCCGGTAAAGAACAAATACTTGCTAGGGTCGTGAAGGAGCTTGATTGTAGCTGACACAGGAATTCCTTTTGCGGCATATCCGGAGGCTGACAGCTTATCTGACCCGCGTGCCGGTGTCGTCGGTGGCCATGATATCGAGCGAGGCATCCACCTGCTGCTGTGTGGATCAATATTGATGTGTGCGATACTGACTCGTCTGCAGAAAAAACCATCGTGAGGAGGGCAGCATGCGCAATACCCTGTCAACAAGACCTGTCATGAAACTGGTGACTGCGGTTGCGCTCGCCACCGCGATGCTGGCGGCAGGCAGCGCCCAGGCGCAGGCGCTTGATTGCGCGGCACTGAAGGGATCATCGGTAGCCAACACCACGATTACGGCAGCGGAAGAGGTGGCTGCCGGTGCATTCAAGGCCCCAGGGCCTGACATTCCCGGCCCCGGTGGCAACTATGCAAAGCTACCGGCATTTTGTCGTATCGCCGGCTCGATCAAACCCACGCCCGATTCCGATATCCGCTTTGAACTATGGCTGCCGGCCAGCAACTGGAACGGCAAGTTCATGCAAACCGGCAATGGCGGTGCCGCAGGTTCCATTGTCTACAGCTCGATGACTGATCCGCTGCTGCGTGGTTATGCGGTGGCCAATACCGACACCGGCCATCAGGGTGGTGGTGGAGATTTTGCGTGGGGAGTTGATCATCCCGAGAAAGTGACAGATTTTGCCTATCGTGCGGTGCATGAACTCACGCTGACAGGAAAGGCTCTCACCACCAAACGTTATGGCAAAGCTCCCGATCGTTCGTATTGGCTGGGCTGTTCCACCGGCGGTCGTCAGGGCCTCAAGGAAGCACAGCGTTATCCGGAAGATTACGACGCCATTGTCGCTGGCGCTCCTGCCAGCAACTGGATGTCGCTGATGGCGCTGAGCATCGTGATCCAGCGCAATCTTGGCCCCGGCGCCTTGGGGATGGACAAATTGCAGTTGCTGAAAGAAGCCGCCATCGCCGCCTGTGATGCTGACGATGGCGTCAAGGATCGCGTAATCGGTCTGCCGGCGCAGTGCAAGTTCAAGCCGGCCTCACTGCAGTGCAAGGACGGGCAGGCCGCGCAATGTTTGACGGCTGCCGAAGTGGCCGCCGCTGACCGCATTTATCGCGGCGTAGTCAGTGGTTCTGTCACTCGCATACCCGGCACCGGTGCCGGCAGTGAATCGTTGTGGGCCGCTTACGCATCGCCACAGTTCAGCATCGGCTCAAGCTTCTTCCGTCAGCTGGTGATGAAGAATCCCGGGTGGACACCAGCCATGTTCAACGCTGATACCGATGTGGACAAGGCCGAAGCACAGGACGCCGGTGCCATCGTCGCGATGAATCCTGATCTCGCTGCCTTCTTCAAACGCGGGGGCAAGCTGATTACCTACCATGGCGGCACCGACGGCTTGATCCCCTATGGCAACTCCGTGAACTACTACCAGAGTGTGCTTGCCAAACTGGGTGAACAAGTGACACGTGATCACGTGCGTTTCTATCTGGTCCCCAGCATGGAACATTGCTCGGGTGGCGAAGGGGCATCACAAATCGATTGGCTGACACCGATGGAACAATGGGTGGAACAGGGCAAGGCTCCAGCTGCCTTGGTTGGCACCCATCAGCCGTTGCCAGCCGGCATGCCCGGTGCACCTGCCGTACCCGGCAAAGCCTTCACACGGCCAGTGTGTGCCTATCCGCAAGCGGCGAGCTACAAAGGCCAGGGTGACACCAGTGATGCCGCCAATTTCACCTGTGCTGCACCTGCACGATAGTTCCCTGCGTCAGCGCCACGCGTTTGCAAACGCGTGGCGCTAACTAGTGGCGCTAACTAGTGGCCAGGCTGGATATTCTGTTGCATCACCGCCGGCAGTTCGCCCTTGGATGCAGTATCCCAGTGCTCGATGACCCGGTGATTCCCGATGCGGAACATGTCGAACCAGGCTACTGAGTAGCTTTGTTTGGTGTCGGGATGCTGGCGATCGGTTTGCAGCACCTGCACCACCAGATCACCTTCTGCCACCAGTGCCACCAGTGGATCTTTCAGTGTGATCTGGATGGGCGCATCGGGCCGGCGCTTGAAATATTCCTGGAAGCCGGCGCGGCCGGTGGCAGCATTGGGATTGTGCTGGATGTAGGTGGGGTCCAGATAAAGCTCGGCCATTTCTTCGCGGCCGGCATCGGGAATGTGGCGCCACAGATCGAACGCCAGCCGTTTGTTGTCGAACAACGACGCATCATCATTGGCGATCATCGCATGCTGCGCCATTCCGCTGGTGCCGGTGACAGGCACGGCCTTGTTGGCGCCGAAATCAGTAAAGGCTTCGCCTGACCGGAACAATGCTGAATCCCAATGCTCGGCAATACGGCCACCATCGATGCGGAACATGTCGAAACGGGTGGAGGTGTAGGTGTTGCCCGATTTGTCAGGCTCCGGGTAATGGCTCACGCTCGCCAGCACCACATAGGGGCCTTCCGCTACCAGCGTCACGAGGTCGGCAATGGTGGCAGGTACTGGTGCCGGCTTTTTCGCCATCGCCGCCACTCTGGCTTTGACAGCCTTGGCACCGCTGGGCAACAGCGGATTGTGTTCGACGAAAGTCGGAGCCAGGTATTGATCCACCGCCTCGGCACGACCGGCCAGAATCAGATTGCGCCAATAGTCGAATACCAGTTGCTTGTTGGCAGCAAGCGCCGGCAGCTTGCTCTTTAGCAGTGAACGCGGATCCGGATGCGGCACCACCGGCACCGGCTGGCCTTCGATAATGGGTGCATGCGGTGGCGCCAATGATTGGGCATTGGCACACAAGCCGGCCATCAGCAGCGTGGCCAGACAAAACAGTTTGCGGGCAAGGGGTTTTGACATATTGTTGTTCTCGTTGGCACCAGAGAGTGCATTGTTAACCGGAGAACGCAAATGAACAACAGGATCGTGGGCCTTGTCATCGCAGTGGCAGTGATGCTGGCCGGTGCCGGCTGGTTGCTGCCCACTCAACGTGCCCTGCAGCAGCAGGTGCAAGACTTGCAAACCGAGACCACTGTCTTGCGGCAACAGGCGCAGGCCGCCGGCGACTATGTCAGCATCGCCAATCTGCAGGCCAGTTACGGCTTCTATGTGGACAAGTCACACTGGGATGATGCAGCCGATCTGTTCACCGCCGATGCCTCACTGGAAATCGCCGGTCGTGGCGTGTTCAAGGGCCAGGACCGCATCCGCGAATATCTGCACTCGCTGGGTGAGCTTGAATACGGCCGGCTCTACAACCACATGCAGCTGCAGCCTGTCATCCATGTGGCCGACGACGGCAACACTGCCAAGGCCCGCTGGCGTTCGTTCATCCAGGTAGGCCATCTTGGCAAGGAGGCACGCTGGGGTGAAGCCACCTATGAAAACGAATATGCGAAGCAGGACGGCGTATGGCGCATCAGCAATCTTCACAGCTACATCACGTTCTATGTGGAATACGACCAGGGCTGGAACAAGGGCGCAGTGGCGATGCCGCAGCAGAAGGAGAATCTGGCTCCTGACGCGGCAACTACGGTGAAATACGGTGCATTTCCCGATGTGTTTGTACCGCCTTACCATTACAAGAACCCGGTCACAGGAAAATGACAATGAAAATCTTGCTTGCCACGTTCGTCCTCACTCTTGGAGCCACTGCAGCATTGGCGCAATCGTCATCGACCGCAATCGACTGCGACCGGGCTTGTTTGTACAAGTTCGCCGATATTTATCTGGATGCGATGCTGAAGCAGGATGTCAGCCGGCTGCCGCTGGCAAGGGACGTCAAGTTCACCGAGAACGGTGTGCAGATGAAGGTCGGCGACGGCCTGTGGAATACCATCAAAGGCAGGCGCAACTACAACCTGAGGCTGGCTGATCCGGCACAAGGGCAGGTGGCGCTGGTGGAAGTGATCACCGAACATGACACGCCCGGCATCCTCGCCGCGCGTCTGAAAGTGAAGGACGGCAAGATAACCGAAATTGAAACCGTGCTGTCGCGCAAGATCGACACCTCACCGTTCCCGGCCACCGATGGTTTGGAAAAGAGCAGTGCGGTGTGGGCGGCTACAGTGCCAGAAGCCAAACGCGTGCGGCGTGAACGCATGATCAGCGTCGCCGACGGCTACTTCGACACCCTGCAGCAGAACGATGGCCACCTGTTCACCGACTTCACCAACGACTGCGATCGCGTCGAGAACGGCCTCAAGACCACCAACAACCCGACCATTCCCAACTACGACATCGCCAAAATGGGCTGCGCCGACCAGTTCAAGCTCGGTCAATACGTCTACGACGACCGTCTGCGCGACCGGCGCTTTCCGTTGGTGGATGAAGAGAAAGGAATTGTTCTGGCTGCCGGCTTCATGGATCACAGCGGCAAGATCGTCGACGTCACCTGGACCGACGGCAAGACCAAGGCAAAATCGGTGTTCTTCTACCCGCACTCGTTCATTCTGATCGAGCTGTTCAAGATCGACGGCAACGCCATCAAGCGGGTGGAGGCGGTGTTTGCGAGCATGCCGTACAACATGCCGTCGGTTTGGTAGTTTGCTGGCCGTGGCTGGGTGATGTTGCATTCCGGGTTGACCCGTTTGGTTTTGATGTATCGAACCAGTTTCACCATTAGCCACGAGAATACAAACATGGCGCCGAGTATGCCCAGTTGCAGGTTGGGTCCGCTCATAACAATCTCCGTGGAAGATTGCATGGTTGGGGCTGTTGAGGGTAATTCAAGTACCTGTTTTGAGAGTTATTTGATCTGGTAGATCTTGATCCGGATTGCACTGAGCGGCGCCGGTTTGCCATCGGCGCCGGCGGGGCCACTGTCGAGTTCAATGGTGGAGACGAACACGCTGCTCGTCATCCAGCCGTACTTGCCTTCAGGTGCTTCCAATCTCAGACGCGTGAAACTGCGTGCGGCATCAGGGCCGGTCGGTCGACAGTTCATCGCTTCGTTGAGTACGTGGATCATCACGCCGTCGTCCGACTGGATGAAGTAATCGGCGCTCAGCGTGCCGCAGCCGCTTGCCATCTGCAGCTGGTAATCCCAGCCGCCGGGCACCACCTTGCCGCTGAACTTCGGTCCTGCGATGGTGCCACCGGTGATCGGAATGTACTGGCGGCCCCCGAGCGCGGTCTTGCCAAGCACTACGGCTGGCGACAATGTCACACGTTCTTCGAACGCGAACTCCACCTTCGGCATCTGCGCGGCATCGGGCACTGTGCCCAGCGGTTTGGCAGGTGGAGGTGTTTGTGCGGCAGCGCTGGTGGCAAGGGCCAGCAAAGTCAGTGTGGCAAGCAGAGTAGTGCGCATGGCGGGGCTCCCGTTGTTGTTATTTGGCGTATTTGGGTTTGGTGCACAGGTAAGAGGCGGCGCTGTTGGCATCGCCGCCCTGATAGTGCGGGTACTGTGGATAGCTGCACATCGGTCGCGTTGCACTCATGCCGGATACTTCGACGCTCATGGTCGGCGCCTTGCCCTGTTCGACCCACTGCGTCAACAACGCAAAACGATCGACGCGGCTGGGAATCTCGCTTGGCGTAATGGTCTTGCCGTCGCCATCGACGTTGGCCGAGCGGCCGGTGAGGCCG
This sequence comes from uncultured Gammaproteobacteria bacterium, assembly GCA_903837345.1. Lineage (GTDB taxonomy): Bacteria > Pseudomonadota > Gammaproteobacteria > Pseudomonadales > Pseudohongiellaceae > CAILUG01. The sequence continues at coordinate 4,667 of CAILUG010000060.1, read as the reverse complement.
TGACCTGTCTGCGGCAGCACATACAGTCTTGCGAATTGATCTACCTTGCCACGGCCCATCTTGTCGATCACCGACTGGTAGAAGTTCAGCTGTTCACCCGGCGCGGCTATGGTGTCGTCGGTGCCGATGATGGCGATCAGCTTGCCGCCACGCGCGACGAACGCGCTCAAATCAGGCTGGGTCGAATCGAGTATCGGCGCCAGTTGCTCATGACGCTTGCCGTGTTTGGCATTGTCGAAGTCGAGCGGATTGGCGCTCGGGTCCTGCATGAAAAAGCCGGTGACGCCGTCAGTGCCGAGTGTGGTGAACAGCGGCGCATCAGCAGCGGCGCCTTCCTGGCCCTTGTAGCGCAGCGACATGAATACCGCCCCCGGAGGTGCCATGTTGGCGAAACCAGGCGGAGGACCACCGGCAGGCGGACCACCTGCGGGCGGAGCACCAGCCGGGCGTGCGCCGGGCGCAGCACCCTGTGGTGCAGGAGCAGCCGGCGGCGGACCACCGAACGCCGGGAACTGGCTCACTACTGCCGTGGTCGGTGCCCACATGCCGAAATTGCTGCGGCCGTTCGGCAGCTTCACTGCGGCGGGCAGATCGGAAAAGATGAACTCCACCGTCTTGATCTGTGCTGACGTCAAACAGGCATTCTTGCTGTTGTCATTCGGCGCGGGATCAACATCGTTGGGGCAGTGCAACTTCGCCCATGGATCCTTGTCGCCCTTGTCGTCGTTGACATTGAACTGCGCGCGACAATCGGTGTAGTCATTGATGACGCCGTCTGCGATGCCATCGAGCTTGTCACACTGGCGCATGAACTCGGTGAGTATCGCCGTGCCTTTGGACGCGGGGACCCAGCTGGCCAGCGACTTCTCCTGTATGCGAATCTTGCTGGGCCCCAGCATCAGCGACGAAAAGCCGACGATCGGCACCGTTACCACCACGCCGTCGTAATCCTGCGGATAGCGCTGCGCCACAGTGAGGCCTTCGCGGCCACCCTGCGAACTGCCGACCCAGTAGTTGTATTTCGGTGCGCTGCCGTAAGCCTTGTTGATCAGCACCAGCGCGGCGTCATGGGTCTTTTTCATCTGAAGGTAGCCGAGGTTCCTGATGGCTTCGTCGTTGAGCAGCCACTTCGGATCGTCGTTGATGGCATGGCCGGAGTCGCTGCCATAAGTGGCATATCCTTTGGCAGTGTCGCTCTGATCGCCACGGCCCACCAGTTGAGGAATGGTACCGTTCATGCCACCGCCACCCATGTGGATGGCGCGGCTGTTCCAGCTGGCCGGCAGCACCACGCCGAACTTGATCGGGCGCGCGTTGGGTGCGGTATCGACCGGATCGAAGCGGCCATTGATGCGGCAGTGCGCGGGCGCAACCGCTTCCCATGTGGCAGATTCAATGACGACCTTCGCCACCGGTTCGCCGATCTGCGCCGGCGTTATTGCGAGGGTTTGCAGTTTTTCGCAGGTGTCCTTGCCCAGAGCGGCGGCAGTGCTGGCAGGAGTCTGCGCGCTGACAGCGGCAGACAAGGTGCACAGCACCAGCAAGCACGGCCAATGGTTTTTCAATGTCATGGATGCAAATCTCCCTCGTTGGCGGCCAGGGATGCAGGCACGGAATTGATTGAATGCATGCCGAAAGCCCCAGGGCAAAGATCTGTTTTTTTATAATCAGCTGATGCGAAACGAAGGCGCTGCAATCGTTTGCAAGCACGAGCCTATATCGCCATTGGCCAATGTGCAACCGGCAGGATCCGCGTTCCGCTGATATTTTCAGGGCAATAAGGCTTGAAATTCCTTGTGTTTTAAACCGGACGGGCACGGCAATGCCTTTATCCCCATACGCCGTGAGCCGGCACTGCATGTGGATGCAGGCAGCTGACCCCCGCTTCGAATGGCGCCATGGAAATATTGGTTGGTTGAATTAATTAAATGACATAGTTAATATAGTTAACTATATTGGCATTGGATTTGGCCGGGGGATTCCGGCTGCTGGTTGTTCCGGCTGCTGGCTGTTCCGGCTGCTGGCTGTTCCGGCTGCTGGTAGAGTGATACGCAGGGCTAGGGGTTTTCGTAGATTTTCTGCAGCAGCTTGATAAGGGTGAGTCGTTCACGTTCGGAAAGATTGCGGTTGATTCCACTTTCCAGATTCTGCGAAAAGTACTCCAGCACCTGGCTAATGAAAATTTTGCCCTTGGGAGTGATGAAGAGCCCTTTTTGTCTGCCGTCCAGACTGCATGACCTGGCTTCGATGAATTTTCTTTTCATGAGATCAGTCAGCAACTTGGCCATAAGCGAGCGCTCAATTTCGATGGCGTCCGCGATTGCAGCCGGGGTAATGCCGGAATTTTCGCGGGTGAGAATCAGAATGGAAGTTTGTTGGCTTTTGAGGTGGAATTGCTTGCAGTTGGTTGCAAACAGTCGCATGAGAGTGGAGTGACTGCGCCTGATGTGGTAGCCGGTGTGATTGGTGAGTTCACCGAAATTTATTTTGGCAATTGTTCTGGTTTTTGTTCTGGTTTTTGTATTGGTCATGAGGTGTCCGGTTCGTACTGGCGTTGTTGCAGAAACTGAACATGCTGATTTGATGAAACGGATAATTACACAATAACGATAATTTTAATAAGCAAAAAAATACAAATAACTGCTTAAAAATGGGAATATTAGCACACGTGATCCATAGAAACACGCTCTTGATTGCCAGCACGCTTTGCGTGTCCCAGCTGATGGCGCAAACCGTACAGGGTGCAGCAGGCCCGGATTGGTCCGTGCTGGAAAAGTATTGTGTGACATGCCACAACCTGGACGATCAGGCTGGCAGTCTCGCTTTCGATCTGCTTGCTCACGAGCATCTGGTCAGTGACGATGTTGTGTGGGAAAAAGTCATCCGCAAGCTCAGGACCGGCATGATGCCACCAGCCGGCAAGGACCGTCCGCCCCGGGCCGTGCTTGACGGATTTGCTGCCCAGGTGGGCGCTGCCCTCGACAGCGAACATGCGTCTGCTCCCAATCCCGGCAAAGAAGGCTTGCGCAGGCTTAATCGCGAAGAGTACACCAATGCGATACGAGACCTGTTGGCCTTTGATGCATCGGCAATCGTGGCAACGTTGCCGCGTGAAGCCGCCGGCGCGGGTTTCAACAACAATGTCGATGTTCTGAGCGTTTCGCCAACCCTGATTGATGCCCTTGCCGGTGCTGCCATGCGCATCGGGCGTGAAGCGGTGGGAGATCTCTCGCTGATACCTTCACAAACCATCTATCCGGTGCCTGCTGGCGGGCAGGAAACCCAGATCGAGGGGCTGCCGCTGGGAACGCGGTCCGGCTTGCTGGTTACCCACAATTTTCCGCTCGACGGACAATACGAGATTCTGGTGAATGCGCGCGGTGCCGGCGGTGTTTTCAACAACCAGGCTTTCTGTTCCGGCAATTCAGAGGTGATGGTCACGCTGGATGGCATGCTGGTTAAACAGGACAACCCCACCCGCTTCCAGATCCCCATTCCTGCCGGTCCCCACGAAGTGGGAGTGGCCCTGATCGACAGCCGCCGCTGCGAGGGCGTGAATGATTTCTATGATGTATTCAGTCGTGAGGGCGCGATAGCCTCCTTGCAGATCAACGGCCCGTTCGAAGCGAAGGGCGCAGGCAATACGCCCAGCCGTCAGGCCATTTTTTCCTGTTATCCGCAGGCTGCCAGTGAAGAACCCGGCTGTGCCCGGGATATCCTCACCAAGCTGGCAACTGCTGCCTATCGGCGACCGCTGCAGAGTAATGGCAAGGAAGTGGCCGGGCTCTTGTCTTTCTTTGACAAGGGCAAACAGCTCGGTGGATTCGAGATGGGTATCCAGTATGCCTTGTCGCGAATGTTGATGGATCCCCGCTTTTTGTATCTGATTGAACAGCAACCAGCTGGCGTAAGCGAAGGCAAAGTCTATGCGATCAGCGATATTGAACTGGCCTCGCGACTGTCGTTCTTCTTGTGGAGCAGCATTCCGGACAAGGAACTGCGTGATGTGGCAGCGTCCGGCAAATTGCACGAACCGGCTGTACTCGCACAACAGGTAGCGCGCATGCAGCGCGACGCCCGCGCTGATGCCCTGGTACACAACTTTGCCGGACAATGGCTGCGCCTGCGCGACCTCGACGACGCCTTGCCACAGGACCCTGCCTTCAATGCACAACTTCGCAAAGGCTTCCGCCAGGAAACCGAGTTGTTGTTCAGTGATGTGATGCGACAGAACCTCGGTTTGCTTAAACTGCTGGATTCCCCCTACACATGGCTCAACGCCAAACTGGCCGAGCATTACGGGATCGCCGGAGTGCGTGGCGATTACATGCGCCGGGTCCAGTTGCCCGAAAACAGTCCGCGCCGCGGGCTGCTAGGCCAGGGCAGCATTCTCACTGCCACCTCAGTGGCCAACAGGACATCGCCGGTTATTCGCGGTTCCTGGATTGTGGAAGACTTGCTGGGTGCACCAGTCCCGACGCCACCGCCCGGCGTGAAGACTGATCTCACCCAACAAAACACACCGCAGTGTTAATCAGCGTGCAAAACTTTCCAGATTAGGGGTGGAAACAGCGTCCAATAGTTTCCACCTCCGTGTGTCATCCTCTGGCGTTTTAGCCGGAGGTATCTGGAGTGTATTACATGGATATTATTGTCGAAATTCGCAG
>CAILUG010000059.1 GCA_903837345.1 uncultured Gammaproteobacteria bacterium | reverse complement strand
TCGGAAACTGTCTGAGGCCATGGACGGCCGAAGACAAGCTACAGGGATGTACTCGGAGCGTGTTTCCGAAGCGTCTCTCGGCCCAAGGCTGCGCACTGAGGCAAAAATTTTGAAACTTCAAAGAAGGTCAATAAACTTATCAAAAGAAATTTGCTGACGAGCTCACGCCGGGAACGCAAAGGCAGTATAGAATCCCAGTCCGACCAGCCAGCCGCACAACCATGACCACCTCCCTCATTCCAGAACGACCGCTGCTTATCTCGCCAACTCTTGCCGCCACCATTGGCCTCGAGGAAGCAGTGCTGTTGCATGTGGTCAGTGAATTGCTGTTGCAGCACCCCGCCGTGATCAAGGACAAGCGCCACTACGCCGAACTGACTGATGAAGCGTTGATTGCTGCGCTGCCATTCTGGACCCTGCCAGACATCAAACGCGTGCAGCTTAGCCTGCAGGATCTTGGTTTGTTGCTGAGCGAGCCGGTGGCAGGCAAAGGCGATACCTGCTTGCTGGCAATCAATCAGCAGCATAACGGCAAGGCCAAGTCTGCACGTGATACCAAGGCGCGTACCGCTGTCATCAACTCGCCGGTGTCCAGCAAAAGCGGTGTTGCCGCGCCGATCCCGGCCAATTGGCAGCCGGATGCCGCACTGTTCGACCAATGCTCCCAGCGCAATATTCCGCGCGACTATGTCGAACGTGAACTGCCAGCCTTCATCCTTTATCACCGTGATCGCGGCAAGAGCCAGTATTCATGGCACCACACCTTTCTCAACTGGGTAGTGAGCGGCTGGGAAAAGCAGCGCAGTCTGCAGAACACACGCGTGCTCGAATCAACCATGCCTGCGGACTGGAAACCCAGCGACGACGCCGTCAGCATACTCGAGCATGGCGGCATCAGCCTCGGCTTCATTGAAGAAGCCGTGCCGGAGTTTGTGTTGTACTGGCGTGAAAAGGGCACCAGCGGCAGCGAATGGAACAGCCGTTTCATTGCGCATGTGCGCCGCCAGTGGGAGCGCTATACCCATGCGCTGGAAAGCGACAACACTCCGAGGCCGATCCCGCGCGATTTCAAACCGGATCCTGCCTGTTTCGATGTATTGGCAATGGCCAACATCGATGCCGATTTTGCCGAAGCGCAGGTGAAGGAATTCGTGCTCTACTGGCAGGATCGCAATGAAATCCACCGTTCGTGGAATTCAAAATTCCTGCAGCATGTGAAATACAAGTGGGCGCAACAATCGCAGGTGGGGCTCACCCTGCTGGAACGCATTACGGATCGCAGCTGGGCTGACTGAGCCTGTCCGGAGATTGAACGGGTATCGATGGAAAGCGTCAGCCAGCGCGACTCTGCTGGAAATTCTTCCAGTGTTCCTGGATCTGGCGCGCCAATGTCATCGGATCGAACGGTTTGATGATCACGCCGAAGGCACCGATGCCGAGGTATTCATCGATTTCCTTTTGTTGCACCTTGGCGGTCATGAACAGCACCAGTTTGCTGTCGACGTCGAGGATTTCCCGCAGTTGCTTGAGGGTGGCCGGGCCATCCATCTGCGGCATCATTACATCCAGCAACAAAACCTGCGGATCAAAAGCGACTGCTTTTTCCAGAGCCATCTGGCCGCTTTCACAGCTGAGCACTTCCAGATTGCCGACTTTTTCCAGTGCAATGCCTGCCACCATCCTGATGGAAGGATCGTCTTCCACGTGCAGCACCCGTTTCAATTCAGTCATGGTCGGTTTCTCCTGGCAAAGCGGCCGTACTCCGGCCCTACAACACTGGCAGTCTGAACCAGAAGCGTGTGCCCTGGCCTTCAAATGATTCGTAACCGATTTCGCCGTGCATGCGTTCAATCAGCTCCTTGCAAATAACCAGCCCGAGCCCGGTGCCGCCTTTGCTGCGTCCGGTACTGGCATCGGCCTGCGAAAATTTCTGGAAAATGCGCGCACGGAACGACTCGGGAATGCCCGAGCCCTGGTCTATTACGCTGACTTCCACCATATTATCGACAAGTTTGTGTTCCAGCTTGACCTCGGCACCTTTCGGCGAGAATTTGCAGGCATTCGACAGCAGATTGCTCAATACCTGCCCAAGCCGCATGGGGTCCACACTGATGCGGGCCGGGGCGGTGCCGACCCGGCGTATCGTGATGGCCAGCGGTGCTGCATAGCTTTCCATGGTGATCAGCGCTTCATCCAGCAATGCTGTCAAATCCACTTCGTGGAAACTGAAATTCATTTTGCCGGCAACCAGTTTTTCCATGTCGAGCAAATCATTGATCAGTGCCGACAGGCGCAAGGCATTGTTGCTGGCCACTGACAGCATCTCCTGCATCGATTCCGGCACTTCACCCAGCACGCCGCCACAGACCAGGCCCAGAGCCCCGGAAATTGACGTCAATGGCGTACGCAATTCATGGCTAACCGTGGAGACGAATTCATCCTTCAGTGTTTCCATGTGCTTGAGGGCGCTGATGTCCTGGATCTGCAGTACGAAATGCATGGGCCAGCCGCGACTGTCGCGCACCAGCGATACCGACAGGATGCCGTGAATGAGGGCGCCATCGCTGTCGATATAGCGTTTTTCCATTTGATAGTGGCTGATGGCGCCATCCAGGGTCTGGCGCACCAGTTGCAGATCCTTGTTGAGATCATCGGGATAGGTGAGCTGGTCAAGGTCGATCTTCAGCAGCTCTTCGCGTGTATAGCCGAACATCTGGCACAGCGCGTCATTGACATCGATCCAGTGGCCGGTTACCGACAGCAGTGCCATGCCCTGTGCAGCGGCAGCAAATGCCCGCTCAAACCGCTCAATGCTCACACGCGCCGATTCTTCCGCCTCCAGCTGGCGGGTGAGATCCATCGACATGCCCAGGAAGCCGATCAACTTGCCCTGCCCTTCATGCAGTGCACTTACCGACAACCTCACCTGCTTGAGGGAGCCATCGCGGCAGACATAGGTCCATTGACGGGTATCAGTGCCGCCAGTCCTGACTTCATGCACAAAGGTATCGAAACCGTTGATGTTGCGGTCGTACTGGCTGCTCAGCTCCTTGGCGCGCTGTTCGACCTGCTTCGGCAAATGGAAAATGGCCGGGGTCTGTTTGCCCACCATATCCTTCGCGGAATAGCCCAGCATGCGTTCCGCCCCGGAGTTGAACAACGTGATCAGGCCCTGGGCGTCGGTGGCAATGATCGAAACTTCTTCGGCTGCATTGATGATTTCCTGCAGATAGTTGCGGGCACTGGCCACTTCCGCATCACGCTGTTTCATCGCACTGATGTCGAGCCGGGTTCCCGCAATCTTCAGGGCCTGACCCGTCGGCCCCCATTCGAACACCCGGCCAAGGTCGTGCACCCACACATAGTGGCCGTGCTTGTGCCGCATGCGCATGGTGACATCGTACAGCGGCAGTTCTCCGCGCAAATGCTGCTGCAAGGCTTCCCGGCACATGGCGAGATCATCGGGATGCACCCAGCGCTCCAGCATCTCCACATTCAAGGTCGATAATTCATCCAGCCGGTAGCCGATGATATCGGCCCAGCGGTCATTCAGTTCCATGGCGCCGGTCTGCAGGTTGCACTCCCAGGTGCCGGCACGGGTGCCTTCGAGTATCACGGAAAGCCGTCGGTTCTTGTCGGCTATGCTGCGCGAGGCATCCCGGTTGGCGGTGATGTCCCTCATCACCACCACCGCGCCAGTGCGCCGCCCCTGCGAATCACGCAGATAATCCGCATTGCACAGCATCAGACGTTCGGGCTGGCCTTTGCTGCGAATGATCAGCTCCTGGTCCTTTACCTGCTCGCCACGCAGTACCCTGGTGAGAGGCGTGTCGGCCAGAGCCAGCCGCTGCTTGCCACTCTGGTCAAACAGTTCAAAGTAAAGTGGCCACTCCTGCCGGTTGATGGTGGCCGGATCAATGCCATGCCAGCGGCGGGCAATGGAATTCACATGTTTGATATTGCCCTCAATATCGGTGGTGATGAGCCCGTCGGGCAGAAATTCAAGCAGACTGGTCAGCGATTTTGATACGCCTGCATCCTGTTCATGCTGCAGGCGCGCCTCCATGCACCAGACCACCTGCCGGGCCAGCCGTTCCATGGCCTGGCGCTGGAAATCATTGAGTCGGCCGGGCTTGGTATCGATGACGCAGAGCGTGCCATAGGCAAAGCCCTGTTTCGACAGCAGCGGCATGCCTGCATAGAACCGGATGCTGAGGGTACCGGTAACCAGCGGATTGGCTGAGAAACGGGGGTCGCTGCTGGCGTCGCAAACCTCAAACAGTTCTTTCCCCAATATGGCATGGGCGCAAAAAGCGATTCCACGATCGGTTTCTGTGGCATCCAGCCCGCATTTGGCCTTGAACCACTGCCTGCTCGTGTCAACCAGCGACACCAGCGCGATTGGACAACCGGTAATGGCGGCAGCCAGTTGCACAATATCGTCAAACTGCTGCTCCGGCGGCGTATCCAGAATGACCAATTGTTGCAACGCCTTGATTCTCGCCGCCTCATTGGGCGGCAAGGGCGCTGATTGCCGGGTCACTTTGTCATCCAGGGGCATGTACGAACCGCAGGTATTGCTGATGCCCAAGTGTAATACAGATTTCCTCCTCTCTGGCACGCTGTGTCAGAATGCAGTCACACCCAGGGCCTGCCATGTCATTGTGATGATGGCAGGCTGTGGTGTGTATGGAGACAAGTGTGCGGGCAAATCCTGACAACAAGGCCTTGTTGCTCAACGAGCAGGTCAACCTGCTGTTCAATGCCATTCCCAACAGTGTCATTGCCAATGTCATTGGCTGCCTGCTGGCCGTATTCATGTACAAGGATGTGGTCAGTCCCTGGCGGCTTTACCCCTGGATAATGCTGATGCTGGTGACGACCCTGGGCCGCTACCTGCACTACCGCAGGTTCAGGCAAATCAACCCCGGTCCTGACACCTGCGAGGTCTGGTTCCACCAGTTCCGCATCGGCAGTCTGGTACTGGCCGGAGTCGTCGGCAGCTCCGGCTTCCTGCTGTTCGTGTATGACAACAGTCTCTACCAGCTGGTACTGGCACTGATGCTGGTGTGCATTGCCTCGTTTGCAATTACCACGATGGCGCCCAGCACTGATCTTGTGCTCCTGTTTCTGCTATTGCTGCTGACACCTTTGACCGGGTCACTGCTGTTGATGCACGGCTTCAGGGGCTTGTATGCAATCTGGATGGTGCCGGTGGCGCTGGTGATGCTGGCACTGAGTTCGGTGCGCATCTGCCGCAATATCCAACACAATATCGTGCTCACGCTGGAAGCACGCAAACGCGAACAGGACCTGCAGAATTTCCAGCAGCGGCTGGCACTGTATTTCCAGGATACGCCACTGGCTGCGCTGGAGCTGAACCCGCTGGCAGAAATTGTGAAATGGAACCCGGCCGCCGAACAGATGTTTGGTTACTCGCGCGCAGAAGCTGAAGGGCAGAAGCTGACCACCCTGCTTGCCTCCACCCGGTCCCAGTCGGCGCTCGACAACCTGTGGACCAGCATTTTCAACAAGCGCGCAAGCGAGCAGGTGATTCTTGAAAATCGCTGCAAAAATGGCGCGCTGCTGCAATGCGAATGGCTCAATACGCCGCTGATCGAAGCCGACGGCAAGGTGATCGCGGTGATTTCGCTGGTACAGAATGTCACCCAACGACTGGAGAACGAGCGCATCAAACAGGAATTCATTTCCATCGTCAGTCATGAACTGCGCACACCAGTCACTTCGATCAAAGGCAGCCTGGCCCTGCTCGCCAGCGGCATCATGGATGATGATGCGGAAAAAAGTGAAGATCTGCTGCAAATGGCGCTGTCCAACACCAACCGCCTGCACATGCTGGTCAACGACATTCTGGATGTCGAGAAGCTGGAATCCGGCCGCATGGACTACCGCTTTGGGAAGCACGATCTCTGCAAGCTGATCCGGCAAGTGGTAGCAGCCAATGAATCCCTGGCTATTCACACCAATCTGAAGCTTGTCAGCAATCTGCCGGAAACTCCCTGTATTGCCACCATCGATCCCGATCGTATTTTCCAGGTGCTTACCAACATCCTTGCCAACGCCATCAAGTTTTCCCACCCGGATTCTGCAGTCACCATCAGTCTTGAGCAGAGCGGAGGCCGCGCCAAGCTCAGTGTGCACAATTTCGGCGAAGTGATCCCTGACAGCGATCGCCAGAAACTGTTCACCAAATTTTTCCAGCGCGACTCCACCGCCACCCGCGCCAAAGGCGGCAGCGGACTCGGCCTGTATATTTGCCAGAAAATCCTGGCAGAGCACCAGAGCCGGCTCGATTTCACCTCCACCACCCGGGATGGCACCTTGTTTTTCTTCTATCTGTCACTGTCAGACAGCTGATGCCAACATGTAATAATGTTTGAAGAACTGAAAGCACAATATCAGCAGACCCTGCCTGAAAAAATCAGCACCATCAAGATATTGCTGCAGGACATCCGTGCCGGCAAGGCTGACACCAGCGAGCGCCTGCGCCACATTGCCCACACCTTGCATGGCTCCGGCTCAACGTTTGGCTATCCGGAAATCAGCACTGCCGCCAAAGCAGTGGAACATGCCGCGCCGGATGAACTGCTCAAGCAACTGGCCAATCTGATCAGGGTATTGATGGCGGCTGCCCAAAGCGACTTGCCGGTTGCACGCCCTGCCATCCTTATCATCGACGACGATACCGATATCACCCGCTTGCTCACCGCTCTGCTTGGGCAGAAATGTCCTGACCATCAGGTGGTAGTCGCTGCCAATGGTGCTGAAGCCGGCCAGTTGCTGGCCGCCCGCAGGTTTGCACTCATTGTGCTTGACCTGTTGTTGCCGGATACCGATGGTCGTCGCATCCTGCAGCAGATTCATGATTCACCTCAGCGCGACACTGCCATCTTCGTGCTGTCGGGCGTGAACAAGTCCGAGATTCGTGATGAATGTCTGGCGCTGGGTGCCAAACAGTTCATCACCAAACCTTTCAACCCTGAACAAATCGCTACTGTCATTGCCGAAGAGCTCAAATCCCCCTCGCAGGTTCCGGCTGCGAAAGTTGAAACCGCAGCCCAGGCCAAGGCAGTCAGCATGGAGGATCTGCTCCCGATCCTGGTGGCCGAAGATGACGATCTGCTGGTCGGCGTGATCAGGCATCGCTTGAGCCGCGAAGGTTTCAAAGTCGCCCACGTCAACAATGGCGTTTCCGCACTCGAAGCACTTGGCAAGCAACAATTTTCCATGTTGATACTGGATGTAAAGATGCCGGCGATGGACGGTTTCGAAGTGCTGACACGAGTCCGGGCTACACGCAGCAAATCCGAATTCCCGGTAATCATGCTCACTGCGCTGGGCAGCGAAAAGGATGTGGTGCGCGGCTACGATCTGGGCGCCAATGACTATATGCTGAAACCCTTTTCGCCAGTCGAGCTGCTGGCCAAGGTCAAGAACCAGTTCAGGCTCGGATAACAGGCATGAAAGACCCCGTCAGAAGCTGGCTGGAACACTTCGGGGCATTCAATCCCGCGTTGCCACAGCATTGGGTCTTGCTGATGCTGACTGACTCCATCCTCTTGCTGACGCTGATGACGATAATTTTCGCGTTGATGGCGATCATCCTGCGACTGCAGTTCAATCGTCGCGAACGTTATTGGCAGATGCTGAACAGCAAATGGGACAAGGACATTCTGGACGTGTTGAGCGGCGACAGGGACATCGACGATTTCAGGATGCTGGTGGAATCAGGACAGCAACTGGATTTCATCCGTTTTCTGGCGCCTTTCGCCTATCGTTTGCGCGGCAGCGATCTCGACATCCTCTCGCAATTGGCTCAGCCGCATCTGTCGCATGTCGAGCAACGTCTGCAACACAAAAGCCCCGGGGTCCGGATCTGGGCCATCAACATTCTCGGCCTGTTTGGCATGCCGGCAAAAGAAGACGCCATCGCCGCCCTGCTGACCGATCGCTCGCCGGCAGTGGCAATGTTTGCCGCCAGCACCTTGCTCTCGCATCAGCGCACGCGGTTCGTGGTGCCGGTCATTGAACAGATTCACCGCTTCAACAAATGGAACATCCACGCGCTGGCCGACTTGCTGGTGCGTTCCGGCCCCAAGGCCATCCCGATGATGATCAATTTCTATCTGGATGTCCGCCAACCTGCACGTACACGCGTGGTGATAGCCGAAGCGCTCGGGCGCTGCAATGCCTATTCAGCCCTGAATTCCGCAATGCTGGTGCTGGGCAGTGATACCAACCGCGACGTCCTGGTGGCAACCATGCACCTGCTCGGCCATATCAGCCAGGGTCGCCATACTGATTCAATACGCATGTTGTGCAACTCTCCGGATGAAGTATTGAAGATAACTGCACTGCGTACCTTGCGGGCAATGGCAGTGCAGTCGGACGTGCCGCTGTTTCGCAAAGCCCTGGATGACAAGAATTCCTGGGTGGCCCGGCAGGCTGCCATGGCCTTGCGCGATCTGGGCGATGTTGCGCACCTGCAAGCGCTCGCAGCCCGGGATGACCATCCACGCTGCATGTTGGCACGCCAAATCCTCGCGGAGTTGCCGTCATGACGCCGATCGAAATACTGAGCTTCCTGACCATCGGTTATTTCGTGGTGCTGAACCTGGTCTATTTCATCACCAGCATCATAGCTTTCAGCCGGTTGCGGGAATTTTCTACCACGCTTGATGCCTATCCGGATTCGCTGCTCTTGTCATCCGGCTTTCTGCCACCGATTACCATCATTGCCCCCGCCTACAACGAAGAGGCCACCTGTGTCGAATCGACACATTCATTGCTGGCGCTGGAATATCCGGAATACGAGGTGCTGGTCGTCAACGATGGTTCGAAAGACTCCACCCTGGCCCGCATGCAGGAAGCCTTTGACCTGAAACCGGCACCGCGCATGACCAGCAGTTCGTTTCCCACTGCCGGCATACGCGGCATCTACCAGAGCCGGCGCACACCCAACCTGTGGGTGATCGACAAGGAGAACGGCGGCAAGGCTGATTCGCTCAACACCGGCATCAACTACACCCTGAGCCCGCTGTTCTGTGCAGTGGATGCCGACAGCCTGCTGGAAAAATCCGCTCTCACCCGCATCGTGCGGCCCTTCATTGAAAACAGCGAGACAGTGGCGGTGGGCGGCATCATCCGCATCATCAATGGCAGCACAGTGCAGGATGGTGTGGTCAGCAACATCCGCATGCCGCCCAACCTGCTGGCACGTTTCCAGGTGCTGGAATATTTCCGCGCCTTTCTGGCCGGTCGCATGGGCTGGGAAGCTTTCAACTGCACCTTCATCATTTCAGGCGCCTTTGGCCTGTTCCACCGGCAGACGGTGGTGGATGCCGGCGGCTATTCCACCAAGCGCACCGGATTTGAAACCGTCGGTGAAGACATTGAACTGGTGGTACGTCTGCATCGGGTTTGTCTTGAACAAAAACGGCCCTACAGGATTTCCTACGTGCCGGACCCGGTGGCCTGGACTGAATGTCCCGAGTCATTGAAAGTGTTACACCGGCAGCGCTCGCGCTGGCAGCGGGGTTTGCTGGAATCCACCACCCGCCATCTTGGCATGTTGCTGAATCCGCGTTATGGCCGCATCGGCTGGCTGGCATTTCCGTATTACTTCATCCTGGAAGGTCTTGGCCCCATCCTTGAATTTGCCGGTTTTCTCGCGTTCTTCTGGCTGCTGTTTACCGGTGGCCCGGGTTCCTTTCTGCTGACCTTCTGCTTTTTCCTGTCTGCGTTTGTACTGGGCATGGCCCTCTCGTTCCTGGCGATCAGCCTGGAAGAGATTTCGTTCAAGCGTTATCCCAATTTCAGTGATCTGTCGCAGCTGTTCCTGCTGTCAGTCCTGGAGTGTTTCGGCTATCGTCAGCTCAATGCCTGGTGGCGCCTGCACGGGGTCTATACTTTTTTGCGCGGCAAGAAAGAGTGGGGCAAGATGGATCGCAAGGGTTTTGGTGCCGGCATCAAGAAGCAAGGGTAATTCTAATGAACAAATTCAGTATCACATTGCTTTCGCTTGCGTTGATGGCGCCTGCTGCCTTCGCGCAGGATTATGAGGCTTTGATCAAACAAGCCTTGCAGCTGCGTGACCAGTGCAACATGCCCGCCGCCGAACCTTTGTTAAGGCAGGCGCAAACCCTGGCCAAAGACAAATCCGAAGCCAGCTATCTCCTCGGAATGGTACTGGCATTCCAGCAAAAGTACGGCGATGCGATGGAGGTGCTCAACGCTGCACTGAAGGTCAAGCCGGATGACACCGAATTGCAGCTCGGGCGCGCCACCGTGCTGTCATACCAGGGTGTGTACCAGGAAGCAGGCGAGACTGTGGAAGCTGTACTGGCCAAACAGCCGAACAACACCGAAGCACTTACGCTGGCCGGACGTATCGCCTTCTACCAGAAACACCCGGTGGCGGCACAGCAGCGTTTCAACCAGGCACTCTCGCTGGATTCCGGCAACCTCGATGCACTGCTGGGGCTTTATGACAGCTATATGCAGCAGGGTCAAAGTGACAAAGCCAGACTGTACCTTGACCGCGCAGCGCGCATCGCCCCCGATCACATTGATGTAAAGAGCCGCCAGCGGCCTGAACAATACAATGCACTGCCCCATCACCAGATCAGCACCGGCTATTCACGCAGCACCATCAACATCCCCGGACTGGACAGCTGGCATGACCGCTTTGTCGAGTACCGCCATCTGCAGGCCGATGGCGACCAGCAATATCTGCGGGTAGAACACAATGACCGTTTCGGTGCCAATGACACCATGGTTGAAGCTGGCCTGGCACTGCAGCAAAAAAGCCGTTTGCCGCTGGAAGCAGCTGTCGGGGTGACACCGGATTACCATTTCATGCCGCACTGGTTCGGTCGTGTGCAGGCTAATACACCAATCACTGACGGCTCCGGTGATGCAGGCACTGTGCTGCTGACCGGCCTTTTGCAATATTCATCCTATGCCAACGGTGACACCAAACGTGCCCAGATCGGGCTCGAATACTATCTGCCCCACACGGATGTCTGGCTGACGCCCAACATCGGCGTGGTGCGCGACCAGAATGGCCTCAATACATTCGCCTGGGGACTTGGCGCCAACTGGCAGATGAGTGGCACCACCCGCATCGGCGGCAGTTACAGCGATGCCCCCGAAACCGAAAACCTGGTTACCACCGACAGCAAGAATACCAGCGTGTATTGGCGGCAGAATCTGGGCACCTCATTCGTGTTCTATCTCACGTGGAGCCAGTTCAAACGTGAAAATTCGTACACGCGCAGATCAGTGGATGCGACTTTGCAGTACAGTTTCTGATGCGCCCGGCAAAGACAGCAAGATCCGGGTCGCTGTGCTGGCCACAGCGGAGTAAATTCAGTGCCAGCCCTGATTGATGATTTTTTCCCTGACCCGGCTCCAGCCACGACAACAGCAAATGTCCGACTATGACCGTATCGCCAGCGCCATCGCCTATATCCAGGCCAATGTCACTGCGCAGCCGCAATTGACCGACATTGCAAAGCATGTGCATCTGAGTCCGTACCATTTCCAGCGCCTGTTCACGCGCTGGGCCGGCACCACACCCAAACGCTTTCTGCAGGTACTGACGCTGGAACTCGGCAAGAACCTGCTCGACCACAATCACCCGCTGCTCGACACGGCCGGCCGCGTTGGGCTGAGCAGCGCCTCCCGTCTGCATGATCACTTCGTGCAGCTGGAAGCAGTGACGCCAGGAGAGTACAAGCAGAAAGGCAAAGGCCTGGTAATTCACTACGGCGTGCATGAGAGTGTGTTCGGACTGCTGTTGGTCGCGCAAACAACGCGTGGCATCTGTAGTGCCACTTTTGTTGAAGATGAAGGCATTGAATCCGGGCTGGCTGGGCTGGCTTCGCAATGGCCGGCAGCGCAATTCTTCCGGGATGATGACATTGCCCGCAAATTTTCCGACCAGCTGTTTTCATCCAGACATCCCAGGGACGGGAATTTCACCCTGCACGTCAATGGCACCAACTTTCAATTGGCCGTGTGGCGCGCCCTGCTGCGCATTCCGGCGGGAACTGCGGTTAGTTACGGAGCACTGGCTGCACAACTGGGATCGCCCAACGCCTCCCGCGCCGTCGGCACCGCAGTGGGTGCCAACCCGGTAGCATTCCTGATTCCGTGCCACCGGGTGATCCGGCAAAGCGGCGCTCTTGGCGGTTACCGCTGGGGACTGGTGCGCAAGCAGGCGCTCCAGCTGTGGGAACGTCTATAGATCAAGTTCGCCCAGGCCCGGATGATCGGCCGGACGCGGTCCCAACGGCCAGTGGAACTTGCGTTCGCTTTCCCTGATTGGCATATCGTTGATGCTGGCACGGCGAAACTTCATCAGGCCATGCTCGTCAAACTCCCAGTTTTCGTTGCCGTAAGAGCGATACCACTGGCCACTGTCGTCATGCCACTCGTAGGCAAACCGCACAGCTATGCGGTTATCGGTGAAGGCCCACAGTTCCTTGATCAGACGGTAGTCGAGCTCCCGGTTCCATTTACGTGTGAGGAAGTCGGCGATCGCAGAGCGACCTTGCAGGAATTCCACGCGGTTGCGCCAGTGGCTGTCGATGGTATAGGCGAGTGCGACCTTTTCAGGATTGCGGTTGTTCCAGCCGTCTTCGGCAGCTCGCACTTTTTGTTTTGCACTCGCTTCGTTGAAGGGCGGGAACGGGGGACGTTGTTCTGTCATGGGAACTCCTCTCAATTGTCAATTTTCCGGGATTCTACCTTGTAACAAACCGGATCCTGTACAAACTGCCTTGTCGGTACTTGGCAAAAACCAGCGTCAAAGTGATGTCATCACGGTAACCGCTGCTGCTCACACAAAGTCACGCCCCGCTTCCGGCGACGTTAAAATGAACAGCTTCTTAACAGCTGCACCGGTCCGATGCCTCTTGTTGACCAGGATCAACATCGGAGCAAAGTTCGGGCGTAGTATGCCCTCCTCCAGCTTCCTCATCACTGCGCATTATCAGCGAAGACCAAAGCCATGGAACACAGAATCGGAACACGCAAACCCGTTAGCAACCTGTTCGTTACCCTCAGCCAGAGAGGCGTGGTGCTGGGCAGCTATCCGGTGCATGACATTGGATCCGGCGGACTGGCCATTTCAGGAAAAATCGCCAGCCTCGCATTGCACAGCCTGGTGACGGTCAAGATGCGCTTCAATGAAATGGAGGCAAACGGCAGCGTGGAAATAAAAGCCCTTGTTGTGCATTTCAACAATATGCTCACCGGCCTGATGTGGGCTGAACACGTCCCTCACCCCATGGTCGCCATCAGGGCACAACCGGAATCAGCAGCAAGCATCCGGGCCTCCATGTAAACAACAGCAAGTCCGGAGTAAACCTGTATGGATTATCAGACCGGACCTGCTGATTCCAATGCCAGCCAGAGTGCGTCCCTTTACAACTCACGCTTTGCCACGCGCTTGTCAAAAGGCACCCTGGCATTGATCCTGGCCGGCGGCCAAGGTACGCGCTTGCTGGATCTGACGAGATGGAATGCAAAACCGGCCGTGCCGTTCGGTGGAAAATTCCGCATCGTTGATTTCGCGTTGTCCAACTGCATCAACTCCGGGATCAGGCGCATCGGAGTGCTGACCCAGTACAAGGCCCATTCGCTGATTCGTCATATCCAGAAAGGCTGGGGCTTCCTGCGCGGCGAGTTCGACGAATACATCGAATTGTTGCCGGCCCAGCAGCGGATTGAATGCTCCTGGTACAAAGGAACTGCGGATGCGGTCTATCAAAACCTCGACATCATCAACAATCACCACCCGGCCTACATCCTGGTACTGGCCGCCGACCATGTCTACAAGATGGATTATGGGCCGTTGTTGGCACAGCATGTGGAAAATAACGCCGACCTCACCATTGCCTGCATCGAAATCCCCATCGCAAGCGCCAGCGCCTTTGGCGTGATGCAGGTAGGGCCTGACAATGAAATTCTCGCGTTTGCCGAGAAACCGTCCTGCCCGGATCCGATCCCAGGCAAGGCACAACTGGCGATGGCGTCCATGGGCATCTATGTTTTCAATACCGCCTTTCTGGTTGAGCAGTTGAAACAAGATGCTGCGCTCGGAGATATTTCCAGCCACGACTTCGGCAAAGACATCATTCCGAAGCTGCTCAGGCAGTCACGGGTATTCGCCTACCCGTTTCGCCAGGGGCAGAATGGATTACTGGCGCGATGTCGGCACCATTGACGCCTACTGGCAGGCCAACATGGAACTGGTCGATGTATCACCGGAGCTCAATCTCTACGACCGCGAGTGGCCGATCTGGACCTACCAGGAACAGGGCCCGCCCTGCAAATTTGTGTTCGACGATGATGAGCGTCGTGGCATGGCCGTGGATTCAATGATCTCAAGCGGCTCGATAGTTTCAGGCGCCTATATCAAGCATTCACTGCTGTTCAACGATGTGAAAGTGGAATCGCATTCGGAAATCCGCGATTCCGTCATACTGCATGGCGTGGTGATCGGGCGCAACTGCCGGATCAACCGCGCCATCATCAACAGTGGCACCATCATTCCTGACAACACCACCATTGGCGAAAACGCCGTGCTGGACAGCCAGCGATTCCATGTAAGTCCTGGCGGAGTTGTGCTGGTGACAGCAGAAATGATGGGGCAACAGGTTCATTTTGAGGAGTGAGTCCATCCTCGCCTACAGGAGTTATTCACATGATCAAACGTTATTTTGCAGAGCTGATGTTACTGTTGTTGTTTGTATTGCTGCCAGGCTGTACCTCGATCCTGCGCAGTGATATGGTGACCTTTCATGAAGGCAGCCTTCCCAAAGGCGAAACGATAAGGGTTGAAGCCCGTGATGCGGCAAAAACGCAGAGCCTGGAATTCCGCAACTATGCGCGCCTGATCGGTGCCAAGCTGGACAAGCTGGGTTATTCCTTCGTCGATGACCCCGCCGCCCAAACCGCCCTGATAGCCCAGGTGGACTACTCGGTGACACAGGGGCCGACGGAAGTGCGGCTGGACCCCCCGATGCGGCCTTTTGTGCATTACCATTTTTATTATGGCCGCTATTACGATCCTTATTACTTCGGTCTGGATGATGAATGGCCGCGCGATATAGTCACCACTCCCAACTACCTGCGCAATTTGTCGATGATCATTGTGAAAAACACCGAAGGCAAACCGCATGTGTTCGAAGGACGCGTCCAGAGCCGGGGCCAGCAGAACATGTTGCCGGAGGTCATGCCTTATCTGATCACGGCACTGTTCACCAACTTCCCGGGCGAGAACGGAGTCACCAAGGTGGTGACGATAGACATGGATGAGTGAGCCACATCCGGCTGCCCAGTAGCTTCGCACCGCAACCTGCTTCACAATCGCCACCACTTCGCTGCAAGGTTGCGGTTGCATCATGCTTTTGCCTGACTTCAAAACCCTTACCGGCCAGGTAAAAACCTGGGGCCGTGAGCTTGGCTTTCAGGAAGTGGGCATTGCTGATGTGGATGTGCAGGAACATGCCGCTTACCTGCGCAAGTGGCTGGAGCAGCAATACCACGGCGAAATGAACTACATGGAAAAGCATGCCGGGCTGCGCAGCGAACCGGCGCAGCTGGTACCTGGCACCTTGCGGGTGATTTCGGTGCGCATGGATTATCTGCCGGCCGCAACGGAAACCATCAAGGTGCTGCAAAATCCGCAGCAGGCCTATTTGTCGCGCTATGCGCTTGGTCGTGACTACCACAAACTCATACGCCGGCGATTGCAGCAACTGGCCGCGCGCATCGAACAGGAAGTGGGCACCTTCGGCTACCGCGCCTTTGTCGACAGCGCGCCGGTGCTGGAGCGCGCCTTCGCCGAAAAAGCCGGTCTTGGCTGGATCGGCAAGAATACGATGCTGATCAACAAGCGCGCCGGTTCCTGGTTTTTTCTGGGTGAACTGTTTACGGATTTGCCGCTGGAGCCGGATGCAAAAGCCGAATTCCACTGCGGCACCTGCACAGCCTGTCTGGATATTTGCCCGACGCAGGCCTTTGTCGGTCCCAACCTGCTGGATGCGCGCCGCTGTATTTCCTACCTGACCATCGAGCTGCGCGGCAGCATTCCACCCGATCTGCGCCCACTGATAGGCAATCGCGTATTCGGCTGTGATGATTGTCAGCTGTGCTGTCCGTGGAACAAGTTTTCGTCACCGACCCGGGAAAGTGATTTCACGCCGCGCCATCAGCTGGATCGCGCGGCTCTGCTGGATCTGTTCAACTGGAGCGAAGACGAATTCCTGCGCAATACCGAAGGCTCGGCGATACGCCGCATCGGTTATGAATGCTGGCTGCGCAATCTGGCGGTGGCGATTGGCAACGCACCAGCCTCGCCCATGGCCATCGCAGCGCTGGAAGCACGACTCTCACACCCTTCCACGCTGGTCAGGGAGCATGTGGAATGGGCGTTGGCGCGACAGAATTCCTCAAACTTGCCGGCATCAAGCGGGCGGCTGAAGTAATAGCCCTGGATCATGTCGCAATTGTTTTCGATCAGGAAGTCCACCTGCTCGCGCGTTTCCACGCCTTCTGCCACCACGGCCAGGCTGAGATTGTGTGCCATCGAAATCAGTGCGCGGCAAATGGCGCGCTGGTTGCTTTCGGTTTCAACTCCTGTGACAAACGAACGGTCTATTTTCAGCGATGCGAAGTGCATTGATCGGAGGCTGTCGAGATTGGAATAACCGCTGCCGAAATCATCAATGGCCACTTTGAGTCCCAGCGCTTTCAGCCCGGCCAGCGTTTCCAGAAACTTCTTCTTGTCCCTGACCAGGCAATTTTCGGTGATTTCCAGTTCCAGCAATGCCGGAGCCACACCATAGCGCTCCAGCACCTGCCGGATGGTGCCAATCAGGTCCGAGTGATTGAACTGGCGTGGCGAGATATTGATCGACACCGGGATGCCGGCCAGGCTGCCGGCTTGCCAGGCGGCCAGCTGTTTGCAGACTGCATCCATCACCCAGGCGCCGATAGGCTCGATCAGCCCGGTATTTTCTGCCACTGGTATGAAACGGGCCGGCGACACGAACTGCTGGCCATCGCGTGACCAGCGCAACAGCGCTTCTGCCTTCACCAGCACACCGCTCGCCGCGTCGACGATGGGCTGGTAGTACATTTCAAAACTGCGGTTTTGAATGGCCTGGCGCAGCTGCTGCTCAAGCTCGTGGTTTTCCATCACGATGCGATTGAACTCCTGCGTGAAGAACTGGTAGTTGTTGCGTCCTGCCTCCTTGGCCTGGTACATCGCAATGTCGGCGTTCTTCAGCAAGGTGTCTGCATTCATGCCATCCACCGGATGCAGACAGATTCCCATGCTGCAACTGAGCATGAACTCCCGGCCGCCGAGTGTGCAGGGGGTGCGGATGGCCTGCATCACCCGATCAATGATGCAGGTGATGAATTCGCAACCCTGTTGTACATCCTGCAGCAGCAGCACGAACTCATCGCCACCAATACGCGCCACCGTGTCGACATTGCGCAGCGCCAGTACCAGACGCTCGGCAACCAGCTTGATCAGCACATCACCGACCGCATGGCCCAGCGTGTCATTGATGCCCTTGAAATGATCGATGTCGATGAATACCACTGCGAAGCCGCTGTTGTGGCGGGCCGACTGCAGGATGGAGCTTTCAATCCGCTCCAGCAGCAGCGCGCGGTTGGGCAAGCCGGTAAGCTCATCGTGCGTGGCCTGGAATGCAATGCGCTGCTCATAATCCTTGCGGGCGGTAATGTTCTCGACTGTACCTTCGTAGTAGAGAATGTTGCCTTCGGCGTCGCGCACGCTGTGGGCATTTTCGGAAATCCAGATGATGGTGCGGTTCCTGGTGTACACCCGCGACTCGAAGTTGTTGACCATGCCGTCCTGCTGCATCAGTTCCGTGAATTCGTGGCGGCGGTCGGGATCGACATACAGTTGCTGGCCTATATCCACCAGTGCCCACCGCAACTCCTCCGGCGTGGCATAGCCATAAATCGCCGCCAGTGCCGGATTCACCTCCAGATATTGGCCATCAGCTGTGGTCTGGAAAATACCCTCGTTGGCATTTTCAAAAATGCTGCGGTAGCGAAACTCGGCCTCACGCAGGGCTTTTTCCTGCAGATGACGCTGGGTGATATCCTGGATGAAACCATGGATCAGGACTACTGGTTCATCCACCAACCGATCCACCATCAGGCCGGAGCCGCGCTCCCACACCCACACCACCGAGCCATCGGCATGCAACAGCCGATACTCGATGCTGAAGGCAGCATTGGTCTGCAAAGCCTGGGTGATTTTCTGCCGCACCATCAAACGATCTTCCGGATGCGTGATGCTTTCGTAGGAAAGTCTGGCGTTGCCGATCAGCTCTTCCGGCAAGTAGCCCGTCAGCTTGAAACAGCCATCGCTGACAAATTCCATGGTCCAGTGTTCGTCATGGCGGCAGCGGTATACGATGCCGTCGAGTTCCGACAGCAGCATTTCCAGCATCTGCTCGCGTTCAGTCTGTTTGGTTGCGGCAAGGGTATTGCCGATGAACATGTTCATGGAAATGTTCCAAAGGTCACTACTTCCGGTTACGTCGCTTTTTGATTGATTCTGAAGGTGTTTTTTCTCCCAAACCTGGTGCGCCTTGCACTGTTTTGGATCGCATTTTTGGCTGTTTTCAAGCTTCACCCTGCTTCGGGTTGTAAACTTGCCCGTGTGAGCTGCGTTATAACTGACACTGAGGTACCAGGAACCAACCCATGAAATTTTCATGTCTGTGTGTGCTGCTGTTGCTGTCAACTTTTGCAGCTGCTGCCAACACCGAACTACAAACCCTCAAGGTGGATGGCAATGCACGCCTGTATCTGCTGCATGACTTCTCGCATGGCAAGCCGGCACCGCTGGTGATCCTGCTGCATGGTGGCGGCGGCAGCGGTGACAACATGGCCGGCCAGACCGGCTTTGATGAACTGGCAAAGCGGGAAGGACTGGTCACAGCCTATCCCTATGGCAGCAACAGACTGTTCAACGAAAGACTGCTGACCTGGAATGCCGGCCACTGCTGTGCCTATGCGATGACCGGCAAGATCGATGACGTACATTTCATTTCAATGCTGATTGATGAGCTGGTCGCTTCCGGCAAAGTCGACCCGACACGGGTTTATGTCACCGGCCTGTCCAATGGCGGCATGATGACGCACAAGCTTGGCATCGCCCTGCACGACAAGCTGGCGGCGATTGCACCGGTGATTTCCAGCCTGTTTGGCGATGAACCTGTGCACGAGTTCAAGCTGCCTACACTCATCATCAACGGCGCTGATGATGAGACCGTGAAGCCGCAAGGCGGGGAATTGAAAATTGCCGCACTGTCCGGGCCACTTGGACGCCAGGCTGCTGCAGACAAACCTGTGTTGCCGATAGTCAGCCAGAGTGAATACTGGGCCAGGGTAAATGGCTGTACTCACTACACCACCAACAGCACGGAAAATTTTGATCTGCGCAGCTATGACGATTGCCGCAACTCGTCAGCAGTGCAGAGTTATGTGGTGAAACACAACGGCCACGCCTGGCCAGGAGGAACGGCACCACGTAAACAAGCAGCGCAGCCTACCCAGGCCGTCAACGCCAACGAATTGATCTGGAGCTTCTTCAGCCAGTATCACCGCTGAACCCTTAAGACTTGTGGGCCGGCGCATGCGGATGTTCGACATATTCCATGCCCTCCATCGCGATCTGTCCTTCCCACTTGGTAATCACCGCCGTGGCAATGGAATTGCCGAGCACATTGGTGGCCGTGCGGCCCATGTCGAGGAACCAGTCGACCCCGAAAATCAGCGTAATCCCTTCCACCGGCAATCCGAACATGCCCAGCGTGGCCGCGATGATCACAGTGCTGGCCCGGGGTACGCCGGCCACACCTTTGGAACTGATCATCAGCGTGAGCAGGATGGCGATCTGGCGGGTCCAGTGCAGCTCAATGCCATAGACCTGGGCAATGAATATCACCGCAAAACTCATGAACATCATGGTGCCGTCGAGATTGAAGCTGTAGCCGAGCGGCAGCACAAAGCCCGAGATGCGACGCGGCACACCGAAGCGATCCAGCTGTTCCAGCAGACGCGGCAGCGCGGCTTCGGAAGAGGCCGTGGAAAACCCTATCATCAGGGGCTCACGGATAAAGCGCAGCAGATGCCAGATCTTTTGCTTGAGCACCAGTGCACCCAAGCCAATCAGGATGGCCCACAGAATGGCCAGCCCCAGGAAAAATTCCAGCACCAGTTTCCACAGTTTGTACAGTATCTCCGGGCCATGATCGGCCACCACGTTGGCGAGCGCGCCAAACACCGCAATCGGGGCATAACGCATCACATAGCCGGTAACCTGCAACATGACTTCCGACAGCGACTCGCACACACGCACCAGCGGTTCCCCTTTCCTGCCAAGTGCCGACAGCGCCACACCCGCGAACAACGCCAGCACCAGAATCTGCAGGATATTGTTGGTGGCCATCGCTTCGAAGAAATTTTTCGGTACGATGTTGAGCAGGAACACGACGGGGTCGAGCGGGGCGACCTCCGGTGCTTTTGCCACCGCTTCCAGACTTTGCCCAACGCCAGGCTGCAACAGGTTGACCAACACCAGCCCTAGACTGATCGAGATCAGACTGGCACCGATGAACCACCCCAGCGCCCGCAAACCGATACGACCCAGTGCAGCGGTGTCGCCCATGTTGACGATGCCAACCACGATGGTGGCAAACACCAGCGGCGCCACCACCATCCTGATCAGATTGAGGAAGATGTCGGAGAGCAGTTTGAACCAGGGAATTATGACGCCTATGCTGGATGCAGGCAGATTTTCATGCAGCGTATAGCCGGTCAGCATGCCCAGCACCATGCCCACCACGATCAGCCTGGTCAGTAGACGATCCATCAGAAGTTCCTCGCCAATGTCATAGCGCGAGTATATAGCGAAAGTGGCAGCGATCAGCCGAAGATGGCAACGTCTTCGGTTGTGGTGAAAGGGAACTGCTGGGTGACGGCCGCAGTGTCGATGCCAAGATATTTGCGCAGTGCCTTGTGCACATGCTCAGGCTTCATGGTCACGCCCTTGACGCTGTCAGCCTGCAAGGTCACCGGATTTATCGGAATCACGTTATGGCCGGAATCGGTCAGCCCTACCACCCGGTTGGTGTAGCCGGCATTTTGCTCCATCACCATCACGCTGCAGATCGGCCAGTGATCCTTGCCACTGCCGGAGTTGTAATACGGCGTACGACCAAAATCACTTCCCATCACCAGCACCACCCGATCAGCGATGCCGAGTGAAGCAGCATAGTTCCAGAAATAATCGATGGCATCCGTGACGTTGGAAAGCGCAGCAGTCAAACGGGTGTCCTGATCCTGGTGGGTATCAAAGCCAGGCTCGAATACATCAGCTGACAATGACACACCGGCCTTGAACGCCAACAGGCTTACCTGCATTTGCTGATGCAGGCTGGATGTAACGGTGCCGGCTCTGCGTGTGGGTTCCAGATTCGCCGTAGTCGGCAACAGGCTGGCAAAATTGCTGATGGCATCCGAACGTGAAAGTGCATCCACATACAACTGTTGTTGCTGGCGTGCACCTTCCAGCGTGGCGGGATCAGCACTGCGCGAGTCAAGCCCGGCACTGTGCATCGCCACAATGCGTTGCCAGTCGGCATCGGGCAGATACAGTTTGTTGCTGCTCACGGCCAGATCGGGCTTCACCAGATTCTGTAGTACCGAGATCTTGCCGACCTGGGTGACAGAAGTAACTCCCTGGGTGGCACCAAAGCCGCCGAAATTCAGGTAAGGCATCGGCATGCCGCCTTGTTTGACTGCTGCAAACAGCGCAGTAAGCGACGGGAAGCCTTCGGTATTGCGTCCACTCCAGTTGTGCAACACACCGACACTGTGTGAATTGGTTTGCGCGTCAACTCCGTTGATCACCAGTATGTTTTGGAAGTATTTGTCGAAGAAGGCGGCATTGGCTGCAAACGGGGCATAGGCTATGTTGCCGGCCTTGGCTGCAGGGGCGGTTTTGGCCCAATCGTTTATCACAGGCTTGCCGGCAATGTTGACTTTCGGATCAGCAAAACTGGTGACATCCATCGCGCCGACCAGCTGCAGATTCACCAGCAATTTGCCGTTGTAGCTGCCCGCCGCAGTTGCCCGGCCAGGGACACCGCTCAACATGCCGGCAGCACCGGCACAGGCCAGGCTCTGCAGAAAATGTCTTCGTGTGAAGCGGTTTGTATAGCTCATTGTCTTGTACTCAACATTACTCGTGCAGGTAATCGTAGTGGCTCAACAAGTAGGTCATCACCACTACCCAGGTCTGCTTCATCAACAACGGATCCTGCGCCAACGGAGCAAGCCAGTTGGTTACTGCCGTGCTGTTGTAACTTCCGTTTGATTGCAACGGATTGCCCGGATACGGCAACGTACCGATAAACCCGATATCATTCGACCAGTCACAAGCCAGGGTCTTCTGGAACAATGAGGGTGCACTGCCTCCGGCCTTGCGGCTCTGCCAGGTTTGCACCAGCAGATCATAGGACGCGAGCACTTCCGGCGAGGTGGTTGTGACTGTCTGTCCCAGCAACTTGCTGTGCAGCTCCACCAGTTTGTTCCTGATCAGCATGGCGCCCATGGTGGTTGAAACAGAAGGAGAAACTGTTGCTTCCACATTGAGACCTGCCAGTACCGGATCGGTACTGCTTTGTCTGGCAGCAGCACTGACGGTGATGGTGTAGGTACCTGGTATATCTGCACTGAAATTGTAGGTGGCAGTGCATGAACTATAGAGAGTAATGCGGCCGCTGCCAGTGGCTGCTGCGCAGGTACCGTAAGTGCCGGCGACACCGCCCAGTTGGGTCAACTGCCCGCCGGGCCGTTTGATGGTAAGCGAATCAATCACCAGATTCTTGTCGGCCCTGCAGGTGCTGGCAGTGCTGCTGTAATCGCAGCCGTCATTCAGCTCGCTCACTACAACCTGGTGCAGGCCGGGCTGCAAGTTTGCAATCATCACAACCGGCTGGAAATCGGTCTCACTCTTGCTGGTCATCAGCTGGGTGCCCGCCTGCTCTGTCAAAGGCGTGATCCACGGGCTCAGTCCGGCAAACAACAACCGCTTGTCATCGGCCCTGATAAAATCACCCAGCACAATCGGGCACGAGGATTCCAGCGCATTGCCAGTCGCAACATTACTCATCAGCGGCGTCATTGAACGGGCTCTCACTTTAAGGTCAAAACCGTCAATCCCACCGTAGTAAACGCCGTAACTCCCTTCCAGTCCACTGACAGTTGTGCCGGTGACGGCATCGGGCTGGGCATTCCAGTTGAAGCCCGTCAGAGCATGGGTTTTGCGCGCCAACTCTTCCGGTGTAAGCAATTTTTCGTCTGTGAGCGCTGCAGCTGTGCGTGCACTGCTCAGCAAGTTGTTCCCCTGTGTGCCATTGAGCTTGTCAGCGCGATACCACTGACTCAATACCAGATCAGCCAGCAGGTTTTTCAATGACAAGCCTGATTGCACAAACTTGTCTGTGAGTGCGTTGATCTCGTTTTGCTGGGCTTCATAGGCTGCCAGTTTGGCTGGATAGTCCAGGTCTTCGACCGCCTCTGGCGCATTCATCACTTCAGCGCCGATGACAGCCGGCCACCAGAAGCGCACCGCAGCATTGGCAAAGCGTTTGTCCTTGACGATCTGGCTGGCCAGCCAGCGCAGTGTATTGCCGGTGCCGGCCTGGGTTCCTTCAAAACCGGGTGGGCGCATGTCGCGGTACCAGGTGTCGCCATTCACATAAAGCCTGGGTGAGGTTTGCGCCTTGTAAAAGCGGTCGAGCGAATCGGTGCCGTTGAGTGAGCTCTTGTAAATGCCGCTATCGGCGTAATCCTGGAACGTACCCGCCACCGGATCCAGCACACTGTGACAAACCGTACAGGCCGGATTGTTCATGGTCGGATTGTTGGTATCCGCCAATGCCACCGGATCAGTGGTGCGCTTGGCCATGGCTTCAATATCAACACCCAGAAAATTGAAATAGGTCCAGCGTGCACGCGCGCGATTGCGATTGGTAGCAGTACTGGGATTTCGACTGAGGAAGGATTTGCTGTTGAGCAACCCCACATGCGGATAACTGACTACCAGTTTGGGAGGCGTGGTAATGCGCGGCAGTGCAGCGCCTGTCACTTGTTGCAACACCGTTCCGGCATCACGCAGGTAATAGCCCTGGATGCGACCCGGCTGGAAGTCCACTGCCCCGGCACCCGGGGGAAATACTGCAGTGCCACCCACCACTGCATTCAGTACCGGTGTCAGCATGTCGTAGTCGGCGGTGAGAATTTCCGAATAGGGTTTGTTGTTCTCCGCTACGTAGGCAATCAGTTCCAGCGGCGATTCCACCATGCTGTAGTTCAACTGACTCCTCCACAGACTGAGCGCTGCCCTGTCGACATTGGAGCCGCTTGCGTCAGCTTTGTCTTTCAGACTCCAGTACTGGGCATTGAGCGGCGGGAAACAGGTGTTGCAATCATCCTGCAGATTCTTGTTTTCGTTACCACGCAGAAACAGGCGATCCTCGGCACCGTCCTTGAGAAACTTGTGAAAATGGTCGCCCTGCATCAGCGCGATCAGCACTGTTTTGAGAGCACTGTCACCGCCGGCAGCAACTGTTGCAGTTTCGGCAGCAGTGGGCAGGCGCCCGGCCAGCAACAGCGCTGCATCGCGCAAAGTGTCCGTTGCAGCCTGGGTGGTAACGCCGTCGAGCAGGGATTGTGTGGTCTGTGCCGACACAGTTGTGCTGCCGCCATCAAGCAGATCGAGAAAACCGGCCAGCGTCTGGTAATCGGTGCCGCCCAGCGGCAGCTGGATGCCACCCAGATGACCATTGCCACCACTCACCTTGCCCAATACATAGTTGTAGCCATCCGGCAGCTGGCTGTAAAACGCCTTGAAGATGTCGTAATTCTGCTGGCCGAGATTGGAATCCTTGATGAAATGCAATCTGCTGCTGGCGGCCACGCCATTGTCGACGTGGCACAGCGTGCACTTGGTCATCACAATGTTGTCGAACACCTTGGTATCAAAATAGGTGAGCGGATCGGCGGGTGCGGTGGCAAACTGGAAAATCGCCGGTGTGCCGCTGTAAATCAATGCGGTTGAGGTGACCGGCAGATAACCGACATATAACCGGTGCTCACCTGCGGTAGCGATGCCACCCTGGTAGATCGTGACATCCTGGGTGGCGCTGAGCACCACGGTATCAAGCAGTGGTTTCAGATCGGTGACTTTGCCCGACCACGCTTGCCAGCCGCTGCTGGTGAGCTGGGTGAACTTGCCGCCATACCACTCCACCACAAACACGTCACCCTTCTGGCCGACATGGGCCGGATCGGGATTGAGAGTGGCTTTGATGGTGATGGTCTGGTTGAGATTGGCTGCAGTTTGCCAGCTTTTGCCGCCATCGACGGTCAGGCCGATGGAGAAGGTTGCGTTGTAGCTCTTGTTGTCGGTGGCAGCTGCGGGCAACACCCCGGGTCCGCCAGTCACAGCCCACACCGGGCTGGCCAGCAGCCAGAGGGTAATCCAGACAATACGCCGCAGCATGCGGCCTCCAACGGAATTGTTCTTGTGTGGGCATACTAACGTCATAAGCCCCCACGGGTTGACTTTTATACACGGAACTTTGAAGTGACTCACGAAAACCTGGTTAATTCAGCTGTATCGCTGTTTCCGAGCACAGCCTTGGGCCTATAGGAGCAAAAGAAAATGAATACAACCTGAACACTAAGGAGGGCTCATAAGCTTTGCTATACTGCCAAGGATTCACTGGAACCCCGTTACATGCCTGTTTCGTCCAATACCAGCCCCCTGTCAGCGCGCCCGCGCCACCACAACACACTGGTGTTGTGCCTGGCTTTTATCAGCGGCTTTATCGTCATGGCCATCGAGCTGCTGGGCGGTCGTATTCTGGCGCCCTATTTCGGCAGCAGCATCTACGTGTGGGGCAGCATCATCACGGTGTTCATGCTGTCGTTGTCGCTAGGCTATCTGGCAGGTGGCCGCTTGTCTTTGCGTGAGCCACGGCTGACCCTTTACGGCTCTTTCTATATCGCTGCCGCGGTGCTGTTGTTGCCGCTGGTGCTGTCAGGCAATGCCATCATGGAAGCGCTGTTTCTGCGCATTGAAGATCCACGCTATGGTTCACTGCTGGTATCGATGCTGCTGTTCTTCCTGCCCACGGCCGTGATGGGAATGATCGCGCCCTATTCGGTGCGATTGCTGGTGGTGGAGCGTGAACGCAGCGGTCACATTGCCGGCCTGCTCTATTTCATTTCCACACTGGGCAGTGCGATTGGCACGCTTGCCACCTCGTTCTATCTGGTGCTGTGGTTTGAAGTGAACCAGATCCTGCTGACGATGGCGCTGGCGCTGTTGTTGTCGGGTGCGCTGGCCATTGTGGTGGGCCGCAAGTCGAATCTTGCCTTGGCGGTCTCTTCCTGAACCTGACCTTACTGATGCGATGTTGCCCATGATTGTTTCTGCTGCCAAACCCTCCATGCTCAAGTCACTTTGCACTGTGCTGTTGCTGTGTGTTGCCGGCACCGGTGCCCTGCAGGCGCAAGACGTCAAAACCATCCATCAGGAGCGCTCGCTCTACCGCAACATCATGGTCACTGAAGATTCGACACGCCGCTGCATGCGTTTCACGGTGGCAGAATTAAGCGGCCAGAACCAGAGCTGCCGGTTTCAGCGCGATCACGACAAGCTGGTATTTCCGTACGCGAAAATGGTGCTGACCAGCCTGCTGGTGCAGGACAACCCCAAACGCATCCTGATTATCGGTCTCGGTGGTGGCACGCTGGTGCACACCTACAGCCTGCTGTTTCCGCAAGCGGACATCGTCATAGCCGAGATCGACGAAGCGGTGGTGCGGGTGGCAGGCACCTATTTTGACTTTGCCACCACCAACAAGATCAAGGTGGCCACCGAAGACGGCCGCATCTACGTCAAGCGGGCCGGACTGCGCGCTGACAAGTTCGACCTGGTGATCCTCGACGCATTCAACGGTGACTACATCCCCGAACACCTGATGACCGCCGAATTCCTGGAAGAAGTAAAAAAACTGCTGCCCGACAACGGCATGGTGGTGGCCAATACTTTTTCCGGCAGCCGCCTCTATTCCGCCGAGTCACAAACCTATGCCAAGGTGTTCGGCAAATTTTTCAATATCCATATGGCCACTGCCGGCAACCGCATCGTGGTTGCCTCCCCGCAGCCACTGCCTGATCGCGCCATGCTGGAGCAACGTGCGGCTGCCATGGGCGACCGGTTGAGCCGCTTCGATATGAAGCTCAGCGACATGACCCAGTACATCCACACCGATCCCGACTGGGATCTGAAAGAACGCGTCATCACCGATCAATACTCGCCGGTGAACCAGCTGAATAATTGAGACTGCAATTCAAAACCAATAAAAAAGGGGCAAATTGCCCCTTTTTTATTCACTGCTTTTCAACTCACCAGATCTTCACCCGCTCTTCCGGTTTCAGATACAGCTTGTTCTCTGGCTGGATCTTGAAGGCCTGGTACCAGGGTTCGAAATTGCGCACTATCCCGTTGGCCCGGTTTTCACTGGGCGAGTGCGGGTCGGAAGTCAGCCGCACTTCCAGGTTTTCCGGGCGGTAGAGCCGGCGCCACACCTGTGCCCAGCCGATGAAGAAGCGCTGGTCACCGGTAAAGCCGTCAATCACCGCATCTTCCTTGCCATTGAGCGACATCTTGTAGGCCCGATAAGCCACCGCCAATCCGCTCAGATCGCCGATGTTCTCACCAAGTGTGAACTCGCCATTGAGGAATTTGCCTGGCAGCACTTCGAACTTGCTGTATTGCGCCACCAGCTTGTTGGCGCGTTCGGAAAAGGCCTTGGCATCGGCTTCGGTCCACCACTCGCGCAGATTGCCGTCGCCATCGTATTTGCGGCCCTGGTCATCAAAGCCATGGCTGAATTCGTGGCCGATCACCGCGCCGATACCGCCGTAGTTGATGGCATCATTGGCCGCCACGTTGAAGAACGGCGGCTGCAGAATTGCCGCCGGAAACACCACTTCATTCATCGGCGGGTTGTAATAGGCATTGACGGTATAAGGCGTCATCAGCCATTCATCGCGATTGATCGGCTTGCCGAGTTTGTCGATGGAACGCTGATGTTCGACGCGACGCGAGCGCATCACGTTGCCGACCAGATCGGTGACATCTACGGTGAGTGCCGAATAGTCTTTCCATTTTTTGGGATAGCCGATTTTGGTGTTGAACCTGGCCAGCTTCTCCTGTGCTGCTGTTCTGGTTTCCGGCGTCATCCACTCCAGTTGGTCGATGCCGGCCTTGAACGCACCGCGCAGGTTTTCCACCAGCTGATCCATGCGCTGCTTGGACGCTTCCTTGAAATAGTTTTCGACATAGAGTTTGCCGACTACTTCGCCCAGTGCCTCGTCAATGGCATTCACACCACGCTTCCAGCGCGGCTTGATTGCCTGCTGGCCATTGAGCACACGTCCCTCGAATTCGAATTGCGCCTGCACGAAAGCATCATTGAGATCGCCGGCAAAGGCATCCACGGCCTTGAACATGAAATAGTCCTGCCATTGCTGCAGCGGCACCTCGCTCCAGATCTTGCCGAGTTTTTCGATGAAGCTGGGCTGTTGCACCACCAGACTGGTTTCCTTGACGCCCAGGCCCTGCAACAGTTTCTGCCAGTCGATGCTGCCGGCCAGGCTGTGCAGGTCGTCGAGGGTCTTCTTGTTGTAGGTGAGTTCTGCCTGACGGTTCTTCACCTTGTCCCACTGCGCTTCCGCCAGCCGGGTTTCAATGTTCAGCACCGCGTCGGATGCCGCGATCGCGCGGCTGTAGCCAGCCAAAGTCAGGATCTTGGTGATATAGGTGGCATAGGCAACGCGGGCCGACTTGTAGGACTTGTTGTCGGTATTCAGATACCAGTCACGATCCGGCAGCCCCAGACCCGACTGGGTCAGATAGGTGATGTAGTGGTCGGACTGCTTGGCGTCGTTGTCGATGAAGATACCGGCCGGTATCTGTACGCCAATGCGGTTGAGATCGGCACTGAGCACCAGCAATTCTTCGCGGGTTTTGGTAGCGGCAATCTGTTGCATCAAGGGCTGGACCGGCTTCGCTCCCAGCGTTTCCAGCCTGGGCTCATCCATGAAGCTCTTGAAGAAGTCGCCTACTTTCTGGGTGTCACTGCCGGCAGGCGCAGTGGTGGCGCCGGCTGTTTCTATCAGGGTGCGCAAGTTGGCTTCGGCTTCATCGGCCAGCACGGTAAAGGCGCCGTAATTGGATTTCTCGGCCGGAATCGGTGTGTTACGCAACCAACTGCCGTTCACATAGCGGTAGAAGTCATCTCCGGGCGCAATGGCAGTGTCGAAATTGGCCGATTCCACCCCTGAACCCAGTGCCGGCGCCGCAGCAACAGCAGCCGCTTTGGACTCCGGTGCCTTGTCGGTGGCAGGACTGCAGGCGCTTAACGCC
The DNA here is from genome assembly GCA_903837345.1 of uncultured Gammaproteobacteria bacterium. Classification (GTDB taxonomy): domain Bacteria; phylum Pseudomonadota; class Gammaproteobacteria; order Pseudomonadales; family Pseudohongiellaceae; genus CAILUG01. Next base: position 34,100 of record CAILUG010000059.1, on the reverse strand, counting down.
AGCACGATGACGCAGGGAAGCAAACAGTGACGAAACATGGTGAATCCTCAGGGCAAAATTCGTTATTCAATCGCGTCCAGTTCTTCAATGTGCGGGGGACCTGCCATGAAGGTGCTGAAAGTAGCTGGAATGGCCTGGTAATGCGGTGTCTGCCGGTGAAAGTCCAACGCAGCAGCATCCTGGTATTGCTCCACCACAGTATAGGCGGTGGCATCGGTTTTTGAGCGGTGCAAGCCGAAATATACCACCCCCGGCTCCTGGCTGCGGACCGTTTGCTGGAAGCGCCTGAACGCCGCCTCAAACCCGGCATTTACCCCCGGTTTTATTGTCAGTTTTGCCAATACGCCAACACGCATAAACACCTCCCGGCAGCGCCGCTAAACGGCTGAAGTTTTTTAACGATTCTGTCGTTATAGAGAGTATCAACAAATCCCAGGCTCTGGGCAAATTGTGGCTTGATGCAAAGCGGGACCCTATGAGCGCGCATGACAATGTAGAAACCGTATTCCTCGATGAGCTGTATTCGATGCTTTCGCACAATACGCTGGTACTGCCCAGCATGCCGGAAATCGCGTTGCGCATCCGTGATCTGGCCGAGGACGAAACCAGCTCGCTGGCCGATATCAGCAAGGTCATCAACAAGGACCCGGCGCTGGCCGCCCGCCTGGTACAAATTGCCAACAGTCCGGCCTTCCGCATGCGCCACCCGTTCAACTCGGTGGACATGGCAGTGATGCGGCTGGGTGGCAAGATGGTGAAAAACATTGTCACCGGCATGGTAATGCAGCAACTGTTCCAGTCCACCACCGAGTTGACTGACAACAAGCTGCGCACTTACTGGAACCATGCCACCGAAGTGTCCGAGAAAGCCATGGAACTGGCGCGTGACCACAAGCATCTGCAGATAGACCAGGCCATGCTGGGCGGACTCTTGCACGACATCGGTGTGCTGCCGATCATCGCGCTGGCGGAAGATTACCCGCAGCTGTTGATCGACGAAGCCCAGCTCGATCGCCTGATCCAGAAAGCCCATCTGGAGATCGGCACTGCCATCATGAAGCATTGGGAATTCAGCCCCGAACTCATCGCCGTGGCGGCCCATCACGAGGATTTGCAATACGAAAGCGAAGGTCTGCCTGATTACGTCGATGTGATCATCGTTGCCAACTTGTTGAGTGATCACAAAAAGGCTGACTTGCAAGGCATCAGGAACCTCAAGGCGATTCCGGCTTTCAACAAGCTCGGCATTACCCACCATCCCGATACACTGGCACGGAGTGCCTGACCATGACACTGCGCGCTGCGTTGCGTGTGTTTGCCAGTTGCCTGCTGCTGGCTGGCACCATCGCGGTATCACAGGCGCAACCCGTGCAAGCGGTGGCACCCGGCACACCAGTGACCGCCGAACAAGCTGCCCATCAAATCATCGAACTGGTGACTGCCGCAGATGCGGCCACTGCCAAAACCCAATATGACCTCGCCGCCGCCCGCCTCACCGATGCCTACAATTTGCTCGAACTCGCCAATGATCCGAAACTGGAACGCAACGTGCTCAATTCGCTGGCGACACTGTTTTACAACAATAACCAGCTGGTGCAGGCCGGCCAGTATTACCGCAAGCTGATCGCGCTCGATGAAAACAGCGGTGATGAACAGGCGCTGTCGGTGTCATATTTCAATCTCGGCCATGTCAGCGCTTCCCAGCAGCAGTTCGATGCGGCCCAGGCATTGTTCCAGCAAGCCTATAAGCTCAGTGTGAAACTGAATGACCCCAGCGGCGAGGCCTATGCCATCAAGGCGCTGGGAGTAAATGCGCAGGCCAAGGGCGATCTGCCCAAGGCACAAAGCCTGCTGATGAAAGCCGAGACCCAGTTTGCCGCGCTGCATGACGACCGCCAACGCGCCGCCACGCTGCGCAACCTCGGTGATGTGACGCTGCTGCTGCATGAACCCAAACAAGCCATTGCCTATTACCAGCAGGCAGTGCCGCTGTTGCTGGATGCCGGACTCAGCGGCGCCGTGATCCGCTGCTATCGCGGCCTCAGCCAGGCCTATGAACAACTGAATGAATACATCACAGCGCTCAAGATGCAGCGCACTTATTCGGAGTTGCTGCAATCAGAACTGGAGCAGATCAACAATGCCTCCACCCAGCGCTTGCGCGAAGAACTGGATTTGCGCCACTACATGGACAGCAACAACAAACTGGAACTGCTCAGTGCCTCGCAGCAGAGCCTGCTCGAACAACGGCAGCATCTGCTGGAATTGCAGCTGTGGGTGCTGGTGCTGGTGGTGGCGTTGGCAGCTTGTCTTGGTTACATGCTCTGGCGCGGCTCACGCACAGCGCGACAACTGCACAGCCTGGCCACCACTGACGAACTCACCGGCGTATTCAACCGCCGCGCCATCATGGAAGCCGGCCGCCAGGAATGGCAGCGCGCCAAACGCTATGTGCAACCAGTGACTTGCCTCGCCTTCGATGTGGACCATTTCAAATCCATCAACGACACTTTTGGCCATGCCCAGGGTGATGAAGTATTGAAAGCGCTGACTGCTACCATCAGCGACATGATGCGGCAGACCGACACGCTGGGCCGCATCGGCGGCGAAGAATTCCTGCTGATCGCCGGCAACACCGATCTGGTGCAGGCGCAGGCACTGGCCGAACGCATCCGTCAGCGTGTGGCGGCGATGATGGTCAGCGGCATGGATGACAGACACGTGACCGTCAGCATTGGTCTGGCTGGTTACCAGCTGAACCTCAGCTTCGAACAAACCGTGCAACTGGCCGACAAGGCGCTCTATCACGCCAAACGCAGTGGCCGTAACCGCAGTACGGTTTATCATTCGGGGATTGGGGAGGTGCCGGTTAGTACTGGTGAGCAGCCGCAATTGCGGGTGGTTTGAGCTGGCAGCCTCATTTGATTCTGCACACTACCAACTGCACGGAAAAACATTGTCATTATCCGGTTTTGAAAGGATCCAACAGCAAATGCGTATAAATCTGGTGAAAATTGGCAAGTCCACAGGGGTCATCATTCCAGCGGCATTACTGGCCAGCTGCGAGCTCACTGATGCGATCGACTTGCAGGTGAAAGGCAAGAAGCTTGTGATTGCAGCGATCAAAAGCCCGCGTGTGGGCTGGTTTGACAATTATCAGCCTGCAAATGACGAGGCTGTGCCGGACAGCATTCCAGCCGAAGAAAACAGCTATGAATGGCAATGGTGAGGCCATAGCAAACCCTGGAAGCTTCACTTCGGACACCCCATAACTTTGGAATTTCCGGTCAGGGTTTTGCAAGTGCTGTTCGACCCTGGATGCTGCCAGGGCAGGCAGAGCGCAGACCAGGCTGGCGCATAGCACCAACAACAATCGCAGCTTCATAAAACCCCCTCTTTTATTTTGTGAGCAATGCCAGCATAGACCGTGAGCGAGGCGTTCCAAAAATAAATTTGCAATTCACGACTCTTCTGCTGCTTGTTTTCGCTGGCAACTTTGGCGATATTTCGCGCGCTCCCATAATAATATAAGGATATTGCCCCATGACCCTGTTCAATTTCTCTTTTAAAACTTCCTTTCCCGCCCTGTTCTCTATCCTGCTCTGCGGCACCAGTCTGGCACAAACGCCGGCCCTGCCGTCGGTGATGGATTACGTCAATCATCCTGCCATCAGAAGCGCCAAAATTTCGCCTGACGGCGCCAACATCGCGATGATTGTTCCCAAGGATGACACCGAGACCCTGGTGATCCTCGATGCCGCCACCCGCCAGACCAAGGCCTCCTTCGAAACCCGCAAGAACAACATGATCTACCGCTACTGGTGGGCTAACGAAGAGCGCATCGTGTTCGAACCCACCATCCACGTCGACGGCGATGACCAGATTCTGCTCACCGGCGATCTCTATGCCATCAATGCCGATGGCAGCAAGCGCATGGTGCTGGCAGGGCCTTCCACCGGTGTGGCTGATGCCTTTCAGGTGCTGAATACCCTGGAAAACGATCACGACAACATCCTGGTGGTGCGCAAATCCATCAGCAACCGCAGCATTGCCAAGGCGCATCCGGAAGTGCTCACCATCAATATCTACAAGGAGCTGGTGAACCCGAACAGTCGCATCAGCACCAGCAACATCATCAAGCAGGTGAACAGCCCGCTGCCCTGGGGTGAGGTGGCCACTGACAACAGCGGCACGCTGCGCCTGGCCTGGGCTCCGGCCGAAGATGGCAAATTGCAGGTCAAGGTGTTGCAGGACAACCAGTGGAAGGATGTGGCGTCGTTTCTGGAAGCCGGCAACGATCTCGCCAGCCCGCTCGGTCATCCGGTCGGTTTCAACAGCGCTGACACCGGCATCTATTACCTGTCGCGCAGCCCGCAAGGGACGGTCGGGCTTTCGCTGTTTGACATCCCGAGCGGTGAAAGCAAATTGCTTTACTCCCAAGACAGACTGGATGTGACTGAGGGTTCGCTGATCTGGTCCAGTGACGAAAAGGAAATCATCGGTGTGAGGCTGGATGGGCCGCACTATATTGCCGACAATCCCGATATCGCTTTCCACAAGGACCTGGACAAGGCGCTGCCCGGCTACAACATCGACTTTCTCAATTTCACGCAGAACCATCGCAAGGGGCTGGCGATGGTGAGCAGCCCGGCGATGCCGCCGGCGCTGTTCCTGCTGGACCGCGATACCGGCAGCTTCAAGCCGGTGTTTTCGGCCTTGCCCAAGCTGCAGGGTTCGCCGATGACCAAACCCGAAACCCTGCACGTGAGTGCGCGTGATGGCACCCCGATCGAAGCATTTCTGACCAGAGCAGCCGGTGCGAATGGTCCTGCTCCGCTTATCGTGCTGATCCATGGCGGCCCGCACGGCATTCACGATGTTCCCAATTTCAATCCGGAAGTGAAACTGCTGGCCTCGCGCGGCTACTCGGTGCTGCAGGTGAACTACCGTGGCTCCGGTGGCTACGGCCTGCCTTTCCAGGAAGCCGGCTACAAGCACTGGGGCACTACCATGATTGACGACATCATCGATGTCACCCGCGATGTGGCAGGCAAAGGCCTGGTGAAAGCCGACCAGATGTGCGTGATGGGTGGCAGTTACGGCGGTTACGCCACGATGATGGCACTGGCCCGCTACCCGGATATGTTCAAATGCGGAGTCGGTATCTCCGGCGTCTATGATCTCGACCTGATGCGCAAGAGCGATGTGCCCTTCATCCCCGGCGGCAAGGATTACCTGGACATGGTGCTCGGCACCGACCAGCAGGATCTCGACGCCAATTCACCGGTGAAACTGGCCGGCGCCATCAAGGTGCCGGTGTTCCTGGCGCATGGCGGCGAAGACAGACGCGCCCCGATCAAGAACGCCGAACGCTTCAAGAGCGCGCTGGATGCAGCCCACGTCAAATACGAATGGTTTTATGTGGACAGTGCCGGCCATGGCTTTGCACTGCCGGTGAACCGGGAAAAACTTTATACGGAGATTTTCAAATTTCTGGGCAACAACCTGCATTGAGACTGCAACCTTGCCACACGAATGGCCAGGAACAATCAGTCAACCAGTTTCATAATGCCAGAAAAATAGTGGCAGAAATTCCAGCATCTACTATGTTGAAGCTGCCGGCCACAGGACGGCCGGCAACTTCTACAATCAAAGGAGATTGATATGAAAGTGTTGAATGAAATGGAGACTGGGATGGTGAGTGGGGGTGGGGATTTGACCTGTGATAATCCTGCTTTTGCAGCCAAAATCGATGGCCTTAGCCAACAAGTCATCAGTGAAATTGGTGACTTCTTCTCAGGCCTGAACCAACTCGGAAGTGATCTTGGTGTATGGCTCTACAACATGACCCACAATTGTTGAAATATTTGGCCCTCGAAAGAGGGCCATCTGCAACAATGATGAGACTTGCAACTATCTTGAATAGATTCAGCTTTTATAGATTCACTTTTGTTGCTGCATTTATTACGTTTTTTGTATCAATTTTGGTTGGCTGGTTTTACAGATATTTTGTTGATGGTTTTAATATATTTTCATTTCCTCTTTTTTTCATTATTCCTAGCCACCCTATCCAGAAATTTTATCTTGCGGTATTTTTCCATCCATTATTTGAAACGATAATAGATCAATGGCTACTTATTAACTTGCTGCAAAAAGGAAAAATACCAGAGAAATGGATCATTATTATCAACACTGTATTATTTTCACTAGGTCATCTGAGTAATAGCTTTCTTTCAGCAATTAATACCTTATTCACTGGTTTAGTTCTCAACTTCTCATATTTTTACTGGCTCAACAGATGCCAATCAAAAAAGCTCGCTTTCGAATCATCTCTTTCTATTCACGCGCTACATAATTTCTATCATTATATATTGATGTTTATAAGATAATTTTTATTTTCCAACAAGAAGGTTCATCAGACTATTATTTTCACAATTAAAATAAGAATAAGCACCAACGAAACCCCCTGCCAAAACCTCACCGGATGCTTCTCGATCAGCGGCTGATTCTGGAAGTTGTCGAGCAACTGCGTATTCGGCACTTCGAGATCATGGATGAATTCTGACAACGCGGCGTAGCGTTCGCTGGGCCTGGGCGCACAGGCCTTGCGCAGTGCCAGGTCGAGCCAGCGCGGCAGCTCCTTGCGTTTGTCGCAGGCACTCTGGTATTTCCAGAAGCCGTAATCGCGCACGCGGGAGGTGTCATTGGGTGGCGGCTTGTAGGGCAAGGCGCCGGTCAACATTTCATAGACGATGACACCGAACGAGAAAATGTCGGAGCGAGCCGCGCTCTTTTCACCGAACAGGTATTCCGGCGCCATGTAATCGGCCGTGCCCACCGGGATGGTTTCCAGCACCGGGTTGGCGATGTCCTTGAGCCCGCTCACCTGCACGGTGCCGAAGTCGATCAGCTTCACTTCACCGGCGGGCGTCACCATGATGTTGTCGGGCTTGAGATCGCGGTGCAGCATGCCCTGGCGCTGCAGCACGCGCAGGCAGTTGGCGATCTGCCTGGCCAGGCTGCGCACTGCCTGCAGTTCTGCCTGCGGATGATCATAGATCCACTGTCTGAGCGTGCTGCCTTCAATGTATTCGCACACGTGATACAGGAATCTGGTATCAGGCACCGGCTCATGGATCTTCATCAGCGCCGGGTTGTCGACCCGCCGGCCCACCCACTGTTCGCGGATGAAAGCTTCCAGATATTGCGGATCTTCGCTGAAATTGACCGAAGGCGCCTTGATCACAAACATTTGCCGGTAGCGCGGATGCGTAGCCAGATACACATGCGAACGCGCGCCGCTGTGCAGCACGCGCTGGATCTGGTAACCGTCCAGCCGCTGGCCGGGCTGCAAGGCCGGTGGTATCGCCAGTTCAGTGAGTTTGCGGTGCGACTCTTCGAGATCTTCCACCGGCACTGCCAGCACCAGCAGCAGCAGGCAGGTGAGATTGTCGGTGCTGTGCGCCGCCAGCGCCTGGTCGACGATGGTTTGTGCCATTTTCTCCAGCACACTGTTGCGCCCTTCACCGGCCTGGCGGGCGCCATCCAGCGGCAGTTGCTGCAGCAACTGGCTTAGTTGGGGCGACTTGAGTTTTTCATGAACGCCATCCGTGGTCAGCATCAGCACGTCACCCTGACGCACACTGCGCTGCTGGTAATCCACTTTCAGTTCGGTATCCATGCCGAGCGCGCGCGTCAGCGTGACTGTGCCGCCATTTTGCACCAGCGTGTGATCGGCCGTCAGCTGCAGCAATTGTCCGTCGCGCCAGCGATAGATGCGGCTGTCGCCGCAGTGCAGTACATGGGCCGTGGTGGATTTGACAATGACGGTGCTGAAAGTTGTGACAAAACCGTTGTGGCGGGTCAGAGCGGTCTGACCCTGGTAATAAAGCCACGAATTCAGCGACGACAGCACCCGCGAGGCAGAAGTCTTGGCGTCCCAGGTTTCCGGTGTGCTCAGATAATCCTGGATGAACGTACCCACCGCAGTCTGGCTGGCGATACGGGCGTTTTCACTGCAACTGACACCGTCGGCAATACTGGCCAGCGCGCCTTTGCTCTGCCGCGCCTGGCCGGAAGGCAGTATGGCAGCGAACGCATCTTCATTGCGTTCCTTGACGCCGGCCGAGGAGTGGCCGCCATAGGCGATGCTGAGACAGGTTGCTTGAGCCATGGCGGCTCAGCCTACCTGAATCAATTCCACCGAACCATCTTCATTCACTTCGGCGATGTGGCCTTTCGGCTCTTCCATGAACAACAGTGCAATGAAACCGAGGAAGGCGGCAGCACCGATCACCATGAAGAAGGTGGAGTAACTGACGAAGGTCAGGATCAGCAGGTAAATCACCGCACCGACGTTGCCATAGGCGCCGGTCATGCCGGCAATCTGACCGGTGAGGCGGCGCTTGATCAACGGTACGGTAGCGAATACCGCGCCCTCGCCTGCCTGCACGAAGAACGCACAACACATCACCAGGGCGGTGGCTACCACCAGCGACCAGTCACTCCTGATCTGGCTGGTGATGAAATAGGTAATCGACAGGCCGAGTGTCAGCACCAGCAGGCTCTTCTTGCGGCCCACCTTGTCGGAGATCCAGCCGCCACCCGGCCGCGACAGCAGATTGAGAAACGCATGCGTGGAAGCAATCACACCTGCCATGATCGGTGTCAGTTTGAACGTGCTGGCGAAGAACAGCGGCAACACCGACACCACCGCCAGCTCCGAACCGAAATTGCAGAAATACATGATGTTGAGTATCGCCACCTGCTTGAACTTGTAGCGATGCAACTCCGGCACTGGCGCCTTCAGCAGATGACTGTTGGTTTGCCATACCTTGCGGTAATCAATGGCCAGCACGATCACCAGCACTACATAGATTGCATAGGTGAAAGCCTGGTTGATCAGTTTGAACCCGGCCGGTGACAAGCGCCAGGCCAGCAGTGCCAGGCAGATATACATCGGCAGCTTCATCAACAGCAGCATCCACAGGTCGGGCACGCTGGTCACTTCCATCGCTCCCATCGATTTGGGCTTGAAATAGGTGGAGCCCCTGGGGGTGTCGGTGACGTTGAAATAAAACACGAAGCCGCCTATGAAGGCCATCAAGCCGGTCAACGCGATCGAATAACGCCAGCCATCGGCGCCACCAAACCAGAGTGCGATGGTAGGCAGAGTGAAGGCTGCGACTGCGGAACCAAAGTTGCCCCAGCCGCCGTAGATGCCTTCGGCAGTGCCCAGCTCATTGGCCGGGAACCACTCACTCACCAGACGTATGCCAATCACGAAACCGGCCCCGATGAATCCGCAGAAGAAGCGGGCCAGTGCCGCCTGTTCCAGCGTGGTGGCCATCGCAAACCAGAAACACGGCAGCGAGCCGATGATCAGCAGCAACGAATACATAAGACGCGGGCCGTATTTGTCGGTGAGCATGCCGATCAGCACACGAGACGGCACTGCAATCGCCACGTTGACAGTAGCCAGTACCACCAGCTGCTGGGCACTCACACCGAGACTCGCCGCAATCGCCTGCATCAGCGGCGCCGCGTTGAACCACACCACGAACGTGATGAAGAACACGAACCAGCTCATGTGCAGGATTTTCATCTTGCCTTTGAAGCTGAGCAGGTCGAACTTTTCTGTGGCCATGAAATATTCCTGGTAAATGCATTGGTTTGATAAATTGGTTGCTATTGGTTCAGCGCTGCCGCCAAGTGCTTGCGCTCCCCGGTCGCGCATCCGTCGCTGCCGCTCCTACCTGGCGCGACCGGCTCGCCGCACCTGGCTCATTCGAGATTCATAGGCGACACCAATTTCTTTTCAGATTTTCAATTGGACCTGGCCTTCGTGGATTCTGGTTTTCCATGCCGGCACTTTGACGGTCTTGTCTTCAAGGCATTCGCCGGTCTGCAGGTCAAAATGCTGTTTGTACAGAGGCGAAGCCACCACCAGCTTGTCACCCTGCGAACCGATGATGCCGCGGCTTAGCACGTTGGCATTGCCAATCGGGTCATGATTGTCCAATGCATACACGGGGCCGGCGGCAGTTTCGCGAAACAACGCGACCTGCTGCGGCTTGCCACCGGTTTCAATCAGCGCACATACACCACTGCCGCACACAAGATCGTCTTCACTGCACACTGTTACCCAGTTACTACTTATTGCGTTCACTCATTCCTCCAGATTCACCAGCGCGATCTTGCGTTCTTCGGCCGTGGCCGGGCGCCGCTGGCCACGCTCAACTACATAGGCAAGATCCTGATCCTTGCCGGGGCAATTGACGAACTGGCGGAAACGTTTGAGCTGTTCCGGATTTTCCAGCGTGGTAAGCCACTCGCACTGATAGGTGGCGATTACTGCAGCCATGCCGGCTTCGAGTTCAGCGCCAAGGCCCAGCTTGTCATCCACTACCACACTCTTCAGGTAATCAAGGCCACCTTCCATGTTTTCCAGCCACACTGAAGTGCGCTGCAAACGGTCGGCAGTGCGGCAGTAGAACATCAGGAAGCGATCCACATATTTGATCAACGTGGCGCGGTCAAGGCCGGATGCCAGCAGATCGGCATGGCGCGGCCGCATGCCGCCGTTGCCACACACATACAGGTTCCAGCCATGCTCGGTGGCGATCACACCCACATCTTTCGACTGGGCTTCAGCGCATTCACGTGTGCAGCCTGACACTGCAAACTTGAGTTTGTGCGGGGAACGCAGGCCTTTGTAGCGCTCTTCGATTGCAATCGCGAAACCGACGCTGTCGTCCACGCCATAGCGACACCAGGTGGAGCCAACACACGATTTCACGGTGCGTACAGCCTTGCCGTAGGCGTGGCCGGTTTCAAAGCCGGCTTCCACCAGCAGCTTCCAGATGGCCGGCAACTGATCGATCCGCGCACCGAACAAATCAACGCGTTGACCACCGGTGATCTTGGTGTAGAGGTTGAATGCCTTGGCGACCTGGCCGAGCATGATGAGTTTGTCAGGTGTAATCTCGCCGCCGGCTATGCGTGGCACCACCGAGTAGGTGCCATCTTTCTGCAGGTTGCCAAGAAAGGCGTCATTGGTGTCCTGCAAACCGACATGCTCCGGCTTCAACACGTAGTCATTCCAGAACGAAGCCAGAATCGAACCAATGGCCGGCTTGCAGATATCGCAACCATGGCCCTTGCCATGCGCATTCAGCATTTCCGGGAAGGTGCGGATGCGATTGACGCGAATCAGGTCGGCCAGCTCTCGTCGCGTGTAGGCGAAGTGTTCGCAAATGCTGTTGCTGACTTCAACACCGAGTTTGGTGAGTTCCGCATCCACCACCTGCTTGAGCAACACCGCACAACCACCGCAGCCGGTACCGGCCTTGGTCGCAGCCTTGATGCCGGCCACGCTAGTAGTGCCACTTTGTACCAGTGAACAGATCGAGCCTTTGCTGACACTGTGGCAGGAACAGATTTGTGCGGTATCCGGCAGGGCATCAACGCCAAGACCGACCTTGCCACCCTCAATGCCCGGCAGGATCATGCCCTGCGGATTGGCCGGCAATGCCATCTTGTTCAGCATCATCTGCTGGAAGTTGCCGAAATCTTCGGTGTCACCCACCAAAACCGCACCCAGCAGCAGTTTGCCGTCTTCGCTCACCACCAGGCATTTGTATTGCTCGGCAAAATCGTCGTTGTAACAGTAGGTGCGTGCGCCCTGTGTTCTGGCAGTGGAATCACCAACCGAGGCCACATCGATGCCCAGCAGTTTCAGTTTGGTGCTCATGTCGGCACCGAGGAATTGTTCGCTGCCGCCGGTGAGCTGCGACACCACCACCCGTGCCATCTGGTAACCGGGCGCTACCAGGCCGAAACATTGATTGTTCCAGGCTGCGCATTCACCGATCGCGTAAATGTCCTGTTCCGAGGTCTTGCAGTTGTTGTTGATCGTGAAGCCGCCACGGGTGCCGACACCGAGGTTGCAGGTAAGGGCCAGCTCATCCTGCGGCCGGATGCCGGCCGAGAACAGCACCAGGTCGGTTTCCAGAAAGCTGCCGTCGGTAAAATTGAGGCGATAACGGCAAGTGGTACCTTCCACGATTTCCCTGGTGTTCTTGCCGGTATGAACCTTTACACCCAACGCTTCGATCTTGCGGCGCAACAGTTTGGAACCGCCATCATCGAGCTGCACAGCCATCAGCCTGGAGGCGAACTCGATCACGTGGGTTTCGAGTCCCATGCCTTTCAATGCATTGGCGGCTTCAAGGCCCAACAGGCCGCCGCCTATCACTACTCCTACTTTGCTTTGCGAACCACTGACCTTGATGCGGCCCAGATCGTCAATGGTGCGATAGACCAGGCAATGCTCTTTCTCTTTGCCCGGCACCGGCGGCACGAACGGATAGGAGCCGGTCGCCAGGATGAGTTTGTCGTAGGGTTCCCGACGACCCGATTGGGTCACCACACATTTATTGGGCTCATCAATGCTGATGACTTTGTCATTCAGCACAAAGTTCACACCCTTGTCGCGATAATACTCACGCGTGGTGAGCGCCAGATCGGCAGCGGTGGAACCGGTAAAATACGCACTCAGATGCACACGGTCGTAGGCCAGCCGCGACTCTTCCGAGAATGTGATGATTTCAAACTGACCGGCTGCCGGGGATTCCAGCAGGTATTCGATGAAGCGATGCCCCACCATGCCGTTGCCGACGACTACTACACGTTGCTTTGCCATGGTTACTGGTTTGGTATTCAGGATGTTCACAGTGCACAGAGCAAAGTCGATGCCAACACCACACCTGTCTGCTTTTGGAACCTTGCCCTTGGCTTTGCTGGGCTTTGTTCATCGCAATGGCGCAAGTGCGCGACACCATCGCACCAAGTTGACACCCTCATTCTGCAACATGTGAAGTTTTGGTGCGTTCCGCATCCTTTGAGTGCGCTTTTCCCAAGCAAAAACGTGACTCCGAATTGGCGTGATTCGTGCAGCTACTTTCTCGCGCGTGATTTGTGTTTCCGCACGGAGTCTGCATGTTATTCGGCCGCACCGACAGAAAACCCATCGTAATTCCACCCAAGCAAGTAAAGGAGTGGAAGTATTCAGTATGCAATTATTGTTCAACCGGTTGTTCGATAGAGCTGGGGCTTGACGACAAGGGTGCTGTGATCACCAGTCGCGGTCATGCCGGCGCTGATGTGAACCGCGGCAAGCTGTGCATCAAGGGTTTGCAGGAACATGAACTGTTCACCTCGGCCGGTCGCGGCACCGAGCCGATGATCCGCAACCGCTATCAGGAAGAATTCCAGAATGTCAGTTGGGATGCAGCGCTCGACTACACCGCCGCCAACATCAAACGCATCCAGCAGAAATACGGGCGGGATTCCTTTGCGATTGTTTCCACCGGCCAGTTGCTCACTGAAGAATTCTACACACTCGGCAAACTGACCCGCGGCTGCATAGGCACCAACAATTACGATGGCAACACCACGCTGTGCATGGCCTCGGCGGTCTCGGGCTACAAACGCTCGTTCGGGCTTGATGGTCCGCCCGGCTGCTACGACGATTTCGAACACACCCATTGCATGATGGCGTTCGGCTCCAACCTGCCGGAGCAACATCCGGTGATCTACTGGCGCCTGAAAGAAGCGCGGGAAAAACGCAAGTTCCCGCTAATAGTGATTGATCCGCGCGTCACCATGTTCGCGCAGTTTGCCGACATCCATCTGCCGATCACGCCCGGGACTGATGTAGTGCTGCTGAATGCGATGCTGTATGTGATCTTCAGGGAGAACCTGCAAGACAAGGGCTATATCGCCGCTCACACCAACAACTATGAAGAGCTGTACCAGAACGTGCAGGACTACGACCCGGTCAAGGCCCAGCATATCTGTGGCATTGATGAAGACACGATACGCCAGGTGGCACGCCTGTATGCCAAGGCTCCGGCTGCAATGTGCATCTGGACCATGGGCATCAACCAGAGCACGCACGGTTCCGATGGGGTCTGCAATATCAACAATCTCAACCTCTGCACCGGCAATATCGGCAAACCCGGTGGCACCAGCTTGTCGATCACCGGCCAGTGCAATGCGATGGGCACGCGTGAATGGTCGTCCTGTTCCGGCTTGCCGGGTTACCGCACACTCGAGAATGAACAACATCGCCAGGAAATTGCCGACTTCTGGGGCATCGATCCCGAGTTCTTCCCCAAATCGCGCGGTCTGGCACAGACCGACATCTTCCCGGCCATCGAAAGCGGCGCGATCAAGGGCATGTGGCTGGTGGCCACCAACCCGATGACCTCCATGGCCAACACCGGCCGCATCCGCAAGATGATGGAGAAGCTCGATTTTCTGGTGGTGCAGGATTGCTATGTTGATGTGGAAACCAACCAGTTCTCGCATGCCTATTTTCCGGCCGCCGTGTGGGCCGAGAAAGAAGGCTGCCATACCAACACCGAACGCCGCGTCAATCTGACGCGCAATGCGGTGAAACCGCTCGGCAATTCCAAACCGGATTTCTGGATCTTCAATGAAATGGCCAAACGGTTTCCCAATGGCCAGAAAATAAGATTCCCGCAGAAGCCGGAAGAGGTGTTTGAAGAAATGAAGGTGTTGTCGAAAGGCGCTGATCGTACCCTCGACATCAGTGGTATGACCTACGACAAGATTGAAGCCGCACGCGGCATCCAGTGGCCGTTCCGCGAAGGCACCGAAGGACTCAAGGGCGAGCCGCGACTGTATGGCGATGGCAAGTTCCCGACCGGCAACGGCCGCGCCAACCTGATTGTGGTGAAGTTCAAGGACAACAACGAAAAGCCCGACCAGGAATTCCCGTTCTGGCTCAACAGCGGCCGGCTGGTGGAACATTTCCACACTCGCACGCGCACCGGCAAGATCGCCAACGGCAACAAGTTCAGCCCGACCCCGTTTATGGAAATGAATCCGGATGCCGCCAAAAAACTCGGCTTTGTGCATCAGCAATATGTGCGCGTGGTGTCCAAACGCGGCGACGCCGTGGTGATGGTGCAGCTCACCCAGCGCGTGCCACCCAACATGGTATTCATTCCTTTCCACTACCACGATTGCGTCAACCGTCTAACGCTCGGCTTGCTTGATCCCTATTCGCGTCAGCCGGCTTTCAAGCAGTGCTGCGTAAAAATAGAACATGTGGACCAGACCGAAGCCGCCCAGCTCAATCTGGAACGTCGCAAATATTAGGAAGTTGCAGCAGTCATGAATCAAGTAGTCGAGTTCGATCCCGCCGAGCAACCCAAGACAGAACCCAAGCCCAGCACCTTGTGGGAAGTTCGTCCCGAGGAGCGCCCCTATGCGTTCCTGAATGATCCCGAGAGTCAATCGGAAAACCGCTATGGCCTGAAAATCAATCTGCGTGAAATCAATCCGCAGTGGGCCGAAGGCCAGCCGCTCTACATCAACGGCAATCCGGAAGTGGGCACCAATCCCAATCGCAACAAGCAGCATGGCTTCTTTTTCACTGCCGACAACTGCATCGGTTGTCACGCGTGCGAGGCTGCGTGTTCGGAAAAGAACGACAACCCTGGCCATATCGCGTTCCGCTCGGTGGGCTATGTCGAAGGCGGCTGCTATCCCGATTACAAGCGCATGAACATCTCAATGGCCTGCAACCACTGTGATGACCCGGTGTGCATGAAAGGCTGCCCCACCAATGCCTATACCAAGCACACTGAATATGGCGCCGTACTGCAGGATCCGGAAACCTGTTTCGGCTGTGGTTACTGCACTTGGGTGTGCCCTTACAACGCGCCGCAGCTGGATCCGATCAAAGGCCAGGTATCCAAATGCAACATGTGTGTGGACCGCCTGGAAGTGGGCCTCAAACCCGCGTGTGTGTCAGCCTGTCTTGGCAACGCTCTCGACTTCGGCGTGATCGAGAACATTCCCGAAAACCGCGAAGAAGCCAAGATCAGCATCCCCGGCTTCCCGGATCCTTCAATTACTCATCCCAACATCCGCTTCCAGCAGACCAAAAACCTGCCGGAAGAAGTGACCCGCACCGACTCGATGCCGGTGAAATACCACAAGGACGAGAAAGGCAATTACCAGCCCACGGTCGACCCGAAAGACGGCAAGGTGCGCTACTGGCACATCAACAAATTGAGTTCGCGTGAAAATCCGCTGGTGTTGTTCACGCTGCTGACACAAGCCGCTATCGGTGCGTTTGCACTGGCCTTCGGCGGTCAGCTGCTGGGTGTGAAGTTTCTGCAGGATCTGCATGCGTCTCCTGCCTATGCACTGCTGTGCATCGTCAGCTTTGCGATGGTGTCGTTCGGCATGTTCCTGAGCACCACCCATCTGGGCAAACCATTCCGCTTCTATCGCGGCTTCAACAATCTGCGCTATTCGCCGGTGTGCCGCGAAGGACTTGGCATCACCATCTTCATTGGCATGCTCGGGCTGCATATCCTGTGTTCATTACCGGCCAATACGCTGTTCCAGAGTGTGGCGCAGAGTGTGTTGGGTTGGGATGTGAGACCGTTGGCGACGAGTGCGCTATCCGCCTTCGCCACAGGCTTCGGCGTGACGGCCGTGCTCGGTGCTGCTGGTGGTCTCTATTACATGTACCGCTGCTACCGCATCAAAGCACGGCCGTTCTGGAACCACTGGCAGGTGGCGACTGATTTTGGCGGCCATGCACTGGCACTGGGTTCAGCCCTGGTAGGCATTGCAACAGTGACGATGGCGCTGGTGCAGGGTGCGGACTATTCAACGTTGCTGATCGTGGCCGCCGCCGGCATCCTGCTGGGCCAGTTCCTGCATGCGATTGGCCTGCGTGCGCATGCGACAGACATGACCGACAAGGAGCACGAAGGCGCTGCCTCCCATTACATACAGACCACCACCTTCGGCAAGACTTATATTGCCCGCAATGCCAGCCTCGGCCTCAACCTGATTCTGGCCATTGCGGTAATGCTGCTGGCCAACACTGCATTGATCGGGGTGGGCGTGGCGGCGGTGCTGCTGACAAGCCTGTTCTGCACCAGTGTGGTGGGGCGTGCGCTGTTCTACGTGCTGGTGGTTCCCACCACGATGCCAGGCGCCTTCTTCTGGAAAAACAAGGGATTTGAGCAGCACGCCCGCGATATCGGGTTGGCAGCGATGCCCCAGGTTGGGGTGGTCAGGCTCAATCATTGAGCAAAAACGCGGATTAACCTCTCAAGCTTTGGTGCAACACGACGTTAATTATTCCCACAGGGGAAAATAATTGTTGTTACACGCTTCGGGTCGCATCCCCCTCTTGTGCCCCGCCTCACGGCGGGGCAGTTTTTTACTAAAGTTTTATTGAGGCTTCACTTTCACCCAGCGGCCGTCCCTGGATTCCACTTCGAAACGCGCCCATAGCCGGAACTCCTCGGCATCGCAAATACCTGTTTCCCACGCACCAGCTCCGGCCAGGGTCTTGTAAATCACCTTGTCCTGGTGTTTTTTGTTGCCCTGCTGCTGATCGATGATCTGCCGCACACTCCGGTGGCGGCCCAGGCGGCCATTGCTGTAGCTGCGGCCGAGCTCTATCGCATACGGGTGAGGCTGGCGTTCTTCGGCATGCTCCCTGGCCAGATCCACCAGCTCGATCAGATCCTCGCTACTGATATCAACGAAGGTGTTGAGCTTGTGCATCGCGGCTTCAAAATCTTCCTGCGTCAGTTCGGATTGTTCCGGCAGGCGACCGCTGGCTTGCACATGGTGATGACGTTTCATCAAGGCGGCCGGATAACGGCGCCATGGAAATGCGTTGTTGAACAGCAAGGCCAGCACCAGCATGCTGAGCACATTGAGCAGCACCGGGTTGAGGACGTAGCCGAAACCCAGCCGGTGAATTTCATTGCCGCTTATTACTGCCATCAACGCAGTAGCACCACCGGGTGGATGCACGCAGCGCAAGTATTGCATCAGCACTATCGACAAGGCCACCGCCAGTGCCGGTGTCAGCAAGCCTGCCGGCAGCCACTGTTGGCAGGCCACCCCCACTGCCGCTGACACCACATGCCCGCCTACCACCGGCCACGGCTGCGACAAGGCGCCGTGCGGCACCACAAACAACAGCACCGCGGAAGCCCCCATCGACGCGGTCATCAACCCGGCCGTGGTGCCACTGCTGACCGCGAGCGAAACCACTGCCACCACCAGCACGCCAAGCAGAGCGCCAAGACTGGCAATGAATTTCTCGAAATGACTGGTGACGTTGAGCTCAATGCCCAACAGCGCTGCCAGCGCGTGGGCCCGGGAGGAAGAGGATTTCATGGATGAAGTCGCAGAGCCGCCGTCAGGCAGGTCGTTTGGTCTTGATGAAATGTTCGCGGTAGTACTGCAGTTCCTTGATGGACTCGCGTATGTCTTCGAGCGCCTTGTGGGAGCTCTCCTTCTTCAACGCATCCATCAGATCAGGCCGCCAGCGGCGCGCCAGCTCCTTGAGTGTGCTCACATCCATGTTGCGGTAATGGAAGAACGACTCCAGCCGCGGCATGTAGCGGGCGAGAAAACGACGGTCCTGGCAAATGCTGTTGCCGCACATCGGTGAAAAACCCCGCTCACAATACTGCTGCAGGAAATTGATGGTGATCTGTTCCACTTCCGGCTCGCTGTAAGGGCTGTGCCGCACGCGTTCGATCAAACCGTTCTGGCCATGATGTTTCTGGTTCCAGTCATCCATGCCCTCCATCACCATCTTGGACTGATGCACCGCCAGCACCGGACCTTCGGCAATCACTTGCAGATCGGTGTTGGTGACAATGGTGGCAATCTCGATGATGCGATCGGTGTCGGGCAACAAGCCTGTCATTTCCAGATCGATCCAGATGAGGTGCTGCTTTTTGTCCATTGCTGGAATTCCACTTGTGAGCTTGCTTGGGATTGTAACGCTTCAGAGAGGCAGGAGTAACTTTAAATGGGTGCGGAGTTGCGGCTGTTCCATGAAGATTAGTGCACCGCCTTGGGCAGGTAAGTACTTCTGAAACACGCCACGAGTACATCCCTGTAGGCTCGCCTCCGGCCATCCATGGCCTCCGACGGTTTCAGAAGTACTTACCTGCCCAAGGCTCTCAGTTTCAACGCGTAATTCTTTCAGTCGTTTTGAACTCACCTGGATGTCCGAAGCCTCTGGCCGGCACAGTGTGTAGCGACATCTGAGGCATGGATGCCGAAGACTAAGCCTACAGGGATGTACTCGCGGCGGTCGCGGAACACTGTGCCGGCCAGAGGCCAAAATTCATGCCTGAGCGTGTAATATGGGGATATGAAGAAGAAGCAGTTGAATCAGCGTCAGCTCAAGCGCATCCAGCAGGTGCAGGATGCCTATGCCGAGCGCGCCTCCCGCAAGGAGGCACGAGCGGAAGCGACTTTGCAGACCACCGAGCTGGGGGCGGAACAGCGCGGACTGGTGATTTCGCATTACGGGCAACAGCTGGATATCGAGGCACTGGAAGGCGAGTTCAAAGGCGGAATTTTCCGCTGTTTTCAGCGCAGCAATCTGGAGCCGCTGGTCACCGGCGATGAAGTGATCTGGCAGCCGGGTGATCCGCTTGGCGTGGTGGTGGCCGGTCTGGAGCGGCGCAGTGTGCTCAAGCGGCCCAACACTTTCAACGAGTTGAAACCGGTAGCAGCCAACATTGACTACATAGCGGTAGTGGTGGCCCCGTTTCCGGAACCGCATTACAACCTGATTGATCGTTATATCGTTGCGGCCGAATTGATGGGGTGCCGGCCCTTGCTGGTGCTCAACAAGATCGATCTGATCGACGACAGCAATCGCCAACCGCTGGCAGACATGATGCTGCTCTATGCCAACCTCGGCTATACCACCTTGCAGGTCTCCAGCAAAAAACAGCAGGGGCTGGCACAACTGCAGCTCATCCTGGCTGACAACAACAGCGTGTTCGTGGGCCAGAGCGGCGTCGGCAAATCGGCATTGGTGAATGCACTGCTGCCAGGCGTCAACACGCTGGAAGGCGAGTTGTCGACCGGCGAAACCAAAGGCCGCCATACCACCACTTCAGCCCGGCTGTTTCACATGCCGGCAGGTGGCAACCTCATTGACTCGCCCGGCATCCGGGAATTCGGCCTCTGGCACATCGACCAGGAGCAATTGCTGCACTCGTTCGTGGAATTCCGGCCGTTTCTGGCCGGCTGCCGCTTTCGCGACTGCAAGCACGACCGCGAGCCGGGTTGCCAGCTGCGCATTGCTGTGGAGAATGGCGCCATTTCTCCGCAGCGGCTTGCGAGTTATTTGTTCATTCGCAGCACACTGGGCTAAGGTTTCCGATTATGCCTGTTGATTTGCCACTCATTGTCGAACCGGCCGCGCTTGCAGCAGTGCTCGACCATCCTGATCTTCTGATAGTCGATCTTTGCCAGCCACAGAACTGGCAGCAGCTGCATATTCCCGCGGCTGTGCACGTGCATCCGGGCGAACTTGTGTGCGGCATTCCGCCCGCGGCCGGCAAACTGCCAACGCTTGCGCAACTCAACGACCTGTTCTCCCGCATCGGTTATCGCCCCGACCAGCACATCGTGGTCTATGACGACGAAGGTGGCGGCTGGACCGGCCGCTTTATCTGGACGCTGGATGTGATCGGTCACCGGCACTATTCCCTGCTTAATGGCGGTTTGCACAGCTGGTACAAGGAACAACATCCGGTTACCAGTGAGATACGTGAAGTGGAATCCACTCCGGTGAACCTGGCGCTGCACACCGACGTGATCGCCGAACTCGACACTGTGCTGAACTCACTGCACGATCCCAATGTAAAAATCTGGGATGCGCGTTCGCGTGAAGAATATCTGGGCTTGCGGTCGGGCGCGGCGCGTGCCGGTCACATTCCCGGCGCAGTCAATCTCGATTGGCTGGAGGTAATGGACAAAAACCATAACCTGCGACTGCTGCCGCTGCCTGTGCTGCAGCAGAAACTGGAAAAACTGGGCATAACAACCGGCAGTACCATCATCACCCACTGCCACAGCCATCACCGTTCCGGCCTCACTTATGTCGTCGCGAAAGCGCTGGGCTACAAGGTGTTGGGCTATCATGGCTCCTTTGGTGAATGGGGCAACGACCCCAACGTGCCAATTGAAAACATAGCCTGATTTGCGGGAGCACCATGAAGCAACCTTTTTTCATCACGCTGCAGGAGTGGGTGCCGCAAAAGGCGCTCACCCGCATGGCGGGCAAGCTGGCCGCCAGCGAAAAACCGTGGCTGAAGCAGCAGATGATCAACCGGTTCATCGCCAGGTACGGCGTCAATATGCAGGAAGCCCTGCATGAGGACCCCGCCCACTACCGCAGCTTCAATGAATTTTTTACACGCGCACTCAAACCACACGTGCGCCCGCTGGCAGAGGCGCCAGCAGCAGTGGTGTGCCCGGCCGATGGCGTGGCCAGTGCGATTGGCAATATCAATGCCGACACGCTGATCCAGGCCAAGGGCAAAACCTACACTGCCACTGCACTGTTGGGTGGTGACGCCCTGCGGGCCGAGCGTTTCCACAACGGCACGTTTGCCACTGTCTATCTGTCACCCAAGGACTATCACCGGGTGCACAGTCCGCTGGCGTGCAGTTTGCGCGAAATGGTGTATGTGCCTGGCAAACTGTATTCGGTGAACCAGACCACCGCCGAGCATATCGACAACCTGTTTGCGATCAACGAACGGGTTGTCTGTATTTTCGATACCGCGCACGGCCCGATGGCCGTGGTGCTGGTGGGCGCAATGATCGTGGCGGCGATTGAAACCGTGTGGGCCGGACGCGTGGCGCCGGGGTTTGATGGTGTGACCGTGAAGAGTTACAAGCCCCAGCAGGTACAGATAGCCAAAGGGGGCGAAATCGGCCGCTTTTTGCTGGGTTCCACCGCGATCATCCTGTTCGGGCCCGGCATGGTGCAATGGCAGATGGATCTGAGTCAGGGCCCTGGCGTGCGCATGGGCCAGCAGTTGGGCACCTTGGCAACCACCGACTGAATCTCAGGCACGTTCCAGCGGAAACGCCAGCACATCATCAATGTGGATGGCGCCAGTCTGCAACATCAGCAAGCGATCAACCCCAAGTGCTACGCCGGCACAGGCCGGCATGCCGGCCTGTAAAGCTGCCAGCAGCCGCTGATCGATGGCGATGGCGGGCAGCTGTTGCTGTTGTCGTGCCTGCTGATCGGCGGCGAAACGTCGCGCCTGTTCGGCGGCATCCACCAGTTCGTCATAACCGTTGGCCAGCTCCATGCCTTGCATCACCAGCTCAAAGCGCAAGGCCACTGGCTGGCCCAGTTCGTCGTTGACCACGCGCGCCAATGCCGCCTGTGCGGCGGGATAGTGATATATAAACACCGGAGCCTGCAGCGTCGGCTCGATGACATGACCATAGAGCAAGTCCAGGCACGCCGCCCTGCTGCCCAGCACAGTCGGCGACACCGGCACTCGCTGCAAAGTCAGCGCCTGCAATTGCACCAACGGCAGCGTGTGCGGATCGATGGCCAAGGCTTGCTGGAACAGCTGGCGATAACTGAGCCGCTGCACCGCTGAACCCGGTGGCAGCACCGACTTCACCAACGCTTCCACTTCATCCATCAACTGCGTCAGTGTAAAGCCGGGGCGGTACCACTCCAGCATCGTGAATTCGGGATTATGGCGGCTGCCGCTCTCGCCATTGCGAAAGGCTTTGCACAGCTGAAAGATGGCGCCGCTGCCGGCAGCCAGCAATCGCTTCATCGCAAATTCAGGCGAGGTTTGCAAATACAGTGTTTGCGGGTGTGCCTGCGGATGGCTCTGGTAGCCAGCCGTAACAGGATGCAGATTGGGATCAGTGCCACTGGCATGGCACAGCAACGGCGTGTCGACTTCGAGCACGCCGCGAGCGGCAAAAAAACTGCGGATTTGTGCATTCACTGCAGCTCGCGCTGCCAGCATGGCCTTGCTTGCGGTGGGTTGCCAGTCAGTGCTCATCGGCGCAGAGTAAACCAGTAATCAGTCGCTTGTTGGCAAGCTGCAGCGGGGGTTTACTCTGCCCCCATGCACCCCGGCCGTCAGGATTTCTTGGCGCGGCTTACGTATTCGCCGGTGCGGGTGTCGACCTTCAGGATGTCACCGCGCTCAACGAACAACGGCACCTTCACCATCGCCCCCGACGCCAGTTTGGCCGGTTTGGTGCCGCCGGTGGCAGTATCACCGCGCAGACCCGGGTCGGTCTCAACCACTTCCATTTCGACGAAGTTGGGCGGAGTGACCGAAATCGGCACGTCATTCCACACCATCACAATGTACTGGTCCTGCTCTTTCAGCCAGTTCAGCGCTTCGGCCACAGCGTTCTTGTCGGCGGCGATCTGCTCGAAGCTGCCGTCGGTTTTCATGAAATGATAGAACTCGCCGTCGTTGTAGAGATATTCCATGCTGGATTCGGAGATATCCGCACCATCCAGGGTTTCGCCGGATTTGAAGGTACGCTCCCACACGCGGCCGTTAAGCAGGTTGCGCAAACGCACACGGTTGAAAGCCTGGCCTTTGCCGGGCTTGACCATTTCGTTTTCGAGGATGGAGCAAGGATCACCATCCAGCAGTACTTTCAAACCAGGCTTGAATTCGTTGGTGGAGAAAACGGCCATGCGGACCTCGGCATTACGCGGACAAATAAAGGGGCGCATGATACCTGCGGCCATGGGTGGAAGCCAGCCAGCCGACTATAATGCAGGGATGTTGCGAACAATCCCCCTCACCTCCCGGCCCAGCTGGCAGGAACAACTGGCCGATCTGTTGACGGATCCGCTGGAATTGCTGGCGCTGGTGCAGTTAACACCGGCAGAGGCCGGCTATTCCATGCAGGCCCTGCAGGATTTTCCGCTGCGGGTAACCCGTGCCTATGCAGGGCGCATGCAAAAGGGCAATCCGCGCGACCCCCTGCTGCTGCAGGTTCTGCCGCTGGCCGCCGAATTGCACACTCTGCCCGGCTATGTGGATGATCCACTGGCAGAAAACAGTGCCAATCCGGTACCGGGCCTGTTGCACAAATACCAGGGGCGGGTGCTGTTGATCACCACCCAGAACTGCGCGATCCATTGCCGCTACTGCTTTCGCCGGCATTTCCCCTATGCCGACAACCGGCCCAGCCGCGCCGGCTGGGAGCAAAGCCTTGACTACATCCTGGGAGACCCCTCGATAGAAGAAGTGATCCTCAGCGGCGGTGACCCGCTGGCGATCTCCAACAGTCATCTCGACTATCTGCTGCAACGGCTGGCGAGTGTCCCGCATCTCAAACGCATACGCTTGCATACCCGCTTGCCACTCTTGTTGCCGGACCGCATCGACCAGACCCTGCTGACTCTGCTGGGCGAACTGCCCCAGCAGGTGGTGATGGTGATACACGCCAACCACGCGCAGGAATTCGATGCCGCTGTGGATGCAGCCTGCCGGAAACTGCGTGAATGCGGCGTGCACATGCTCAACCAGAGCGTGCTGCTGGGCGGCATCAACGACAATGCCGGGGCCCTGTGTGAATTGAGTCTACGATTGTTTGCAGCAGGTGTGCTTCCGTACTATCTTCACATGCTGGACAAGGTCAACGGAGCTGCCCATTTTGAAGTGCCGGACACGCAAGCGCTGGCCCTGATTGGCACCATGCAGACCCGCCTGCCAGGCTATCTGGTCCCGAAACTGGCAAGAGAGCTGCCGCACGAACGCCACAAACTTTTGTTGTGAGTGCGGAACGGACTCTTTCACAATAACGCGAGACAGAACATCACATGGAAAGCGCCAAACTCGCCATTACACATTTGCTGGTGGTCGCGGATGAACACCAGACTGCCAACCTGTTGATAAGTTCGCTGCGGCAGGAGCATGTGTCATTGCGGGCTGCCAATGCATTGTCGGAAGCGGAGCTTTCGCTCCTGCTCACCCAGGATCAATGGGATGTGCTGGTATGTTATGACAATGGCCGCATTGCACTCGAAAGCGTCATTGCACTGCTTGGCAAACACGAACAGGACATTCCACTGGTGTTTGTCACCACCACTTCCGCCATTACTGATCCGCTGCCGCTGTTCCGTCTCGGCGTGCATGATGTAGTGCCACTGGCACAGTCCCGCTACCTCGTACTCAGCGTGCAACGTGCGGCCCGCCACTACCAGTTGCTGCGCCAGCTGCGCCGCCTGGAAATGTCACAGCACGAACTCGAGCAACGTTATGACACGCTGCTGACCACCAGCACCACACCGCTCAGCTATATCCAGGATGGCGTGCATTTGTACTGCAATGACGAATACGCACGCTTCTTTGGCTATGAAAATGCAGCAGCCGTCAGGATAAAACCATTTCTGAACCTGCTGGCTGTTGCTGAACGCGAACCCGTGAAATCGGCACTGAGGCAGGCAGCGTTGGCGGAGCAGAGCCTGACAGTGCGCATATTGCGTGCTGACCAGAGTGAACAAACCGCAGAACTGCATCTGGTGCCGGTGGACTACCATGGCAAGCAATGCCTGCAGCTGCGAGTGGCACAGACTGCCGGCAATCCGGCCTATACCGAAGCAGTTGCCCGTCTCAGCAACCAGGATCTGGTGACCCGCGTTGCCAACCATGAACATTTCATCGCGATGCTGGACGGGGCGATCCGCAAAGCCGTGCAACTCGGCATGTTCAGCACGCTGATCGTGATCGAGCTGGCGGATTTTGATGACCTGAAGGCAGCCATCGGCATCTCCAACACCAATTTTCTGCTCAATGACATCGCCCAGTTCCTGCAGGCACTGCCCGGCGAGGGCAACCAGGTCGGCAGGCTGGCTGATGCAGAGTTCGGTTTGCTGATGGCCACCGGCAACCCGGATGAAACCCTGCAGCTGGTATCGCTGATCAAGGAACGCTGCAACAGCTATCTGTCGGCGGCGATGCCGAATTCGCTGACCTTGCATTGTGAAGTCGGCATGGCGCTGATCAATGGTCACGCTCCCAATTCCGACACGATCCTGTTGCGTGCCCGCCACTGGCTCAATACGGGCACCAATTACACGGAAAACTCCATGCAACAGGAAGTGCTGGATGTCACAGCTCCCAATGCCAGGGAGATGCTGGACTATCTGGCAGAAGCATTGCGGGAAAAACGTTTCACGCTGTATTACCAGCCGATAGTGCCGATCAAGGGCGGCAGCAATCACGGTTATGAAGTGCTGATCCGCATGCTTGACAAGGAAGACAATGAGATACGCCCCGGTGCGTTCCTGCCGCTGGCGGTTCTCAATGGCATGGGTGAAGCCATCGATCGCATGGTGGCAAGTCTGGTGCTGGATTCACGCGCAATCACTTCCAATTCCGACTCGCTCATTGTCAACATCACCAGCAACACTCTCACCAGTCACACCTTTCTGTCGTGGCTGGGTGAACAACTGGTCAACTACCGCTTTCCGGCCCACCGGCTGGTGCTGGATCTGAGTGAAATTGATTTCCACGGCAATGACGGCAGCGCTTTGGCGTTCTCGCGCGACGCCGGCAAACTGGGGCTGCGAACGGCAATCAGCCACTTTGGCACTGCAGTGGAACCCTTTGCCATTCTTGACAATTTGCAGCCGGATTTTGTGATTCTTGATGAATCGGTAGTACGCGACATCGTTTACAGCACTCACCAGAAGGCCAATTTGCAAACGCTGATAGAATCCCTGCACAAGCGCGGCATCAAAGTGGCGGCTCCGCAGGTGGAAGACATGGATGTATTGCCGATACTGTGGAGCGTAGGGGCGGACTTCGTGCAGGGCTATTGTTTGCAGGCGCCAGCCAAAGACATGAATTATGCTTTCATGCAGGAAGAGGAAATCACCCTTTCTGCAGCGCAACAATGATTTCGATTACCAGCCATCAACCATTGCACCAATTATTGCCCTTGTGGTTGTATCCGGAAGTTACATGAGCATAAAACAAAAATTCACCATCAGTTTCAGCCTCCTCGTGATTTTGTCGGTGAGTGTGTTCGCGTTTCTCGCGCAACAGCAGTTCCAGCGCACGCTGGAACAACAGGCCAGCAATTTCGCAAAAATCATCGCCAAACAAACGGCGGATTCCGTGACTGAACTGGTGCTCGCCAACGATCTGTTGGGCCTGAACGTGGTACTGGGCCAACTGACGCATGAACCCGGCTTTGTCAGCGCCACCATTACTGATGTCGACCGTCACATCCTGGCTTCCACCTTGCCGGCCGGCTCGGCGGTTCCCACTACCGGCAGGATTTACTCGGCACCCATCACTGTGCAGGACTCGGTGGCCGGGCAGGTCATCTTTGTATTTGATGATTCGCAGATGGATGAGCCTCGCGCCCGCCTGCTCTATCTGTATGCCAGCATTCTGGCGGCTGCACTGCTGGTCACCGGCGTGTTGGCCTGGCGCTTGTGTGAACAGATCACCACGCCCATCCTGCTGTTGCTGGATCAGGCCGAAGATTTTGAAGTAGGTGATGAAAATGCCACCATTACCGTGGACCGTGACGATGAAGTGGGCTTGCTGCAACAACGGGTTGCCGAGCTTGTCCATCACCAGCATCGCCTGCAGGAACAGCTGGCAGTCACCGGCGTGCCCGACTCCGAAGAGTCCGACGTGCAGGTGCAGCGGCCCGAGCGTCGCATGGCTTCCTTGCTGGTTATCGAAATGGTCAACAGCACCTCGGCGGTGGAACTGCTGCATCCGGCCACCCTTTCCACCCTGCTGCAGCAATACCAGTTCTATCTGCGGCAGGCCTCGCGGCTGTACCGCGGCGTTGTCACCCAGATCAGTGGTGACCGGGCCATGGTCGCGTTTGATGTGCGCCAGTGCCAGGACGAACATGCCTTCAATGCGATATGTTGCGGCCAGCTGTTCCTGCAATTGATGCAAAGACTGGCCGCGCTGCAACGCAGCAGAAATGCACAGGAGCTTGAATTCAGGCTGGCTGTACACAGTGGCGATGTTTTCTTCTCGCCCTTGTGGAAAAGCCCCAAACAGGACAAGGACAGTTCGCGCCGTGAGACCATGATCGGCCATACAGTCAGCCTGGTACAGGAGCTGCTGGCCCATGCCACCACTGACCAGATCCTGGCAAGCGAGCTGAGTTTTGATCTGGCCAACGGCAACTTGCGTTTTCCGGTGCCCCCTGGTGCTGGCATCCAGACCGACAAGCGGACTATCCTTACCTACAACATCCCCGCCGATTGTGGTGCCCACAAGGAACTGCTGGAGAAACAATGCCAGCATTTGCTGCCCGAACAAAACCGGGTCCAGGACAACACAACGGGATCAACCAGCTGAAACAGCAGAAACCCAATGGACGATAAAATTCGCGTAGGCCATCCGTTTTACTTTCCCACCCAGGCCGTGCTGGTGGATGACGACCCTGATTTTCTGGAGGGCATCAGCCTGATGCTCAACAAGAATCTCAGCTACAAACTGTTCCAGTCGGCCAGCAGTGCCCTCAAGTATGTGAATGAGGCACATTTGCAGGTCAACATGATCCAGCGCTGCTACAGCAGCTATAAAACCGGCCCGCTGGAATCCGATTCCATCACCCACATCGATATCGGCAAAGTGCACCTGGAAGTTCTCAATGCTTTCCGCTTCCAGACCAGTTCCACCGTGATCGTCGATTATTCGATGCCGGAGATGAACGGGCTGGAATTCCTGATGAACCTGCGCAATCCGTTCATTCGCAAAGTGCTGCTGACCGGCCAGGCCGACATGGAACTGGCAGTAAAAGCATTCAACCAGCAACTGATCGACCAGTTCATCGACAAGCATGATCCGCGTCTCAAGCAGAAACTGAATGCTACCATTACGTCGTTCCAGGACCAGTATTTCCATCGCAGTTACAAATTGATCACCGATCCTATCCTGGCCAACAATGCCGATGCCTTCCTGATAAACCCTGAATTCCAGACTTTTTTCGAAGAAGTACGTCACCAGTTGAAGTGTGTGGAGTACTACATGCTGGACGTGCCACACAGCGGCTTCCTGCTGGTGGATGCCGATGGCAACCGGCAATGCTTGCTGATTTATACGCAGGAGTCTCTGGATGAACACTACCAGCAGCTGAAAGCTGCAGGAGCATCGCCGTTATTGCTGGGGGAAGTGAAGGCGGGAGCAGTGATTCCGATCTTCGATACCCAGAAAACGCCGCTTACCCCCGGGCATCCGGCGCTCGCCAATGTTGATCTGTTTTACTATCCGGCCAGGAAAATCGTTTCGGCCGGCCATACCTATTATGTTTCGATGACTGCCGACGAATACCTGCCCAGCCTGCATGGCAAGACCATCATGTCGTACAACAACTTCCTGGAAACCAACACGCTGGTGCAGCACGTTGTGCATTAGCAAGTTGTGCATCAAGCAGTTGAATACCAGCCAATCCCATCAGTGCGTGACTGTATAGATTGGCAGCACAATCTCGAACTCGGCAAACTCCTTGAGGTTGGAAGTGCAATTGATGGTGCCGTTGAAACTTTCCACTGTGCGTTTGCAAAAGGCCAGTCCGGCACCGGTACCCTCTTTCTTGGTAGTGAAAAACCCTTCGAAAATCTTGCTGATGATGGCCGGGTCTATTCCCAGTCCAGTATCACGGAACCGGATCACCCCGCGCAAATCCTGCCGTTCCAGCGCGATGGTGATTTCACCCTTCTGCGCACCCTGCAACGAGTAGTAGGCGTTTTTGAGCAGATTGAAAAAAATGTAGATGCACAGGCTCTCGATGCCAAGAAAAGTGAAATCCTGCTCCAGCGACAAATGTAGCTTTTCCCGCTGGCCGGTTTTGAACGGATAACGGTCAACTCCCTGTTCGATGATCTCTGCTGCCGAGATCACGTTGAACTGTTTGCGGTCGAGCGCATTTTCGCGCAGGTTCATCAGCAGCATGTCGATGACGGTATTGGCCTGGTCTATCATCAGCTTGATGCGGCGGGGTGTATTGATCAACACATTGAGATGGCTTTCCCTGATCGGGGCAAACTTGCCTTTCTCGTGCTCCTCACACCACTGGTAGCTCTCCAGCAATTGCGGCAGGTATTCCTCAATGCCGGTAATGCTCGCCCTGATGCCTGACAGGGGTGTCCGCATTTCATGGGCAATGTTGGCACTCAGACTTTGCATGACCTGCAGTTTTTCGGCATGGTCCATTGCGGTCTTGTGGAGGATTTTGGTGTAGACGCGTATGCGGTCAAGAATGATTGTCAACTGGTTGGCGAGAAAGTTGAACATCTGTATTTCAAAATCCGAGTAGGGCTTGTTGTTGTCAGTGCGCCCAAGCAACAGCACAGCCAGCAGGTTGCCGTTCTGGATGATCGGAACCATCAAGCTGGTGTTGCTGGCTTCGAATATGGTTTTCATGGTTGCTGAAGCATCAGCGAGCGTCACCAGCTTCTGGCGTTTCAGCGCCTCTTGCTCCAGGTCTTTCAACGATACTGTCAACGGTTTAAGCTCGGACCAATAGTAAAGACCCGGCTCTTCCCTGCTTCCAATATTGTCAAAATGCATGCGGGTAGGCAGACCCTTGCCGAGGAAGTAGTGGGCTTGTATTACATGGACTTTTTCCTTGAGCGTGTCGTTGACCAGTGTCAGCACGTCATCTGCTTCCAGCAGATTGTGGATCTTGCGGTTCAATTCGAGCAGTGCCGAGAAGAAATTCAGCTCACTGATGGTGCCGGTATAGCCCGTGGCCTGGCTGATGATTCTGAGCAGGGTGTCGTGGGTGGCTACCACGAACACGATAAGTCCCATCATGTAGCCAAGCACCGGTACAGGATCCTGCTGGTCGTTCAACACCAGAGCGATGTAGAAGAACGACAATGAAAAATACATCAGGATCAGGTAGAGCCTGTTGCGATCAGACATGATGCTCATAAGTTCACTCAACCGCTCGTACGTGCCGGAATTGGCATGTTGTATACTGGCTTGACGTAGTTATCAATCACTCTTGACCATGCTAGCCAAAGCGCCTGCCATCATTTTTTATCCTGCATTGCTGGTGTGGTGTCTGGTCTATGGTGTCGTGGCTGGTGTCGTATTCAAGTTGGTGGCTGTTTATGAAAACTGGGTTGCCATCAACAGATACCACTATATCCTGTGGAAAAAGTATCCGCAGCGCAGCTACCAGAAATACATAAGTTCAATCTGGGCCAGCCAGATAAAGGGCCTGCCGGTCGAGTTGGCGGAATATACCAGGGGGAAAATCGAGCAAAACCATCCCAGTGAACCTTTTCCTTTTCTGAGAATAATTGCCAATACGGTTTTTATGCTGTTCATTGTTCCCTACATGGCGGTAACCGGCATGATCATGGGACCTATCCATGTTTTCAGGCAGCAAATGCAGGCCCGCAACCACTATCTGAACCGCTGAAAGTACTGTTATGACCAAGATTTCCGCCAACGCCAAAAAGCCCAAAATATTGCTTGTTGAAGACAACGAATTGCAGGCCGAACTGACAGCATCTGTCATTGCCGACAGCAACCTTTATGAAATCCACATCGCCCACAACGGCGAAGAAGCCTTCAGGGAATTGGCCCGGCACGAGCGCGGCTTCGACTTTCTGACCAACGGTATTGCCTGCATCCTGCTCGACTGGCAGATGCCGCTGATGGATGGATCCCGGTTTCTGCGGGATTTGCGCACCAAGGAACTGAAGAGTCCGTTCAAACGGCATACACCGGTGGTAATCGTCTCCGCCTATGGTGACAACGAACTGCGCCTGAAGGCGGAAGATTCAAGTCATGGACTGGCGTCTGCATATCTGACCAAACCCATAGATGAAAGCGAATTGCTGCATGTGCTCAAGCGCATCACCTACGACAACGAAGCCGAAATCATGCGCGAATTGCTGTTGGAGCAGCGCCTGAAGCAGTTGAAAGAGCGCTCGCGCTAGCCAGTGTAATCACGAAACAGGTGCCAACCCCCTCTTCGCTGCTCAGCTGTATGGTGCCGGCATGTTCATTGATGATGCGGTTGACGATGGTCAAGCCCCAACCCCTGCCGCCGGTTGTATTGCCAACATTGCCCCCTTTGCCGCTGAAATAGGGTTCCCACACCCTGCTGCGCAGTTCCGTCGCTATGCCGGGGCCGGTGTCCTCCACCCGAATTTGTACGTTGCTGCCCACGGCTTTGGTGGAAAAGGACAACGTACCGCCATCCGGCATTGCTTCCAGCGCGTTATGGATGAGATTGGTGATCACCACCTGCATGTCGCTGCTGATGCCTTTGATCAGGGGCAGTCCGTCCGCCAGCTCAAGGTTGACCATATATCTGCTGCGGTCAATCAGACGCAGACAACGAGTGATCACCTCATTGATATTGATGTTGGTGAATGCCCGTCTGACCGGTTTCGATTCGTCGGAGATTGACAGCGTTTCTTCAACGATTTCGATGGCATGATTGATTTCTTCCCTGGCAATCACCTTGTAATTTTCCAGATCTTCCATGGTTTTTATGCGGCCGATTCCCAGCTTGATGATGTTGAGCGGTGTGCGGATTTCATGATGGCATTGGCGGGTAGCGTGGATGATTGATTCGATTTTCTGTGCCCGCAGCAACTGGATCTCGGCATCGTGCAATTTTTTCTGGTTTTCGTTGTAAAGCCGTTCCAGCGTTTCAATGGGTGTCAGCCGATACAATACCGGTGACAGGAAATTGATCAGGTTGTTGAAAAAAAGCAGGTCCGAGTCATTGAAGCCGGCGCCTGAACTTTTTGGGCCCAGCACCAGCACTCCCTCCAGGAATTCCGGGGAATGGAACGGAATGAGAACGGCTTTGTCCTGTGATTTTGGCAATAATTCCTTCAACTGTTGACGACCGTCCCTGTCGAGGTCTTCCATCTGTATTGCCGTGCGGCTGTCCTTGCAGCCAGCCAGCAATGGATCAGCCTGGCCAAGGTTTTTCAGGCTTTGCTGCACCCGGTAGCCGGTCAGCTTCATATGCTCCCGCAGCGCCACGATTGAAACCGCGTCTTCCAGTTCGAATACTTCATCAAGGGTATTCAGCGTCCTCCGGAAAATGGTCTCACGACTGCTCTCCTGGGTGATGTTGCTGCCAAGGCGCCTGAAAACCTCGTCCGGCTCATACCAGCCTTTGATGAATTTTCGCTTGGCAGATGTCAACAGGAACTGCTGCAAAGGCACTGCAACCAACGCAGAAATCCACGCCATCGCCAGCATCGCAACTATTTCGAGGCGGGTGTTGCCGGCCGCCAGCTGATAGGCAAGCAAGGCCAAAGCTCCCAGCACCAGCAGACTCACTCCCCACGCCACATACTTGTTGATGATGACACTGATATCGAGAAATTCATGCTTCGCGATTGCATAGAAGAACAACAGCGCCGCCACGGTGCAACTCAACCTGCCGATGGGCAGATATTCATAAATGCCCCATATCGGCAGCACCAGATTGAACAGGCTGCCACAGACTACGAAACATCCAACACCTGCAATGAAGAACCGGATTTTGCTGCGCTGCTGGGGGAAATTGCGCCATGCCCGGTAGAGGAAAGCGAAAACCAGCACCGCCATGATGCAGAGATAGACAGTATATAAAGTAAAGCTGGCCCCCTCGATGTAGTGGATGCCACTGGTTTCGTAGACTGCATCGGATACCGCCCTGGTAAATAGCAGTGCGAGAGTGAAACCTGCCGTCACCAATGCAACTGAACCTTGCCAGCGATTGGGAGGGATGTCGGGAAATGAAGAGCAGAAATTGAACAGAAAAGTGCCAAACAGCAGGATCGCCACCAACTGTACTCTCGACACCAAAGAGACATGCTCAAACAGCATTCTCTCATCGACAAGGTAAATACAGACGTTCCAGACGGACAGGGACATCATGGCCAGACCGAGCTGCCATACCTGGAAACTCCTGCGCCCGGCCAGCAGGATAACCGCCAGTAGCAGCAAAACTGCCGAACTGATCAGATAGACATCATTGAGGGACCAGGAAATCATGGTTGGCAGCTTACCGCATCACGACAGCAGCGACCATTGAGAAAGGCCGTGCTGTCAATCAGCGCCCAAAACTTTCCACCTGTCAGCGTCCAAAACTTTCCAGTCTAGCGACCTTTCTTGGCACCACTTTTATGGTGTTTGAAGCGGTAAGAGTCATTGCCGGTTTCCAGGATGTCGCAATGATGGGTAATG
>CAILUG010000058.1 GCA_903837345.1 uncultured Gammaproteobacteria bacterium | reverse complement strand
TGAAAATAGTTGCATATCTAAATGCGAATCGTTATCATTCGTATAAATGGAGATGCTATGAAGTATCCACTGTTGCTGTTCTGTCTGGTTTCCCTCACGGCCCATGCCGCCGAAACCGAAGTTTCGCTGGTTATCCGCGACCATAAGTTCGAGCCTGCGGAAGTAAGGATTCCGGCCGGGCAAAAAGTCAGGCTGATGATCCACAACCAGGATCCGACTCCCGAAGAGTTCGAAAGTCATGAACTCAACCGTGAAAAGCTCATAGCCCCGGGCGCAACAACAGGCATTTATATCGGACCACTGAAACCAGGACGTTATCCGTTCTTTGGTGATTTCAATGACAAGACTGCGCAGGGCGCAGTGGTTGTGGAGTAGCAGTCATGCTGGGTTCCGCCATCATCGTGTTTCGGGAAACGCTGGAAGCAGCCTTGATCATCGGCATCATCGCCGCTGCCACTCGCATGATGCCGGCGCGCAAGGCATGGATTGGTGCCGGTATTACCGCCGGCATCCTCGGTGCGCTGGTGGTGGCCGCACTGACTGCACGCATTGCCGAGATGGCCGCAGGCATCGGCCAGGAACTGTTCAATGCCGGCATTCTCGGCCTGGCCGCACTGATGCTGGCCTGGCACAACATCTGGATGGCGCGCCACGGTATGCAGTTGGCCCGTGAAGCCAAACAGTTGGGCCAGGATGTCGTTGCCGGCAGAGCCGGAATGTCGGCATTGTGCATGGTTATTGCCCTCGCAGTATTGCGCGAGGGATCGGAGACTGCACTGTTCCTTTACGGACTTGTCAGTGGGGGTTCCGAAAACCTGCTGACTGTTGCTGGTGGCGGTAGCATCGGACTTGCTCTCGGTGTGGCTGCGGGCTATGGCTTGTATGCCGGTTTCGTTCGCATCCCGGTCCGCTATTTCTTTTCTGCAACCAGTGGCCTCATCCTGTTGCTGGCAGCGGCCATGGCCAGCCAGATGGCGCGTTATCTGGTACAGGCGGATCTGCTGCCTGCACTCGCAAATCCGCTGTGGGATTCCTCCTGGTTGCTGAGCAACGGCTCGCTGGCAGGGCGTGTGCTGCATGCCCTGGCAGGCTATGAAGCTACGCCTTCCGGCATGCAGGCAGCATTTTATCTGGCTGCCATTGTGCTGATTCTGACTGGCATGCGACTGGTTCGCGTGCAAGGTCCACAAAGTTCTCCTGCAACAACAGCCAGGTAAATCATTCATGAAAATGCAGGCGTCATTACTGATCGCAGGGGTCGTGCTTGCTCCTGTTTTGGTCCGGGCCGAACCGGCGGACTATGTCAATTTGCCCATAGTTGAAGCTGGCGAAAAGGAAATCGATTTCAAGGCAGGCACTGCCGTCAGGGACAATGACCCGCGCGCATCTGCGTTTTCCACCGGTTTTGGCTATGGTGCCAACGACTGGTGGTTCACCGAAATCTATCTGAAATACAAGAACGAAAACAATGCAGGCGCCAAATTTGATGCCATCGAATGGGAAAACGAATTCCAGCTGACCGAGACCGGCAAATACCCGGTGGATGTGGGCTTGCTGCTGGAAGTTGAGCGGCCGCATGATCGTGCCGGGGGATGGGAGGTGAAATGGGGGCCGTTGCTGCAAACTGAATTCGGCAAGCTCCAGCTGAACGGCAATGTGTTGTTCCAGCGCAACTACCGCTCCGACTTCGCCAACAGTACCGAACTCAAGTATCAGTGGCAGGCGAAATACCGGTGGCAGGAACAATTCGAGTTCGGCCTGCAAGGCTTTGGCGAACTAGGCAAATGGGACAACTGGTCACCTGCCAGCGAGCGCATCCATTCGATGGGTCCTGCTGTATTCGGCAAAATCCCGCTCGGCAACCATCAGGCCATCAGATACAACGCGGCGTGGCTGGTGGGCAGTTCGGACGCAGCGCCGGATCATACGCTGCGTGTGCAATTCGAGTATGAATTCTGATCAGGCATGGCAATAAAAACCCGACAAAAGTCGGGTTTTTATTGCCATGACGAACGCTGAAAAAATGATCAATACTCCGGTTTCACACCAGATCAAAGCGATCCAGGTCCATCACTTTGTGCCAGGCAGCCACAAAGTCGCGCACGAATACCTGCTGCGCATCAGCGGAGGCATAGACTTCCGCGAGTGCACGCAACTGCGAATTCGAGCCGAACACCAGATCAACTACAGTGCCGGTCCACTTTGCAGCTCCTGTTTTCCGGTCAAGACCTTCCAGCACGCCCTCCGCTGTGGCGGACTTCTGCCACTTCGTGTTCATGTCGAGCAGATTCACAAAGAAGTCATTGGTCAGCGCCCCAGGCCGTTTGGTGAACACACCATGGCTGGCCTGGCCGGTGTTTGCATTCAGTGCGCGCAGGCCACCGATCAGCACTGTCATTTCAGGCGCGGTCAGCGTCAGCAATTGCGCTTTATCCACCAGCAATTCAGCCGCGTTACTTTCCTGGCCTTTGCGCGCGTAGTTGCGGAATCCATCGGCGCCTGGCTCCAACACGGCGAATGACTGCACATCGGTCTGTTCCTGGGTTGCATCAGCGCGCCCTGGCGAGAATGGTACCCGCACATCCTGGCCGGCATTCTTCGCCCCGGCTTCGACGGCTGCGCAGCCACCCAACACAATCAGGTCTGCCAGCGAAATCTGTTTGCCGCCAGACTGTATGCTGTTGAACTCTTTCCGGATCGCTTCCAGTTTCTGCAACACTTTCGCCAGTTCAGCCGGTTGATTGACTTCCCAATCCTTCTGCGGTGCCAGTCGTATGCGCGCACCGTTGGCGCCACCACGCTTGTCGCTGCCGCGGAACGTTGACGCAGATGCCCACGCAGTGGTGACCAGTTGCGGAATCGAGAGTCCAGACGCGAGCACTTTGGCTTTCAGGGCAGCAATATCCTGCTCATCAACCAGCTTGTGATTGGTGGCAGTAATCGGGTCCTGCCAGATAAGTACTTCTTTCGGCACCAACGGACCCTGGTAACGGGTAACCGGACCCAGATCACGATGCGTAAGTTTGAACCACGCGCGGGAGAAAGCGTCGGCGAACTGCTCCGGTTGCTCGTGGAAGCGCCGCGCAATTTTTTCGTAAGCAGGATCGTAGCGCAGCGCCAGGTCAGTGGTCAGCATCGAAGGTGCATGCCGTTTCGACGGGTCGTGGGCGTCCGGCACTGTGCTGGCTCCCATGCCATGTTTCGGTGTCCACTGGTGGGCGCCGGCCGGACTCTTCGTCAGCTCCCATTCGTAGCCGAACAGGTTCCAGAAAAAATTGTTGCTCCATTTGGTGGGTGTGGTGGTCCAGGTTACTTCCAGGCCGCTGCTGATAGCATCGCCACCTTTGCCGCTGCCGAAGCTGCTCTTCCAGCCCAGGCCCTGTTGCTCAATACTGGCCGCTTCCGGTGCGGGTCCAACCAGTTTGGTATCGCCGGCGCCGTGGGTCTTGCCAAAGGTATGACCACCGGCGATGAGCGCTACTGTCTCTTCGTCGTTCATCGCCATGCGGGCAAAGGTCTCACGAATATCGCGCGCGGCTGCCAGCGGATCCGGGTTGCCGCTGGGGCCTTCCGGATTCACGTAGATCAAGCCCATTTGCACAGCAGCCAGCGGATTTTCCAGTTGGTGGTCGCCGGAGTAACGCTGGTCATCCAGCCACTTTTTCTCGGCTCCCCAGTAGATGTCCTGTTCCGGTTCCCAGATGTCGGCACGGCCGCCGGCAAAACCGAAGGTTTTGAAGCCCATTGATTCCAGCGCCACGTTACCGGTGAGGATCATCAGATCGGCCCAGGAGATTTTGCGGCCGTACTTCTGCTTGATTGGCCACAGCAGCCGGCGCGCCTTGTCCAGGTTGACGTTGTCCGGCCAACTGTTGAGCGGCGCAAATCGCTGATTGCCGGTACCACCGCCACCGCGCCCATCGCTGATGCGGTAGGTGCCGGCGCTGTGCCAGGCCATGCGAATGAAAAAGGGACCGTAGTGGCCGAAATCAGCCGGCCACCAGTCCTGTGAATCTGTCATCAGGGTATGCAGATCCTTGATCAGGGCATTCAGGTCGAGGGTGTTGAATTCCTCGACGTAGTTGAAATCTTCCCCCATCGGGTTGGACCTGGAGGAGTGCTGATGCAGGATGTCGAGTTTAAGCTGGTCGGGCCACCAGTCGGCGTTCGATGGGGCCCCGGAAAGGGTGTGTTTGCTTGAGTATGGGCACTTTGCTTCGTTAGACATGATGGCTCCTTTGGATGTGTACAACTGACTGCTCCGTGCAGTTTTTCATTCAGGCAACATTGGTTCCAATTGACCCTGTCTATGGGGTTGATAGAGGCGGTGAACCGGTTTTGCAATGGCATGAGCCGGAATCTTATAGACCAACCCTGCTGTCTGCCTCCTGATCCAGCTCAATACACATCCAAAAATAGCCCGGCTTCGACCGGCCGGGCTGACTGCGTGCAGCTCCTATCTCAACCAGCCTTGGCGTACTTCATGGTATTCAGTTCCAGCTGGGCTTCGTACAGCCACTCCAGCACGTGCATGTTGCCCAGCAGCAACTGGCAGTAATCATCAGCGGGCGCTGTCAGCTGCGCGCCGTGGCCGTCGAGTGCTATCGCATACGGGGCCATGAAGGCGTCGACGATGCTGAACTG
Organism: uncultured Gammaproteobacteria bacterium; assembly: GCA_903837345.1. Taxonomy (GTDB): domain Bacteria; phylum Pseudomonadota; class Gammaproteobacteria; order Pseudomonadales; family Pseudohongiellaceae; genus CAILUG01. The sequence goes on along the minus strand of CAILUG010000058.1, from coordinate 41,067 downwards.
GCCGAACAGGTAGTCACCGCCATCGCCGAATTTGCGGCGGCAGCAGCTCATGATGGAGTCAAGACGGGCGATGTCACGTTCGAGCACCGCATCTGTGCGTGCCACCAGCCGCAGATGACATTGCATGGGCCACTGTTGTTTGAAAGCCAGAAAATCGCCGTGCAACTCCGCGCATACCGAGCGGGCCGCTGCGCGTTTTTTCAGGTGAGCCGGCCAGCCGCGACCTTCCAGAAAACTCTCGTTCAGGTACTCGCAAATCGGCAGGGCATCCCATACCTTGAGATCGTTGTGGATCAGCACCGGCACTTTCAATGAGGGTGAGAACCAGCCCAGCTTCTCGATGGCGTCGTCCCGGAACAGGTCAATGCTGATTTCGTTGAACAGCAGGTCAAACTGTTTCAGCAGCAGCCAGGGAGTCAGGGAAGCAGAGGAAATGCTGCGATTGCCGCTGACCAGATTAAGTTCGTGCATCATGGGAAGTCTCCTTCGTATAAGTACTGTCGCTGCCCCCGTACTGGCGGGCAGCAACAGTGGGGGGCACAGTGCCGGGTGTTGCGTTGGGCTTGAGCGTATTCAACACTTCGACTGGTGCAATCCTAAGCAGCAAAACAGGCATCGCGCTGATCAATAGTGGCAAAATTCTGGCAAGCTGCCCCAAAGCCAGGCCCGGGCCTGAAAACTGGGCTATATTTCGCGCCGCCAATGCCCAACCAAGTGCCAAAAGGACCCAGGGAATGACCCGCCGTATTGCCATCGTCGAAGATGAAGCCGCGCTCCGCGAGAACTACGCCAGTGTTCTGCGAAAACAGGGCTATGACGTCAGCACCTACCCGAACCGGCGCAAGGCCCAGGCTGCGTTTGAATTGCGGCTGCCCGATCTCGCCATCATCGACATCGGCCTTGAAAACGAAATCGACGGCGGTTTCCTGCTGTGCCAGACACTGCGTTCATTGTCGGAAGCCCTGCCTATCATTTTTTTCACCGCCCGCGACAATGATTTCGACACTGTCAGCGGTTTGCGCATGGGAGCTGATGATTACCTGACGAAAGACATCAGCATGCCGCATTTGCTGGCCCGCATCGCCGCTTTGTTCCGCCGGCAGGATGCAATGGAACAACCGGCTGCTCCCGAAAACCAGCTGGTGCGAGGCGAACTTGCGCTGGATCTGAGCCGGCTTACCGTAAACTGGAAAGGCCAGACCGTGTTGCTGACTGTGACGGAATTCTGGATGCTGCATGCCCTGGTGAAATTCCCCGGGCATGTGAAAAGCCGTGATGCCCTGATGCAGGAATCCAAGATCTATGTCGACAACAGCACCATCACTTCCCACGTGAAACGCATGCGCAAGAAATTCGTCCAGGTGGATGCTGGCTTTGACTGCATCGATACCGTCTACGGCATGGGCTATCGCTGGAATCTGACACCGGCAGGCAAGGTCCATGAGCAGGCTTAGCGCACTGCGGCCCGGCCTGCGCAGCAAACTTTTGCTGTTGTTGTCGCTGTTGCTGCTGTTGCCGTGGTTCGGCTACCAGTACATCAAGGAGATGGAAGCCACCCTGCAGCGTGCGCAGGAACAGATGGTGGGCAGTCTGGCGCAGGCGCTGGCGGTGGCACTCAACGACAAGCCGCAATTGTTCGATACCAGCATCGAGCCGAAAACCAGGGGCGGTCTGTATGTCTATCCGTTGCCGTTCATGCCTGATGTCAGCGATGGCACGCTTGATGACTGGCAGCAATTCCGTCAGCTGGAACAGGTCTGGCATGAGGGCAGCGCGGAACCGTATGCCGGCAATGCACACACCAGTTATCGCAGCAACGCAAATGTGCAGGGCGATCTGCTGGAATTCAGGCTTTTGCTGGGTGAGAACCATGGCAGCCTGTTTCTCTACGTGCGTGTGCGCGACCAGTTCGTGGTGCAATCGAAATCCACGCTGCTGCGGACCGAAGGGCTTGATGCGCTGGTGCTGGCTCTGGGGTCAGCCACCGGTGAGGGCGGCCGTTATCGCCTGAGTGTGTTGCCGGACGGCAAAGTGCAAGCCTGGCGCCAGGGCGCCGATCAACAGGATGTGCAGGGCTATACGCCGGAACCGCGCATCACCGGCCAGTATATTGAAACGCCGGAAGGCTATGACTATGAACTGCAATTGCCGGTGAGTATGGCTGCGCGTTCGCTGGTGCTGGCAGTGGAAGATGTTGATGACCGCCAAAGCGGCGCGCTGGCTGCGGTGGTGGCAACCGGTGACCTGGCAGATCCCGGCGCAGCATTGCAGCGCCCGGCCAATGAGCTGGGTCTGTTGCTGGCGTCGCAGGCGCTGCCGCATTTTCGGGTGCGGGTGTTTGACCGCAGTGAACAGAAGTTGTTTGAACGCGGCGATATCAACCTGGCGGCAGGTCTCGAACTGCCGCCAAGCCACACCGGAGGCAATGCCACCTGGCGCTGGTTGCGCACCAGCCTGTTGCATCCGCTCTATGACGGGCTGCTGGCATGGATGGACCGGATCAGCGCTCCATTGCCGGTGCCCCTCACTGAAGACCAGAGCCCGCAGTTGCTGGCAGCCTTGCAAGGCGCTGCGCAAAGCGGCTATCACACCGACAAAGCCACAGGCTTGCGCACCCTGGAAGCAGCGTGGCCTATTGTTGCCGGTGGTGCCGTGTCCGGCGTCGTGATGGTTGACCAGAATCTGACGGCGCTGCACAGCGCCCGCAACCAGTCGCTGTCGTCGTTGTTCGATGCGATGCTGGCGATTCTGGTGCTGACGCTGACGGTGTTGCTGGTGTTTGCCGGCAACCTGTCGCAGCGTATCCGCACGCTGCGAGATGAAACCGAACACAGCATTGACGAGCAAGGTCGCCTGCGCAAGGCGCTGGTGCCTTCGCGCAGCAGTGATGAAATCGGCGATCTTTCGCGCAGCATTGCCAACATGGTGGAACGTCTTGGCCACTACAACCAGTATCTGGAAAACCTGACGGCACGTCTCTCCCATGAATTGCGCACACCGGTGACGGTAGTGCGCTCGTCGCTGGAAAACCTGCGCATGCTGAAACACAGCGACAGTGAAGCCGAGATCTATATCCAGCGGGCGGAAGAGGGCATCAGCCGGCTCAACCTGATCCTTACCAACATGAGTGAAGCGACCCGGCTCGAACAAATACTGCAGGGTACTGAAAAGGAAAAGATGGCGCTGGATCGGGTGTTTGCTGCATGTGTGCAGCAATACCGGCAGATCTACCCGGCAACCCGGTTTGAAGCCGAAATCAGTTCGCAACCCCTGTGGATCTTCGGCAGTGCAGAACATCTGGTGCAACTGCTCGACAAGGTGGTGGCCAATGCGGTGGAATTTTCAGCACCTGGCCGGCCGGTGCGTCTGGTATGCAAAGCCGAAAATCCGGAAGCGGTAATGACCATCAGCAACAATGGTCCCTATCTCGATCCGGCAATGAAGGAACGCATTTTCGATTCAATGGTGTCGGTACGGCCGCAGGGGGTCAAAAGCCTGCCGCATCTGGGGCTGGGTTTGCATATTGCCCGGCTCATCGCCGAATTCCACCAGGGCGAAATCTATGCAGAAAACCTGCTGGAGGAGAGTGGTGTCATCGTAGTGATCAGGCTGCCGATGTTCGATGCCGGCAATCCTGCCTGAAAATTCAGCTACACTTTTTCGTCATCAGGTCGATTATAACTGTCCGGGTTGCAAGAATTTGCACAAATAGCGGCTGTCTTCTGCATGTTTAATCTTGATATTTCCACGATCAGACTGTGTGCAGTCATCACCGTTGTCATTACCCTGGTCGGGCTGTTCGCATTCTGGGATTTCAGGAATTTCAAGGCCAATGCCGTCTGGTGGGGTGCTGGCATCATTCTGTATTCACTGGCGTTTCTGGGCACACTGTTCAGCTCGCTGGTTCCTTACCGTGTTTTCTGGTTGCTGGTTGAAACCGCTCTTGTATCCTGCAACATGCTGTTTCTCAATGCGGTGAGGGTGAAGCTGCGCAAACCCCCGTTGCTGAAAGCCACACTGGCCGTCACATTGCTGGCGATGGCTGTTTTGGCCTGGTTCCAGTATGTGGTCCCCAACGCTTTTGTTCGCAACCAGACCATCTTCCTGGTAGCAGCAATGCTGACGTTGTGGATCGCATGGGAGATGCTGCGCAATGCCAAGGGCAAACGGCAGCGACCCTATTTTGCCTGCGCCTTCCTGTTTCTGTTTGATGGCCTGTTCAACCTCGGCAGTTTTCTTTATTTCGAATTCAGCCAGGCAGCATTTTTCAATTTCAATTTCTTCACGATCCTGCTGCTGTTCACGGCCATCCTGATTGCGTTCCTCAATCATGCTTTCATCCTGATGGCCTATGACGATTTGCGCCAGGATCTTGACTGGGCATTGCAACAGATGCGCACTGAAAGCGAATTGAAGCTGAAAAGCATGCAGGATCGCTGGCTGCTGGCACTTGAGTACGGCAAATCAGCAGCCTGGGAAGTCAGTCTGCATGCAGCCGAGGCAATAATGTCGGCGCATTGGACCGGTTTGTTGGGTTTGCCGCATCAGGAGCTGCGTATCACCACGGTTGAACTCATGCACCACATGCATCCGGATGACGTGCATTCGTTCCTCAACCTGATGAAGGATCTGGAACTCGGCAAGTCGGATTACCTGGAACATGAGCATCGTTTGCGTCGCGCCAATGGCACCTGGATCTGGGTGTGCAGCCGTGGTCGCATCATTCACAACCCCGATAATCCGCAGGACCGGAAGCTGGTAGGCATCGACATCGACATCACCGAGTCCAGATTGAGGCAGGTTCAACTGGAACAGGCCATTGTTGCTTCCGACCAGGCCAAGGAAGTGGCGTTGCAGGCCAGCAAGGCCAAAACGCTTTTTCTCACAAACATTTCGCATGAAATCCGCACGCCGATGAATGCCATCCTTGGTTTCTCGCAATTGCTGCTGGATGACAGGACCCTTGATGGCAAACACAAGGAGAGCCTGGAAATCATTACCAGCAGCGGCATGCACCTGATGTCGCTGATTGATGACATCCTCAACCTGAGCAGAGTGCAGTCAGGTCATTCCATCATCAAGCGGGAGACGGTCAATCCGTTGCAGCTGTTCCAGGAAATTTCCGGCTATTTCCAGACACGCAATGTCCGTATTGGTGTCCGGTTTGAAACCGTACTTTCCCCGGCTTTGCCAGCCGTGCTGCTGCTGGATCCCAAGGCCATCCGCCAGATCTGCATGAATCTGCTTTCGAATGCATTCAAAAACACCCAGAACGGCAAGGTGGAGTTGAAGGTTGACTATGCGGCTGAAAAGGAACCCATGCAGGGCCTGCTGGTGATCGAAGTAAGCGATACCGGGGTGGGTATCCGTGAAGAACATCTGGGCATCATCTTCAATGTGTTTGAACAGGGCGGGAGCCAATCCTTCACAGATGAAGGTGTTGGACTGGGACTGGCGATCTGCAAGAACATAGTCTTGCAACTGGATGGCAAGCTGGAAGTGAAGAGTCGCCTCAATGAAGGCAGCTGTTTTACCGCTACCATCCCGGTCGATGCAGTACAGCCAGGCAAGGCGAACCTCGCCGGCAATGCAGACACTGGTGAAGATGACACACCGCAAATACCCACTATCCTCATTGTCGATGACATAGAGAGCAACCGCAAATTGTTGCAGCGCATTCTGGGAGACAAGGGTTTCCTTATACTGGAAGCGAGCAATGCCGGTGATGCTATGGTCCTGATCCGTTCCCGGCGGCCTTCACTGGTGCTGATGGACATACGCATGCCGCTGGTTGCCGGTGACCAGGCGATCATGGAAATCCGCAAGGACGCCTCATTGTCTTCAATGCCGGTGATTGCAATTACCGCCAATGCATTTGAAGGCGAGAAGGAACGTTTGCTGGCATTGGGGGCTGATGAATTCATCAGCAAACCCTTCATGCGGGACGAGATATTCCAGAAAATAGGCAAGTTGCTGCAGGGCAGTCATGGCAATCGGGTGCCACCCCTGCAGCAAGCCCAGCCTGCTGCCGGCAGCACCACCGTGCTGCAGGAACCACAATCCCGTGCACAAACATTGAAAGTGCTGGTAGTGGACGACAATCCGGCCAACCAGCAACTGCTGCTGGCGCAGCTACGAACCCTGGACCTGCATGCGGAAGCAGCCCGTAGCGGCCGCGATGCTTTCAATAGCTGGAGCCAGCACCATCACGACATCGTGCTGACTGATTGCGCCATGCCCGTGCTCGACGGCTTTGCATTGGCGCGGCTGATAAGGCAATCCGAAGCAGAACTGGGAATCACCAAGGCTACCTTGATCATTGCCGTAACCGGCTCGCCCGAGGAATACAGCGAACGCTGCCTGGAGTCTGGCATGAACGACATCCTGGGCAAACCCGTATTGATACGCAACCTGGTAAAGACCCTGGCAAGATATTTGCCCCGGTTTCGCGAGTAACAATGGTTCAGTAAAAAACAGCCCCGAACACACGGTGAACGCCGTCAAATTCAGGCAAGGTGATCCACCAGGCTGCGGATGGATTTGCGGGTGCTTTCGTCAAGGAAGCTGAATTCGGTGGAAATGCAATAGCCGCCGTCTGTTTCCGGTATGCACGACAGTATTTTGGCGTAGACATCTCCGCCGCTGCTGCTGCCGGCTCCTCCGCCAAACGGGACCACAATCTTGATTTCATCCATCAGCTGGTGCTGGTTGGGTGTGAGTATGCGCATGCCGCCGTAGGACAAATCGATGATATCGGCCTTCACTGACGACGAACGCACACGCTGTTCCTCGATCAGGTGATAGCTGACTGGCAGAATGATTTCCACTCGCGGACCTTTGCGATTTTCCCTGACCGGGATGGCCTTGGCAGCCGGGTAGGTAATGCCAAGCAGTTCCTGGACAGTGACCGGTTGTTTGCGGCCCTTGATCAGTACTTTGAAGAGCGGGCCGGCTTGTACATGATGCTTCGCTGCCTCGCATACATCAGCACTCATCAACACCTGGCCGCGCAGCGCAAATGCGGCAATGCGGGCCGTCAGGTTGACCGGGTCGCCGAGCACGGTCTGTTCCTGGTAGATGCCTGAACCGAGAGTGCAGGTGACTATATCGCCACAGTTGAGTCCGATACCCATGAAAATTTCCGGCAGCCCGAGAGTTGCGCCGAATTCATTGACCTCGTCCATTGCCAACTGCATGTCCACGGCACAGGAGGCCATCGCCATCGTGGTGTCCATCAGGTTCTCGACCTCGAACAGGGCAAAAATCGAGTCGCCCATGAATTTGTCGATAACACCGCCGTGATGTGCTATCAAATCCGTCATTTTGCGGAAATAAAGGTCAAGGAAAGGTCCCAGCTGATCGATAGAATATTGGGTGCTGAGCGCGGTGAATCCACGCAGGTCCGACATCAAAAGGCCGAATTTGCCCGGTTTGAGGGAAAAGGGTCGAGGTTGTTGGTTTTCCATGTTGATGCAACTTCCGGTTGGCTTTGAATCAGTCTGACACTGCAAGTTTGTGTTGATTTAAGATGCGTTACCAGGAGGCAGTCCACAAATCAGCAAACCGGCAAACCGGTTTGCAGGACCAGAATATGAGCGAAGGGGCATCAAAAGATCAAGGCCTGTTGATTGATCTTCTGACCAGAATGTTGGACTGCAGCAGGGACATGCTTGCCTTGCTTGACAGCAATTTCTGTTTTGTACTGGTCAATCAGGGTTATGCCGACATGTTCGGCCAGCCAAGGGCGTACTTTCCTGGCACGTCCATGGAAACGGCATTCGGACACAATCCCGATCATTACCAGGCGGCAGTGAAACCCTTGCTGGAGGCCAGCAAGGCAGGTGCCGACCAATTGTTCGAACAGTGGTTCGACGTGCCCGGCCTCGGCAGCTTTTACCTGGAATTGCGCTATCTGCCGCTCAAGGACTCTGCAGACAAAGTCAGCCATATTGTGGTGGTGTGTCGTGACCGCACTGATATTGTTAGATCGATTGAAGCTTTGCAGAAAAGCGAGCAGATGCTCAAACGTACAGAGCACATTGCCAAACTGGGGGGCTGGTTTTTTGATGTCGCCACTGGTGACATGCAGTGGACCGACGAGATGTATGCGATCCATGAAGTAGATCGTGATTTCATCACCTCGCCCTCAAATTCGGAGCAGTTCATGACACCTGAAGATGTTGGCAGGGTTCGTCGTGAACTTGAAATTGCGCTTTCAGGTACCCCCACTTCACTTACTTCCAGGATGGTCACAGCCAAGGGTGTACCCAAATGGGTGCGCTCAATTTCATTTCCTGTATTTCAGGATGGCAGGGTGGAAAAACTGGAGGGCATGCTTCAGGACATCACCGATTTGATGGAGCTGCAAATTGGTATGGAGCGGGCTTTGCGTTCGCTGGAAAGCCATAAACACATTCTGGACAAGCACGCGATTCTTGCCATAACCGATACCAGCGGCACATTCAAACATGTGAACGACAAATTTCTGGAAATCAGTGAATACACCCGGGAGCAACTGGTCGGCCAGCACCACAGCCTGATGCGAACCGCTATCCATCAGGAAGAATTTTATGACCAGCTGTGGAATTCCATCAGCAAGGGCCAAGTATGGCAGGGGGAGATAAGCCGCAAATCACGCAGCGGCCGCATCTTCTGGCTCTATAGCACCATCGTGCCGCTGAAAGACGGACTCGGCAACATTGAAGAATACATTTCGGTCAGTACTGATCTTACCGAACTGAAACTGACCGAAGCCTCGCTCAGGCGCGCACAGAAGATGGAAGCGATAGGCCAGCTCAGCGGCGGCATCGCCCACGACTTCAACAATCTGCTCGGCATTGTGGTGGGCAACGTGGAATTGGCCGAACTGCAGATTGCGCAAGATCATCCAGCACTGGAGCCGCTGGAAAATGCCCGCAATGCGGCGCTGCGTGGGTCGGTGCTGACCAGGCGTCTGCTGAATTTCTCGCGGCAATCACCACTGCAGAGCTCAGTGCTCGACATCAACCGTGTGTTGTCCGGTCTTGATGTGTTGATCAGCAAATCGCTGACTGCATTGATCTCGGTCGAAATGCGCCTGGATCCGATGATAGGCTAGGTAGAGGTCGATGCCGGTGATTTCGAGGATGCACTGGTCAATCTTGCGATCAATGCCGGTGATGCCATGCCACAAGGCGGCAACCTGCTTTTCACCACCCGCAATTGTGTCGTGGAGCATGCCCGATTTCTCAACAACATTGTGCTTGCGCCCGGCCACTATGTGGAACTCAAGGTGAGTGATACCGGTGTGGGCATGAGCCGGGAAATCATGGAAAAGATTTTTGAACCGTATTTCACCACCAAGCCGGGTGACAAGGGCACAGGCCTCGGCCTGTCGATGGTCTATGGTTTTGTGCAGCGTTCCAAAGGTTTCATTACCGTCGATTCAGTGCCTGGCAAAGGCTCGCAATTCACCCTGTTCCTGCCAGTGCTATCGCATACCGGCAAAACGGCAGTTCTGCAAAACAACAGGGGCAGTGAGCCTCTGGCAGTCCATGGACAAGAGACAATCCTGCTGGTAGATGATGAAGCAGAGATCGTCAAGGTGACCAGTTTGCATCTGGAGCAGCTGGGCTACTGCGTAATCGCTTGCACCAGTGGTGAAAAGGCGCTGCAAATCCTGCAAGGTGACTACAAAATCGATCTGTTGTTCAGCGACATCGTCATGCCTGGCCGGCTGAATGGAGTGGAGCTGGCAGATGCGGCGCTTGCGTTGCAGCCTGATCTGAAAGTGTTGCTTACCACCGGTTACGCCAGGGTGGAAAACCAGGTATCCATGGAGCGCTGGCGCAACCGGCTGATTGCCAAACCCTATCGCAGTGCCGAGCTGTCCCAGAAAATCCGGGAAATGCTGGATAACTGAATAGTGCCTGCGGCATTGGCCAGTGCGATGCGACTCCATGAAGGTGGAGACACCCCTCATTTGGTTTTGGCTTGTGCTCCTGTCAATTCAGTCAGGAGCTCTGGCAGCATATAGACTTTCCCGAGTCCTTCGCTGATTGCGGTTACGGCTACGGCCACGGCGCGATTCATACTGGCGTCGAATACGTAATCGCCACCGAGCGAGTGGATGTTGCCATCGAAAATGGCTCCGACCACTTGTCCGTCCTTGTCGAGCAGGGGTGAGCCGGAGTTGCCGCCGATGATGTCGTTGTTGGTGCTGACATCGAAAATGGTATCCGGGTTGAGCCGTTCATGAGCCGCCTGCCAGCGTTCAGTCAGGCGGAACGGGACTGCATCGGTGGCGCGTTGGTAGAGGCCGCTGAAATGCGTGAACGGTTCCACTTTGCGTCCGGAAGGTTCGGTCCAGCCTTGCACAGTGCCATAGGACAGTCGCAGCGTGAAAGTGGCATCGGGGTAGACGCTGTCACCCAACAACGCAAAACGGGCACGGGCGATCTGCTCCTGCGCCCTGGTGACAGGACCGCTGATCTCTTCGTTATAGCGTTTGCGCAGTTGGCGGGCTGCGGCGTCAATCGTGCGGGCAAAAATGATCATCGGGTCAGCCGAGGCAGCAATGGCGGCAGTGCCGCCTTCATACAAGCGACGGCGTTCAGCGCGATCTCCCAGTCTGGTGCCTTCGACCAGTTGTGTAGCCAGGGCTTGCGGACTTTGTTTGCCCAGTACCAGCACGGTAAGCGGATCATCGGCAGTGAGATATTCGCGGGTTTTCGACAGCCAGAATTCCAGATCGAGTTTTTCCAGCGGCGGTTGCGCCGGTGCATCCGCAAACAGTTCCTGCTCCATGCCGGGCAGTCTGGCATTGCTGTAGGCCGGCAGTCGTTCGCTGTCAGGCAGTTCGCGCTCGGCCGCAGCCCGCACCAGCGTACGGGCATAGCCGAACAATTCAGAGCCGCCGCCAGCGCGGGCTTCCAGATATTGATAGGCGAGGAAGAAGCCGCGGTAACGGTTTTCGGCGGCAGCGATATCATTCCATGCGGAACCCACCTGCATTGCCAGTGCGGCGTTGCCGGCAATGCGGGCTTTCAGATCGTTTTCAGCGGCAGCCTGCTTGCCGAACACATTGGCATCCACCAGTGCCTCACGCTCGCCGGTGAAGGCTTTGAAAGAATTTTCCACACCGAACAAGGCATCGGTGGCAATCAGGGCCTGTGCTGCACCCAGAGCGGAATAGGCGAGCAGACGGCCGCGCAATTCTGACAAGGTGGCCAGTCGCCACGGCAGGTAGTAATCACGCAGAAAGGCCATCTGGTCGGTGGTGTAGAGCCGGCTGGTGGAGCCCGGATTGCCGGACACAAACACCGGTTCTCCGGCGGTGAGTGGTGTGGTACGCCAGTGCAGATTGTTGGGTGTGCTGGCGGCTTTGCCATTCACATACAGGCGCAGAAAAGCCGCATCGTAGTCATAACGGGGGAAATTGAAATTGTCGGGATCACCGCCGAAGAAGGCGGTATTGAATTCCGGGGCAAACACCAGCCTTACATCGTCGAAACGTTGATAGCGATAGAGTTTGTACTGGCCGCCCTGGTAGAGCGACACCACTTCGCAGCGCTTGTCCCTGGCCTTGCCCTGGCAGGCGGATTCGATGGCGGCGATTTCGCTGTCGCGGGCATGAATGAAGCTGGCGCCGCTGCCTTTGGCAGTCACTGCTGCGATACGGCTGGTGACATCAGTGATTTCCTGCAGGATTTCAGCAGCCATGCCGGCACAGTGCCGTTCTTCATCGCGGCGCCTGGTGAAGAAACCCAGCTGCACCAGATCCGGCCCCGAGCGTGAAAAATTCTGCACGCACTCGACCACGCAATGATGATTGGTCATCACCAGGCCTTGCGGACTGACCAGCGAGGCGGAACAACCGGAAGTGAGCCGCACCGAACCGAGCCGGATGCGGTCGGCCCAGCGTTGATCGAGCTTGAGCCCATAGGCGCTGTTCACTTTGGCGAACGGAAAATTGTCGAAGGTCCACATGCCTTCATCGGCAAGGGCAGTTGCAGCCACAAGACCAAGCAACAGGGTAGGGAAGAGGGAAGCAAGACGTGGCACAAGGGCTCCATTGCGGTTGTATAGTCCTGGGAGAGCGTAGCACAACGTAGTTGGTGGACAAGCTGGACCGGGCACGGTCAGAAGCCAAAACAGCCAGGACAAATCTCCGCATATGTACTAGGCTATAGCCGTGTTTATCGCAGGAGGCGATGATGAAAGACATGGAGTGTTTGCAACGGTTGCTGGCGCTTGCCGGACCACGTACAGTTTTGACGCTGGTCGAAGGCACTGTACACACCTTGAGCTGGAGTTGTGACGAACTGCAGCAACAGCGGCGTTATGTGGAACGGGTGTTGCTGGCCGAGGGTCTTGCTGCCGGTGACCGCGTACTGGTCAGTACTGCCAATAATCCCCAATGCTTTGCCATCCTGCTCGCTGCCATTTCCCTGCAATTGTGTCTGATGCCGCTGCATCCTGATTTTTCCAGTCAGCAGTTGCAGGCTCTGCTGGAGGCACAAACTCCCCGGTTGGTGATTGTAGATGATCCACACAGGATGCTGGCGTTTGGTGAGACTACTGTATTGCAAATACGAGAGCGGGCAGCTGAATGGCTGCAGCCGCTGATTGCCGGGGCAGCCTTGACCTCGGCAAGTGCTGAAGTCACAGCGCAGACCAACGCCGATCCTCCGCTATTGCTGTTCCATAGCTCAGGTTCCACCGGCCAACCCAAGGGCATGCGTTTTACCCGCAGCATGCTCAATAATTATCTCTGGAAATTGCATGAACTCTACGGAGCTTTTCCTGATAAACCCGTTTCAGATTCGTATTCTGACCGCGTGAATGTACTGCCGGTAACGCATTTTGGCGGCCTCAGTTTTTGTCTGCTGGCCATGCTGGAGGGCCGTTGTCTGCATCTGTTGCGTAGCCACGACGCCCGTGACCACCTTGCACTTTTGCGAAAGCTGCGGTGCCAACTGGTATTGCTGGTCCCGGCGCTCTGGCAGGAATTGTTGTCTGGGGATACCGGCAATGCCTTGCCTGATTTGCGTCATTGTCTGGCCATGGGTGAGTCAATCAGTCATTCGCAATTGCAGCAACTGTCAGCTCGCCTCGCATTGCCTGTGCACAACGCCTATGGCATGAGTGAATGTCTGACTGGCATCTACAACACTGCAGCACTAATTGAGCCGCCTGGCAGTTGCGGGCGCCTGCATTTTGGCGAAGCCAAATTGCTTGCAGCAGATGGCAGTGAAAACCAGAGCGAGGGTGAGTTGTGCGTTCGCAATATTACCACCAGACCTTGCTACACCAGTGAAGAACTGAATTTCCGCAAATACCGTGATGGCTGGTTCCATACCGGCGACTTGTTCCGGCGCGACATGGATGGATTTTATTTTTTTGTGAGCCGTGCCGATCTGATGTGTGTCATCAACGGCCGCAACGTCTATCCGCAAGAAGTGGAGCTGATACTGCGCGAGCATCCTTCCATTCATTTCTGTATTGCAGCTCCAATTCAGCTGGAAGATGGCAGGCAACGACTTGCCGCAGCAGTGGAGCTGGCAGCAGGGGCCAGTGTGACTGCCAATGCACTGGTTGACTTTTACCTGCAGCGGGGTGCGGTCTATGCCACACCGGTATGGGTGCAGTTTTTTGCTGCCTTGCCGCGTAATGGTGGCGACAAGCCGGATCGTGCAAGGTGCCGGCACTTGCTGCAACTTGGTTACAGCCTGTCCAGGCAATTGGCACCGGCGGGGACAAACGCATGAAAACCGCCAAAATTCTGCAGCACTTTGATGAGCAAGCTTTGCTCGCAAGTGTTTGTCGTTACTGGTGCGAAATGCTGGGAGTATCAGCCATCAATGCCGATGACAATTTCTATCTGGCCGGTGGTGATTCGCTGCAACTTTCGCGGCTGTTGATGCGGCTGCAAGCAGAGTGGGAAGTGGAATTGCCACTGGCACAACCCTGGCTGTTCAGCACGCCACGCAAGATGGCCGGCTGTTGTGGCGCGCTGATGGCAGGAAAGCACTCGCTGCCAAAGCCCGGGCCTGGCATGGAAAACACGCTGGATTTTCCTGCATCCTGCAGCCAGCAGGGCTTGTGGTTCAGCGAACTGCAGGCTGACAACCGCGGCTTGTATAACAATGGAACAGTGCTGGAATTGCAGGGTCCATTGCAGGTTGCCGTGCTGGAACAGGCTCTCAATGCCGTGCGCTTGCAGTTTCCTTTGCTGCAGAGCTGCTTGCAGCCTGATGCCGGAGGGAAACATTTGCGAGTGGTCATTCCTGCCTGTAAAGCCAGGGTATTGCATGTTGAAGAACTGCCATTACATGCACTTGCGAAGACAGCGCAACGCCTGATGCAAGAACCGTTCGAGTTGGGTTTGTCACTGTGGCGATGGCGGCTGTTTCGTCATTCGTCAGATTCATACAGCTTGTTGTTGTGCTGCCATCACTGTCTGCTTGATGGCTGGTCAGGAACAGTGTTGTTGCAACAACTGGCACGAGCCTATAACGCGTTGCTGGCAGATCCGCACTGGTTGCCTGGGTCAATTGATACGGCTTTTGCCAGACATTGCTGGCGGCAACAATTGCTGTTGTGCAGTGGAAGTCACGCCACCAGGCTCGCCTGGTGGCAAGCCAGGCTTGCTGATTTGCCGCCGTCGGCATCCCTGCCGTGGCAAGCCCAACCACAGCACTGGCCCTACAGGCTGCAATCAAGGCGCTGGTTGTGGCCGCAGGTACAACTACAACTGTTGCTGGCCAGCTGTGCCAGCTGTGAAGTAACGCTTTTTGCTGCTCTGGTGAGCGCATTGGCCAGCGCACTGGCAGAGGTGGGCAAATTTCCCGATCAAGTGATCGCATTTCCAGTGGCCGGGCGTACTCGTACCGACGAGGAAGCCAGTGTGGGTTGCTACATGAACCTGCTGCCTGTGCGGATTACTTTGCTTGAAGACGAGAGCATCAGGCAATTGATGTTGCGGGTGCAGCAGGAACTTACCCAGGTGCAAGCCCATGCTGTACCCTGGCAATCACTGGTGCAGACCCTGCGTCCTCCCTTGCTGGCAGATGGCAATGCCTGGAGTGAGGTAATACTGGCACTGCAGAATTTTCCCGCTCCTGCATGCAGCTTTGCCGAACTTGCCTGCCGTACCCGGCCGCTGGCATCTGCCTATGGTCAGCATGTACTCAAACTGGAAGTCACAACTGTTGCAGCCGGTTTGTGTGTGCAAGTGGATTATGCCGAAGCTGTTTTGTCTGCGACGCTGGTGGAATCGATAGCAACCAAAGTGCTGGGCAACCTGCAAATGCTGATGACTTGATCACGTCGCACCGGTTATACCGGACGCTTCCAGCAATGCAGTCAGACTTTTTACTGTCGGTGGCGTGGCCAGCGCCTTGCGCAGACTGATATTGGTTGAAAAACGCTGGTTAAGGGTCAGTACCAGAGTGGCACTCAGCATGGACGAACCGCCCAGATCAAAGAAGCTTTCGTTCAGGCCGATGCCAGGCAGGTCCAGCACCTCGCAGAAAATTTGTGCCACCTGGCCGGCAAGATCATCAAGCTGCTCGCCCGAACCGACAGCTTCCTGCCCGGCGATTGCCAGCAAGGCTGTACGATCCAGCTTGCCGCTGGGCGTCAGAGGCAGCACATCCACCACCAGATAACTGTGCGGCAGCATCCATGGTGGCAACGACCTGGAGAGCCAATTGTTGAGACTGTGGGCGTTTTTATTGGGCGAACCGCTTTTACACACTATAAAGGCAAGTATTTGTGCGCCCTGTGGCAAGGATTTCACCGCACATGCTGCCTGTAGCAGGGAATCATGTCTTTGCAGCAGATCTTCAATTTCCTCCAGTTCAATTCGATAACCGTTTACTTTCACCTGGTTGTCGCTGCGTCCAAGAAAATGCAAACGGCCTGCGGGATCCAGGCGGCACAGGTCGCCGCTTTTGTAATAGCGCGTACCGTTATCGTCGGCAGTGAGGAATTTGCAGGCACTCTGTTCTGCTGAGCCCAGATAACCCAGACCGACACCCAGGCCACCCAGCAACAGTTCGTTGTTTTCAATCAGTTGTGCACTGTAACCTGGCAATGCAGTGCCGATGCTGACAATGGTCGGCGCTTCTGCTGCGAGATCGCGTGCGCTGACCTGATGCGCAGTAGCCCAGATCGTGCATTCAGTCGGCCCATACAAATTCCACAATTGCCGGCAACGCGGCAGCAGTTGCTGTGCCAGGTTTTTGGCGAGGGCTTCCCCGATGCTGATAAACAGGTGCGGTTGCAAACCGGCCGGCCAGGGCAGGTTGCACAAGAGTTGCCATAGCGACGGTGTGGCCTGTATTACATCGGTCTGCTCACGCACCATCAATTGCAGCAGCAACTCGCCATCGCGGAATTCACTGTCATCGGCCAGCACCAGTGTGCCGGCAAAGACCAGTGGTGCCAGATATTCAAACAGCGAAATATCGAAGGCAGAGTTGGCGCAGGCGAGGTAACGCAAGCCTGCCGGCAAGGTCCACAATTGGGATATCGAGGCAAAGAAAGCCGCAAGATTGCCATGGCTCAGCAGCACGCCCTTGGGCAGGCCGCTGCTGCCGGATGTGAACATCAAATAGGCCGGTGAGTCAGTCTGCGGCCTGCAGGCCGTATCCAGAATGTCTTGCGGGGCTGGGTGGCCAGGATTTTCCCGGGTGAGGGGTAATACCACAATCTGTGAAAAGGGCAGTTCGTCCATTTGCTGTTCAAGTTCAGGCTGAGTCAGCAGGATGCGGACATTGGCAGCCTGCCCCATATGGCGCTGACGTTCGCGTGGCAAAGCCGGATCGAATGGGACGTAAACGGCACCGCAATGCCAGATAGCCAGCATTGCGGCCAGCAGTTCCGGGCCACGCAGCATGCAAACGCCGATACACTCACCCCGCCTTGTCCCGCTTTTGCGCAGTGCCATCACCAGCAGATTGAGCTTGTGCAGCAACTGACCGCTGGTGAAGGTCTGCCCGCGGAAGGTTATCAGTGGATGTGCGGGGTTGTTGCAGAGCTCAAGCAGCAAGGTAGTGGTAAAAGCAAAAGGGCCAAGGCCATCCATGGGCGCACCGCAACGGTTTCCGTTGTTTCAGCCCAAAATAGCGGATTTTGGGGCGGTTGCCAGTTTTTCAGGGGGGTAGCGGCAGGGTTTCCGGGCCTTTTCTTGCATAGAGTGGCCATCTTTACCAGCATTTATGTGCTATCGGGCGGTTTGAATGGTACTCTCAGCGTTCTGGAAGCTGTTGGCGCGATGGTGATAGTGCTTACAGTCATTCATTTTCACCTCAACATGAAGACATTAATATGAGTAAAGGTACAGTTAAGTGGTTCAACGCCGACAAAGGTTTCGGTTTCATTACTCCTGATGACGGTGGCAAAGATCTGTTTGTTCACCATTCTGAAATTCAGGCAGGTGGCAAATATGCCACTCTGAATGAAGGCCAGAAAGTGGAGTTTGAAGTTGGCCAGGGCCAGAAAGGCCCATGCGCAAACAAAGTAAAAGCTCTGTAATTACCAAGAGCTTGTAGCCGTATAGCAGTTGATTTGTCCCGTCCGGCCCTGCCGGGCGGGACAAATTTATGGCACTGCCGCAGTTTTGTAGTCTGGTGAATAGCCTGGTGAATAGCCTGGCAAGCACCTAGTAAGTAAATACCTGTCCCTTGTGGGTCAAGCTCAGCTTGTTGCCCCCCTTTGACGCTTCTGTGCGTCCAATCACCTTCGCTTCGATATTGAAACCCTTGGCCACCTTGATCACGGTTTTGGCTGCCGTGGGCGTGCAATAGACTTCCATGCGATGGCCCATGTTGAACACCTTGTACATTTCCTTCCAGGCGGTGCCGGACACTTTCTGGATGGTCTTGAAGATGGGAGGCGTGGGGAACAGCCTGTCCTTGATGAAATGGATGTTGCTGCTGAATTTCAGGCATTTGGTCTGGGCACCGCCTGAACAATGGATCAGGCCTTTGATCAAGCCTGGATGTGCTTCCAGCAACTGGTAGATAACGGGTGCATAGGAGCGGGTAGGGGACAACAGCGCATCCCCCACCGTCAGTTCTGAGCCGGGCAAGGGGTCATGCAACCGGTAGGGACCGCAATAGCGCAGGTCGGCGGGGACGTTGCTGTCGAATGTTTCCGGATAGTTGTCAGCGTAATACGACGACAGCATTTCGTGACGGGCGCTGGTGAGGCCGTTGCTGCCGATGCCGCTGTTTTCCCTGTCTTCATAACTGGCCTGGCCGGTGGATGACAGGCCGACGATGACCAGGCCTGGCTTGATGGTGGCAGCAGTCAGCACATCGTGTTTGCGCATTACAGCCACTGCTGTGCTGTCGACCACCAGGGTGCCGGTGAGGTCGCCGACATCCGCCGTCTCACCGCCGCCGCTGTAAATCTTGACGCCGAGGCTGCGCAGTTTGGCCAGATAGCTTTCACTGCCTTCGATCAATGCTGCCACCACTTCACCGGGGCAGTTGAGTGCGTTGCGGTTGACGGTATTGGCGATCAGGATGCGGCCGTTGACGCCCACGCACAACAAGTCGTCGAGGTTCATCACGATGGAGTCCTGGGCGATGCCGTGGAAAACGGATGCGGAGCCGGTTTCCTTGTAGGCCAGGTAGCCGAGGATGGACTTGGTGCCACTGCCGTCGGCATGGATGACGTTGCAGCAGTCGGGGTTGCCGGTAAGGAAGTCTTCAGTGATCTTGCAGAAGGCGTGCCTGAACAGGCCATGGTCGAGCTTGTCGACCACCTTGTGCACTTCGGTTTTGTCACTCGACACGCCACGCGCCTGATAGCGGCCGATGCTGGCGTCCTTGTTTGCCACCACAAAGCCGCTGCGAGGCTGTGCCTGGATCAGACCGCGAAACTCCAGCTGCCGCATTGCCTTGGCGACGGTATTGATGGCCAGCTTGTGCTTGTCAGCCAGCACCCGGATCGACGGCAGCTTGCTGCCAGCGGCCAGTTCGCCGGTGTTGATCAGGAAATGCACCTGTTCAACAAATTGCTGAAACACGGGCGTAGCGGCTTTGGGGTCGAGTTTGAGTTTCATGCGGGCTCCGGTATCTGTATCACAGTCATGATACAGAAATGCCAGCCGCCCATCAAACAGGCAGCAGCATTTTGTTTTACAATACATGCTGTGTTCCGGCCGTTGAGTTTCTCCTTTGTCTGTAGCCGATCTCCCCCAGCATCCCGCACGTATAATTCTGGTCAATCCGACGCGCTACCTTGGCAATCTGCTGATTGCAGGTCGCCTGATCCAGGAATTCGCAGCCTGGTGCGCCGCACGCAATATCACGTTCAGGCTGGTGGTGGATGCCGGTTATGCCGAATTGCTGGCATTGGCATTGCCGCCTGAAGTCCTGATTCCCTATCCGCGTCGTCAGATAAAACAGTCCAGCGGTTTGCGCAAGTTGCAGATTTACTTGCAGTGCCTGCGGCAGATCCGCGCTTTCAGGGCCGATATTGCTTTCAACATTGAAGAAGACTCGGTCTCGCACCGGCTCACGCAGCTGTCTGGTGCCAAATTCAGGCTGGGGTGCAGCAGTACACGTCACGGTTTTGGTTATAACCATGTAGTCCCGGTCAACTTTGCTGCGCGCCCGGCGGAGCAACAGCATCGCTGGTACAGTTTCCAGGAGGTGTTTGCCGCACTCGGATTGCCGCCTTCGCAGCCCGGGTATCTGCGGTTGCCGCAGGAGCCGTTATCGACACAACTGCAATCGCACTTGCAAGCGCTGGGCGTGGATACCAGCAAGCAGCAAGTGGTGCTGCATGCCGGTGCCACCAAGGCTTACAAGAAATGGCCGCAACAGTATTTTGCCGAGCTGTGCCAGGCTTTGTGTCGCGAGGGTCGCCAGCTGGTGTTTATCGGCGCTGGCCAGGACGCAGAAGAAATTGCGGCAGTGCTTGCGCTGGTGCCGCAGCCACACACAGGCATCGTCAATCTGTGCAACCAGCTGTCACTGGCAGAGCTGGCGCAATATTTTGGCAGTGTCAGTGCCATCGTCGGCAATGACAGCGGTCCGTTTCATCTGGCCGCAGCGAAGGGCGTGCCGGGGCTGGTGATTTTCGGGCCGACCAGTGTCGCGTTGTGGGGACCACTGTCGCCAACCGCCAGCGTGCTGAAAAGCAGCGAGGTTTGCAGTGCGGAATGCACGAAGCATCAATGTGTACACCAGCATCGCTGTCTGACATCGATTACGCCCCGGCAGGTACTGGATCAGCTTGCGCCAATACTGCGGTGATCAACTGGTCCGTTGATTGTGCAGTTCCCACAGTTTCGCGTATTTCATGAAGTTGTAATACGCATGGTTCATGCTGGTGAGCACGCCTTCGCCACCATCCAGGAAAAATCCTTTTCCCAGATAGCAGGCCAGAAAGGAAACCGGGAACACCAGCAGCAAGTGCCAGATGGTGCAACGTGCCCCTTTGGCATATTTGTCTTCGGCCTTGAGCTGGCTGTACTGGTTGGACTTGGCCATGCGCTCAGTGAAAGCAAGATTTTCATAATGCAGCATGGTGGCGCCGGTGTGCTTGATGCGACCGCTGATTTCGATGCGTTCATGCACTTTGGCAGCTTCATAGTGGCCGCAGCCACGCCGGAAAAAACGTATCAGGATATCTTTCTTGCTGAAATTGCGCGGGCGCTTGCCCCAGCGCAGCAGGATGCGCTCGCATGCCAGCGCATCGGCATCATCTGCTGTGATGAGGTTTTGCATTGCTGCAAGCAGCTCGGGTGTGAGTGCTTCGTCGGCATCCAGATTCAGTACCCACGGCTGGGTACAAAGCGAGAGTGCATGACTCTTCTGGTCGCTGAAGCCGCTCCATGCCCGGTAGCTCACTTTGGTATTGGCAAACCCTTGTGCGACTTGCACGGTGTCATCTGTGCTGCCGGAATCGACCACGATCACTTCGGCAAAGTTCTGCAGCGACGGCAGCAACCGGCGCAGATTGCCGGCTTCATTGCGGGTAATCAGGTACACACTTGCGGGCAAAGGCATGCAGTCATTCACCATGGTCGGGACACGCTTGCAGTATGCCGCCGGGACAATTACATGTACAAGAAAAGTGCATCAGCGCCTTCCGCTTATCTGAAAACAGCCGTGATGTTGCGTTTGGGGGCATCGTGCACGGCAATGCGTGTCACTTCCCTGACTGCCTTGATGTCGATTACCGACACGTTATTGCTTTCACCATTGGCCACGTAGGCAAAGCGGCCGTCGGGGCTGAAAGTAAGCCAGTCCGGGTGACTGCCCACTTTTACCGCGCCGATCAATTTCAGCTCGGGCAGGGAATAGGCATAAACATGTCCGTTCAGCCGGCTGCAGACCCACAGCGTATGTCCATCGGGCGCAACACCAATGCCATGTGAGGGGGCACGGTTGTAGGTTCCCTCCGCTACCCGTTGCTCCGACGGAATTGACGGCAGTTCGATGCGGGCAATTTCCTTCCTGTTGGCAAAATCTATCACCGTGAAGCCGTGATAATCCGAAAGCTGTACATACATGTTATGGGTAGAGCCGTCGGCGTTGGTGTCGAAAGTGACAGGGCGGATACCGTCGAGGGCATCTCCCTGGTTGCCATTGCGGGGCGGATACAACGCAAACACGCCCTGGTCAGTGGCAGTATCAAACACGGCAAGATTATTGGCACCGCCAAACATGCCGGCCACTACATAGCGGCCATCAGGTGTGACATAAGGGTTGTGCACGCGGCCGCCGGTATTGATGTGGCGTACTTTGGCCAGCGACTGCGTATCGATGACATCAAGACCGCCATCGCCTTCCATGATGCCCACGTAAACGAAGCGGCCGTCCTTGCCGATGGTGATGTTGTTGGGGCGGGCGGTGAGCGGAATCTCCTTGACGATTTTCAGTGTTTTGGTATCCACCACGTCCAGCGTGGTTTTCGCCTCGCTGCTGAAATACAAACGGCTGCCATCGGGCGCCGCCGCAGCGCCGTGATTGACAGGAATGCCATGGATTTCACCGACCACAGTCTGGGTCGCAGGATCAATCAGCGAGATCACATCGCTGTGGGAATTGGTCTGGATGATGCGGACCTGCTGGGCATGCAATGAGCCCGACAGACCGATAACCAGGCTTGTAACCAGACTTGCAACCAAACCCGGAGTGAGCTTGCCCACTGCTCTCGCTGTATTGATCATGATGTTTCCCTCTGCATGAATGTCATGGTGTCTGTTGTGACTGCAAGGATCGGCGGCCGTATGTGTCGTTCAGATAATCAGTTACCGCCGTTATCTGTGACGCATCCAGCGCAGCTCCGTGTTTTACCATGTTTTCCACCATGGCCAGCCATTGGACGCGATTCCAGTAACCGTTGTAGGCAGTAAGCCCGGCCAGATTATGGCAGCGGGTGCAGGCAACGGCAGTCAGCACCTTGCCGGGACCTTCAGGCAAATCCTGCAAGGCTTTTTGCAGGTTTGCCTTTACGGCCTGGGGATCCGTTGCAACCACAGCTTGCGTGGTTTGCGCATTGCCGGCATCCGCAAACCACAGCAGTGTTGCCAGCATGAAACGGAAGTCGCTGCGCATCCGCCTTCAACCCAATGTTGCCAGCACCCGCTCTGGCGTGAACGGAAACCGGTCCATGCGTTTGCCGGTGGCATCGAAGAAGGCATTGGCAATGGCAGCAGCAGCTGCTGCCATGACTTCTTCGCCGGCGCCCAATGGTTCATCCTGAATGCGTTGCACGATCACCGGTGTGATGCGTGGCGCTTCGGCAAAGCGCAGAATAGGATAAGTGGACCAGTCGAGACTGGTGACGTTAGTGGTATTGAAGGTAACCTCTTCATGCAGCATGCGGCTGGCTGCCTGCGTCAGCTGACCGATCAACTGGTTCTCGACATTGGACGGATTGACTACACGGCCGGCATCAATCGCTCCGGCGATATGCAGCACGCGTACCATGCCGGTCTTGCGATTCACTTCGACCTCGGCCACCGCGCCGCCCCATGAAGCGAGGTGCGTGCCGAGGCCAATGCCGCGGCCAGTGACCACTTCTGCCTTCGACAGATTTTTGGCAGAAGGCCGCGCCTGCCAGTTGGCGGCTTTGGCTGCAGCTTGCAGTACCCCGATCCAGTGTTCATCGACCATGTTCTGCAAGCGAAACTCATAAGCGTCGCGACCCAGTTTGAACGCCAGATCGTCAATGGCTTGCTCGGAAGCAAACGCCATCGCCAGATCCAGCGGCGAGCGCAGCCACGCCCCTTTCAGATAGTCCACGCCCGGCACATGATGGTTCACCAGTTTGATATTGGGAATCTTGTACTGGCCACCCAAAACCAAAGGGTTGATCTGCATCGCTGACATGGCTGGCCATTCAGCGGCAGCGGTGCCTTTGCCGCTTTGCTCGGTGGTTTCAATCAGCGCCCAGTGATGCTGCCAGCCGTGATATTCATAGGTCAGCAGTTTGCCGTCGGCTGTAGCGCTGGCTTTGACTTTGCCGAGATGGGCGGGGCCGTAGGTGTCCCAGCCGTGTTCGTCCCACCGCATGAATTGCACGCGCACCGGTGCGCCACACAACTGCGACATCAACGCAGCTGCCTGTGCTACGTCATCCCAGCAGGAATGTCCGAATGTGCCGGCGCCATCGTGGTATTGCACGCGTACCTGTTCGGGCTTGAGTCCGAGCAGCGCGGACACATTGGTGCGGGTGTTATAGATATCCTGCGATGAGCACAGCACCAGCGCACCATCGCCTTTGACATCGGCCAGTGCGCAATTGGGTGCAAACGGCACATGCGCCTGATAGGGGCCATAGCCGGTGAATTCACTGGTCACCGCAGCAGTCTTGATCGCTGCGAGATCGCCTTCATCGCGGGCAACACGGTCATCTGGTGCAGATGCTTGCATGCGTTTGAACAAGTCGGCATTGCCTGGCAAGTTGGCCGGTTGCCTCCATTGCACTTTCAATTGCTGGGCCGCGCGCACTGCATCCCATTCGCGTGGTGCTACCACGCCCAGGAAGTTGCCTTGCCGCAACACTTTGGCACCAGCGATTCCCGCGATCGAAGCAGCATCGACACTGACAATCTGCACGCCATCCTTGTAGGCGCCCTGACCGCGCGGCCGCACGATGCGGCCATGCAACATGCCGGGCAGACGCTGGTGCTGCATGAAAGCATAGCTGCCTTTGGCCTTGAGCGGGATGTCATTGCGCGGCAAAGGTTTGGTGACCAGTTTGTAAGTGGCAGGATCTTTCAGCGGCGCAGTGCCGGTGAACGCCAGCTTGAACTGTTTGTCGCCGATCAACTCGCCGTAGGTAACAGAAGCGTTGTCGTCACCTCGACCGGACACGATGCCGTTTTCCACCCGCAACCGGTCGACCGGCAATTGCAGGCGCTGGGCGGCCAGTGCCAGCAATGCTTGCCGGGCTTCAGCTGCGGCGCGTTGTACCTGTGGGGCACCACGATGCATGGCTGCACTCGAGTAGGTGCCGCCCTGGTTGGGAGTGATATTGGTATCGTGCCGTACTGTGCTGACCTGCGTCATTGCCAGGTCCAGTTCTTCTGCTGCCACTTGCAGCAGGGCAGTGGAGCAGCCCTGACCAAGTTCAACAAAGCCGAGGTAGACAGTCGCGGTGTTGTCACTGTTGATCGCAATCCAGCTGTCAATCTGCCTGGCGTCCGGCGGCCCTGCTGCCGGTGTGCGGGTTTGTGCCAATGCCGGTAGCAACGGGAAACTGATTACCAGTGTGCCGCCAGCTTTGAGCAGGGTGCGGCGATTGAGCGTGACAGTATTCATGCTTTGCCTCCCATGCTGCGGGCCGCCTGCTGGATCGCGGCAATGATTTTGGGATAGGTGCCACAACGGCACAGATGGCCATTCATCGCGGTGCGGATGTCCTGTTCGCTGGGCGCAGGATTTTTCGATAACAGTTCTGTGGCCTTGATCTGGATGCCATTGGTGCAAAAACCGCACTGGATGGCCTGGGTGTCAATCAGCGCCTGTTGCAGCGGTGTGTATTCAGGCACCTTGGCAAGCCCCTTGCTGGCAGCGTGCAGCGCCGGCAAGCCTTCAAGTGTGGTAACGGTCTTGCCGGCAACGGCAGAGAGCGGGGTCACACACGAACGCAGCTCGACGCCATCCACCAGCACCGAGCAGGAACCGCACTGCGCCAGCCCGCAGCCGAAGCGCGGGCCTTGCAGTTTCAGTTCATCAGAAAGAACATAGAGCAGCGGGGTGTCGGCAGCGGACGTTACCGCTACCTCGCTGCCGTTGAGACGGAATTTGCTGGAGTCGGCCATCGTAATCCCCCTTGGTTATAGGCCGATACTACCACCCGCACGAGGAAAAGTGCTGCTCCGCTACCTGGTATGGCTCCTGGCTTCCTGCTGCAGTTTTTCCCCGGAGATGCAACCTTTCAGTTTGGCGGCATCGACCACGATGACCCGGGTTTTGCCACCGGCGAAATTGCGCAGTACCACGTCGACATGCTCACCGCTTTGCAGTGACTGCAGCGGATTGCCGTACTTGCAAAGCGTGTCAAAGATGATGATCGACTGCTGCTTGCCGCGGGCTTCAGCCTGGCAGTTGCAAAAAAGTTGTGCCGGGTGTGAAAAAGACCAAACAAGTCCAGAATCATTATTCTGAAATTCTTGTTGAAAGCATATTTGTTCCAACATTGTTCCGCACTTTCCAGCTTTTCCGGCAAGCCCAGCGTCATAACGGTGAAATTTCGCCAAATTCTGGCGGAATTGCCTGCTGCGCAAGGATGGCTTGACTGCGAAACTGCGAAACAGGGCCGGAATTCATGGTTCCCATACATTAAAACCGGGCTGGCACTGGTTTTGCTCTATCTTGTAAAGGCTGGGTTCGGCCAGGTGAATTTCGCCAACTTTTTTACTGGATGCGTTATGACAACAACTACAGGGTACAGGCGGCTGCATGTCCTGACACTTGTACTCATTCTCGGTTTTTCGTGCCAGCTGGCATCGGCGCAGAATCGACTGATTACCTACCATATTCCCCATACCAGCCAGAAACCTGTCATTGACGGTGTATTCAATGCCGACGAATGGCGGGATGCGCTACGGGTGGATCTGGTCAATGAAACCTTCCCCGGCCAAAACGTGTCACCACCGGTCCCCACCGAGGCCTACATGATGGAAGACGGAGAGAATTTTCTCATTGTGTTTGTAGCGCATGATCCCGACCCCTCGAAAATCCGTGCCTTTTACCGCGATCGTGATCGTTCCTTCCAGGATGATTTTGTCGGCGTGGTGCTCGATACCTTCAACGATGAACGCCGTGCTTTCGAATTCTTCGTGAATCCGCTCGGTGTACAAATGGATCTGATCCAGGATGACGTGAGCAAGCGGGAAGACCAGTCCTGGAATGCGTTGTGGGACAGTGCCGGCCAGATCAACGACGACGGCTTCGTGGCCGAGATGCGCATTCCGCTCAAACAATTGCGGCTGCCCAGCGGCTTGCAGCAACAAACCTGGGGCATCGACATCCTGCGTTTTTATCCGCGTGATTCGCGCCACCGCATTTCCAACAACCTGATGGATTATTCGGTGTCCTGCTATCTGTGCCAGTTCAAGAAGATGGAAGGCTTTGGCGAAGTAAAACAGACCACCAATCTGCAGCTGATTCCGACCCTGACCACAAACTGGTCGGAAAACCGCACCAGTCCTGCCACTGACCCCTGGCGGCGGGGTGATCCCAAAGTTGAACCCAGTCTTGATCTGCGTTGGGGCATCAACAAGGACATGATCCTCAATGCCACGCTTAACCCGGATTTTTCCCAGGTTGAAGCCGATCAGGCACAGTTGAACGTCAACAATACGTTTTCGCTGTTTTTCCCGGAACGTCGCGAGTTTTTTCTGGATGGCGCGGAATATTTCAACACGCTGAGCTCCGGCAACAATAACCTGGCCAGTACCAGCGGCAATACGCTGGTCTACACCCGCAACATCAATTCTCCCAAGCTGGGGCTCAAGCTCACCGGCAAGAGCAGTGATCAGACCTATGCGTTGATGGTGGCCGATGATGATGCCACCGGTTTCCTGATTCCCGGCAATCAAGGTTCATCAGTGGCAACGCTTGCCAATACCAGAAGCCGGGATCTGGCGCTGCGTTATCGCTATGACATGAACAGGGACGTGACTGTCGGCACCCTGGTGACAGCACGGCAGGCCGATGGTTACAGCAACAACATGGTCAGTGGTGATTTCAACTGGCAGGTGAGCGCCAGCGATCGCATCCTGACCCAGGTGATGCACAGCCAGTCCGAGTATCCGTTGGCGATCCAGACTGCCTATGGGCAAAAACCGGATTTGGGTGGCAGTGCCTGGAGCGTGGAATACAACCATCAGGGCCGCAACTGGAACTGGACACTCAGCAACACCGATTTTGGCCGGGATTTCCGGGCCGATCTCGGCTTTATCGGCAAGGTGGATTATCACGAGCAGTTGTTCAACCCTGGCTATACCTGGCTGGTGGATCCGGGTGGCCTGTTCAACCGGGTGGGGGTGTGGACGCTGATTTCACGTACCGAAGACCAGGACAACAACAAGCTGCAGGACAATAAATGGTTGGGGTTCTGGTTCAACGGCAAATACCAGTCGTATGCCGAGTACGATCTGAACCAGCAGCAAACTTTCTACAACGGACGCTTTTTTGATCTCAACTCCAGCGCCATCTTTGCCAATTTCCAGCCTTTTGGCGGAGTAACCGTTGGCCTGAATATCCGCAAGGGCGACGCCATTGATTACGCCAATACCCGGCTGGCCGACAATTTGACGCTGGGACCGAACTTCAGTGTGCAGTTAGGCCGCCATATGCAGGTGCAATTGAACTATAACCACCAGACTCTGGATGCCAGTGGCGGGCGGCTGTATACCACTGATCTCGGCGATCTGCGGCTGACTTACCAGTTCGACAACAAAAGCTTTGTGCGGGCAGTGTTCATTTACTCGGATACCGTGCGTAACCCCGCTCTTTATCTCACTCCGATTGATCGGCGCTCGCGCTCGCTCAACACGCAGTTGCTATACAGTTATCGGTTCAGCGCCCAGACCAGGTTCTTTGTGGGTTATTCCGACAATTCGATGCAGGACGGGACCGTAACAGGGCTGGAAGCGACTTATCGTACGGTGTTCGCCAAGTTTTCCTACGCCTGGCAATATTGAATACAGAATCTGGGATCGTTTCCGCTGGAATCCCCCCTGTTGCGGGCAATAGAATACGTATATGAATTGTGTAGAAATTTAACTGGCCAGTGGTTTTTTCTTGACTTTTAGTGTTTAAATAGTAGTTACATTAAAAACAAGGGATATCCCCATGATTGCATTGATGGTTTACGCCGCAGCACTGGTAATTGTGATTTTGCACTTCACCAAGTTCTGGTCCAACCGCAATATGGAGTGGATCGTGCTGGTAGCGCCGGTCATTGTATTTGCTGTGAATATTCTCGATTACCTCAAGATTCTTTCAGCCAGCGTGGTTTGCCCGCCTGATCCTGTCTGTCAGGATCAGGGGTGATTTCCCTTCGCAGTTTCCCCATGCATACTGGTTCCAGCCCATCCTGATTCCACCTTCAGTACGTTAATGGCTGCAACCGGCAACTTTTTGCCGACATCAGCTCCCGACCGGGTTTGCGCAGGCCCTGCTGTATTGGGCGCAAGCTGCAGGCCGGTTCTGCCAAACAGCCAGGCAGACAGAGACCAGCACACCATCAACAACATGAATATCCCCAGCCCCAGTGCTCCGGTGCCCAGTACCGGACTTAGCCAGTCACTGATTACTCCTACAAACAAGGGTCCTAGCGGCAAAGCCACCATATTGCTCACCAGCAGGGAATAGGCATGAGCCAGAGCCCGCTGGTTTTGGCCGCCCAGCAGTTGCAATAGCGTCAGTACCGGTCCCACATTCATGTGCATGAGCACAGTGACGCCGGCAAGACAGCCCAGGGCCACCTGCGAGGAAGCATTCAGCAACACCAGCGGCAGCAAGGGCAGGGTGAGGTACAGCGACCACTGGCAAACGCGGGCAAAGGCGTGGCCACTGCCGTCCCGGTCCCGGCGTTGTGCCAACCAGCCGCCGGCAATCGAGCCTATTAGTCCCCCGCCGCCATAGATGACCGCCATCCAGATGCCAGTGTCAGTACTGCCCAGACCATGGTGGCGTATGAAAAATGACGGTATCCACAGCCCTGATCCGCTGGCGCCCATAGTGAACAAACAGGCTGCCGCAACCAGTGAGGGATAGCCACGGCGTCGCCAGAGCGAAACCGAGTTCTGCCAGAAACTGACGGACAGACCGGGTTCGGTTTTGTTGTCGTATATACCGCGTGTTGGCTCTTGCAAAGTGAGCATCAACAAAACTCCCAGCAGTACTCCGGGCAACCCGAGCAACTGCATGGTAAGCCGCCATCCGAAGTGGATATTGATGAAAGTGCCGGCGAGAAAACCCACCAGCACCCCAACCGGTATTGCCGAAGCCAGTACGGCGCAGGCTCTGCCCCTCAGTGAGGGTGGAAAAAAGTCTGCCAATAGTGATGTGGTGGGCGGATAGGCGCCGGCCTCGCCTATGCCAACTCCAACCCGTGTCAGGAACAGCATGGCGAAACTGCCAGCCTGGCCGCACAGCATGGTCATCAGGCTCCACAGGGTCACGGCAATGGCAACGATGGTGCGCCGACAGTAACGCTCGGCCAGCCAGGCCACCGGGACGCCCAGCATGCCGTAGAACAGTGCGAATGCCAGCCCTCCCAGCAGTGCCAGCTCGGTATCACTGAGCTGGAATTCGGTTTTGATCGGCTGCAGCAGGACTGCCAGGATTTCATGTCAACAAAGCGTAACAACGCAGCTGACCATAACAGCGCCAGCACATACAGACGATAGTGATCACGGTTATGCATGCAGTTCCTCCCTGAACGTGCCGATGCCGTCAATGCCCGCAGTCTAGTAGGGTTTTGCGGTTTTGCAGGAATATCTGCAGTGCCCTGGAATTTGTTAGGAAAACCCCTGGGTAAACTTGATAATTGTTGTTGTTCGTTCAAAAGATTGCCGGAAACAAATGTTCAAGGTGTTGTTGCACAAGAGCGAGGACTACCAGGGATTGCCGGAAGCAACCCTGCAAGCCTTGCTGAAGTCGGAAGCAGCCTGTCACGCAGACCATGACAGTGCCGCTGACGTGCTGTTGCGACTCAACGCAGATGCCGGCGGTTTGTCGTTGCAGAATGCCAATGACCCAAGGGCAACTGCTACCCGTGTCGATTTCCTGGATGCCACCTTGCAATACCGGTTACGCACCAGCGGCAAACGCCAGGGACTTGGCAAAGCCATTGGTCTCGACAAGGCGGCAACAGGTCAGCAGGTTTTTGTGGTGGATGCCACCGCTGGGCTCGGACGGGATGCGTTGGTGCTGGCCCATCTGGGTTGTCGCGTACTGTTGCTGGAACAGTCGCCCTTGATGCATGCGTTATTGGCAGACGGATTCAGTCGTGGCAACAGTGAGGGGACACCCCACATGCGTGCAGTCCTTGCACGGATGCAGTTGCTGCATGCTGACGCCAGGCAATGGCTGGCGTCCGTGGCCAGCCCTGACGGCGAACGACCCGATGTGATTTATCTGGATCCGATGTTTCCGCCGCGCGGCAAACAGGCCAAAGTCAAAAAGGATATTGCGTTGCTGCATCAGTTGCTGGGCAGTGAAGCTGATCTGGGTTCACTGTTGCAAGCGGCGTTGAAGGTTGCGCGCTACCGTGTGGTGCTGAAGCGCCCTGACGGCAAGTTGCCGCCTGAGCTGCCTGCCCCCGCTTTCTGGATCGGCGACAAACCCGCAGCATTTGCTGTTTACGTCAACAGCAGCTTTTCCAGCACGCGCTGATAGATAGCCGCCAGCCGCTCGAGTTCCACCACTTCGACATGCTCATTCACCTTGTGTATGGTGGCGTTGACCGGGCCGATCTCCACTACTTCGGCACCAGTGGGGGCGATAAAGCGGCCATCACTGGTGCCGCCGCCGGTTGAGAGTGTGGCAGTAATTCCCATCACTTGTTGCACACTGTCGCGTACTGCGGCCACCAGTTTGCCTTCAGATGTCAGAAACGGATTGCCGCTGAGCTGCCAGTCCAGTTGGTAGTCGCAATGATGCCTGTTGAAAATGCTCTCCGTGGTTTGCTGCAACTGCAGGGCGGTGACTTCGGTGGAAAAACGGAAGTTGAACAGGACTTCCATGTTGCCGGGGATCACATTGTTGGCGCCAGTGCCGGCATGGATGTTGGAAATCTGGAAGCTGGTCGGCGGGAAGTACTGGTTGCCTTGATCCCACTCGACTGCCGCCAGCTCGGTCAATGCCGGCAGGAAGGCATGGATCGGGTTTAGCGCGAGATGCGGATAGGCCACATGCCCAAGCTGGCCATTGACGCGCAGGATGCCGTTGAGTGAGCCGCGTCTGCCGTTTTTGATGACATCGCCGGTCAGCGCAGTACTTGAAGGTTCTCCCACCACGCACCAGGTGATTTTTTCACCACGCGCTTCCAGCACTTCCACCACGCGCCGTGTACCGTCAATGGCAATGCTTTCTTCATCACTGGTGATCAGGAATGCAATGGAGCCGTTGTGCCCCGGGTGCGCTGCCAGAAACCGTTTGCAGGCAGTGATCATCGCTGCCAGCGAGCCTTTCATGTCAGCGGCGCCACGGCCATAGAGTTTGCCGTCACGAACGGTGGGGATGAACGGATCGCTCAACCAGTCCTTGCTGTCTCCGGCCGGCACCACGTCGGTATGGCCGGCGAAGCACAGCACGGGCCCTTGTGTGCCTCTGCGCGCCCAGAAATTGCTGACGTCACCGAACGGAAGTTGTTCAATGACAAAGCCGAGTTTTTGCAGCTCGTCACACAACAATGCCTGGCAGCCACGATCATGCGGGCTCAACGAAGGCTGCTGTATGAGTGCTTGGGCCAGGCTCAGGGTGTCATTCATGGACTGTCCGTTTTCAGTTGTGGCTGTGCAAGACGGCGTTGAGTTCGATTTCAGTCTTGTTGGTGAGGCATTCGACGCGGCCGCTGACAGAGTTGCGACGGAACAAAAGATCATCTTTACCCGACAAATCGCGGGCTTTGCAGACTTGCACTTCCTTGCCGCTGTTGTCGAGCACAGTCACCTTGGTGCCGGCAGTTACATACAGGCCGGCTTCAATAGTGCAGCGGTCGCCCAGTGGAATGCCGAGGCCGGCATTGGCCCCGATCAGACAGTTCTTGCCGACACTGATCACGGTTTTGCCACCGCCTGACAAGGTGCCGAGTATCGAGCAGCCACCGCCCAGATCGCTGTGGGCATTGACGAACACGCCGGCCGATATGCGGCCTTCAATCATGGCCGGACCTTCGGTGCCCGCATTAAAGTTGACGAAGCCTTCATGCATGATGGTGGTGCCTTCGCCGAGATAGGCGCCCAGACGCACACGTGAAGCATCTGCAATACGCACACCACCGGGCACCACGTAATCAGTCATTTTCGGGAACTTGTCGACGCCGGTGACCTGCAACACTTCGCCACGTAATCTGGCCGCCAGTTGTGCCTGCGGCAATTCATTCACGGCCACCGGTCCTGCAGAAGTCCACGCCACATTCGGCAACAGGCCGAACAATCCCTCCAGATTGAGCTGGTGAGGACGCGCCAGCCGGTGCGACAGCAACTGCAGTTTCAGATAAACCTCCGGCACCGAAGCCGGCTTTTCGTCCGTGGCGAGCAGCATCAGTACGCTTGGCTTTTTGCTGCCCGCCAGTTGCAGGCACAGGTCAGCCTGCCCACTGTCGATGTCGCGCAAATCTGTGGCCAATTGTTCCAGCTGGTCTTGTTGCAGTGGAACCGCCTGGGTGCTGTTGCTGCATCCGACTATCTGGCAAACCTGTGTGACCAGCGCTGCCGGAGGATTCAGCAGTGGTCGCGGATAGAACACTTCCAGCCATTGGCCGCTGCTGTTATGGGTGCCGGTGCCGAACGCAATACTGAACATGCCAAACTTCCTGTGCTACTGGTTGAAAGGCTGATTATACCGTGCTGTGCTATGAGGACGCTCTTGGATATTTAACGCAGTCGGTCTGCTCCCTGAAGATTGCGGGGACACGCATGAATACATCCCTGTAGCTCCCTGCGGCCGTCCCTGGCCGCAGAGGTCCCCTCCATCTTCAGGGAGCAGCCCTCTTCCGAAATCCGCGCGTGTTCATTTCGATTCTGGAAAATTACGCACTGGTTCTGAGAGCCTTGGGCCGAGAGACGCTTATGAAACCGTCGGAGGCCCTGGATGGCCGGAGGCGAGCCTACAGGGACGTACTTGTGGCGTGTTTCATAAGCGTCTCTCGGCCCAAGGCTATGCTCGAATCATGGCTCATAGTAATACGGGAAAAAGCTCTTACTCTCACGGATGGGTTTCGGCGTCGAGTCGGGAGCGGAGGGTAGAGTGCAGGGATTCGATCAGGGAGGGATCGGTGAGTTGGCGATTTTCCTGGTCAGTGATGAAAAACACGTCCTCCACGTTTTCACCGAGGGTGGTGATCTTGGCGTTGTGCAACTGGATATGCAATTCCACGAAGATGTTGGCAATCACTGCCAGCAAACCCGGCCGGTCCGGACACAGCACTTCCAGAATGCTGTAGGGCTTGCTGTCGTTGTTGGTGAGGGTGGTGACAGTGTGGCGGTTGAAATGGCGCTGTTTGCGGGTGGGAGCCTGGGCCCGGTTGCGCGGCAGTTGCCGGTTGGCATCGGCCGCTTCCTGCAGGATGCGCTGCATTTCATTCATGCGATGGGTGTTCAGCACCAGTGGTGTGCCGTCGGTTTCCAGCACTATGAAACTCAGCACGCAAACCTTTTCATCCATCACATACATGCGGGCGTCATGGATGTTGAGGTTCAGGCGCTCCAGCGCTGCACTGAGGTTGGCAAACAGGAATACCGAATTGAGTGCGCGCACAAATACCTGGGTGGCGCCTTCCTGGCGTTGCTCGGTCAGGTTGCGGATGATGACAAGTGGCGTTTTTTCATTGACATGCAAAGCCAGCGCCTCGGTTTGCCAGACGATGTCAGGAACGGATTCACGCAGGAAATAGTCTTCATTGGCATGCTGCCAGAGTTCCAGCACCTGTTGCTTGCCATAGCCGCGCTCCAGCAGCGCCTGCATGGCACGTTCGCGATTTTGCTGGATCAGGGTGTCCTTGCCGACAGTGACTTCCAGGCCTTCGCGCAGCGCACGCCGGGTCGATGAATACAATTTGCGCAGCAATGACGCACGCCAGGTATTCCACAGGTTGGGATTGGTGCCGTTGATGTCGGCGACAGTCAGCACGTACAAGTAATCGAGATGCACCTGGTCACCAATCCGCAATGCAAACGCTTTCACTACTTCCGGGTCATGGATGTCTTCACGTTGTGCCACACCCGACATCACCAGATGATTGCGAACCAGCCAGCCCACCAGCATGGTGTCCCACTTGCCAAGGTGATGGCGCTGGCAGAACTCTTCTGCATCCTTGACCCCGAGTTCCGAATGATCGCCGCCACGGCCCTTGGCGATGTCATGGAACAGTCCCGATATATACAGCAGCTCGATTTTCGGCAGCTGCTTGACGATCTGGGCGGCCACCGGATATTTCTCTTCGGCATCCGGATGCCAGAAGCGGCGCATGTTTTCCATCACCTGCAGTGTGTGTTCATCGACGGTGTAGATGTGGAAAAGGTCGTGCTGCATCTGGCCAACCACCCGGCCGAATTCCGGCAGGTAGGCTGACAGGACTCCGTAGTGCTTCATTTTGCGCAGCAGCGTGACCATGCGATACGGCGAGCGCAGCATTTCCATGAACATGCTGGTGTTGCGCACGTCACGGCGGTATTTGTCGTCAATCAGGTTGATGCTGCTGCGCAACAGGCGGATGGTGGAGGCGCGGATGTTTTCTATGCTGGGGTCCTGGCCCATCAGCACGAAAATCTCGATGAGCGCCATCGGCGTGTTGCGGAATACCCTGGTGTGTCTCGCTTCTATGGTGTTGTCACGTTTCTGGAAGCGGGTGTTGATCACTGCTACCTTGCCCTTTTTTCCGGTGCCCAGAATCTCTTCGTCAAACAGTTGCAGCAGCACGTCGTTGAGTCGTCGCAGCGTAAGCACTGACTGGTAGTACTGTTTCATCATTTTTTCGATGGCGAGACTGCGTTCGTCATTCTTGTAGCCGAACAGTTCAGCCAGTTTGCGCTGGTATTCGAACAGCAGACGATCTTCACGCCGGCCATTCAGCATGTGCAGGCCGTAGCGCAACTTCCACAGGAAATTGCGACCCTGGATCAGTTCACGGTATTCGTTGCGCTGCAGGAAGCCGCGCAGGGCCAGCACACGGAAATCACCGGTGCCGAAATAATGGCGGGCGATCCAGCTGATGGTCTGGATGTCCCGCAAACCGCCGGGGGCGGCCTTGATGTTGGGTTCCAGCGAATATTCGATGTCGTCGTGCTTGCGATGGCGCTCCTGCTGTTCGGCCTTCTTGGCGTCGAAATATTTTTTCTGCTTCCAGATTTTCTTGTGGGTCAGTTTGTCCATCACCTTGGCGTGCAGTTCTTCGTTGCCATGGATGGTGCGCGATTCCAGCAGGGCGGTGGCGATGGTGATGTCGGCAGTGGCCTGCTCCACGTTTTCCTTGATCGTGCGCACGCTTTGGCCGACTTCCAGGTTGATGTCCCACAGAAACGTCAGAAATCCCTCAATGGCAGTCTGGTATTTTTTCAGGTTGTTGCGGGCCAGCAGAATCTGGATATCGATGTCGGAGTAGGGATGCAGTTCGCCGCGACCGTAGCCACCCACCGCCATAAGGCTGACATCCGTGGCTTCTCCGAAGCCGAAACGGCACCATGCGTGACTGAGGATCTGGTCGATGAACCAGCTGGTATCCCGGATCAGTACTTCCACTTTTTCGCCTTCCACAAAGCGGGCATCCAGCATCTGTCGGGCTGCCTTGATGCTGGCCTTGTAGGCAGGGATCACCCCGGTGCCGCTTTCCAGCTGGCGGTTGAATTCGCGCTGGTTGAACAGGGCCTGGCGTTTGTTGCTGACGCGGGGTGTGAGGGCCATTCAGGATGCTAGGCTGTATGCGAATGAGATCAGAAATTTTCTTCCTGGCGGCGGGTGAGGACTTCACAGCCTTCAGAAGTTACTGCAATTGTATGTTCCCACTGGGCCGAAAGCCGGCGGTCGCGTGTGGTGACGGTCCAGCCATCAGTGGTCGACAGTTTGGTGAAGCGGGTGCCGGCATTGATCATCGGCTCGATGGTGATGGTCATGCCCTCGCGCAGTTGCATCCCGGTGTGCTTTTGTCCGTAATGCAACACTTGCGGGTCTTCATGGAAGATGCGGCCGATGCCATGCCCGCAGTATTCGCGCACCACTGAAAAATGATTGTTTTCGGCATGCTGCTGGATCGCATGACCGATATCTCCCAGAAATACGCCGGGTTTGACCAGTGCAATGCCCTTGTACAGGCATTCCTGGGTGACACGGATCAGTTTTTCGGCATGGGCAGGAATGGTTCCTACCCCGAACATCTTGCTGGTATCCCCATGGAAGCCGTCCTTGATGACGGTGATGTCGATGTTGATGATGTCACCATCTTTCAACACCCTGGTGTCACTGGGAATGCCATGGCAGATGACATGGTTCACGGAAGTACAGATGGATTTGGGAAAACCGTTGTAATTGAGCGGAGCCGGAATGGCATTTTGCACATTCACTATGTAGTCGTGACAGATGCGGTCCAGTTCGCCGGTAGTTACCCCGGGTACCACATGCGGACCTATCATCTCCAGTACTTCGGCGGCCAGACGACCGGCAACACGCATGAGCCCGATCTCCTCGGGGGTTTTGATGGAAACAGGCATGGATTGCTGGTGGACCTCACTCTGGTGGACCCCGACCGGGAGCCGGCATTCTAGAGGAGGGCTTGATGCAAGTACATGCAGCTTGGAGGTGTGGCTGCATTTGTGGTATAAAGCCGCCCGCTTTGCACTGGCATCCCCCGGGACCAGGGCAGGGTAGCAAGGCCAGGCAACCAACTAGTTGGTGCTGCCTTGTTTAATCCTTAACTTTAACGTCACACATATATCGTCACATCCATCCAGGGTGCCTGAAGGTTCATTTGGCCAGCAAGGTCGGAACCGGCGGGTTGGGTAGATGGGGTATATGGAGGCATAACCCTAACCAAAAGGTAAATACCATGACCGTAAGCATGAAAGAGATGTTGCAGGCCGGCGTTCACTTCGGCCACCAATGTCGTTACTGGAATCCGAAAATGGGCCAATACATTTTCGGCTCGCGCAACAAAATCCATATTATCAATCTTGAACACACGCTCCCTGCGTTCCTGCAGGCCCTGGGCATGGTGAAAGGCATGGCCGAACGCAAACAGAAAGTGCTGTTTGTCGGTACCAAACGCGCCGCCGGCAAGATTGTGAAAGAGCAGGCCGCACGTGCCGGCATGCCCTATGTCGACCAGCGCTGGCTGGGTGGCATGCTAACCAACTACAAAACCATTCGCGCTTCTGTGCGTCGCCTGCGTGATTTCGAAACCCAGTCGGTGGATGGCACCTTCGACAAGCTCACCAAGAAAGAAGTGCTGATGCGTCGTCGTGAAGCCGACAAGCTTGAGAAGAGTCTTGGCGGTATCAAGGACATGGGCGGCCTGCCGGATGCCCTGTTTGTGATTGATGTCGATCATGAGCGCATAGCTGTTTCCGAAGCCAACAAATTGGGCATCCCGGTTATCGGCGTGGTAGATACCAACAGCAATCCTGATGGCGTCGACCTGGTCATCCCGGGCAATGATGATGCCATCCGTGCTATCCAGCTGTATGTAGAGTACATGGCCAATGCCTGCATCGAAGGCCAGGGCAAGGCATCCATGGAACAGGCCAGCGGCAAGCAGGAATTCCAGGAAGGTGATTCCATAGAGGCTGCTACCGAAGGTGGTGAAGCCGAAGGTGCTGCCAAACCGCGCGCCAAGCGGGCTCCAACCAGCGCCAAACCGAAAACCAAGGTTCAGGTGAAGGCAAAAGCCAAAGCTCCAGCAGCAGAATAAGCCGGCTGCTTCTCCCCGACATACAAGGGGCTAAAAAAAGGGGCGTTATGCCCCTTTTTTACAAGTTTACAGGCACAACTCCCCCAAACGGGGTGCACAGATTCAACAAGCATTCGTACAGAGGATAGCGTTATGGCAGAAATTACAGCAGGTGCAGTCAAGGAACTGCGTGAGCGTACCGGCCTTGGCATGATGGAGTGCAAAAAGGCACTCGTTGAAGCCGAAGGCAGCCTGGAACTGGCCATTGAAAACCTTCGCAAGTCCGGCAGCATGAAAGCTGCCAAGAAAGCCGGTCGCACCGCCGCTGAAGGCGTGGTAATGACAAAAATGGCTGACAATGGCAGCTATGGCGTGATGGTGGAAGTCAACAGCGAAACCGATTTTGCTGCGCGCGAAGCCAATTTCCTGGCCTTCGCCAGCAAGGTGCTGGAACTGGCATTCTCCTCGAAGGAAACCGATGTAGCCAAGCTGATGGCGGCGGGCCTGGAAGACCAGCGTCTCGAATTGGTGCAGAAGATCGGCGAAAACATCAGCGTGCGCCGGGTAGTGCTGCTCGGCGGCAACGGCGAGACCGTTGGCAGCTATGTGCATTCCAACAACAAGATCGCCGTGCTGGTTGCCCTGCAGGGTGGAGATGTGGATCTGGCGCGTGACATTGCCATGCACGTGGCAGCCACCAACCCGCTGGTGGTGAAGCCGGAAGAGGTTTCGGCAGACGTTCTGAAGAAAGAAAGTGAAATTTACACAGCCCAGGCGGCCGAAAGCGGCAAACCGGCCGACATCATCGAGAAGATGGTCAGTGGTCGTCTGCGCAAATACATCGAAGAAGTCAGCCTGACCGAACAGGCCTTCGTGAAAGATCCTGATATAAAGATCGGCAAGCTGGCCAAGCAGAGCAATGCCACCGTGTTGTCATTCGTCCGCTTCATGGTTGGCGAAGGCATCGAGAAAGCAGTAGTCGATTTCGCAGCAGAAGTTGCTGCCCAGGCTGGGCTCAATAGATAATCCGGCGCAGTTTCGTCCGGGGGGACCTGCACCATGACGGCAATTATCACGA
This sequence comes from uncultured Gammaproteobacteria bacterium, assembly GCA_903837345.1. GTDB lineage: Bacteria > Pseudomonadota > Gammaproteobacteria > Pseudomonadales > Pseudohongiellaceae > CAILUG01. Next base: position 1,913 of record CAILUG010000058.1, on the reverse strand, counting down.
CCACCAGGATCCGCAAGTATGACCGGATACTGCTCAAACTGAGCGGAGAAGCCCTGGCCGGTACCGCCGATTTCGGCATTGATCCCAAAGTGCTGGACCGCATGGCCGTGGAAATCGGCCAGTTGGTGGAGATTGGCGTGCAGGTCGGACTGGTGCTGGGAGGCGGCAACCTGTTCAGGGGTGCTGCCTTGCACGAAGCCGGCATGGATCGTGTCACCGGCGACCACATGGGTATGCTGGCCACGGTGATGAACGCGCTGGCAATGCGTGATTCGCTTGAACGTGCCGGTATTGCCACCCGGGTGATGTCGGCAATTCCGATGAGTGGAGTGGTCGAACATTACGACCGTCGCACTGCCATTCGTCACCTGCGCGATGGTGACGTGGTGATCTTCTCCGCCGGTACCGGCAATCCCTTTTTCACCACAGATACTGCCGCCTGTCTGCGCGGTATTGAAATCGATGCCAATCTGGTACTGAAGGCCACCAAGGTCGACGGGGTTTACTCGGCAGACCCGATCAAGAATCCGCAGGCAGTAAAATACACCCGTCTGACTTATGATGAAGTACTGGATCGCAAACTTGGCGTGATGGATCTGACGGCGATTTGCCTGTGCCGTGACCAGAACATGCCGGTGCGGGTTTTCAACATGCATAAAGAAGGTGCCTTGTTCAGCATAATTGTGGGCAAAGATGAAGGCACCCTGATCGAGCGAGGGCTATAGTTATGATCAACAACATTCTCAAGGAATCCGAAGACCGCATGAAGAAAAGCCTGCTGAGTCTCGATGTTGCCTTCAACAGGATTCGCACCGGGCGTGCGCATCCCAGTATTCTTGACAGTGTAAAAGTGAATTATTACGGCTCCGACATGCCGATCCAGCAGGTCGCCAACGTGGTGGTGGAGGACGCGCGTACCATCATGATCGCGCCCTGGGAAAAGAAAATGCTGCATGAAATCGAGAAGGCCATCATGAAAGCTGATCTGGGCTTCAATCCCTCCAACAACGGCGATGTGATCCGCGTGCCGATGCCGAGCCTGACCGAACAGACCCGCCGTGAATACACCAAGCAGGCGAAGGCTGAAGCGGAAAATGCCCGCGTGGCTGTGCGCAATATACGCCGCGATGCCAACACCCATTGCAAGGATCTGTTGAAGGACAAGAAAATCAGTGAAGATGAAGCACGCCGTGCCGAACAGACCATCCAGAAAATGACCGACAACTACGTCGGAGTCATTGACAAGAAATTCAGCGAAAAAGAAGCCGATCTGCTGGCGATCTGACCGGCAAATGGCGAAGCTTGCAATGACAGCAGAGGCCACTGGCGTCCAGATACGTCTGCCTCGCCACATCGCGATCATCATGGATGGCAACAATCGCTGGATGAAACAGCGTGGCGGCAGCGGGCTCAGCGGGCATCGCGCCGGCGTGGAAGCTGCACGCCGCACCATTGCTTCCTGTGCGAAGCGTGGCATTTCCTGTCTTACCCTGTTTGCCTTCAGCAGCGAAAACTGGCAGCGCCCGCCGCGTGAAGTCAGCGGGCTGATGAGCCTGTTCGCGCATTTCCTGCAAGCCTCTGAAGTCAGGAAACTGCATGAGAACAAAATACGCCTGCGTTTTATCGGCAGCCGCGAGCGTTTTGCTCCCAAGCTGCTCAAAGCCATCGAGAAGGCCGAACAACTGACCGGTGCCAATACCGGCATGACCGTGCTGGTGGCTGCCGACTATGGCGGGCGCTGGGACATGGCGAATGCCGCCCGCCAACTGGCAGAGCAGGTGAAGAGCGGCGAGCTCGAACCGCAGCTGATCACCGAAGAATTGCTGCATCAGCATATGGCCGGCAGTGATTTGCCGGCCCCCGATCTTTGCATCCGCACAGGTGGCGAGCATCGCATCAGCAATTTCCTGTTG
>CAILUG010000057.1 GCA_903837345.1 uncultured Gammaproteobacteria bacterium | reverse complement strand
GACTAGGGTGCGCGAAGCATGCTGAAAGGTCAAGCCCAAAGCCAGACTTTTTTTACCACTTTCGATGTTTTGACCCTGATAAACGTCAAATAACGTCAGCTCTTTGAGATCGGCACCCGCAGCATTTCTTAATTCTACCAATATTGATGTCGCATTTACATCATCCTGCACAACTATTGCCAGATCCCGGCGTACACAAGGAAATCTGGACAGATCTTCCACTACCGGGATCCGGCCAGGCATTAGAGTCGAATAATCCAACTCAGCCAGGAATATTTTGCCAGGGATATCCAGAGCTTGATGAAGCGCCGGATGCAAAGCCCCGATCCAGCCCACCTGCTTGCCTGCACGAGTAATTCGGGCTGTTTGCCCAGGCTGCAAAGCCTTATGAACATCCGCAGTAAATTCAAACTCATCACCGGCCAAGGTCAGACCCAGCAAAGCCTGGGTATCCCCTTTAAGGTCATAGAAGTCAAATTCTGAACCTGGGCTACCCCATTGCTCCGAATTTTTGGCTCCCCACAATATATAACTTACTTTAATATTCTGCTCTATATTATTGTTTTTATTTATAAATGATAATCCAGTTTCGAACATTTTCAATCTGGTTATCTGGCGATTTTGATTGTATTTGAGTGCTCTGATCAAACCCGACCAGAGGTTGGTTCTCATAACTGCCATGTCCTGTGAAATCGGATTTGCCAAAGCCACCGGGCTCACCGGTTCTCCTATCGCTGCTTCCAGATCTGCATCTACAAAACTGTAAGTAATGACTTCCTGATAGCCCAGGCTGACCAGGCGATGTTTCAACTGGCGTATACCGATAACAGATTCTTGTTTGGATCTTAGTGGCAGTTGAGCCAGGGGAACAGTCACCGGCAGATTGTCATAGCCCCACACCCTCGCCAATTCCTCGATCAGGTCAGCTTCGATGCCAATATCAAAGCGCCACGATGGGACCCCGAATATCCAACCCGCATCAGTGGTGACGAGTTTTTCCAGGCCAAGTCTCGCCAATATGGCTTCGACTACGTTATCGCTTATTGCAACTCCCAGAACACGGGTAATTTGTTGACGGCGAAGCTCTACACTGATTTTTGACGGCAAATCTGCTTCTGCCACAGTTACCGGCCCCGGCTGCCCCCCCACTATTTCCAGCAGGAGCTCTGTTGCCCGCTCCATTGCCAGAGCAGGCAGGTTGTAATCAACACCGCGCTCATAACGATGCCCGGCGTCTGTATGCAACCCATAACGTCGTGCGCGGCCGGCAATTGCAGTTGGACTGAAAAACGCAGATTCAAGAAATACATCTGTCGTCAATGGACCGACGGCGCTGTGAGCGCCACCCATGATTCCTGCCATCGCAATCGCCTTGGTCTGATCAGCGATCACCAGCACTTGTGGATCCAGTTCAATTTCTTTTCCATCAAGCAACAACAGCCGCTCATTTGGGCGGGCTTGTCTGACCCTGATACCACCATCAATACCGGCAAGATCAAAGGCATGCATCGGCTGTCCGAGTTCGAGCAAAACATAATTGGTAACGTCGACCACCGGATCAATACTCCTGAGTCCGGAGCGCCTCAACTTTTCGCACAGCCATAGCGGGGTTTCAGCATGAGGATTTATATTGCGGATGACACGCCCGAGATAACGCGGACAACCCGCAGGAGACTCGATAGTCACTGACAGCTGTTCTTTTATGACCGGTTGCACAGGTTTGAACTGCGGAGGAGTACTTGCAGTGGAAGTCAGGACACCTACTTCACGGGCCATGCCTGCAATGCCCAGACAGTCGCCACGGTTGGGTGTCAGATTCACTTCAATTGAAACATCATCAAGGCCGAGATATTCACGTACATTCATTCCAGATTGCGCTGATGCCGGGAATTCCAGCAGACCCTCCGCAGATTCTACAATCCCCAGCTCTGCTGCCGAACAAAGCATTCCGAATGATTCAACACCGCGTAATTTGGCTTTCTTGATAACGAGCTCTTCACCGAGCCTGGCACCCAGCTGCGCAAAAGGAACCTTGATGCCGGGCCGGGCGTTGGCAGCACCACATACAACCTGGAATACATTGGTGCCGTCACTGACCTTGCAGACACGCAATTTGTCGGCATCAGGATGTGGAGAGACTTCCAGTACATTGCCAACAACGATTCCTGAAAACGGGATAGCCACGGCTTCCGATGTTTCAATTTCCAGACCGGCCATCGTCAAAAGGTGTCTCAGCTCAACGGAATCTATTCCGGGATTGACCCACTCACGCAGCCAACGTTCACTGAATTTCATGTTCTGACCTCAATGAACTGTTAGTGGAATTGGCGCAGGAAGCGCATGTCATTTTCAAACAACAGGCGCAAATCCTTGATCTGGTAACGAAGCATGGTCAGGCGATCCACGCCCATGCCAAATGCAAGTCCGGTATATTTTTCCGGATCCACATTCGAGGCAGCCAGCACTTTCGGATGCACCATCCCGCAACCCATGATTTCCAGCCAGCCAGTCTGCTTGCAAACCCTGCAACCCTTGCCTTTGCATACAACACATTGCACATCCACCTCTGCCGATGGCTCCGTGAACGGAAAATAGGAAGGACGAAACCTTACTGCCAGATCATCTTCGAAAAACACCTTGAGGAAGTCGGCAATCAACCCTTTCAGATCGGCAAAACTGACATTTTCATCTATGAGCAAACCTTCAACCTGATGAAACATTGGTGTGTGGGTCATGTCCGAATCACAACGATAGACGCGGCCGGGGCAAATCACGCGGAACGGCGGGGTCCCATTCTCCATGATCCTGACTTGCACTGTGGAGGTATGGGTCCTGAGCAAGGTGTTTGCATCAAAATAGAAAGTGTCGTGCATTGCTCTTGCCGGATGATGCTCCGGAATATTGAGTGCACTGAAATTGTGATAGTCGTCTTCAATTTCCGGGCCTTCAACCACATCGAACCCGGCAGCAACAAAAATATTTTCTATGCGCTCTATGGTGCGCGATACAGGATGCAGCCCGCCTGCACCTGCCATACGTCCTGGCAAGGTCACATCAATTTTTTCAGCAGAAAGTTTTCGCTCGGACTCTGCCAGGTCCAATGCATCTTTCCTCTGGGATATCGCATCCTGCAGCTGGAGTTTGGCCGCATTGATTTCAGCACCTGCCGCTGGACGATCTGAAGGCGGCAGTGAGCCCAGGGTTTTCAATTGTTCGGTGAGTACGCCTTTTTTACCCAGATAATGAACGCGCAGGTTTTCCAGTTCGTCATGGGAACCGGATGCAGAAACTGCATTCAGGGCTTGCCGGGCAAGGGCTTGTAGAGAATCCATCTTCAGTCAAATACCCCGTCAAGCGAACACCGGACGGGGTGATTGAATCAGGCCAAGGCTGCTTTGGCCTTGCTTACGATTGCTGCAAAAGCATCCTTGTCATGTACAGCGAGATCTGCCAATACCCGTCTGTCAACTTCAATGCTGGCCAGTTTCAAACCGGCAATCAGCCTGCTGTAGGACATGTCGAGTGTGCGGGCCTGGGCATTGATACGGGTGATCCACAATGCGCGGAATACCCGTTTTTTGGCCTTGCGATCGCGATAGGCATACTGGCCTGCTTTGGTTACTGCCTGCTTTGCAACCCTGATGATGCTACGACGAAAGCCATAATAACCTTTCGCTGCATTCAGGATTTTCTTGTGTCGACGGCGTGCCGTGACGCTGCGTTTTACACGTGCCATTTTTAGATTCCTCTACCAAATAGTCAGATCAGTTTTCACGAAACATGCGTTTTACACGTGCAACATCAGACTGATGAACAGCTGATGTACCGCGCAATTGGCGTTTTCTTTTCGTGGTCATTTTGGTGAGGATATGGCTCTTGAACGCGCTTTTACGCTTGAAGCCTGATCCTGTTTTCTTGATGCGTTTGGACGCACCACTGTGAACTTTTGCTTTGGGCATTTTCATACTCCGCATTAAGACTCGCCACTACGGGAGCGGTCTTGAGTTTAGTGATAGCAACAACCCGACTACTGCATTCCTGCAGGTCAACTTGACGACATACAGGGAATACGCGGGTCACTACTTCTTCTTTTTACCGGGGGCCAGCACCATGGTCAGTTGACGACCTTCCATTTTTGCTTCCTGCTCTACTGTTCCGAACTCTGCCAGGTCTGCCTTAAGACGCAGCATCATTTCGGCCCCGATCTCCTGATGTGCCATTTCCCGGCCTCGAAAACGTAAAGTTATCTTGGCCTTGTCACCATCAGTCAGGAAACGAATCAGGTTGCGTAGTTTTACCTGATAGTCTCCCTCTTCCGTCCCTGGGCGAAACTTCATTTCTTTTATTTCAATTACTTTCTGTTTCTTGCGATTGGCAGCTTTCTGCTTCTTCAATTCGAATACGTGCTTGCCATAGTCCATGACCTTGCAAACAACCGGATCGGCTTCCGGAGAGATCAGCACCAAATCAAGCTTGGCAGCGCGTGCGGCTTCCAATGCTTCCTTGATAGTGACAATGCCTTTCTGCGTTCCATCATCAAGTATCAACCGCACATTTTCGGCATCAATTTCTTCATTGATGGGAGAGCGTTTGCTTTTGTCATTTTCTCGTTTGTTAATAACCATTACCTCGCATCGACTGCTTCTTTTTACCGATCAGACACAACAAACCGCATACAACCTTTCACATAATCAATCACACAATCAATCACACACAATACCGCGAATTACACAGCAGCCTCACGGTGACTGTCTGCCCAGTCTCGCCACATCTGCAGATAACAGTTGGATGAAGGCATCCAGCGTCATTACGCCGTAATCCTTGCCGGTGCGATCCCTGACAGCCAATGTGCCAGCTTCTACTTCCTTGTCGCCGGCTACCAGCATAAAAGGAATACGCTGGATGGTGTGTTCGCGGATTTTAAAGCCGATCTTCTCATTTCTCAAGTCGGCATTTGCTCGGAACCCCTTGTTTTGCAAGGCTTTCACAACATAAGCGCAATATTGGGCCTGGCGATCAGTAATATTCATCACTTCCACTTGCACAGGCGCCAACCAGGCGGGGAAAGATCCCTCGTAATGTTCGATCAATATGCCGATAAAGCGCTCAAAGGATCCGAAAATTGCACGATGCAACATGACTGGGGTGTGCTTGTTGTTGTCTTCCGCCACAAACTGGGCACCCAGGCGTCCAGGCATAGAAAAATCGACCTGGATGGTGCCACATTGTTGCTCACGTCCCATGCAATCCTTGAGGGCAAACTCGATTTTCGGGCCATAGAACGCACCTTCTCCCGGCAATAGCTGCCACTTGCGACCGGTATTGTCGAGTGCAACTTTCAGCGCCTGCTCAGCCTTGTCCCATACTTCGTCAGATCCCACCCGTTTGGCCGGACGTGTGGACAGCCTGAGGGTGATCTCATTGAATCCGAAATCCTGGTACACCTCATAAACCAGTTTGATGAAGTCCGAAACTTCCGACTGGATTTGTGCCTCGGTACAAAAGATGTGGCCATCATCCTGCGTGAAACTTCTGACCCTCATCAATCCGTGCATGCTGCCTGAAGGCTCGTAGCGATGGCAGGAGCCGAATTCTGCAAATCTTAACGGCAAATCCCGGTAGCTCTTGAGTCCCTGGTTGAAAACCTGGATATGACAAGGACAATTCATTGGCTTGATTGCATAGAGCCTGCTGTCAGATTCGACCTGGAACATTTGCTCGGCAAATTTGTCGGCATGCCCTGATCTTTCCCACAACGAATAATCGACTACCTGGGGTGTATTGATCTCCTGATAGTGGTTGGCTACCAAAAGATCCTGCATGTATTTTTTGATGGTCTGGTAAATCTTCCAGCCTTTCGGATGCCAGAACGCCATGCCGGGCGCCTCTTCCTGGAAATGGAACAGATCCAGCTTCTTGCCGATTTTGCGGTGATCGCGCCGCTCGGCTTCTTCCAGCAAGTGCAGATAGTCCTTGAGAGCTTTCTTGTCATTCCAGGCGGTGCCGTAAATACGCTGCAACATCGCATTTTTCGAATCGCCCCGCCAATAAGCACCTGCTACCGACATCAATTTGAATGCCTTGATGTGCCCGGTGGAAGGAACATGGGGGCCGCGACAAAGATCAATGAAGTCTCCCTGGCGGTAGAAAGACAACCCTTCTTCAGCAGGAATACTTGCAATGATTTCCCCTTTGTATTTCTCGCCCAGCTTGTCGAAAAATGCGATGGCATCACTGCGTGTCATCAATGACCGCTCAACTTTGATGTCTTCGGCAGCAAGCTTTTCCATCTCACTTTCAATCGCCACCAGATCTTCAGTGGTGAAGGCACGCTCAAATGCAAAATCGTAAAAGAAGCCGTTTTCAATAACAGGGCCGATGGTGACCTGGGCTGCCGGGAAAAGTTTCTTGACTGCATGCGCCATCAAATGCGCACAAGAATGGCGAATGACTTCAAGACCTTCAGCATCACGCGAAGTAATGATGCTCAACGTGGCATCCCCTTCAATCAGATGAGAGGTGTCACGCAACTGGCCATCCACCTTGCCGGCCAGGGCCGCCTTGGCCAGGCCAGGACCGATGGATTCGGCCACCTGCTGAATTGTGGTAGCAGCAGGAAATTGACGTTTGCTGCCGTCTGGTAAAGTGATGACAATCATTGTTAATAATCAAAAAGTGGTAGGCACGACCAGGTTCGAACTGGTGACCTCTACCATGTCAAGGTAGCGCTCTAACCAACTGAGCTACGCGCCTAAAAAGGTTGGCGATTATATTGGCCAGCCTTCCAAACTACAAGGAAATCAAACGCTTTCGCCTATTACGTCAGCAATCAGCTGCCGCAAACAGGCCTTTTCCGCCAAGGGACTTATATCGTCAACAGAAATTGATTCAATCGGGCCAATTCATCCCTGATGGCTGCGGCGGCCTCAAACTCCAGATTCTTCGCATGTTCGAACATTTTATGTTCCAACTCCTTGATGTGGGCACTCATTTGCGCCTCTGTCAATCGCTCTGACGGCCTCAGGAAACTGCCGGCTTTACCTGATTTCGCTTTGAGAATCGAATCCTGTTTTGCGGCTTGCAGCTCGCCAAAACCCTGATCCAGAGACTCATTGATCGACTTGCGGACGCCCCGGGGCACTATTCCATGATCAAGATTGAACTGTGTCTGGACCTTCCTGCGCTCGAGTGTCACAGCAATGGCACGCTCCATGGATCCCGTGATTCTGTCGGCATAGAGTATCGCCTTGCCGTTGAGATTGCGGGCAGCCCTGCCCATCGTCTGGATAAGCGATCTCTCTGAACGCAAAAATCCTTCTTTGTCGGCATCCATGATGGCCACCAGTGACACCTCGGGTATATCGAGCCCCTCTCGCAACAAATTGATGCCTACCAGCACATCGAACACACCCAGCCGCAAATCCCTGATGATCTCCATTCTCTCCACGGTATCGATATCCGAATGCAGATAACGGACTTTGACTCCATGGTCAGCCAGATAGTCGGTGAGATCCTCGGCCATTCGCTTGGTCAGCACAGTAACCAGAATCCTCTCTCCAGCCCCTATTCTGGCTTTGGCTTCCGTCAGCAAGTCATCCACCTGGTGCAGTGCTGGTCTGATTTCCGGTTCCGGATCTATCAGGCCTGTGGGTCGCACCAGTTGTTGAACCAGCTGCCCCTGCTTATCTGCCTCATAGTTTCCGGGCGTGGCAGACACAAATATCAGCTGGGGTACCAGCGCTTCCCACTCCTCAAATCGCAGAGGCCGGTTATCAAGTGCTGAGGGCAATCTGAACCCGTATTGAACCAGCGTTTCCTTGCGTGACCGGTCGCCTTTGAACATGGCTCCGATCTGTGGGATCCCCACATGGGATTCATCAACCACTACGAACGCATCCAGCGGCAAATAATCAAACAGCGTGGGCGGAGGCTGACCTGTCTCACGGCCTGACAGATACCTTGAGTAGTTCTCGATGCCAGTGCAGTAACCAAGCTCCACTATCATTTCCAGATCAAATTGGGTGCGTTGCTGCAAGCGCTGCGCCTCTACCAGCTGGTTGTTTTCCTGCAGTACTTGCAGACGCTGTTTCAGTTCAATCCTGATTTGCTCGGCGGCGATCAGCATCCTGTCCCTGGGAGTGACGTAGTGTGATTTCGGGAAAATGGTGACTTCCTGCTCCTTGCTGAGGAGAGCACCCGTCAGCGGATCAAAATATGCCAACCCTTCAATTTCGTCATCAAACAGTTCCACCCTGATTGCGCTGATATCCGATTCGGCCGGAAAAATGTCGATGACATCGCCTCTGACACGGTAATGGGCGCGATAAAGGTCCATTTCATTGCGTGTGTATTGCAGTTCGGAGAGCTTCTTCAACAAGCTTCTCTGATCCAGCTTCGCTCCTACCTTAAGCTGCAATACCATGTTGAGATAGGCTGCCGGATCACCAAGACCGTAAATGCACGAAACTGTGGCCACTACCACCACATCCCGCCTTTCCAGCAGTGACTTGGTCGCAGACAAACGCATCTGCTCTATGTGTTCATTGATGGTGGCGTCTTTCTCAATGTAGGAATCGGAGGACGGAACATACGCTTCCGGCTGGTAGTAATCGTAGTAGGAAACAAAATATTCGATGGCATTCTCCGGGAAAAACTCCTTGAGCTCACCATAGAGCTGGGCAGCCAGGGTTTTGTTGGGAGCCATGATCAGGCAAGGCCTTTGGGACTCGGCAATGACATTGGCGATGGTAAAGGTTTTACCTGAACCAGTGACACCCAATAAAGTCTGGGCAGACAGGCCATCCTTGAGCCCTTGCAGCAGCTTGCTGATGGCCTGTGGCTGATCCCCGGCCGGGCCGAATGGGGCTTTGAGTTTGAATGATTTGTTCACGCTGCCACAAAAGAAATGCGGAAACAGGGATTCTAATTCAGGATGTGTATTTCCAGCACATTTTTACAGAATCAGGCACAAGAGAGTCGATTGAGAGCGATCACCCCCGTTGACCTGCTATGCAAATCTAATTACCATGCGCGCCTTCAAGCTTTCTGTGTCGCTTCGCGTTTTTTGCTTCTGACACTGCCCAATAGCTCAATGGTAGAGTAGGTGACTGTTAATCACTTGGTTCCTGGTTCGAGCCCAGGTTGGGCAGCCAGTTTTGAATTTCCCCGCCAGTACTGACCTGGCCCGTTCAATTCTTGAACAGGGGCAGGATTTTGGCTCGTTTGGCATCCTGTGACTGCTCGAATGCTTGCACATCGAACAGTGGATCGCTGGGGGCTTCTTTCGACACAAATCCGCCAATGGCCTCTGCCAGCACTTCCCTGATTTTCGCCTGATCCAGTTCCTCACAGCCGGATTCAAGCCGGGCCAGCAACTCTTGCAACTGCTCCCAGGAAAGAAAGTCTTCTTCAGCCCTCATGATCTTGGGATGTTCGGTGCCCGTAACCTGCTCCCCTATCAGCAGTTCCTCATACAGTTTTTCACCGGGCCTCAGCCCGGTGTATTCGATGGCAACATCACCATTGGGGCTGCGCTCGTCTTTCACCATGAATCCCATGAGGTGAATCATTTTTCTGGCCAGATCCACTATGCGTACCGGCTCGTTCATGTCCAGCACGAACACATCGCCACCGGAAGCCATGGATCCTGCCTGGATAACCAGCTGGGCGGCTTCCTGTACCGTCATGAAATAACGGGTAACTTCCGAATGGGTAACGGTGATGGGACCACCCTGTGCAATTTGTTTGCGGAACAAAGGAACCACCGAGCCGGATGATCCCAGCACATTCCCGAAGCGCACCATCGAAAACCTGGTGGTCTTTTCCTTGACTGCCAATGCCTGCAGTATCTGCTCTGCAAAACGCTTGGTCGCACCCATTACATTGGCCGGTCTGACAGCCTTGTCGGTGGAAATGAACACAAAATGTTCAATCATGAATTTCGCAGCCGCCCTTGCGAGAACCAGAGTGCCGAAAATGTTGTTATGCACTCCCTCGATGATGTTCTTTTCCACCATAGGCACCTGCTTGTAGGCAGCTGCATGATAAACGGTACGCACCGGGAATTTTCTCAACACATGTTCGACCAGTTTCTGGTTGCAGACAGATCCCAGCAACGCGGTAATCCTTATCTCCTTGCCGGTATCAAGTGAGCGCAATGTTTCACGCAATTCATTTTCAATGGTGTACAGGCCATATTCGGAGTTGTCGAACAGGATCATGTGGTTCGGCCTGAGCCGGATGATCTGGCGACAAAGTTCCGAACCAATCGAGCCACCTGCCCCGGTAATCAGGACATTACTGCCATCAATACACGCGCCCATCAGTTGTGGATCAGGGGGAACGATATCCCTGCCCAGCAAATCCTCGATATCAATATCACGGATTTCATCCACCCTGACTTTGCCTGAAACAATATCAAACAGGTCAGGCACAGTTCTGACATGTACAGGCAACTTTTCCAGGTTGTTGAGAATCTGTTTGCGTTCAGCATGGGTAGCCGACGGGATGGCAAGCAGAATCTGCCTTACGGAAAAGTTGTCGATCAATTCTCGCAGCGACGTCGGGGCATAAACCCTGATGCCGTGTACCGTGTTGCCTATCACGCTTTCATCGTCATCAATAAATGCAACCGGAACATACTGGTCACCATTGATAATGGCTGCAACCAGTTGCATGCCGGAACTGCCGGCTCCATAGATGATGACAGGTTCACGCGGGCGGAAGTTCTGCATCATGCTGCGCAATGCCAGTTTGGCTGCAAACCGCAACCCCCCCACCATCAGCAAAGCCATCATCCAGAAAACCACGATGGCCGGAGCCGGGAAATTCAGTGTGCCGGTCAGATAGACAGCGCAGGTGGAAACCAGGGTACTGAGTGTGATGCCTTTCAGGATCACCAGCACCGATTGCAGCCCCATGTACAAAAGTACAGTCCGGTACAGGCCTGCTGTATGGAAAATCACAACACTGCTGCTTGCACAGAACAGGAAGAAGATCAGGAAATCGCCGGCAGGATTGTTGGAAAAGTATTCGGGACTTACCAGGATCACTGACAACCAGAGGGCTATCATGATGCAGGCAGCATCGACAACCATCAGTAACAGCTGCTTGATAGATCTTGATAATTCAAACGAACTTATTTTCACGAGCCGTTCCTTCTCCGATCAGGATAATCCATCTCCTGGTTGTTACCGTCAGGGAAGCTGTACCCGCCATCTACACAGCACTCTGGCTCAGGATGACACATCATGAGCTTTTCTGACCAATCCGGCACCCACTGCCAAGGGTAGCCAGGCCAGCAGGGTAATCCAAAGTCCGTAACCAGGTCGCAGCTCTGACAACCAGGCCATCGGAAACAACCACACCACATTGATGACGAGATTTGCCACTACAACCAGCCCATGACTCTGCCAACGTGCTGCAAGCAGCTGATAGGCATGGCTTCGGTGTCCATGATACCACACGGCCCCTGCCAGGACCCGCCCCAGCAGCGTAGTGGAAGCATCTGCCACGAAAGTGCCAAGCAGAATGGGCAATGTCCAGTAGCCAAGTTTACCCTCTGCTATCAGCTGGAAGCCGATAACTGAAATCATGAATCCCAAAAAATAGCTGCCAACATCGCCCAGAAAGATGCGGGCCGGAGGCAGATTGAAAAACAGGAATCCTGCCAGGGTTCCACCCAGATACAGCAATGAAGTATCCGGATTGGGGTGTCCTGCAAGCATTGTCAGCAGGGCCAGCGCAGTACAAACAAATATCCCCTCTGTTGCAGCCAAAGCGTCAATTCCATCCATGAAATTGTACAAATTCACCAACCATAATACGGCGACAGACAAAAGCGCAGCCAAAACTGCCCCATGCAAAACAAGAGCGAATGGCAGTACCAGTGGCGGCAGAGCCACTAGCAATGGCCAAAGAGAAGCAACTGCCAGCAGTTGCAGAAACAATCTCAATCTGATTCCAAGCCGGCAAAAATCATCAATCAATCCTGTTGTTGCCAATCCCGCAGCCGCTGCCAGCATCCAATAGCCTTGCGCATCCGGCGCCGGGCGCTGTGGCCAGAGAGCCAGAACGACAAAAGGAACCACTATGCCAACCCCCCCACTCAGCGGAATCGGAATTTCATGGGAGCTGCGGAAATTGGGTCGATCCAGCCAGGCTCTGCTGCGAGCCAACCACAGCCATAGCCCGGTCAGGGCCAGGGCTGCAATGAACGCTATCGTCAGCATTGTTACCGGTGACATATACCAAAATCCCATGATCCCGAGCACAGCAGCAGGAAGTCTTTCTAGCTGCCGATTCTAGTTCCCCGTACGGCCCGGACAAAGAAAAAAGGCGTCTTGCGACGCCTTTTGAATTGCACTGCTAGTCCAGGGTTATTCGCTGCCGATTGGTGGTAATCAACGCCTCGCCCACTCCACTGACCTCTTGCAGCTGGTCTATGCTGGTAAAGGGACCATGGGCTTCCCTGAATTTGACTATGGCTTTGGCTTTGGCAACGCCAATTCCCACCAGCACATCTGCAATAGTCTGGGCATCAGCTTTGTTGATATTGACCTGTTTGGCTACGCTATGTTCCCTGGCATGTTCTGCAGCCAACAGTTGAACAGGAGTGGCAACCATCCCAAATGCCAGACTGCTCACCAGCAGAAATTTCAAAGCCTGTTTTGAAATCGTCGTTCTCATGCTTCCTCCTTGAAAGTTAGCAGCGTTGTTGCTGCCACTCCAACATAGCAGAGAGTTCAGATTTTGCTGTGGATTTCCTGCATGATTTGCCTGAGCTTGAGGAGTGGATCAGCCGCCTGGGTCACTGGGCGACCTATAACCAGATAGTTACTGCCCCTGGCCAGTGCGGTAGCCGGGGTTTCTGTCCGCTTCTGATCACCGGCATCGTCACCAGCCGGTCTGATGCCCGGTGTAACCAGCAGAAAATCCGGTTTCAGATTCTGTCGCAGCAGGGCAATTTCCCTGGCAGAACAAACCACACCATCAAGTCCTGACTCGGCAGTGAGTCTGGCAAGTCGGGCTACTTGCTCTTCCGCAGAACCGGATACTCCGACTTCATGCAGATCCTGGGATGACAGGCTGGTCAGTACAGTTACTGCAATCAATCTGGTGGCTGGTTTGTCCCCCAGACTTTTTCTGGCTGCTTCCATCATGGCCCGCCCCCCTCCTGCGTGCACATTCACCATCCACACACCGAGATCTGCGGCAGCAGAAACCGCGCCTGCCACGGTGTTGGGTATGTCGTGAAATTTCAGGTCGAGAAAAATATCGAACCCCGAAGCCGTGATGCGTTTGACCAGCTCCGGGCCATAACGGGTAAACATTTCCTTGCCGATCTTGATCCTGCAAAGTCCGGGATCAAGCTGGTCAACCAGCTGGTAGGCCGCGCGGGAATCTGCAAAATCGAGAGCGATGATAAGGGGTTTGCTGTCACTCATGCAGTTGTCTTGTAGAAGGTGAGAGGAACTTGTTGCAAGTATAACGCGGCTCACGAAGGAGTAGACAAATCCTCGTGACTGTAACTGATGCGATCATCCAGGGGTTTGACCAGGCCCCAGCGACTGCAGCCAGGACAAAGCCAGTGCATGCTCCTGAGCTCAAATCCGCAATTTTCACAACGGTAATGGGGGGAGTTGAGCAGATGCTGGACGAGCAAGGAAGATCCCAGCTCCAACACCCGCGACTGCATCTTCGAATCCTGTTTTACCGAAAGCGACAAAGACTGGGCAAGCAGGGACAGTGATGGCCTGATCTTGAGTTGCGGCAGCAGGAAATTCAGCGCTTCATCTTCACCCTGTTGGCGCGCGATGCCGGCAACACTGTCAAGGATTTGCCTGGATTCGTTGCCAAACTCCGCCTTTTCCTCCATCAATCCCGACATCTGTTTGTCCATTCCGGATTTCAGCAGATTGATGCGCAGATCATTTGCTGCTTCATGTGCAAATGATGGATCAAACTGGCCGACTTTGAGCAGGGCACGTACTGCTTCCTTGGGCGAACCAGCCAGTGATTCCAGCTTCCCCTGCATCAGGTAAATACGAACGTTGTGACGACATATCTGGATCGCATTGCGCAATTCCTCGCGCACCACTTCCAGATTGCCGGACCTGAGCCCGACTTCCGCCAGCTCACAATGAAAATGTGAAGCCTGCAACTGGATTTCGGATCGTTTGTGGGAGGAGCAAATCTGCAACAACTCGCTTGCTGCAGCAAGCGCCTTCACCCACTCTTTCTCTTTCTGGAAAACACTGATTGCCAATCCCAGCGCTATTTCGCGAATTGCCGGTGGAGCTTTCACCAACTCTTCCAGCAGCCGCTCGGAGCGATCGAGCAGCCCTGCAGCAATATAACTGCGCACCAGCTGGATTTTTATTTCGTACTGCTCCCGGCCTGAAAAGGCGGCGCTGTCCAGCAATTGCTGGTAATGGGCAATCGAGCGATCCACCTTGCCGCGACGACGCAGCAAGGTGCCCAGTGCGAGGTGTGTGGCCAGGGTATCCGAATTGACTTCAAGTGCTTCAATGAATATATCGATGGCATCATCCGGCTCATCATTGAGCAGGTAATTCAAACCAACGAAATAGTCCTGTTGCGTGCTGCGTTTCAGCCCCGGGAAATGATGAAAACGGCTGCGATAACCCGCCAACCACGCCAGGCCGATGGCAATCAGAACCAGCAAAAAAGAAAATACTGATGCAGGCTGTTCCATCTATGCAGGACTGACCGGTTGATCTGGCATCGAACCACCCAGACAGGTGACTTGTTGGAAGTTAATGAATGCTATTCGAGACTGGCATTCACCCTGTCACGGAGTTCTTTGCCAGGTTTGAAATGGGGTACATATTTGCCGCTCAATACAACGGGCTCACCGGTTTTCGGATTCCGCCCGGTACGAGGTTCACGATAATGCAGCGAAAAGCTGCCGAAACCACGGATTTCTATACGACCGCCGTCTGACAGGACATCGGTCATGTAATTGATGATTGCTTTCACTGCCAGTTCTATGTCCTTGGCTGACAGCTGGGTATGTCTGGCTGCAATTTGTTCGATAAGTTCAGATTTGGTCATAACGATCCTTTGGTAATCGAGCTTAGTCTTACTGGGGGGGTCATCCGGCACTTGCGTGCCGGATGGCACTCTCATTATTGCGTACTCAGTCACTACTTCTTGTTTATGCAACGGTCACGCTGGCAGACCAGATCATGACCGATACAGATCCTACTCTTTGTTCATCTTGGCTTTGATGAGGTCACCAACAGTAGCGGGCGCAGCATTGCTTGTGCTCATCTTGCTGTTGTGTTCCTTGACTGAGTCTTTTTCCTCTTCCATTTCCCTGGCTTTGATGGACAGATTCAACACACGGTTCTTGCGATCCACATTGGTTATCATCAGATCGATTTTGTCACCGACATTCAGCACGGTACGCGCATCTTCCACACGTTCACGGCTGATTTCGGATGATTTCAGAACTCCCTCAACTCCCTCGGCAAGTGTCACCACTGCTTCTTTGGCATCGACAGACTTGATGGTGCCTTTGACCACTGCACCCTTCTCGTTCGAACTCAGGAAGTTGACGAATGGATCACCGGACATCTGCTTGACGCCCAGCGAAATTCTTTCACGCTCGGGATCAATGGACAAAATGACGGTTTCCAGCTTGTCGCCTTTGGTGAACTGGCGGACTGCCTGTTCGCCCGGCTCATCCCACGAAATGTCTGACAGATGTACCAGACCATCAATGTCGCCTTCGAGACCGATGAAGATACCGAAGTCAGTGATGGATTTGATGTTGCCGGAAATGCGATCGCCTTTCTGGTATTTGGAAGCAAACGCATCCCAGGGATTCTGTTTGCACTGCTTGATACCCAGCGAGATGCGACGACGTTCCTGGTCGATGTCCAGAATCATCACTTCCACTTCGTCGCCCAACTGGACGATCTTGGATGGATGGATGTTCTTGTTGGTCCAATCCATTTCACTCACGTGCACCAGACCTTCCACACCTTCTTCCAGCTCAGCGAAACAGCCGTAGTCGGTCAGGTTGGTGATGACTGCCTTGACCTTGGTGCCTTCGGGATATCGACGCTTGATTTCGACCCATGGATCTTCGCCCAACTGTTTCAGGCCCAGGGATACGCGGTTGCGTTCGCGGTCGAACTTCAACACCTTGACTTCGATTTCCTGGCCCACAGTCACGATTTCACTAGGATGCTTGATACGTTTCCAGGACATGTCGGTAATGTGCAGCAAACCATCAATGCCGCCGAGATCAACGAAGGCACCGTAATCGGTAAGATTCTTGACGACGCCTTTGACTGACTGGCCTTCCTGCAAGCTGTTCAGCAACGCATCGCGTTCACCGGTGTTGACGGACTCAAGCACTGCGCGACGTGAGACCACGACGTTGTTGCGTTTCTGATCCAGTTTGATCAGTTTGAATTCAAGTTCCTTGCCTTCCAGGTGCGTGGTGTCACGAATCGGACGGATATCCACCAGTGAGCCTGGCAGGAACGCGCGGATGGTATTGACGTCAACAGTGAAGCCGCCTTTGACCTTGCCATTGATAACACCCATTACCGGTGAGCCTTTCTCGAAAGCTTCTTCCAGTACCAGCCAGGTTTCAGCACGCTTGGCTTTTTCACGTGACAGTTTGGTTTCGCCGTAGCCGTCTTCAACGGCATCAAGTGATACTTTGACCTTGTCGCCGATCTGCAGGGTAAATTCACCTGCATCATTGAGGAATTCTGATTTGGCAATTACGCCTTCGGATTTGAGTCCGGCGTGCACTGTGACCCAATCATGATCGATGTCGATGATGGTGCCGGTCACGATGGAGCCAGTCTGCATGTCGAGATCTTGCAGACTCTGCTCGAACATGTCGGCAAAGCTTTCCATGCCGGTAGCCTGTGTTGCAGTTGATGTTGCGGTTGTAGTCATAGGATTTCCTGGGCAGTGCTGTTCACGATGGATTGCAGCAAAGCGCTTTCCGCATCCCAGCCGACACGGGAGTCTGGTTTATGAAACCCGTCCAGGGCTGGCAGGACGGGTGCTTGCGCTATTTTCAGTTGCAGTCTCAGT
Organism: uncultured Gammaproteobacteria bacterium; assembly: GCA_903837345.1. Lineage (GTDB taxonomy): Bacteria > Pseudomonadota > Gammaproteobacteria > Pseudomonadales > Pseudohongiellaceae > CAILUG01. The sequence goes on along the minus strand of CAILUG010000057.1, from coordinate 98,754 downwards.
GCTTGTCTGAGAAAAACAATTGACGAGACTCCTTGCGGGAGTCCTGATACGACACAAGCTCTTGCCTGACAATTGCCATTACCTGCTCAATTGCCAGCGGGCCAGTATCTATAATCAGCGCTCCTTTTGCTGGCTTCAGTGGTGATACTGCGCGGGTTGTATCCCGCTCGTCACGCGCCTGAATGTCACGCAAAAGGGCGGGCAGACTAACATTAACTTCCTTATCTTTCAACTGCTTATAGCGCCTTTGTGCCCTGGTCTCAGGACTGGCGGTAAGAAAGAACTTGCAGAGTGCATCGGGGAAGACCACGGTGCCCATGTCACGACCATCGGCCACCAGTCCAGGCGGTTGGCGAAAATCATGTTGCCGTTGCAGCAAAGCTGCCCGCAGCTCGGGGATGGCAGCAATTCTTGAGGCCATGGCCCCGGATTCTTCCAATCGGACCTGGGCGGAAATTTCCTTGCCGTCCAACGTGATTGAGCCTGGAAAAAGAGTGGAAAATTCAACACGCATGGTGCGGGCCAAGCTACACAATCCCTGGGGATCAGCTGCATCGATACCGCTCTGCAGCGCAGCTATGCCAACAATACGGTAGAGCGCCCCGCTATCGAGCAGGTGCCAACCCAGTTCCGTGGCCAGCAGCTGGGCAATGGTGCCCTTGCCAGTACCGCTGGGGCCGTCAATGGCTATAACCGGTGGCAGCTCATGCTCATCCATGGCGCTGGGCTAGCCCGATGCCACAGCCCTTGACGAGCTCGGCAAAGCCGGGGAAAGAGGTGGCGACATTGTTGCAATCCAGTATCGTGATTGCACCTTTTGCCCTAAGCGCAGCCATCGTGAACGACATGGCAATACGGTGGTCACCGTGGCTGTTTATGGTACCGGAGCCCAACGTGCCTGTGTGCCCTACCCCCTGGATTTCAATTCCATCAGATTTGACTTGATGACTGACTCCCAGCACTTGCAAACCATCGGCCATGGTCTGGATGCGATCACTTTCCTTGACTCTGAGTTCCTCAGCACCTGACAGCACAGTAGTGCCTGCAGCACAGGCGGCTGCAATGAACAGTGCAGGAAACTCGTCAATCGCAAGCGGAACCTGGTCTTCCGGAATCCTGATGCCGTGCAGTGGCGCATATCTGACCTGCAAATCAGCCACTGGTTCACCACCCGCCACATACTCGCGCAAATAGCGGATATCTGCCCCCATGGCCCGCAGGATATTGATCACTCCGATACGGGTGGGATTGATGCCCACGTGGCGCAAAACCAGATCAGACCCAGGGCAGATGCTGGCACCCACCAGGAAAAATGCAGCAGAGGAAATATCGGATGGCACATCGATATGGCCAGCCTTGAGTGAACCGCCACCATTGATACTGATCTCGTTGCCATTGACCTTCACTGCATAGCCGAAGCCCTGCAACATGCGCTCGGTATGGTCCCGACACGGAGCCGGTTCCGTCAAACGGGTTTCACCTTCTGCATACATGGCAGCCAGCAACAGACAGGATTTGACCTGGGCGCTGGCCATTGGCATCACATAGTCAATGCCATGCAGCGATGCAGGGTCTATCTGTATGGGGCACAAGCCTCCTGCCTGCAAAGTCAGCCTGGCACCCATAAGCTTGAGCGGTTCAGCCACGCGTTTCATCGGACGTTTGGTGAGAGAACTGTCTCCGGCAAGCACAGAAACAAAATTCTGGCCTGCCAGCAGCCCTGACAACAACCGCATGGATGTTCCTGAATTACCGAGATACAGGGCGTTCTTTGGGGCCTTCAGTCCATGCATGCCAACCCCGTGGATTACAACTTTACCGGCACTGGGGCGCTCAATTTCAACACCCATGTCACGAAAAGCCTGCAATGTGCACAGACTGTCCTCGCCCTCCAGGAAACCGTCGACGGTGGTAAGTCCGTCTCCCAGTGACCCCAGCATGATGGAACGATGGGAAATGGATTTATCACCAGGTACACGCAAATCGCCCTGCAGAGTGCCGCCTGGCTGCACCTGATATACAAGGTCATGCTGTTCTGGTGGCCTGGAACTGTCGGACATAAGGTTGCTCACTCCGGATGCTTGGGATTCTGGTTCTTGCTGAAAGAAAGAAATACATTGCGCGAGGCATTGGCACGCTTGAAGGTCCTGAACAGTTCGTCGGCATCCCGATTCAGTAATAACTCGCGCAAGCGCTGCAAGTCATGCATGTATTCATCCAGAATACTGACAGTGGCGTCTGCATTGGTGACAAAAATGTCCCGCCACATTTGCGGATCACTTGATGCAATACGCGTGAAATCGCGGAAGCCACCGGCAGCATAGCGAAAGATTTCTTCGCGTGTGCCCTGTTGTGACAACGTGTCGACCAATGCGAAAGCCAGGAGATGCGGCAAATGGCTGGTCGCGGCCAGTACTTCATCGTGGTGCTCGACACTCATTGTCAAAACTTCTGCGCCACTGGCTTGCCAGAGCAAGGAAACGAGTTCGACTGCATCCGCATTGGTATGGGGCAATGGTGTAAGTATGACCTTGCGGCCTTTGTACAAGTCGTGTTTTGAAGCGGCATATCCGCTCTGCTCGGAACCCGCAATGGGATGACCGGGCACAAAATTGGCGGGAATGGTCCCGAATACACGGCCGACCGCATCAACCACAGCACCTTTGACACTGGCAACATCGGTAACCACAGTGTGCGGCGCCAGCACTGGTGCCAACGCCTGCAGATTTTGCTCGATGCTCAATACCGGCATACACAGCACAATCAGGTCGGCATCCCTGCAAAGATCCTTTGCGTCTACACTCCATCCAAGAATAGTGCCGTCTGCCTGCGCCTGCTCGAGCACTTTTTTGTTGCGACCGACTGCGAAGACTTTACAGCCCAAATCCAGTTTTTTCAGTGCGCGCGCCAATGAGCCACCAATCAGACCAAGACCGATGATGACAATTTTCCTGTTGGCCAGTGACATGCTCATACCGCCACCGCCTGCGGATAGGATCCCAGCCATTTGACCTCAAGCTTGAGGGTTTGCAACGCCTGCAAGGTCGACTTGACGTTGTCATCGTCAACATGGCCTTCAAAATCGACATAAAACGCAGAGGACCATGCGGCCCGTCTTGAAGGCCTCGTTTCCAGCTTGGTCAGACTGACGCCAAAGCGATGAAACGGCTCCAATGCATGAAACAACGTACCAGGCTCATCGGGAGCCGAGATCAGCAGCGAGGTTCTGTCCCGGCCAGTGGATCGGGTGGAGCATGTGCGACCCAGCAACAAAAATCTTGTCGTATTGTCGTGAGTATCTTCAATCGACTCTGCGACAATTTGTAATCCGTACAATCTCGCAGCAGTTTGTCCGGCTATTGCGGCGACTCCGTGCTGCGCCGGATCTGCTGCTATGCGTGCTGCCTCAGCGTTGCTGCTGACAGCTCGCAGCTCAATACCGGGATAATTTTTGTTCAGGTAATCCCGACACTGGCCGAGTGATTGCTGATGGGACACGATACGTTTGATTCCGCCCTGCCCCATTACAGCCGATGTGGCCAGCAAACAGTGACGGATGCGCAGCAGATATTCAGCACAAATCTGCAAGGAGGCAGTTGCAAATGCATCCAGTGTTACCGTGATGGATCCCTCCGCAGAGTTTTCGACCGGCACCACACCCCAGGTCGCCTTGCCTGAGTCTACCGCCGTGAAAACATCGCGAATATCTGTGACCGCCTGCCAGGGAGCGCTGGCACCAAACCAGTTTTGTGCAGCTTCATGCGAGTAAGTGCCAGCGGGGCCCAGGAAGGCAACGCCGGCACCGGCATCAAGCTTGTTCGGGGTCGCCATGATCATCATCATTGGCTGTGCCGGCCTCAGCGCCGTTGACAGCATCTGGTGTGCCTTTAGAAGCTCCTTCCATACTCCCTTCTGCGGCTCCTTCCCCGGCATCCTCCACCGATGCAGGACTGGCCTGGACAGTGGGACGTGATGCAGTGCCGCTTTCATCGGGTTCATCAACTCTGACCACGCCTACCAGTGTTTCTTCTTCTTTCAGCCGGATCAGCCTGACACCCTGGGTGTTACGGCCCTGCAACGAAATTTCATCAACCCGGGTCCGCACCAATGTCCCCTTGTCACTGATTAGCATGATTTCATCACCGTCGAACACCTGGACTGCACCGACAATTGCTCCATTGCGTTCACTTGCCTGGATGCCAATGACCCCCTGGCCACCGCGTCCGTGTACCGGGAATTCTTCAATGCTGGTTCGCTTGCCGTAACCGTTGACACTGACGGCAAGGATCTGGCCACCCAGTTGCGGAATGATCATGTCCACCATGCGATGACCGGCAGGCAAGCGAATGCCGCGCACACCGCGGGCAGTTCTGCCCATTGCCCGCACATCGTTTTCATTGAACCTGACGGCCTTGCCGCTGCTGCTGTACAGAACCACATCGCAGTTGCCATCCGTGATAGCCGTTTTCACCAGGGTGTCGCCTTCATCAAGCTCAAGCGCGCGCAAGCCTACGGTACGCTGATTGGCAAAGGCTTTGAGCTCGGTTTTCTTGACCGTGCCATTGGCTGTCGCCATGAAAATGTATTGGTTGTCGGCATATTCACGCACCGGCAGCAGACTGGTGATGCTCTCCCCCTGGGCCAGATCAAGAATGTTGACTATAGGTTTGCCGCGGGAAGTGCGGCTGGCAACCGGGATCATGTAGACCTTCAGCCAGAACACCTTGCCGTGGTTGGTAAAACACAACAATGTGTCATGAGAACTTGTCACCAGCAGGTGCTCGACGAAATCCTCGTCTTTTACCGAAGCCGCAGCCTTGCCCATGCCACCAAGTTTTTGTGCCTGGTAATCGGTCAACGGCTGGGTTTTGGCATAACCACCTTTCGATATTGTCACCACCCGATCTTCTTCAGTGATCAGGTCTTCCATGGTCAGATCAAGATGGGACGCAGTAATTTCGGTACGACGCTCGTCACCATAGGCAGCATTGATTTCTGCCAGTTCTGCATGGATTACTCCCATCAAACGGGTTTCACTGCCCAGGATGTCGAGATAATCGATGATCTGCCTCAGCAGTTCCTGGTAATCAGAAAGCAGCTTTTCATGTTCCAGACCTGTCAGTCGGTGCAGGCGCAATTCGAGAATGGCTTGTGCCTGGTCCGGGGAAAGGTTGTAGACGGCACCATGCATGCCGTAGTGTTCAGGCAAATCGTTTGGCCGGCAGGCATCAACCGGCGAATCACCCAACAATGCCAGTACCCCACTGGAATTCCACGCCTGGGCCAGCAGCTTTTCTTTTGCCTCGGCAGAGTTGGGAGAAGTCTTGATCAATTCGATGATGTCATCGATGTTGGCCAGGGCCACTGCCAATCCTTCCAGAATGTGTCCTTTTTCGCGGGCCTTGCGCAACAGGAAAACTGTGCGGCGTGTCACTACTTCCCGGCGGTGCTTGATAAAAGCTTCCAGCATCTGCTTGAGATTGAGCACCATGGGGCGGCCATCCATCAGCGCCACCATGTTGATGCCGAAGACCACCTGCATCTGTGTTTGTGCAAACAGGTTGTTCAGCACTACATCAGAGATTTCACCTTTGCGCAGTTCAATCACAATGCGCATGCCGTCCTTGTCGGACTCGTCACGCAATTCAGTGATGCCTTCCAGCAGCTTTTCTTTTACCAGATCGGCAATACGTTCAATCAGCCGGGCTTTGTTAACCTGATAGGGAATTTCATTGACGATGATGGTTTCCTTGCCAGTCTTCTCATCGGTCTCGATCGTGGTGCGGGCGCGAATTTGCAACTTGCCGCGACCGGTACGATAGGCCTGCACAATGCCGGCCCTGCCGTTGATGATGGCGGCAGTCGGAAAATCCGGGCCGCTTACATGCTCCATCAACTCATCAATGGTCAGTTCGGGATTCACCATCAATGCCATGCAGGCACTGATGATTTCCCGCATGTTGTGTGGCGGTATGTTGGTAGCCATGCCTACCGCGATTCCTGAGGAACCATTGATCAGCAGGTTGGGAACCCGGGTCGGGAAAACATCCGGGATCTGCTCGGTGCCGTCATAGTTGGGTGAGAAGTCGACAGTTTCCTTGTCGAGATCGGCCAGCAATTCATGTGCAAGCTTCTCCATGCGGATTTCGGTGTAACGCATTGCTGCTGCAGCATCGCCATCAACCGAACCGAAATTGCCCTGGCCATCGACCAGCGGATAGCGCAGCGAGAAATCCTGCGCCATGCGTACTATGGTTTCATATACAGCCGAATCGCCATGCGGGTGATATTTACCGATTACGTCACCGACGACACGCGCCGATTTTTTGTAAGGCTTGTTCCAGTCATTCGACAATTCGCTCATTGCGAACAAGACACGCCGGTGCACCGGCTTGAGACCGTCACGCACATCGGGCAAGGCCCGGCCTACGATCACGCTCATGGCGTAGTCCAGATAGGACTGGCGCATTTCGCTTTCGATGGTTACGTTCTGAATACTGCCGCTGGGAAGGGAACCGCTAGCGCCTTGATCCTGATTTTCTGCCATGCTTTCTGCCGACTGACTGCGTGAGGTTGATTGTTGTTTTTCTACTGCTTTTTTTGCCTGCGGGAGCTGCCGTGCACCCCCCAAAAAATATGCCCGATTCTAGCACAGTGACACACGTTAGCGGCAATGAAAAACAGCAGAAAACCGGTAATTTTCCTGCAACCCGTGCCCGGCGATTTCGCGGTCGTTTTTAACGCCCCGAGATACAGGTTTGAACCGCTAATGGCTATACTGGTTCGCTTGTGAAACTCCACTCAGCCGGCCCTTACCCAACATGACAGAATTGCCCCTTTTGATGCTGCATGCGGATACCCTGCTGCATGCACGCTGGGTTATCACCATGCAGCCCCATCAGGGCGTGCTGGAACACCAGATCATTGCCATCACTGATGGTCGTATAGTTGATATGGGGCCCCGCAAGGAGATGCTTGGACGCTATATGGCAGGCCACGAATATTTCCTTGAGCATCATGTGGTGATGCCAGGACTGGTGAATGCCCATGGTCACAGCCCGATGACCCTGCTCAGGGGTTATGCCGATGATTTGCCGCTGCGGCCCTGGCTGGAGCAAAAGATCTGGCCTGCAGAAGGCAAATGGCTGGGTGAAGACTATGTTGCTGCCGGCGCCAGACTGGCGATTGCTGAAATGCTGCTTGGTGGCACCACCTCTTTTACTGACATGTATTTCTTCCCCGATGTCATTGCTGCGGCCGTCGATGCATCCGGAATGCGCGCCCAGCTTGCCAGTCCGGTATTCGATTTTCCTACCATCTGGGCCGGATCTGCTGATGAATACATAGGCAAAGCCACCCGCCTGTTCGACCAGTACCGGCATCATGAACGCATCACAGTTGCGTTCGGACCCCATGCTCCCTACACAGTTTCGGATGAACCCCTGCGAAAAATTGCGGTGTTGTCAGAGGAACTCGACATCGGTATACACATGCATGTGCACGAAAATTCCGACGAGATCAGCGAAGCCCAACTCAAGCATGGCATGCGTCCGCTCAAGCGGCTCAAACAGCTGGAGCTGCTGAGTCCCAGACTCCAATGTGTGCATGTGACGCAATTGCTCGATGATGAAATCTGGCTGCTGAAGGAATCGGGGGCGCATGTCATTCATTGCCCGGCTTCCAACCTGAAACTGGCCAACGGCACATGCAGGGCTGCAGATTTGCTGGCAGCCGGAGTCAATGTCGCGCTCGGCACCGACAGCTGCGCCAGCAACAACTCCCTCGACATGTTGTCAGAACTGCGACTGGCTGCGTTACTGAGCAAGGGCAACTGCGAAGATGCCTCTTCTTTGCCGGCACGCGATGCATTGGCGATGGCCACCCTCAATGGGGCCAGGGCCATGGGTCTCGAAAGCAGGCTTGGCAGTCTGGAAACCGGCAAACTCGCCGACATCATCGCCATCGATCTCAACCATCCACGCACACAGCCGGTTTATGATCCATGTTCCACTCTCGCCTACAGTGCCGCAGCTTCACAGGTGAGTCACGTGTGGGTAAATGGCCAGGCACTGGTTGTTGACCACAAGCTCACGCAGATGGATCTGGCACAAGTCATTGAAGAAGCCAGACGCTGGGGCGCCGGCATTGCGGCAGGACTCTGAGATGAACCAGACTACTTCCAGTACCACTCCCAATATCGACAATGCAGAAATAGCCAAGTTTGAAAAACTGGCGAGTCGCTGGTGGGACCGCAACAGTGAATTCAAACCACTGCACGACATCAATCCGTTGCGTGCCGGTTTTATTGACAGCAAAGTCGATCTGGCAGGCAAACAGGTGCTCGATATCGGCTGTGGCGGCGGCATTCTCAGCGAAGCGATGGCACGCCGTGGCGCGCAGGTTACCGGCATCGACATGGGTGCGGCTCCACTGGCTGTCGCAAAACTGCATTTGCTGGAAAGCGGTCTTGACATCAAATATGAACAGGCCAGTGCCGAAGACTATGCTGAACAGCATCCAAACCGCTTTGATGTTGTCACTTGTCTGGAGATGCTGGAGCACGTGCCGGAACCCGCCCGCGTGATTGCCGCCTGCAAACGCCTGCTGAAACCGGGGGGACATCTGTTCATCTCCACCATCAATCGCAATGCCAAATCCTGGCTGATGGCGGTGGTAGGTGCCGAGTACATCCTGCGCATGTTGCCGCGAGGCACGCACGATTACCGCAAATTCATCAAGCCCTCGGAGTTGATGCAGTGGGCGCGTCAGCATGGGCTGGAGCCAGGGGAACTGGCTGGCATGACCTACAACCCGCTTAGCCGGAGCTACAAGCTGGGCAAGGATGTGGACGTGAACTATCTGGTACACCTGCGCGCCCCTGGCGCAGACTGACTACAAGGAAACTTTGTGCTGCAAGCTGTACTTTTTGATCTGGACGGCACCCTGCTCGATACCGAGCCGGATTTCACACTCATTCTCAACAAGCAACTGCTCAAGCACGGAAAAGTGCCAGTGTCAGGAGCAAGTGTCCGCAAATACGTGTCGGCTGGCGCCGGTGCCATAGTGCAGCAAGGCTTTGGCATAGCCGTCTCTGATCCTGCCTACCCGGATTTGTTGCAGGAATTCCTGTCACTGTACAGCGAGCAGATTCCATACACACGCGCCACCTTGTTTGATGACATTGACTTGCTTATTGCCTCACTGATCGAAAACGGCATCAACTGGGGCATCATGACCAACAAGCATCGCCGCTTCAGCGAACCCCTGTTGGCAAGGTTTGAAAATTTCGCCACTTCCGGCACTCTCGTGTGTCCGGATGATGTGGGGGCCGGCAAACCGGATCCTGCCGGCCTGGTGCGTGCGTGCCAGCAACTTGGTGTGGAGGCATTGCAAACGATTTACGTCGGCGACCATCCTCGCGACATGGAAGCGGCACAACGCGCCGGCATGCCGGGAGTTGCGGTGAGTTGGGGTTATCTGCCGGAACTGCCACCACTTGCCGCCTGGGGAGCTGATTTGATTGTGGATACCCCGCAAGAATTGATTCACTGGTGCCTGCAAAAAACCTGATTTGATTGAACAACTCCAGTTACACACGAGTACGACCAATGTTTGATTACCAGCCACAAGCCAATTTTCTCGAAAACAAAATCATCCTGGTCACAGGTGCCAGCTCAGGGCTGGGCCGGGCTGCTGCTTTAAGTTATGCCCGGCACGGGGCATCGGTGATTTTGCTCGGGCGCAATGAAGCCAGGCTCAATGCTGTTTATGACGAAATTGAAGCTGCAGGCGGAGCACAACCGGCGGTAATGGTGCTGGACCTGCTGAAAGCAGACGACAACAGTTATCAGGAGGTGGCAATTACTGTTGCCGAAGAATTCGGGCATCTTGACGGACTGCTGCACAGTGCCGGCACCATGTCACCGGTATTGCCACTGGAACATGTAACGCTGGAAAGCTGGGAACAGCAGCTGAAAGTGAATCTGACTGCGAGTTACGCGCTGACCCGTCACTGCCTGCCCTTGCTGCGTCGCGCGGCCAGCGCATCGGTGATTTTCACCTCATCTACTGCCGGACGGGAAATACGCGCCTACTGGGGTCCTTATGCAATCGCCAAACATGGGATCGAGAATCTGATGCAGCTGTTTCACGACGAATTGCACAGTACCAGCAACATCCGGGTGAATTCACTCAACCCCGGTCCGTGCGCGACCGCATTGCGGCGTGTTGCGTTTCCTTCCGAAGATCCGCTCCTGCGTCCCCGGCCGGAAATGTTGATGGCTGCATACCTGTACTTGATGGGAGATGACAGCCGCAATGAGAACGGCCGTCAATTCTCCTCCCAATAAACTCAGTCCTTGCTTCTGCCTTTGCTCCAGACGCTTGTCTCGCCTTTGCCTTTGTGGGCACCGGCAGTACCCCGGCGCTTGTCACGAGGTGGCGGAACCGCCTTGTCACCGTGTTTTTTGGCGACAAAGCGGCCGCTGTACTCCTTGATATGCTGCGTGGGTTGCCAGGGCAATTCAGCCAACTGATACAGTGCCCTGGTTTCGGCAGTCGGCAGCTCGACAAACTTGCCCATTTTCACAAAGCTGGGCAGCACGAGGTTGCCGTAGCGCACACGTTTCAGGCGACTTACCTTCAGCCCTTGTGACTCCCACAGACGGCGCACTTCCCGGTTACGCCCTTCCTGCAGCATCACGTAGTACCACTGGTTGGCGCCTTCGCCGCCACCAAACCGGATGCCGTCGAATTTCGCCATACCATCTTCCAGTTCCACGCCGGTTTTGAGGCGCTGCAGGATTTCTTCGTTGACATCCCCCATTACCCTCACCATGTATTCACGCTGCACCTGCATGGAGGGATGCATCAGTTTGTTGGCAAGCTCACCATCCGTGGTAAACAGCAACAACCCGGTGGTATTGATGTCGAGGCGGCCCACTGCCACCCAGCGTGCATGCGGCAACCGCGGCAAATGATCAAAGACCGTGGGGCGACCTTCAGGATCATTGCGAGTACATATTTCGCCGAGCGGCTTGTTGTACATAAGCACGGGATGTACCTGGGCGCCCTGTTCACGGGCGGCCAGTTTCTTGCCATCAACAACTATCTTGTCCTTGTCGGTAACACGGTCACCCAGACTGGCGGTACTTCCATTCACCTTGACCCGGCCTGCACTGATCCACTCTTCCAGTTCACGGCGAGACCCATAGCCGGCACGTGCCAACACTTTCTGTAATTTTTCATCCATCTTGATTTCTCACGAAATTAATTGATTGAGCTTCGGCGATCAGCAACGAGTGCATCACTGATCCCTGAAGTCCGGGGCTGGTATAGGTTTCTGCAACCGTGCGCCGCAGGGAGCGGCGCCCGAGCCTACAGGGACGTACTTGCGGCGTGTTGCAGGGGCCTATACCAGCCCCGGACTACGCGCATGATAATTACTCGGAGACTTCAGAATCGTGTTCGGGTTTGATCCCGAGCTTGCTGTCGACTTCACTGAGAATTTCGCTGATAGGTCTGGTGCCAATGGCAGCGGCAGCAGCTTCTTCGGCATCCACCAGGGCCTCATCGCTGCCGGCCTCGGGTTCAGGGAATTCGATGATACGACCAAACGGTTTCACTTCATCAAGTGACAATTCGCGGTTGATGGATTCCAGATCACGGATTTCAGCCAGTGCCGGCAGCTCTTCCAGGCTGGCCAGGTTGAAATAATCCAGGAATTGTTTGGTAGTGGCATACATGGCCGGGCGTCCCGGCACATCCCGGTAGCCAACCACACGCACCCATTCGTGTTCGAGCAGTGTCTGCACAATCTGGGTGCTTACAGCCACGCCACGGATCTTTTCAATGTCGCCACGCGTGATGGGCTGACGATAGGCAATGATCGACAAGGTCTCAAGCACAGCACGTGAATAGCGCTGGGGTTTCTCTTCCCACAGGCGGCTGACCCATTCACTGAATTCCTGACGTACCTGGAACCGGTACCCTGACGCCACTTTTTTCAGTTCAAATCCGCGATCGGCACAGGCCTCGCCCAGCGAATGCAACGCCTCCTCCAACTGGCTGCGTTCAGGCTTGTCGCCTTCTGCAAACAGTTCTTCCATTTTTTCCAACGGTACCGGCTTGCCGGCTGCCAGCAATGCGCCTTCAATGATTCGTTGCAATTTGGGAGTATCAATCATGCTGTACGTGCCTTGATATGTATGGGGCCAAAAGGTTCGTTCTGTACCAGTTCTACCAGCGATTCCTTGATGAGTTCCATGATGGCAAGAAAAGTGACCACTACACCCAGCCGGCCTTCGTCCTTCATCAACAACGACAGCATGGGAGTGAAGTGGTCAGCAGAGACCCGTAAAAGTATCTGCGACATGCGCTCACGCGTCGACAGGCTTTGACGCTGGATGTGATGACTCTCGTTGAGATCAGCCCGTCGCAGTACTTCGGCGAAGGCCAGCAGGACTTCCTGCAGGTCCACTTCCGGTCTGGGCAAGGTGCGTTCGAGTTCAGGGCTCTGCGCAGAGGCCTGGTACAAGTCACGATACAGTCGTGGCAGTGAATCCACCCGCTCGGCAACTTCACGATAACGCTCGTACTCCTGCAGGCGGCGAATAAGTTGTGCGCGTGGATCTTCCTCGTCTTCTTCGTCTTCCTGCGAACGGGGCAACAGCATGCGTGACTTTATCTCGGCCAGCATCGCGGCCATCACCAGGTACTCGGCAGCCAGTTCGAATTGCGATGCTTCCATCAATTCGACGTAGGAGATGTATTGCTCGGTGATTTCGGCAACATTGATTTCGAGAATATCGACATTCTGGCGCTTGATCAGATACAGCAGGAGATCAAGCGGACCTTCAAAGGCTTCCAGAAACACTTCCAGCGCATCCGGCGGAATGTACAAATCCCTTGGAAGATCTGTCATTGCCTTGCCTGCGACAAATGCAAATGGCAGCTCTCCTTGCTGAACACCTTGCTGAACGCCTTCCTGACGCGCACGCGCCAACAGGCTCAATGGAGCCTCTTGTCCGGTGCTTTCGGTGGTTGCTGCATCTTCACTCATCACATTTTCCTGTGGGCGCAAACCGCACTAGCGGTAATTAAGGCCCATGGCCTGCCTTACATCCTGCAAGGTATCGCGTGCAGTATCACGGGCTTTTTCCGAACCCTCGATTATGATCGACTTCACCAGATCCGGACTTGATTCATACTGCTCGGCCTTTTCCCTGATCGGTGCCAATTCGGCGATTATGCTGTCTATCACCGGCTTCTTGCATTCGAGACAGCCGATACCCGCACTGCGGCAGGCCTGGCTTACGAAGTCACGGGTTTCCTGTGTGGAAAAAATTTCATGCAGTTGCCATACCGGGCATTTTTCAGGGTTGCCGGGGTCGGTCTTGCGCACGCGCGCAGGATCGGTCGGCATGGTACGGATTTTTTTGCTGATCTCGTCATTGGTGTCGCGCAAGGTGATCACATTGTCGTAGGATTTTGACATCTTGCGTCCATCAAGCCCCGGCATTTTGGCGGCCTCGGTCAATTTCGCAGCCGGTTCGGGCAGAATTATTTTTCCACCACCTTCCAGATAGCCAAACAACCGCTCCCTGTCACCCAAGGTTATGTTCTGTTGCTCACGCAGGAGTGCTTGCGCTTTCAAAAGTGCTTCCTGGTCACCCTGCTCCTGGTATTTGCGGCGCAAATCGTCATAGAGCTTTGCCACCTTCTTGCCCATCTTGGCGACAGCAGCCCGGGCGGTCTCTTCGAAATCAGGTTCCTTGCCATAGAGATGGTTGAAGCGTCGCGCGATTTCACGGGTGAGCTCAACATGAGCGACCTGATCAGCTCCCACCGGCACATGTCCGGCCCGGTAAATGAGTATGTCGGCACTTTGCAGCAAGGGATAGCCAAGAAACCCGTAGGTATTCAGATCCTTGTCCTGCAGATTTTCCTGGACATCCTTGTAGCTGGGTACACGCTCCAGCCAGCCCAGCGGTGTCATCATGGACAACAGCAAATGCAGTTCGGCGTGCTCGGGCACTTTTGACTGTACAAACAAGGTAGCAGCACTGGGCGAGACTCCGGCTGCCAGCCAGTCAATCACCATGTCCCAGATGTTGTTTTCAATGATGTGCGGATTTTCGTAATGCGTAGTCAGGGCATGCCAGTCGGCTACGAAAAAGTAACACTCATACTCGTGCTGCAGCTTGACCCAGTTGTGGATGACCCCGTACAGATGCCCCAAATGCAACCGTCCGGTCGGACGCATGCCGGATAACACACGCCGCTGTGAATCTATCGAACTCAAACTCTTCTCCCAAGCCTACTGCGTATCAAGCGGATTATTGTTTTTCAGAGGAGCGGACAGGCACTGCAGACAACCCGCCAGCCGCGTTTGCAGGTGATTATAGCGATATTAGTGAAGGCTTTGGGATTGCTGTGAACCTGTCTTTCAGCGAAATGGAGCGGGGTCGCCCTTGCCTTCCCGCAGTATATGCGGGACCCCCTTTTCCAGGTCGACAACTGTCGTAGTCGCCAAGCCACAAAAGCCAGAATCTATAATAATATCAACTGCGTGTGATAATCTTCTAGATATCTCTTCAAGATCAAAAAGCGGCTCGGTTTCTCCTGGCATCAGCAGACTACTACTGAGCATAGGGGCATCCAGCTCTGCCAGTAATGCCGCCACTACTGGATGGTCAGGCACTCTGATGCCGATGGTTTTGCGTTTGGGGTGCTGCAACAGTCTGGGCACTTCCGATGTGGCCTTCAGAATAAAAGTATAAGGTGCCGGGGTATGGGCCTTCAGCAACCGGTAACAACTGTTGTCGACCCTTGCATAAGTGGCAATTTCCGATAAATCCCTGCACATCAGCGTAAAGTTATGTTTGTTGTCGATCTGCCGGATGCGCGCAATCCTTTCCATCCCTGCCTTGTTGCCCACCGCACAACCCAGCGCATAGGCCGAATCAGTCGGATAGACAATTACCCCCCCGGCCCTGATGCAATCCACAGCCAGCTTGACCAGGCGCTGCTGGGGGTTAAGGGGATGAATGACAAGCACGCGCGTCATGACAGTTCCTGCAGATACAAATAGCAAAGCTACCATAACCCGAATGGGGCAGCTTGCAGACCTTTCGCCTGAAATTGGCTACCATCGTGCTTCCTCTCCATTTGTAAAATATTGATGAAAGCCTTTCTCGAATACATACCTCTGCTGTTCTTCCTGCTCATCTACAAACTGAAAGAGCGCATTATCAATGTCGCTGGCGTCGAACTCACTTTCGGCGGCATCTATAGCGCAACTGCAGTGCTGATGCTGGGAACCGTGCTGGTATACGGCGCGCTGCTATGCAAGCAAAAACGGCTGACCAAGCTGCAGTGGCTGGTGGTGGGGGCAGTTCTGTTTTTCGGCAGTTCAACCTTGCTGTTGCGGTCTGAAAACATACTCAAATGGAAAGCCCCGGTAGTGAACTGGATCATGGCAATCGTTTTTATTGCCAGCCAGTATTTCAGTCAGGACAACATGGCAAAGACCATGTTCGGACAGTTGGTGACCATGCCGGAGGCTCGCTGGAAAATCCTGAATATGGCTTGGGCGTTTGTGTTTTTCTCCGTAGGCAGTGCCAATTTGTTTGTAGCGTTTACCTACCCGGCCTATTGGGTTGACTTCAAGGTATTTGGCAGCTTTGGCCTGTTGCTGCTGGCCAGTCTTGTTCAAATTGCCTATATCTACCCGTACATGAATTCCGAATCCGCTGAAGACAAGGAAAAATCCGGGGTCAATTTGCCGAAATAGCCGCAAGAGGCGAAGGGCGTAATTTCGGGAATTTTTCATCCAGTACCTTGTTCCACTCCTCCACTTGCGTGCGATGCGCAGCCAGCAATTCCCTGGTATTGCCTTTGATGGCAATACTGGTAATCACGTCCCCAACCTTTATCTGGCGGATAATTTCCTTGCCTGTCTTGATCAACCCGAACACCGTATGCAGACCATTCAGGTGTGGCGTGGCCTGGTGAGTGATGAAGAATTGGCTGCCATTGGTGGATGGACCGGAATTGGCCATCGCCAGTATTCCTTCCTGATTCAACTTCAGCACGATTTCATCCTTGAACTCATAGCCAGGCCCGCCGGAACCATTGCCGGCCGGATCACCTCCCTGCGCCATGAAATTGGCCTCCACACGATGAAAAGTCAGCCCATCGTAAAAACCTCTGCTCGCCAGATTTACAAAATTGCTCACGGTCAGTGGTGCAACATCCTGGCGCAGCACAAACTCCATGGTGCCTTTGGTGGTATTGATCACGGCAACCAGCCCATCCTGATCCTGGGCAAAAACCGAAGTAGTGGTCAACCACAACAAAACCAGCAACCATAATTTATGTTTTAAACGATTCAAGTTCTTACCTCTTGCTCCAACCCCAGAAACCTGACAATCGCAGTGACCAGTGGCTTCATGAAATACAGTCGTTCCGGCATGATTGCCACTTTGAATCCTGCGGCTTCCAACTGCGCTTTAACTACTGGTCCTACTGCCGCGAGCACTGTTTTGTGCATGCCAGCGGCAAGCTCTGTTTGCAGTTCCCGCTTGCTGGCCACCTCCAGCAAGCGTTTTAGCTGCGACTGTGAGGTGAAAGCCAGAAGGCCAATCTCCCCCGCAGCCAGGTTTGTTATGAATTCTGCAACCCTGACTTCATCTTGCTGGCTGGCATAAACATAGGGGGCAACAATATCTACTTTGGCACCGCTGCTACACAGCCCATCCACCAGCATCGCATTGGGCTCTTCACCATAGAGTTGCAAACCAACCTTTTTACCTGACAAGTCCAGGTTGTGTGTCTCTGCCAAAACACCTGCACTTGTGGCCAATGCTGTTTTGTAAGCGGGTTTCAATCCCAGTTCCAGCAAAACTTTTTCTGGCTTGGGGCCCCGGCACAAGATCTGGACCCCACTGAGCTTTTCCACAAATTGTTGGTTGATGCCAGCTCTATCAGCCACAGACAGCAGCCTGCGCAACCCTTCACCGGTAAGCAATATCAGCAAAAACGGAGGATCGGCCACAAATCGGCGGATCCAGCCTATCACCGGCTGTGGATCAGGCGCATCCAGGATGGCTACCAGAGGAACCTCGATAACCCGTACGCCCCGGTTTCTCAATAACAGGCTGAGGGTCTCGCGTTCTCTGGACTCAGGGACAGCAACCCAGGGGGAAGTTGCTTGTTTGTTAGTGTTCATCTGAAAAGGAAAATGCCAGCAGAAGTGCCAGAGGATAAAAGTGGTAACAAATCCGATGAACTGTGACTCAGGTAACATTAAGTTACACAATCTTTACCTAATGGTAACGAAATATGTTACTTTTTTTCGCAATTATGTGTTACCTTACGCATGCATTCTTACCAAGGGTGCAAATTCGTCACTCATCTATCTTAAGGAGACTACAGATGAAAACCAAAACTGCAAGACTTGAACTGATTGAAGAAGTAGCAATCGGAGTACTGACTGCGATGATTTTCCTTTCCGTACCGGTTATTACGCTCTTCTCTTAAAGGTCGTTGCCGGTAACCCTCTCGTACCATACCCCCTCTATTGGTCCACGATGGGTTACCGGTTACCTGCTCCAAATATGGTCCTTCCACACTATTGGCCTTTTTGTAACAGGCGGCCAGCAAAATTACAGGGTCGGTGTCGACTGTCGAGCTGACTGGCCAGAATTTTATGCCATGCTGTTTTGCATGCCGAGGTTGACCCTGGCATGCAAAATACTGCTGTACTGTTGCTAAGCCCCGCAAAAGCTCTCGACTGTATCGTCGACGTCCCTATTTCCTCGAATGAAACCTGGCGAAACAGCTCGCCAAACCCGTCGATATGGCTATCAAGCAACGGTGTCACTGCTGAAACGGTGTTATCGCGCGTGGTAAAGCCCGTACCGCCGGTAACCAGCACAACATGCACACTGTCATCGGCAATCAAACCAGCAATCAGTGCCCGCAATTTGTAGATATCGTCCTTGCAGATATATTTGCCTGTCAAAGCATGACCGGCCGCCACTACAGACTCTTGCAAAAACTGTCCGGAAGTGTCGGTTGCTTCTGTGCGGGTATCCGATACCGTTACAACAACTATATTCAGGGGAAGAAATTCGGACTGGGGTTTGCCTGCCATTGCGATTACCTGCAAATCACGACCATAGGAATGGGAAACAACCGGACTAGCCGCCGGTCATGTTCATGAAGCGCACCACCTGGGGTGCATCTTTTTCATAAAAATAATGCCGTAATGGTTTGATATCCATGGCATTTCTTATGGTTTCCTGCAACAGATGCACATCGTCTGGATGCTCGCGCAAAACGGATCTCAAATCGACAGAGTGTTCGTTGCCAAGGCACAGCAACAAGCGCCCTTCCACGGTCATCCTGACGCGATTGCAGCTTTCACAGAAATTATGGGAAACCGGTGAGATGAACCCCACCCTGCTTTCACTGCCTTCCAGCTGGTAATAACGGGAAGGCCCGGCTGTTTTCATGTCCAGTGGGGTCAGATTATGGGCACTTTCGATGACACGACGCACTTCATCGTTGCTGCAACTGGTTTCCAGGCGGTCATGCTCCGTCACTTCACCCAAAGGCATTTCTTCTATAAAGGCAATATTGATCCCCAACTGCATCGCGTAATGCACCAGATCCAGAATCTCATGATCATTGCGACCCTTGAGGATGACAGCATTCAGTCGCAAGGCTTTGAAATTCCGGGCTTTGGCAGCCTCTATGCCCCGCAGTACCTGGGCCAGGTCGCCGGTACGGGTCATTTCGCGGAAAGTTGCGGCATTGAGAGAGTCCAGACTGATATTTATCCGGGTGACACCGGCAGCCTTGAGGTCAGCTGACATCTGTTCAAGATGGGAGCCATTGGTGGTAATCAGCAGTTCATCCAGGTTTGGCAGCTTCCCGATGTTCTGCACCAAAGACAGTATGTTGCTGCGGACCAGCGGTTCTCCGCCGGTAAGGCGTATCTTGCGAACACCCAGTTGGTTGAAAACTTGCGCAACCTTGAAAATTTCTTCCAGTGACAGCACCTGGTTGCGTGGCAAGAACGTCATTTTTTCCGACATGCAATACACACAGCGAAAATCACAGCGATCAGTAACTGACAGACGTACATAGTCGATATGACGACCATATTTGTCTATCAGGGCTGTTGATGGGGTGGCTGCTATGTTCATTGGGGCAAGGTCAGGGCTGGCTCGCTCAGGTGGGCGGCCTCATGAATTCAGGATGTAAATCATAGCTCATTTCACTGCCTTCTTCTCTGGATATCAACATTCCACTTCCATGCATACCAGAGAGTGGTTATCAGTAAAATGAGCAAAACTGCCGCCAGCACACCCAACAGAATGGCCTTGCGCGTCACCTCGGCGCGTCGCTCCTCGACACTCATATTCAAGCTGCCACCCAGTTCGGATGCCCGGCGTTGTGCCTACTCCAACAGGTTTTGCATGGCCAGTATCTGCTCCTCAAGTGCAGCCATGCGTTGCCGGCGCACTTCCAGCATTGACTGGATGGCAGTGGCAGATTCGTTGATTTTCTGCAGATAGGGGTTCGACTCCATAGTTGCACCTCCGGGTACGGAGGCACCACGGGTTTGTCTGGGAACGACTTGTATCACCGGTGGCGGAGCTGGCTCGGGTTTGTTGCTGCTGACCTGGGCCGGAGCGTTCTGATCAGTCTGGGCAGCTATCAGTGAGGCTGATGCGGGCAGCAAAGGACCAGAAGCAACTGCGGTCTTGGGCTGCTGTTCAGTTCCAGCCGGCAATCTGGGGGCAGGAGCGACCGGCTGCGGGCGTGGTTCTGGCGACTCATTCAAAGGCTTGAACTGCGGTGCAGGCTGGTCGGAAGCTGTGACCTCCGGACTGCGCACCCCTTCACGCCACAGCTGCTCGAACACAGCCTGGGCTGATCCGGGGTTGATGGCTGCGATATCCCGTGCCGAAGGGATATGCAGTTGCGCATCAGCTTTCAGCAACGAAATATTGCCGTTGATGAACGCATCACGATTCAAATCGTGCAGACTGATCAGGAATTGATAAAGGTTTTCACCGATGCCTGCCGGATGGAACTGGCGGGCAATATTCCAGAGTGAATCGCCGTTACGAACACGGTATTGGCGACGACCGTCATCCACAACCGGAGTCTGGGTCGCGCTTACTTTCTGTACTTCAATGGCGGTTTGAGTCCGTACATCCGGCTGTACGGGTTTGGGTACATTGGCTGGCTTCACTGCTAGCTGTCTGGCTGGCTCTTTTGGTGGTGGCTGTGCAGTGGAAGTTGATGGGACAGCTTTGCTCTGGGGCTGGTCGGTCGGCAATGGAGATCGCTGCCTGGGCTCACCCGCTCCACTGAAATTCGGTTGCGGCGGATCGAACAGCAACACATATTCCCGCATTGAAGAGCCAGCCGGCCATTTCAGCACTACCAGCAAATCCATATAAGGCTCAGTCACCGGTTTGCGACTGCTGACAAGAATTTTCACCAGCCCCGCACTATTGGGCCCCACCACATTGAAACTGAGCGATTCCAGCAAGGGTGAATAGGTGAGCTTGAAAGCTTCGTATTGCTGGCGGCTGGCATTGGTGACCACAATTTTGCCCAGTTCCAGATGCTGCCAGTCGTTGACTGCAATTTCGATTTCAACCGGATCACCCAGTCTCGACAGTACTGCCTCATCACCCAACGCCTGGGCTGCCAAGGACCGGGAAACCGCAAGAACGACCAGAAACAGACAGAAACCAGACAGGCGCTGATAGCGCATTATGGCTTTCATCACCAGATCCCCGTTCTTGAGCTTGTTTTAACAACCGGCATCAGCGGTCCCCGCCCGTACTAATTGGGTGATTATACATGGCCGGTCACAGTGACACAGACAGTCAGCATCAACCATGCCTGCACGCCCGAAAATTTGATACGCTTCGTGACGATTTTTACTCTGGAGCTCGACTACATGATCATTGATTGCCACGGCCACTACACCACCGCCCCTGACGCACTCGGCGTCTACCGGGATGCACAAAAGGCCGCTCTGAAAACAGACCCGAAACACATTGGCGAGAAAGGCATCATCAACATCACCGATGACCAGATTCGCGAAACACTCGAGACCGGCCAGCTGAAATTGCAGCGTGAACGCGGCACCGATGCCACCATTTTTTCTCCTCGGGCCAGCTGGATGGAGCACCATATCGGCAATGAATGGACCAGCAAGTACTGGACCGAACATACCAATGAACTGATTTACCGGGTGACACAACTCTACCCCAAAAATTTCATTGGCGGCTGTGCCCTCCCGCAATCACCTGGAATCAGCCTGAAAAATTCGGTTGCCGAACTGGAGCGCTGCGTCCTTGAATTCCGCTTTGTGGTTTGCAACCTCAACCTTGACCCCTCCGGCGGCCATTGGAACTCGCCACCTCTGGGAGACAAATACTGGTATCCGATCTATGAAAAAATGGTCGAACTTGATGTGCCGGCCATGATCCATGTCAGTGGCTGCTGCAATCCGGCCTTCCACGCCACCGGATCCTACTATCTGAGTGCCGATACCACTGCCTTCATGCAATTGATGCAAAGCACAGTGTGCCAGGATTTCCCGACCATCAAATTCATCATCCCCCACGGTGGCGGAGCGGTTCCCTACCACTGGGGTCGCTTCCGGGGCCTCGCCGACATGATGAAACTGCCCAACCTCAAAGAGCTGCTGATGAACAATGTGTATTTTGACACCTGCGTCTATCACCAGCGTGGCATTGACCTGTTGCTGGATGTGATCGAAAACAAGAACATCCTGTTTGCCTCTGAAATGATCGGAGCCGTGCGGGGCAAGGATCCCGAGACCGGCTATTACTTCGATGACACCAAACGCTACATCGACAACGCCCGCATCAGCGAGCAGGACAAAGCCAACATCTTTGAGCACAACATACGCAGGGTGTTCAGTCGCATGAAACTCTAGGCTTCCTGCCTGTTGCACACACAGGAAAACCGCATGATCCTTTGCAACAAACGCCCGTACTGGTTGCTGCTGCTGTCAGGCTGCCTGTGCATTCCAGCGGCACAAGCGGACGAACTGCGCATTGCAGTTGCCAGCAATTTTGCGCCGGTGCTGGAACAGCTCGCCGCTGATTTCAAAAAAACCAGCGGCCAGACTGTAACAATGAGTGCCGGTGCCACAGGCAAGCTCTACACCCAGATCGGCAGCGGCGCACCTTTTGACCTGTTCTTCGCAGCAGACAGCGAGAAGCCATCGCAATTGGTCTCGGAGCACAAAGCCGTCGCAGGCACGGTATATACCTACGCGATTGGACAACTGGTACTTTGGAGCACTACGCTGAACCTTGGCGATGACGACCATGCCCGGTCAACATTGAAGGCTGCCGGCTTCCGCCATCTGGCGATTGCCAATCCCGCACTGGCACCCTACGGAGTCGCAGCCCGGCAAGTACTGGAAACATTGCGACTATGGGAACCGCTGCAGGGAAAACTGGTGTTTGGAGAAAACATCGCGCAAACCCTGCAATTCATTGAAAGCGGCAATGCGGAACTTGGCTTTATTGCGCAGGCCCAGTGGATGGCATTGCCTCAGCAGCAACAAGGTTCCCACTGGCAAGTTCCGGCTGCATTGCATGCCCCCATCACGCAAGACGCCGTCATCCTGCATGACAGTGCAGCAGCACGGGCTTTCATGACATACATCCAATCTGCCACCGCCAGGGCTGCAATTGCAATGGCTGGCTACACGCTACCGTGATGCTGAACGCTGCCGACCTCACTGCACTCTGGCTCACACTGCAACTGGCAGCACTTACCACTGGCATCCTGCTGGTGCTTGGTACTCCGCTGGCATGGTGGTTATCCCGTTCGCACTGGCGCTTTCGTTTCATGGTGGAAACACTTATCGCATTGCCACTGGTGCTGCCGCCGACAGTACTGGGGTTTTATTTGCTGCTGGCGCTGGGTCCGCACGGATGGCTCGGCACACTGGTGCAGACACTCGGAGGTGAACCGCTGGCATTCAGCTTTCAGGGCCTGTTGTTCGGCTCGGTGATCTATTCTCTGCCCTTCGTCGTGCAGCCCTTGCAGGACACATTCCATGGCATAGGCAGACGCCCGCTGGAAATTGCCGCCACTCTGCGTGCCGGCCCGGTCGACCGTTTTTTCAATGTGGTGATTCCCATGGCCCGGGGTGGTTATATCACTGCCGCCATGCTGGGATTTGCCCACACACTGGGGGAGTTCGGCGTTGTATTGATGCTGGGCGGCAATATCCCCGGTGAAACCCGCGTGTTGTCGATAGCCATTTATGACCATGTCGAAAGGCTTGAATATGCACAGGCGCACCTGCTGGCCGGAGGCATGCTGTTGTTGTCTTTCTGCATGTTGCTGACTGTCTACAGTTTGCGTGGGCGTTTGCAACTGGTGCGGCTGTGAACAAGTTGCATTTCCACCTCACCCTTAACCGCGGTTCATTCCGGTTGCCGGTGCACCTTGAACTGCCAGGCAAAGGGATTGCGGTGTTGTTTGGAGCCTCAGGCAGCGGCAAAACCAGCCTGCTGCGCGCCATAGCGGGCCTCGACAGGCATGCAGATGCCCGTATACAGATCAACGAAACCCTCTGGCAGGACCAGCAAAACTTTGTTGCCGTCCATCACCGGCAGCTTGGCTATGTATTCCAGGATGACAACCTGTTCCAGCACCTCAGCTGTGCCGGCAATCTGCATTTTGCAGCCAAACGCTCGCACACTCCGGCCGCATTTTTGTCGCGTGTAATTGATCAGCTTGGACTGTCTGCCTTGATGCCGCGCATGCCCCTCCACCTTTCCGGCGGTGAAAAGCAGAAAGTGGCAATCGCGCGAGCATTGGTGCAAAAACCCCGGCTGCTGATGCTGGATGAACCTTTTTCTGCAGTGGATGAAGAATTCAAGCATGCCTTTCTGCCTGCGCTCAAAACACTGCTCAACGAACTTGATCTGCCTGCGCTCTATGTCACCCATTCCAGCGCCGAAATGAGCCAGATGGCAGATACCCTCATCTATTTCAGACCAGGCAACAGCCCGGTGGTAGCTCCCACCAACGAGTTGCTGACTGATCTGCATCAAGGTCTGGCGTTCCGGTCCGAGGCAGAGTCATTCCTGGAAGTACGGGTAAGCGGTCATGATCGCGATTATGGACTGAATATCCTTGAATATGACGGCTGCACCCTTTTTACCGGCGGAGAGTTCCTGCAAATCGGCCAACAAGTCAGGGTACGCATAATGGCCCAGGACGTCAGTCTTGCCCTCAGCCCACCCACCATGAGCAGCATTCTCAATATTTTGCCGGTAACTGTCATGGAATTGTCCGAACTTGCAGGACACCAGACTACAATACGGCTGCGGGCAGGCAACCAGACCATATTGGCGCGCATCACCCGCAAGTCTGCTGTCGTGCTGCAACTGGTCAAAGGCATGCAGCTTTATGCACAGATCAAAAGTGTGGCGGTTTTGCACTGAACCGGACAACAGTATCCTTAAGATGACTGACCAAAGATGACTGACCAAAGATGACTGACCAAAGATGACTGACCAAGCGTTTATCAGATTGCAGAGCATTATTAATGAGCGAACCTGATCAAAATAACAAGAACTCGCTGTATCAGGACGATATCCAATTCCGCAAGGACAGCAACAAAATCCGTCAGTATCTGGAAAAATCACGCTTCTGGCGCAACATGGTGCTGGTACTGGTCACCATCGCACCACTGGCCAGTTTCACCTTTTATTATTCCGCTGCCAAATCCCAGGTAGACCAGGATTTCCGCAATCAGCTGGTTACCACCACGCGTATCGTGGCTGCCATCGTGGATGCCGGCAAACATGACCGGTTGGTAAGTATGGGTGGCAGCAGCGAGCACACTGAGCTGCTCGGTTTGTTGGCCGGTATCCGTGCGCAATTTCCGGAGATTCGCCAGTTATCCACCCGCATCATCCGCGACGGCAACCTTTACATTGTGCTTGATACCGATCTGGCCTATGGCACCAATCCCGCGAAGCCGCAATCCGGCGAACTGCTGAAACTGCACAGCACCACTGCCGAAGAGAATGAGGGTCTGCGCCAATTGCAGGAAACGGGAGTCTGGTATTCACGGGACATGGTATTCAACGGTGAGCAGGCTTATCAGGGCGCATGTGTACTTTTACCAGTTACAGCCACCAGTGACCGGACCATGCTATGCAGTGTCTTCTCGGCTGATGCCTATCTCAAACACATCAATTTGCTGGAACGCGATTCCCTGCTGGCAATCCTGTTCACGATCATGGCCAGTATTTTCCTTGCCTACAGTGTTCTCAAAAACCACGAACAGGTGACCAAATCCCTGCACCTGGCGGAAAAACAGCGCGACATGTTTCTTGAGAATTCCCGCACCGATCCGCTGACAGGTGCACTCAACCGCAGGGCTTTTGATTCGGCATATGTAATTGCCGAAGCCCAACTGCGTCGCAACAAACTGCCATTCGCGCTCATCACCCTCGATATCGACAATTTCAAACATATCAATGACAACTACGGCCATGACCAGGGTGATCTGGTGTTGCGCGCACTGGTGCAAAGCCTGCAGAAAGTCATCAGGCCCAGCGATATCCTGATACGCATGGGGGGCGAGGAATTTGCGATTCTTTGCAATCTGGCAGACGCCAACCAGGCCTGGTCGATGGCGGAGAAACTGCGTGAAACCGCCTCTCGTATCCGGCTGTCCACTCCGGTTGGCAAGAGCATCCAGTTCACGATCAGCCTGGGTATTCGCATCATCGCAGTTGGTGACGATGTCAACCTGGCTCAGAAATATGCGGACATAGCGCTGTATTACGCGAAACTGTCAGGACGCAACAAAACAGTGATTTACACACCGGGTCTGGAGGACAAGCTGCAATCCCTGCAAAACGGTGGTGGCTGAACAGAGAGTAATGTTCAGGCGCCCCTGAACCAGCCGGCTATGCTCAAACGCTGACGGGTTGCCGGCAGTACTTCATGCGGGAATTCTTCACTCAGAAAAAGCACCAGCCGGTTCGCCAGCGGTGTGACGCTTGTGACAATTGCTGTACCGTCATGGTTGTAAACAAGCAATTCCCCGCCCTGCCCGGCCTGCCAATCCGGATTCAGGTAAAACACCGTCGACAGCAGCCGGTTGCGTTCGCCTTTGAAAGCATCGAGATGTTTGCGGTAGAAACCGCCAGCCTGGTATCTGGCGTAATGACATTCGTAACTGAACAAACCGAGAAAAAGCTGCTGGTTAAGTTGCTGACGCAACTGCTCCATGCGGGCAAGGAACCCGGCACTGGCAGCATCGCTCTGGTCCAGCCATGCAATGTGATCCTGCCTGATGCCGGCATTGACTCCATGATTGGAGCCGCGACCAGTGCCTGCCTGGGTGGCTTGAGCTGAAAGGATGTACTGTGCAGACCGCTGCAGCTCATTCAAATCGGTGGCTGGCAGCAGCCCATCGACAATGGCATAACCCTGATCGGCCAGCTGCCGGATCATTGTTTGGCAGGCTGGCTCGGCAATCCCATCAGATTCTTCAGCAAGGCAGCCATTTCAGGCAATTCGCCAACCACGTTGAAATTGCCGAAAGCCTGGCTGTCGGCTTTGCCGATCGCATAATCGAGCGGGATCAGTCCACGACCGTCCTTGGCGTTGAGATCGCCACCGTGGGCTACGAGGTACTTCACTACTTCCTGCCAGTTCAGGCGGGCACTGGTGTGCAAAGGAGTTTCGCCACCGGTGCCACTCTTCTGGTTGATATTGGCACCCGCCTTCAGCAACAGATCAAGACCGGCAATTACGGAAGCTTCCGTTTTGTTGCGATTGCGACTGCCACCCTTGTTGGTGAGCGCAATCATGGGCGTGACGCCAGTCACACTGCCCAGAGACATATCGGCGCCATGCTCCAGCAGCAGTTTCATCATATCCACGTCACCACCATAGGCTGCGCGCTGCAGTGGTGTCGAACCGGAAGTCATCACCGGATTGTCTCCGGCACGATCATTGAAAATCTGACGGGGCGGCGGCGACAGTTTGAGGGCGTAATCCGGATCAGCGCCCCGATCCAGCAGCATCCGCGCCACTTCAAGCCCGGTAGTCTGTTGTACTGGTGGCAAATCGCCACGGGCACTGGCCGGCAGGATATTCATGTCGGTGGCTGTATACAGCGGCGTGCGTCCCCAATAGTCCCACTGGTTCACATCTGCACCATGTTCAACAAGCAATTTGGCTATGTCAAAATGGCTGTTCAACAGGGCCAGTATCAGCGGTGATACGTTATCAGGATCCGGCTTGTTGACGTCGGCACCGGCATCAAGCAGGGCTTTCACGCAATCAAGACATTCTTCACGAACGGCAAACAGCAGCGGAGTGAAACCTCCTGTCATCATTTCTTTCACA
This sequence comes from uncultured Gammaproteobacteria bacterium, assembly GCA_903837345.1. Classification (GTDB taxonomy): domain Bacteria; phylum Pseudomonadota; class Gammaproteobacteria; order Pseudomonadales; family Pseudohongiellaceae; genus CAILUG01. The sequence continues at coordinate 71,292 of CAILUG010000057.1, read as the reverse complement.
CGCGGCTCGGAGGTAACCCGACGTTCCCAGTTGCGATCAATCGATCTTTTGTTCACTCCCGCGCCATTCCTGATCAGAAACCTGACCATTTCAGGCTGCTTGCGGGCGGACGCCCACATCAATGCTGTCTGGCCACCCCATTTTTCTGCAGCATCCACTTTGGCGCCGTGTTTAAGCAGTAATTCAGCAGCTTTCACATTGCCGGTACGTGCAACCGCCATCAGTGCGGTCTGGCCTTCCGGGTTGGCCGATTCAACATTTGCACCTGCATCCAGCAACAACCTGAGAATATCAAGATTGGCAACAGTGGCAGCTTCCATCATGGGTGATGAACCATAATTGTTGCGGGTATCGGGTTTCGCTTCGGACCGCAACAGGGTTTTCACCAGATCAACATTGGCATAATAGGCGGCCCAATGCAGCGGCGTGGTGCCATCAGCCGACGGCTGGTTTACATCTGTGCCTTTCCTGATCATGGCTGCAGCTGCAGTGAAATCCTTTTTCTCCACAGCGTCTGCCAGTGTTTGCGCCTGCAACGGCAGACTGAGCGCGAGCATAAAGCCCAATACAAGTTTTTTCATGTTTGTTGCATACCTGAATCAGCAGTAGCTGTTATTGGTGGAACCGGTTACGAGCCTTACACGTCAGACAACAAACCTGTGCTGTCACCGAAGTGATCGACCGGCACGTTGGCCTTGTCCAGCAAGGTCAGCATCACGTTGGCCAGTGGTGTATCCAGTTTGGCAGCCAGATGCATGTTGCCTTTCAGCTTGCCGTTGCCTTTGCCGACAATTACCAGCGGTACTTGTTCGCAATTGTGCAGGTTGCTGTTGCCGATACCACTGCCATAAACCAGCATGCTGTGGTCGAGCAGCGAGCCGTCGCCATCTTTTGTTTCGGACATTTTCTTGACGAACTTGGCAAATGCAGAGATGTACCACTGCTGCACGGTAGCCAGGCGATCCATCTTGACCGTATCGTTCTGGTGATGCGACAGCGGATGGAACGCATCGGAAATATTGATGTGGGTAAAGGTGCGCATGCTGATCTCGCGATCCGACATGAACGAAATCACGCGGGTCAGATCGGCCTGGTAGGCCAGTGTCATCAGGTTGTACATCAGATCCAGATGTGCCGGGAAAGTGCCAGGCGTGCCCACAGGGGCATCCGGGATGTGGACGTTGGACATATCCTGTTTTGACATCTTCTGCATCTGCATTTCGATGTCGCGGATGGAGTCAAGGTACTCAGCCATCATCAACTTGTCGGTTGTTCCCAAAGTCTTGTTGAGTGCAGAAGCATCATCCATCACGAAATCCAGCAGACTGCCGGTTTCGCGTGTGATGGCGGCCCTTTCATCAGCAGTGTCGCCCTGGCCGAACAGCCGGTAATAGAGTTTGCGCGGATTGCCTTCCATCGGCAGCGGCTGGGTCGGCGTCTTGAAGGCAACAGTAGACGCATAACTGCCGGCGCCGCCTTCGACAGTGGATACTTCCAGCGACGGGAACGGACTGTTGGCTCCCAGCACGCGTGCAGCCATCTGGTCGGCACTGATGCCATCCACCGGATTGGCAGTACCGGCCGGCGACACACAACGCAACCAGCACCCTGCCTTGATACCATGGGGATCAGCGCTTTCTGCCGGCTTGTTGCGCAGTCCGCTCACAACAGTCATGTGGCTGCGGAAATCCTTGAGCGGAGTGAGGATCTTGCTCATCTCGAAATTCTCGCCTTTGCCGGCAGGCACCCAGCTATCCTGCACAGCACCATGCGGAACATAGACAAAGCCCAGTCGCAGCTTCGGCGCCTGTTGCGCGCTCGCGGCGGGAATCATGGCATCAAGCATTGGCAAGGCAATGCTTGCACCGATGCCACGCAACACATGACGACGCGACAAATGTTTTTTGGTGATGAACATGGGAAAGCTCCGTTCGTTGCCGGGCCGGTCTGTCACCGGTCCTGCTGTCAATTAATGAAGTTGCCTTGTCGTTCCAGTCAGTTACTTCGCCTGCGTAAGTTGTTTCTTTGGATCAGTTTTGGGCATTTCTGCCTGCACCTTGCGGAACTGGTCACTCATCACAATGCCCTGGACCAGCGCATAGAAATCATATTTGTTCTTTTCAGAACCGGTAACAATGCCACGTACAGTCGGCATGTCCTCCGCCTCGACCGGACGACCCAATGCATACAGCATCAGTTTGCGTGTCAGATTTTCGACGAACAGTCGTGGTTTTGCTGTCAGTGAATTACGCAGATCATTGATGCCCTGGATCTTGGTGCCATCAGGCAATACACCATCGGTATCAACCTTGCTGCCTATCCAGCGATCAACCGTGCGGCTGCGACCCACTGCATCAAAGCCTTCCAGTGCAAAACCGAGCGGATCAATGAAGCCATGACAGCCGCTGCAACTGGGGTTTTGGCGATGCATTGCCAAACGTTCACGGATCGTCATCTGCTTTTGGCCGGGCTTGTTGTCAACCAAAGATGGCACATTGGGCGGCGGCAACGGCGGCGGGGTACCCATGATGAACTCCAGCACATATTTGCCACGCACTACCGGTGAAGTACGGTCAGGGTAGGAAGATGCCATCAGAATTCCGCCTTTGCCCAGCAGCCCGTAGCGACCGGGATCAGTGAGCTGCACTTTGCGGAATTCATCGCCCTTAATGTCGTTGATGCCGTAATGCAGGGCCAGGCGCTCATTCAGGTAGGTGTAATCAGCGGTCAAAAGGTCTGTCACCGGCTTGTCATTGAGGAAAATATCGGCAGTCAGATTGGTGAGCTCGTCTTTGAACAAGCCACGCACACCACGATCAACATCACGGAACAGAGCCGGATCCGGCGTGATATCGTCGATTGCACTCAGATTCAGCCATTGGCCGGTAAAGTTGGTGGTGAGTGATTTTGCGCGTGGATCTTTCAGCATCCTGGTGACCTGCTGTGAAAGCACGTTTTTGTCCACCAGCTTGCCGGTTTCTGCCAGCGACAGCAGTTCTTCATCAGGGACACTGCTCCACAGGAAGAATGACAAACGTGATGCCAGCTCCAGATCGGTCAAAGCCTGGACCGAACCGGGTGCTGCACCGTCAGGTATGGATTCCACGCGGTAAAGGAATTTCGGACTGGCAATAACAGCCGTCAATGCGCGACGCACGCCCATCTCAAAACCATCACTCTTGCTGACGGTGGCATAGATCGACATCAGCTTATCCATGTCACTCTTGTCCACGGGGCCACGGTAGGCCAAATGTGCAATGCGGCCGATGATCTGGCTGGCGCAGGGAATTTCCCCGGCAGGAGCTGATGGATGGCAAGTGAAGATCTTTTCACGTGCCGGGGTAACACTCAGGCCGGACGGGTTGAACGGACCCTGCACTTCCACCTGGTTCAACGCAATTACGTTTTCAGCAGTGGCCGGTGTCAGAGGCTGCAAGTTGCCCTCAAACTCGGCAAATGAACGATGAACAAAGGTCACAGCCAGTTTATGCGGACCGGCGGTGGCAGCAAACTTGATGTTCTTGAGGTGACTGTTGATTTCATCAACGGCCGGATCACCGATCTGGTCGATGGCTTTCAGGTCTTTGCCACCACCGATTTCCGCTTCAAAGAACTTTACGCCATCCAGTGTGGCAATCAATGTATGGCTGAACTCCTGGTTGGAAACCCAGAGAGCGGCGGCCAGATTGCCAATGTTAAGGACATATTCACCATCAGCAGGGAAGTAATGTTCTACCTGTATGCCGCCACGCGTACCCAACGGCAAGCCGGCAATGTGTTCATACTGGTTGCCGCTGGCAAAATAAGTGGTGCCACCCGGACGTGGTGCCGGATTACCCACTGCCTGTGATACCACAACACGCGCAGCGATCAGTGACTGCTCTACCAATGATGGTGAAGCGCGCAATGCCTCAGCCACATTGTCAAAACCTTCTACCGAGGAATCAGCCGGCAACAGGCTGGTGGCATCTACTTGCACGCCAAACAGGTCACGCATGATGTTCGCGTATTCCTTGCGGTTGATACGATGCAAGCCAACACGACCTGCGTGTACGGTGGAAGTGGCAGCATGGTTGAGGTAATCAGTAACCCAGGAAACAAACTTGTCGGTGGCCTTGTTGTCCGGACGGGGCTGGCCGGCCGGCGGCATCATGCGACCATTGAGCTTGCTGATCACTTTTTCCCATACTTGCGGGTTGTCGGCGATTTCATTGGGTGCGATCTGATCGAATGCCAGGCTGCCTGCCCAGTCATCGGAGTTATGGCATTTGCCACAATTCTCCTGCAGAAAGGCAAAACCGTCTTTGCTTTCGCTGAAACGCGGAAATGTCCTGGCGACTTCTGCTGAATGTGCAGACGCTTCCGCCCACGCCGCCTGTGGCTGCGACAAGGCCATGGCAGCGGCCAGCAGGCTCAGCATTGGAATTGACAGTCTTGTCTTCATTCGCTACCCCTTGAAACCTTTCGTACCAAACACACCAGATCAAAAATCCGCACGGATGCAGATAATCATGCAGCCGGCTCAGGGCATTGCGCCGCCAAGATGCCGTGAATCGCGCAGGTTGCCGTAAAAGCTGCGAAAGCCCTGGTCAAGAAACGCGCTGGGATCTCCCCATTGCGGTTTCAGCCCGACCGCCGGATTGGCAATTACCACTTCATCGGCACTGCGGCTTTTCCGCAACAGCGCCACCATCTCTTTCACCAATTTGGCGTACATTGCCTTCTGTTCATCAAACTCGACCTTGCCGATGACAGCACCAGAAAGCGGCACTACCGTGGTCTTGTCATTCACAAGACGGGCCAGACTGTCATACGCATCCACGAAACCACCGATATAGCCGTTGGTGGCTTCATCAACCGGGCTCCAGGCATCAGTGCGAACAGTTGGCCCGGTAAACAGCACATTCTGTTGCGGAAACCAGGCATAGATATCGCCATCGGTATGGGCTTGAAAGCTGTAGCCAAGTTCAATGTTGCCGCCACGGAATGGCACCAAAAGCTTGTCGCGGAATGTCTTGTTGGGGAGTTGTGCCTTGGGTGTTGGCTTGTGGATGATTTCTTCACCACGTTTCCTGATCGTGCTCGCCAGCCATTGTCTGGTATTGGCATGCGCAATGATGGTGACACCCTTGGGTGCCAGTTTGGCATTGAGGCCTGTTGACTCATCATGCCAGTGAGTATTGACCACCGCCTTGATGTGGTCGGTACCAGTCAGTTTGGTGACAAAAGCCAGATAGGCATCAGCAAGTTTGGCGGGGACACCCTCGATGAGGATCACTCCATCGGAATCAACAGCGGCCAGTGTATTGCCGCTGGGGCCGGTGATGAGCTGGATATTGTCTGCCAATTGACGGGCAGTGAACTGCTCGGCAGCTGCAGCAACCTGGCATATACCGGCAACAGTGCAACAGGCAAACAGGGAAAGCAGACGTGTAATACCGCGCATGACAGCCTCTTCAATGAAAATCTTCGCCCACTATAGCCATAAAACCGGCCAAGTGACTGACTTACAACCAGGTTCTGGGCTACTGGACCGGGAAGTGACCCGGTCGCCCTTCCTCTGGAAAACGGCGAGAGATTACCACTTTAGGCACCCCGCCAAAAGCCTGCGATTTGCCCCGGGTATGATTTTCAAAATGCCTGCGCAATTGACCTGTGCCGGATCAAACCTGGAAGGTCTCCATCATGTCCGACAGCAGATCCGACTGGTTGCCGAGTTCTTCACTGTTGGCGGCAGCTTCCTCCACCAGCGCCGAGTTTTGCTGGGTCATTTCATCCATCTGCTGCACTGCATCGTTGACCGATGAAATGCCGTCGGCCTGCTCGTTGGCCGCACTCATGATTTCCGACACCACACTGGACACCTTCTGCACGGCCTGTGAAATTTCGGCCAGCACCTTGCCGGAATCGTTGACCAGCACAGATCCTTCATTGACCTTGCGTGTACTTTCGTCGATCAGCTCCTTGATCTCCTTGGCAGCACCAGAGCTGCGTCCGGCCAGTTTGCGAACCTCGTCTGCCACCACTGCAAAGCCGCGTCCCTGATCCCCTGCTCTCGCCGCTTCCACCGAGGCATTGAGTGCCAGCAGATTGGTCTGGAATGCGATCGACTCGATTACTTCGATGATGTTGCTGATCTTCTGGCTGGATTTGATGATTTCGTTCATGGCATTTACCGCATTGCCGACCACCGCGCTGCCTTGTTCGGCCGTGGATTTGGCGGCAACCGCCAGATCGTTGGCCAGTTTGGCATTGGAGGCAGTCTGCTGCACCGTGGCTGTCATCTCTTCCATTGCAGCAGCGGTTTCTTCCAGCGTTGAAGCCTGTGATTCGGTTCTGGCGCTGAGCTCGGAATTGCCGGAAGCGATTTCCTGCGCACTGGTCTTCACGACTGCTGCCGCATCACGCACCTTGCCCAGCGATTCCCGCAGCTGGACCAGCGCCTGGTTCACGTATAGTTTCAATTCCTGCAAATCACCCTGGTAACTGCCGCGCATTTCCTCTGACAGATTGTTGTTGGACAGCTGTTTCATCACCTGGGTGATTTCATGCAAGGGCTTGGTGAAGCTGTCAAGCATCTGGTTGATGTCTTCCCGCAATTTGCGGGAGTCACCGCTGGTATTGCCGATATTGGCGCGTTCGGAAAGCTGGCCGGCCTTGGCAGATTCAATGAGGCGGGCGATCTCCAGTTGTGTATCTTTTTGCTGGGTGATGTCGGTGCAGAACTCGACGATTTTCATCACTTCCCCACGACTGTTTCTTATGGGCACATAGGTGGCCTGTATCCACAGATGGGTATCGTTCTTGCCGATATGGCGAAATTCGCCGGCCCGGGCGTCACCCCGCCCCAGGGATTCCCAGAACTGCAGATAATTGGGGACATGGCGCAATTCGGGTCGTACAAAAATCCGGTGATGTTCACCCTTGAGCTCCTGCATTGAATAGCCCAGTGCCCGCAGAAACAGCGGATTGGCATCCAGGATGGTGCCATCTACGCTGTACTGGATGACGGCCTGACTGGCATTGATGCCTTCGATCTGGCCCTGATAATCGGCATTGATGAGTTTCTGGCTGGTGCAGTCCATGGCGTACATCAGGATTTTCTGCACACGACCTCGATGATCCAGGAACGGAGTATAGGAAGCTTGCAGCCAGACTTCCTTGCCACTTTTGTCGATATGGCGATATTCATCAGACAGTGCTTCACCACGTCCAAGACGGGGCCAGAAGTTCTGGTAATCGCTGGTGCGCTGGGAGTCCTGATCGACGAACAGCCGGTGATGTTTGCCCTTGATCTCATCAAGCGTGAAACCCATGATTTCAAGAAAGATTTCATTGGCCTCTATAACGGTACCGTCTGTTTCGAACTGGGCAACCGCCTGATGGGCACGTATGGCTTTGACCTGTCCTTCAAAATCATAATTCATCAGCAGCTGGAAAGTGATATCGACCGCGTATTTGACGATCTTGCAGATATTGCCGGAACCATCACGAATCGGGGTGTAACTGGCACGCAGCCAGAGTTCCTTGCCGTCCTTGGTCAGCCGCGGATAAGCGGCCTGCTGGGCTTCACCGTTGTTCAGTTTTTTCCAGAAGCCGGCTTCGTGCCCGGTCTCGGTCTGCTCGGGCAACACAAACATGCGGTGATGTTTGCCAACAATTTCGTGCAGGCGGTATCCCATGAGTTTGAGAAAAAACTCATTGGCATCAGTGACAATGCCATCGGGGCTGAACTGGACTACAGCCTGCGTGGCATAGATCGCATCGATCTGGCTGCGCAGTTCAGCGTAGTCATTTTCCAGTTTGGCTACCCTGGTGCCTTTGAAAGAAAGTGCCTGTACAGCCAGGGACACCGGGTTCTGATAGATACTCATTGTTGGTTTTCCCCAGAAAATAAATGCCAATCCGGATTTGAATCGGCAAGTGTCAATCCAGGCGAAATCAGGAAGTCTGCCTTCCAAAGCCGGGGTTGATCTTTTGCTCACCCCATATCCGTATGCTTATCAGCCAATAACGACCGCCAACGCACCGACTTGAAGCAATTTTTGCAAAATCCTGATCTGTTCAGGTTCGCACTTATTCAAGTATTGATTTGGGTTTGGACAAAACTGCATTTCGGTGCACAGCCTTGGGCAGAGAGACGCTTCTGAAACACGCCTCGAGTACGTCCCTGTAGCTTGTCTTCGGCCGTCCCTGGCCTCAGACAGTTTCAGAAGCGTCTCTCTGCCCAAGGCTCTCAGATTCTGTTGTGGGTTCCTGAACTCAAAACAATGTCTGAAAGCCGGGGGTGGGCACAGGGTTCGCCGACCGTCGGAGGCCAGGGATGGCCGGAGGCGAGCTTACAGGGACGTACTTGTAGCGTGTCGGCGAACCCTGTGCCCACCCCCGGCTTCGCGCTAGAGCTTGTAATACTCAGATGTTTAGTAAGGCCGCTTTTGATCTGTTCTTATGGAATACCTCCAGGCAGAAAACAGAGGTGCAGCTAATTCGATTCCTGTTCGAAGAAGCGTCGCATTGTTCGGCGTCCGCGTGCCAGCCACAGCAAGCCCAGCAAACACAGCAGTGCGGAACCGGCAAAGGGCCATTGCAACCCATAGCGGGAACCAAGATAGCCAAGCACCAGCACCCCCAAAGCCGGCGGGCCGCGTGTGGCGGCAACCCACAGACTGAGGACCCGGCCCCGCATCGTGTCATCGATGCTGTTCTGCACCAGCGTCTGCGCTGCCACCGCACAGATGGTGACCGAGTAGCCAAACACAAACATCAGCAGCGTGGCAGCAAGCTCATGGGTGGTTAATGCAAAACCCAGCATGCTGAGCAAGGTAAGCAGGGAATTCCACAGGATGGCCTGCACCAGACCTTTGGTCTTGCCCTGCATTGAGAGTTTCAGACCTGCCAAGACAGCACCAGCGCCTACTGCCGAGGTAAACAGTGCCAATGTTTGTGGTCCACCCTGATAGACCGTTCCCACAAACGCAGACAGCATGTAGGTGACCGGACGCGCAAACAGTGCCAGCAACATCAGCAGCGAGAAAATCAAGGCCAGCGCCGGTTCACGCTGCACATAGCGATAACCGTCAAGCAGTGCCTCGGTCAGCGTGGAAGCAGTGGCGTGCACGGGTGTGGAATCGTCCACTTTCACAAACCACCAGGCCGCAATGATGAAAAGGTAACTGACACCATTGAACAGGATGGCCCAGGCCGGGCTGGACCAGACAATCACCACTCCGGCGATGGCCGGCCCGAGGAAACGCGCAACATTGAAGATCACCGCAGTGAAGGCTGCGGCAGCGACCAGGTCCGACCTGGCCACCAGATTGGGGATCAGTGACAGCCGCACCGGCTGATAGGCGGCTTGCAAGCTGCCTTCCAGCAGGGTCAGTGCAAACAACCAGCCTATCGACACCCAGCCAAGTTCGAGTGCTATGAACAATACCAGTGCCTGCGTCAGCATAAGCACCTGAATCCACATTGCCAGCTTGCGACGATCAAAGCGGTCGGCCCACACCCCGAACAGCGGCCCAACAATGATTAGCGGGACAATTTCAGCAAAGGCGACCGCCCCTACCCAGAATTCGGAGTGCGACAATTCCCAGGTAAGCCAGCTGACTGCCAGCCGCTGCATCCAGAAGCCGAGCAATGACAGGCAATTGCCGCTGGTGTAGATGGCGTAGTTGCGGTTGCGAAAGGCGGCAGTGAGGGCTGCGAAGGCCAAGGACTGCTCAGGGCACGATGCTGTTGATGGTAATGGTCAGCGGGCTGCCCTGGTCCTTCAATTCAAACGGAGCCGACAGTGTTTCCAGATCACCGCTTTTGGCAATGGCAGTGCCTGAACGCGACAGCCGCGCACCCACCACCAGTTTGGGGGCCGACTCGAGCTGCATGCCAGTCATTGACATCGTATTGTCGAGCATGATCGTGAACGGGAAGCTGGGCACCGCCAGATTCTGCGCCACGATAGGCATCGGCATCGCAGGATTTCTGGCGTAAACGAACAAACGCATGTCGCCACTTACCTTGGCAGCAAGCTCGGGTGACACATCAATCACCACCGACAGACGCGCGCCTTGCGCTGCTGCTTTCTGGTCTGCTGGCAGATTGGACTCTATTACGGTGATTCTCTGCCGCAGCTGTTCGGCATCAGCACTGCCGGGTTGCAGATCGGACAATTGCCGGCGCCAGTACTTCAGCGCAGTGACAAAATCACGCTTGAGAAATGCGTCAACTGCATAGAGCCCCATCACCGATTGCTCATTGGGGTTCAGCGTGAGCGCTGCTTCCATCGCAGCCTTGGCTTCCGGCGTAATGGTGTTGTTGGCCTGCAGGAAATAAGTCTGTGCCAGCTGACCCAGCACCGTGGCGCGATCCGGGCTTGGCTTCATGTGATCCAGCATCTGCTTGAACACGGTGATGGCTTCGGCGTGACGATCCATGCCGAGATAGAGCGTACCCAGCATGTAGCCATTCTGCAGATCCGCCGGCCGGCGCTGCATGCGTTCAGCAAGAACAGTGGCCAATTTGTCGAGTGCAGCAGCCTGGCTGTCCTTGTCCTGGGCAGCACCTACTTCTTTCATCAAGGCCGGCAACTGCAAATCCGGCGCAGAACCTTTGTAGCTGTAGAGCACCACCGCCGCTACCGGAATCAGCAATACCAGCACCAACGGCACCCACAACATGGCGGCTTGCGCATTTGGCGGTGAAGACTGCAGGCTTTGCAGACCCTGCATGTCAGCAAGAAACGCGCGTTGCAGCTCGGCCAGCAGCCGATGGTAATCTTCGTTGGCGATGCTGCCATCCCGCATTTCCTGCTCCAGCTCCTGCTGACGCTGGGCAAAGATTTCGCGGTTCTTTTCCTCGCGCACATGCCAGTCACGCTGCAACTCACGCTTGCGCAAACGCCACAGCGGAATCAGCACAAACGACATGGCGACCACTGTCAGCAGTGCAAGCGGAACCCAGTATTGAATCATTGCATTAACCTTGTTGATCTTTCTGCAGCAGTTGCTGCAATTGTTCTTGTTCCTGCCTGCTTAGCGGGTCCGACTCGGCTGTCTGCAGGCGTGAGCCTGCCAGCATGCGGCGCAGCACAAAGAATCCCAGCAAGAGCAGCAGCGGAGGTGTAAACCACAAAATCGAAGTAGCTATGTGTAGTGGCGGCTTGTAGAGGATGAATTCACCGTAGCGCTCAGTCAGGAATTGCAGGATTTCTTCGTCACTTTTGCCGGCCAGAATCTGTTTGTGGATTTCAGCACGCAAATCGGCAGCAATCGGCGCATCCGAGCCGGCCAGATTGGCATTCAGACACATCGGGCAGCGCAGTTCGGCAATCAGCGCCTTGTAACGCACCAGTTGTTGCGCGTCGTTGAAATCGACTTCCTCGATGGCGGCCCACGCTGGCACAACAAACAGCAAAGCCAACAACAATACCTGGATTCGTCGCAACATGGTGTTACCTCAGTTGCGCCAGCAGGGGAACGAATTTTTCCTCCCACACGCGGTTGTCGATGGCGCCGACATACTTGTAGCGAATGGTGCCGGTGGCATCCAGCAGGAAAGTTTCGGGAGCGCCGGCAACACCAAGCTCGATACCCAAAGTGCCGGCTGGATCACTGAAACTGATCTTGAACGGATTGCCCCGCTCCTGCAGAAAATCACGTGCAGCTTGCGCATCATCCTTGTAATTGACACCCACGAAGGTCACGCCTTTTTCCCGCTCGCTGATTTCCAGCAGGTAGGGATGTTCGGCATGGCAAGGCGGACACCAGGTGGCCCACACATTGACGAGAAAGATGCCACCCTTCAGCTGTTCATTGCTGACTGCTGCTTTGTCATCGAACAGATTCGGCCGGGTGAATACCGGCATTGAACGACTGATCAATGCGGAAGGAACCTTGCTGGGGTCGTGAAACAACCCGTACAGCAACAGTCCCAGCATAGTGACAAAAAATATTGCCGGGATGAAAAGTTTGGCGCGATTGCTCATGTATTGACGGCCTTGGCAGCCACTGGCTGCGGTTCAGACCCGGGTTGCACAGCAGCTTCAGCCAACAACACCGGCTTGTAACGATAACGTCGGTCAAGCAAGGCCAGCACACCGCCGCTTGCCATCAGGAAGGCACCCATCCAGATCCAGAACACGAATGGCTTCACGTGCAAGCGCACCACCCAGGCATCTTCGCCACGCGGATCGCCCAGAGCGGTGAAGAGATCACGGAAAAACCCGGTGTCGATGGCGGCCTCGGTCTGCACACTGCCGCTTGCGTGATATTTGCGCTTCTCCGGATTCATCACACGATAAGGCTTGCCATTCTTGCTGACATTGATGGTGGCAGATTGCGCGTCGTAATTGGGACCTTTGCGCTCCACTACCCCGCCAAATTCAAAACTGTAGTCGCCGATGCTGATGCTCTCGCCCGGCTTCAGCCTGACATCCTGCTCGACACTGTAATGACTGGTGAGGCAAATACCCGTGATCAGAACGGCCACACCAAAATGTGCCAGCTGCATGCCGTAATAACTGCGACCGAGGCCACAGAGACCGGCCCAGCGCGAAGCCTTGTTGGCAGTTTTGTCGCGAATGTCCTTGAGGAGGCCGAACACGATCCACAGTACCAGCGCCACTGCCAACATGATGGCCGGATTGAAACCGCCGGTGACAATCAGCGGCACCACGATGCCGAGTGCAACGCTGGCAAGCAGCACCAGCTTGAGATTGCTTTTCAGATGTTCCATTGAGGTCTTTTTCCAGCGCGAGAACGTCGACACGCCCAGGAAGAACGCCAACAGCGCCATCAGTGGAATAAAGATGGTGTTGTAATACGGCGGCCCCACCGATACACGATTGGCTTCACCATAGATGGCTTCATGGATCAGCGGGAACAAGGTGCCGAGCAGGATCATGGCGGTGCTCACCACCAGCAGGATGTTGTTGATCAGCAGAAACACTTCACGCGAGTTGGCTGCATAACCAGCGGAGCCCTTCACCACCGGCGCACGTATCGCGTAAAGACACAGCGAAGCGCCGATGATCACCAGCAACAAGGCCAGCAGCACCATGCCGCGCTGGGGATCTGTCGCAAACGCATGCACGGAAGTGATCACACCGGAACGCACGATGAAGGCGCCCAGCATGCTCAGTGAGAATGCCGAGATTGCCAGCAGCACTGTCCAGCTTTTGAATACGCCGCGTTTTTCAGTCACCGCCAGCGAATGGATCAGCGCGGTACCGACCAGCCACGGCATGAAGCTGACGTTTTCCACCGGATCCCAGAACCACCAGCCGCCCCAGCCCAGTTCGTAATAGGACCACCACGAACCCAGCGTGATGCCGATGGTAAGGAAGGCCCAGGCCGCATTGGTCCACGGCCGCGTCCAGCGCGCCCAGGCAGCATCTAGACGACCGGTCAACAGCGCCGCAATCGCAAATGCAAACGCGACGGAGAAGCCGACATATCCCATGTAGAGGAACGGCGGATGCACGGTGAGACCAAAATCCTGCAACAACGGATTGAGATCAGCGCCTTCACTTGGTGTGTTGAGCAGCATGCGATCGAACGGATTGGAGGTGAATATCATGAACGCAAGAAAGCCGGCGGTAATCATGCCCATCACCGACAACACGCGGGCAACAATGTCGAGCGGCAACTTCGAACTCAACAGGCTGACTGCATAACCCCAGCTGGACAGGATCAGCACCCACAACAGCAGCGAGCCTTCATGGGCGCCCCACACGGCGGCAAATTTGTAATACACCGGCAATTCGGAATTGGAATTGCGTGCGACATAAGCCACCGAGAAGTCATCGTGCAGGAATGAACGCGCCAGACAGCCGAATGCCAGCACCATGAACACCCAGATGCCGGCACTGAGTGGCCGACCCAGCCCCATCCATACCGTGCTGCCGGTATAGGTGCCTGCCATTGGCAGCACTGCCTGCAGCAGCGCCAGGCACAGCGCCAGCATCAGCGCAAAATTGCCAAGTTCAGGTATCACGGGTGAGCTCCTTCAGTTGCCAGCTTGCCTGTCTTTTTCTTTTCAGCAGCATCCATCGCTGCTTTGACTTCCTTCGACATATAGTTCTCATCATGTTTGGCCAGAACGGTATCCGCCTGGAAAACTCCGCTGGCATCCATGTGCCCATCCGCTGTGACACCCTGGCCTTCACGGAACAGATCCGGTAGCACGCCGGTGTAAACCACGGGAATATCTTCATTGAAATCCGTGGCAATGAATTCGATCTGCGTGCCGGTTCCCTTCCTGACCAGACTGCCTTTCTTGACCATGCCGCCAATGCGGAAGTTATGGCTCCCATTCACCTTGCCCTCAGCGATTTCGGTAGGAGTGATGAAGGCATTCAGGCCCTTGTCGAATGCCACCAGCAACAGCCCAACGGTCACTATTGAACCGGCCAGGATGCTGCCAACGATGAGGAATTTCTGTTTGCGGACTTGATTCATGGTGACAACCTTAGTCGGCCTCGCCTTGCTGCTGCTGGGCGCCTTGCTGCGAATGTATGGCAACAGATATGGCTGACTGTTGCGGCTGCCGGTCCTGACGTGCATGCAACAAGCGCACAACACGTCTGCGCTCCATGCGTGGCTGCCAGAAATTCCACACCACTACCAGGGCAAACGCCAGATAGGAACCCCACACAAAACCGGCGTGACCACCCATGGCCAGGAAGTCACCGAGACTGGCGAAACGGAATTCAAACATCAGCCAACTCCTTTTCCAGAAGATCCTGCACCCATTGCGCACGTCGTTCCCGGTAAAGAATTTCGTTGCGGCTGCGCAGGATCACCGCGAGAAAAAACAAACCGATGACCGCGAAACCCGTAAACAAAGCGGGAATAAAGATTTCCGGCGGATTGGCCGAACCATCACGCCCCAATTCACTGGGAACCTGATGCAGCGTGTTCCACCAGTACACCGAGTAATAAATGATAGGCACATTCACTACGCCGACGATAGCCAGCACTGAAGCGGCTTTGGAACCGGATCTTTCCGAATCGTAGGCTGCGCGCAATGCCATCACTCCGAGAAACAGGAAAAGCAGGATCAGATAAGACGTCAATCTGGCTTCCCATATCCAGTAGGTACCCCAGGTGGGCTTGCCCCACAGCGAACCGGTAATCAGACCCAGCGCCGTATAACCGGCACCGACCGGTGCACATACCTTGGCGACGATATCGGCCATCTTGATATTCCAGATCATGTGCATCGCCGCCATCATGGCAAGCAACACAAAGGCCCCCATACCGCCCATCGAAGTCGGCACATGTATGTAGAGGATGCGGTAGCTGTCTCCCATCTGATAATCGGGCGGTGCAAAGCCAAGACCCCACACCACACCCACGATGAGCAAGAAAAGCGACACGCCGGTCAACCACGGCACAAAGCCGGTGGTCATCTCATAAAAATGTCTGGGCGAGCCCAGTTTGTACAGCCATTGCCACATAGGAATCAGCTTAAGACAGTTCTTTGCAGGTTAAGTGTAAACAGAGTGCAAGTTTCATGACGGTTGCAGTGGCTTCTTTCACCCGACACCTCACCAGACGCCTCAGTGAACACTGATACGCAGTGCAGCGCCAATCGCCAAGGGGGCCAAAGTGCCTGCCAATACCAACAGTGCACCCAGCACGGCGACCACTCCACTCAACGGCAGCCCATTGAGCGCGGTATCAACCAAGCCGGCCCCGAACACCAGCACCGGAATCGACAGCGGTAATACTAACACGGCGAGCAGGAGTCCACTGCGAGCCAGACCCACCGTCAACGCCGTGCCAATTGCGGCAATCATGCTGAGTGCCGGAGTCCCCAATAATAGCCCTAGCAACAATGGGGCATAGCCCGCTGCCGGCAGTTGCAGCAACAAACCCAGCAGTGGGGAAATCACTACCAGCGGCAGACCGGTGACCAGCCAATGGGCCAGTACTTTCACCTGCAGGTGGAAATACAAGGGTTGCGGACTCAACAGCAGCTGTTCGAGTGAGCCATCATCGAAATCACTGCGAAACAGGCTTTCCATCGACAGCATCACTGCCAAAAGTGCCGTGACCCAGATGACGCCAGGCGCAATGGTGCCCAACTGGTCAGGCGACATGCGGCCGCCAAGCGGAAACAACGACACGGCAATCACAAAAAACATCAGCGGATTGACAATACGGCCGGGGCTGCTGAATGCCAGTTGCAGTTCGCGCTGCAAGGTTGCGCCCAAACTGCCACCCAGACCAATGGCACTACGACTCATGCAACCTCCATGCGCAACGCGTCGAGGTTCACCACTGTCAACAAGTGTGTGGTCTGCAAGGAGTGATGGGTGGTGAGAATCACTGCGCCGCCGTTTTTGGCATGGCGGTCAATGCGCGCTTCCAGTTCGGACACGCCCTGGCGATCGAGTGCGGTGAAGGGTTCATCCATGATCCACAATGGCGCGGTGGTCAATGACAGACGCGCCAGGCTGACCCTGCGCTGCTGGCCGGCTGACATTTGATGGCAGGGGATATCAGCATAACCGGCAAGGCCAAGCTCCTGCAGTGCTGTGTGTATGGCCACATCGTCGCTGAAACCATGCAATGCGCAAAACCAGCGCAGATTCTGCAGCGGCGTCAACGTGCGATTGATGGCGGGCGCGTGGCCGAGATAGAACAAGGCCTGCTGAAATTCCTGCTGCACTTGCCGGCATGGCTTGCCCTGCCACGACACTGTGCCGGTATATTCACTGTTCAGGCCGGCCAGTATGCGCAGCACTGTGGTCTTGCCACTGCCATTGGCACCCTGGATTTGCATCAGCATGCCGGAGCCCACAGTGAGCGACAGCTGATCAAACAGCACCCGTTCATCGCGTTCACAGCCAAGATTGGCAACAGTCAGCATGCTGGCCTCAGGCTTTGGGTGGAGTCACACCCTTCTGGCCCATGTATTTGCCGTTGCGACTCTTGTAGGTGACAGCACACTGCTCGTCGGATTCGAAAAACAGCATCTGCGCCACCCCTTCGTTCGCATAGATCTTGGCCGGCAACGGCGTGGTATTGGAAAACTCAAGTGTCACATGTCCTTCCCATTCCGGCTCCAGCGGGGTGACGTTGACGATGATGCCGCATCTCGCATAGGTGGATTTGCCCAGGCAGATGGTCAGCACGTTGGGCGGGATGCGGAAATATTCCACCGTACGGGCCAACGCAAATGAATTGGGAGGAATTATGCAGTAGTCCTCCTCGACACTGACAAAGCTGCTGGGGTCGAAGTTTTTGGGGTCGACCACGTTGCTGGTATGCACATTGGTGAAAATCTTGAATTCACGGGCACAGCGCACATCATAGCCGTAGCTGGAGGTGCCATAGGAAATGACTTTTTGGCCATCCACCACCTTTACCTGGTTGGGTTCAAAGGGGTCAAGCATGCCATGCTGTTCGGCCATGCGGCGTATCCAGTTGTCTGATTTGATGGTCATCGGGTTCGGGCTCAGCTATACTCGCGCGCGTTTTTGACGGGCGGGCAAGATAGCATATTCAGCACTTGTTTAGCGCCTGCATGAGCAAGAGTCCCGGTTTTTAATCAGCACTTACAGATTTCGTAAACCCCTAACTCCTTTGGGAGTTGTCTTAAACAGGAGACTGCAATAATGAAGTTGCAATTCACATTGGCCCTTACCGCCCTCGTCAGCCTTTACTCTGCCACCACCCTCGCTGCCGGCGATGCGGCCAAAGGCAAAGTCCTTTACGGCGTTTGTGCTGCCTGCCATGGCGCCAATGGCGAAGGCCAGGAAGCCCTCAACGCACCCAAACTGGCAGGCCAGCAGGATTGGTACGTGGTCCGCCAGCTGCAGAATTTCAAGGCCGGCATCCGCGGCGCCAATCCCAAGGACACCAATGGCATGACCATGGCGCCGATGGCCCAGACCCTGCCCAATGAACAGGCCATCGCTGATGTGGCTGCCTTCATCAAGACCCTGAAATAAATTTGTCATTAATCTGGTCTGAAACCCCGCCTCGGTTGCGGGGTTTTTTTTGAGCCGGATCCGGCAGCCTCCCTTGTTGCAAAGTGTGAGCAACATCACACTCACAAGTGAACACCCCATGCCACTGCATTGGAACTAATACATTAGACTGGGGCTCCAAGCACAAAGCAGGATCAGGGCAGTTTTTCATTCCGGGAATGTTTATGTATCGCAAGAAAGTCTTGTTGTTGTGCATGTTCGGGCTGCTGGGGCAGTCAGTATCGGCGCAAACTTCATTGAGCGCAGCGCGTATTACCGGTGGCAGCTCCACTGCCCGTTTTACGCTGGGTTTGACGCTGGATAACGGTGCCAGTTATGTAACTACCGCCACCACTGCCGACAGTGTCCGCATCATTGGCACCATTGCGCCTGAAGCGTTACAGGTAGGACAAACAGCCGATATTTTTGTGGTGGCTCGCATTGGCAGCAGTTATTACATGCGCAATGCGGCCGGCAATTTTGTGCCATGGGACTTTTTGACATCCGATCTGGCCACTTTTAAAACCCAGACGCTTGCTTCCCCGCATCAGGTTGATTTCATTACCAGCAAGATTCCCCTTACCGGCACCATTTTGTTGTTTCTTGGATACCGGGCAGCTGATGGGGTGTTGATCTATACGCCTGCGCCAGCTTCGATCACGATTACGGCCCCGTTACCGCCTCCGCCTCCGCCGCCCCCTCCACCACCACCAAGCACTTTGCAGCAGGCACAGACCCAGTTTTCGTCAACGATTTCGCCCAGAATCATTCAGGCAAACTGTATTGCATGCCACGTCAAAGGCGGCGAAGCTGACGGCCAAACCAGCCTGCTTTATGTTTTTTCCAGTGACCCCAACCATCTCACCACCAATTTCAATATCCTGAAAAACTTCACCAAAGCCAATGGGCGCGTCTATATTCTGAACAAGTCCAGCGGTGGTCTCGGCCATAGCGGAGGCGCTATGCTCCCGACCGGCAGCACGGATTACAAAAGCATGGACAGCTTCCTGCAACTACTTGAGCAACTCTGATGCGTCATAATCTCGCAGTACTGCTTGCAACCGCCCTGCTTGGGGTTTGTCAGTTCTCGTTCGCTTTGGACATTGGCGCCGAGGCGCCGGCCTTCAGCCTGCCGGGGCTGCGCAAGCAGGACGGCACCGCCCTTATCAATCTGTCCAATTTTCGCGGCAAGGTGGTATACGTGGATTTCTGGGCTTCATGGTGCGGGCCTTGCGTGGTTTCCACGCCGCTGCTGAACGAGCTGCGCAACCGGCTGGTCAAGCAAGGCAAGGCCTTCGAAGTGGTGGCGATCAATGTCGACAAAAAGCCGGCCGACGGCATCGACTTCCTGTCCGACCAACCGGTGCAATATATTGCTGTCAGCGATCCGGCCGGCACCACGCCGGCCAGTTACCAGGTAAAAGGCATGCCAACCGGCTTCCTGCTCGACCAGAGCGGCAAAATCCGCCTGATCCATCAAGGCTTCAAAACCAGTGACATCAAAATGATCGAAGCCGAAGCAGAAAAACTGCTGGCCGGGAAACCCTAGATGTTCGCCCCCGGAAAAATTTTGACGTTACTCATGACCCTTGTCATCAGCACGTCGTTGTTGTCAGCCTGCACGCCGGTGGCTGCGTGGGAACGTGGCGCCCTGGCCAAACCGGAAATGGCACTGGAGCCGGACCCGCTCGAAGCCACGCTGCACAACCATGTGTATTTCAGCAAGGAAGCCTCCAGTGGCGGCAACAGCGCCAGCGGCGGCGGTTGCGGCTGCAATTGAGCTGAATCGAATAATAAAAAGAGCCCTCAATGAAATCCTCCACGCTGCTCGCTCTTACCGCTTCTGCGCTGGCCCTGCCCGGCCTCGATCAGCAAGCCAGGGCCGATGCGCCCCCTGCAGCCACCACCTTGTCCTACCGGGTTTCCGACTATCAGGAAGATGCGCTGGACAAGGCAAAAATGCTGGTTGGCAGCGCTGAACGCTATGGCATCAGCATCAACCAGTTGCGATTGGAGAAACCGGTCGGTGACAACTACAGCCTTGCGCTCAGCGGCAGTCGCGAAAGCATGAGCGGTGCTTCACCCTGGTACACACTCAAGCTCGGCGACCAGGTGAAAGTGATCATGAGTGGCGCCACCATCCGCGAAGAACGCACCGAGGTTAACGCAGCCGGCCGCCGCTATTTTGACAATGGCACGCTGGGCGCCAATGTTGGATATTCAAAAGAAAAGGATTACGAATCCATCAGTGGCGGCCTCGATGCCGAGCGCCATTTCGATGACAACCTCACTACACTGGCCGGTGGTGCAAGTGTTGCTTCGGATGATCTCAATCCCACTGATGCAGCAGGATTCAACCGCATTGCCAGCGCGTCAAAACAGAGCCGGTCGCTGTTCATGGCGGTCACCCGCATACTGAATCCGGACAGCCTCGTGCAAACCGGTCTCAGCTATACGCACCACAGCGGCTACCTGAGTGATCCCTACAAACTTTTTGACAGACGTCCCGACAACCGCACGGAATGGGCCTGGACCACGGCCTGGCGCCAGTTCCTGCCGTTTGCCAATGCAGCACTGCATGCCGATTACCGCTACTACCATGACACCTTCGGCATTGATTCCCACACGCTGCAACTGCAGTGGTACCAGAACATCGGCAAACAGTGGCAAGTGGTGCCCGGCATCCGGGTTTACCGCCAGAGTGCCGCCGATTTCTTCCATGCCGGCAGTGTATTCACTCCCGATACGCTTGCTTCCTCCGATTTCCGGCTCTCGGCCTATGGAGCAGTCAGCGGCACCCTCAAGCTGCAGACCACCTTTGACAAGTTCACTTTTTCTGTCAGTGGCGAACGCTATGTTTCCATGGCCGGACTGGCTTTGGGTAGCGGTGAAAGAAGTCCGGCACTGGTGAATTTCACCCGCTTGTCCCTCGGTATTGATTACCGCTTCTGAGGTTGCAGCCCACCCTGCCCTTGGCACGCCATATAGCTTGCCTTCAACCAAGGGCAATAAGACAATCGTGGCCCCGAATCACTCCCACACAAATCGGCACTTACGCGGTTTCACAGTGTTATGGCTTTATCCCGTCGTCGTTTTCTTCATGCAGCTTCCTGCACCGGCACCTGGCTGGCGCTGAACCTTGGCCACAGCTCCAAAGTGCTTGCCGCAGACAACTCTGCCCTGCAATGGCAGGACCTGGGTGACGGCCTGGCGCTGATCCAGGGCGCTGGCGGTAGTGTGTTGGTAGTGGATGGCAAGGATGGAGTGGCACTGGTCGATGGCGGCAATGCCCGCTCTGCTGCAGCACTGCTCGCCCTGGTCAAAGCCCGTACCGGCAAACAACCCAAACTGTTGTTCAACAGTCATTGTCATCGCGACCAGATTGGTTGCAATCTGGTGCTTGGCAAACAAGGCGCAGGCATCATTGCCCACGAGAACACCAAAGAGTGGCTTGCCACGGAAATTGTCAGCAAGTGGGAGCATCAGGTATATCCGCCATTGCCGGCAGCAGCACTTCCCACCAGGACTTTTTACTACGATAGTGAAACCCTCAATTTCAATCACCCGCTCAGTTACGGCTACCTGCCGCAGGCGCATACCGACGGCGATATCTATGTACAGTTGCCGGAACAGAACCTGATCTTTGTCGGTGATGTGGTCAGCGCCGGCACCTACCCGATTGTCGATTACGCCACCAACGGCTGGATCGGCGGCATGATTACTTCGCTCAATCAGCTGTTGGGACTGTGTGACAACAACACCCGTGTCATCACCAGCAGCGGTACCGTCAACAAAGCCCGCATCCAGAGCCAGCTCGACATGTGTTCAGCAGTGGCTGATCGTATCGGTACTGCCTGTTACAAAGGCGGTTCGCTGGCGGAATTCCTCGCCGACAAACCCACCAGGGAATTCGATGCCCAATGGGGCGATCCCGAACTCTTCATCCGCACGGCGTGGGAAGGCACGCTGCCGCACGTCACCGAAATCCGCCGTTTCGGCAAGAGGGCATAGTGATGAACAGACTTGCGTCACTCAGCTGCAGCCTGCTGCTTGTCATTCCAGTCCTGTCGCATGCACAGGTTGATCCCTATGCTGCCGCCCGCAAGGAGTGGGGCCAGTTGCAAAACTACTGTGTGAAGTGCCATAACAACGATGACTTTTCCGGTGGCTTCTCGCTGGACGGTCTCGGCCCGGAAGCACTGGCCACCAACGGCAAACTGTTTGAACAGGCCATCCTCAAACTCAGCGCCGGCATGATGCCGCCCCTGGGCAATGACCTGCCGACGATGACGCAGCGCAAGGCGCTGATCCACGCACTGGAACAGAGCCTCGATGCAGTGGCCGCCGCGCAGCCCGATCCCGGCAGCGAGATGCTGCACCGCCTCAACCGCACCGAATACGCCAACGCCGTACGCGACCTGCTCGACCTGCGCATCGATCCATCCGATCTGTTGCCGCGCGATGTCGAGAGCAGCGGTTTCAACAATGTGGCGTCAGTGCTGTCAGTCTCGCCCAGTTTTCTCGAGCAGTACATGCTGGCCGCGCGCGAGGTCAGTGTGCAGGCGATAGGCCGGCCGCAAGCAGCGCCGGTAGCGCGCGTCTACAAGGGTGCAGCCAACGCCAGCCAGAACCAGCACATCGACGGTCTTCCGCTCGGCACGCGTGGCGGCATGGTGGTGGAACATGATTTTCCGGCGGACGGCGACTATGACTTTTCCGTGAGTGGTCTGGTCGGCGCCGGCTATGTGTGGGGTGTGATGGATGAAAACAACCTCATCATCACGGTTGATGATGAGCGCATCTTCCAGGCCAGGGTGGGCGGCAAGGAAGACCTGCGTGCAGTTGATCTCAAACAGGCCGAAGGGGTAGGCGCCATCAATGAGCGCTTCCGCAACATTCGTCACTTTGTAAAAGCCGGCACACACCGGGTGGGCGTCAGTTTCATCATGCGCTCCTCGGCTGAAACCATTGAACCATTGCATGGTTTTGTGCCGGTGGATGGCATGGCAGTGCTGGTGCAGGGTGTATCAGGCGGGCCCCGCATCGACAACATTGGCATCAGCGGCCCCTACAATCCCAAAGGAGTCAGCACAACAGCTTCACGCGAGAAAATTTTCATCTGCAAACCGCAGCAGCCCAGTGAAGAACTGGCGTGTGCGCGACGCATCCTGGGCAATCTGGCGCAAGCGGCATTCCGCCGGCCAGTGACTGATGCTGACCTTGCCAATGCGATGCAGTTCTACAGTGGTGGCCGTGAACACGGCAGCTTTGACGACGGCATCCAGAAAGGCCTGATGGCGATTCTGGCCAGTCCCAAATTTCTTTACCGTGCCCACAGCCCCAAAGCCGACAGCAAGAACAGTTTCGCTCTCAGCGACAACGAACTCGCCACCCGTCTGGCCTTCTTCCTGTGGAGCAGCCAGCCGGATGCCGAGTTGATCGGTCTCGCACAGCAAGGCAAGTTGCATGACCGTGCAGTATTGGAGAAACAGGTGCGACGCATGCTGGCTGACCAGCGTGCGTCTGCCCTCGTTACCAATTTTGCGTTCCAGTGGCTGCATGTCGGCGGACTCGAGCAGGTCAATCCGGACCGCACCTTGTTCCCGCAGTTTACTTTCGATCTGATCCCCGATTTCCGCAAGGAGCTGCAACTGTTTATCGGCAGCCTGTTCCAGGCTGATCGTCCCGTCACTGAACTGTTGACTGCCAACTACACCTACGTCAACGAACGGCTGTCATTGCATTACGGACTCAATAATGTGCGTGGCGGCCAGTTCCAGCGTGTTGATCTGAAAGACCCGCAGCGTTTCGGCCTGCTTGGCAAAGGTGCGGTACTGATGACCACTTCCTATGCCAACCGCACGTCTCCGGTGATCCGCGGCGCCTGGGTTCTCGACAAACTGATCGGTACCCCGCCGCCCTCACCGCCGCCGAATGTGGAAGCATTTCCGGAAACCCAGGAAGGCGCCGTCAGCCTGACCGTGCGTGAACGACTGGAGCATCACCGCGCCAATCCCACCTGCAAAACCTGCCACAGCATCATCGATCCACTGGGCCTGTCGCTGGAAAACTACAATGCAATCGGCCAGTGGCAATCAAAAGATGTCGATGCCGGCCTGCCGATAGACGCCTCCGGCACTTTGACTGATGGCACACCAGTCAAAACCCCGCGCGATCTGTCACTGGCACTGTCGAAAGACCCGGAACGCTTCGCCACCACCTTCACCCGCAAGCTGATGATCTTCGCGCTCGGCCGTAATCTGGAGTACTACGACATGCCGGCAGTCAGGGCCATCGTACACAAGGCCGAACACGACAATTACAAACTGTCGTCGTTAGTGCTGGGAATTGTGGAAAGTGATGCCTTCCTGAAAGACAAACCAATTGCAGCCACAGCTAGTTCAGTGGCTTCAGAGTAAGCGAGTAGCAGTAACAAGATATAAACAAGCGTTCATCAAAATGTTTGGTGAACACGCACAGATATCAGGGAAGGAGCAGGTACGGGCTTCTGCGACCGTCGGAGGCCATGGGTGAAGCAATGCGCTTACAAAGCACAGCTTTGTGCATTGCTGAACGCCACGGAGCTTTGCGAAGTGGCTGGAGGGAATTGTGAGTTTCCCACCAACGTAGCGTGTCGCAGAAGCCCGCACCTGCTCCTGACCGGGAAAGTTTAGATAGTTCTATTTATTAAAGAGGAAACGCCCATGTTTCTGACCAAAAAATACCTGCCACGCCGCACTGTATTGCGCGGGTTGGGCGCCTGCATCGCATTGCCCCTTCTGGATGCAATGATTCCGGCTGCGACTGCGATCGCGCAGACTGCCGCAGCCCCCAAACCACGCGTCGGTTTTATCTATTTTCCGCACGGCGCAGTAATGAGCAAATGGACCCCCACCAAAGTCGGTGCTGATTTCGATTTGCAGCCCATCCTGCAGCCACTGAAGGATTACCAGAAATACCTGACTGTAATCAGTGAACTGGAAAATTTTCCGGCCATAGCCGAGCCTGTGCATGCAGTCACGCCCGGTACCTGGCTCAGCTGTGTGCATCCGCGCATCAGCCAGGATCCATGGGGCGGCGTCACCATCGACCAGATGATGGCCAAGCTGATTTCGCAGGACACTCCAATGCCGTCGCTGGAAGTGGCCACCGAAGAAGAAGGTGGTGAAGGTGCCTGTGATCGCAACTATGGCTGTTCGTTCGGCAAGACCATCAGCTTCAGCACACCTTCTACGCCGCTGCCGATGGAACACAATCCGCGCAAACTGTTCCAGCGGCTGTTCGGTCAGGGTGATACACCGGCCGAACGCGTGATCCTCACGCGCGAAAACAACAGCCTGCTCGACATGGTGGCACGTGAAGCCGGCGATTTGCGCAAAACGCTGGGCGCGCGTGACCAGACTGCGCTCGATGGTTATCTGGATTCAGTACGGGAAATCGAACGCCGTACCCAAAAACTGCAGTCGGGCAAAAATGATTCACTGGCTCTGCCGCCTACTCCGGCCGGCATCCCTGACCGTTTCGATGAACATATCCGGCTGATGTTCGACATCATTCATCTGGCCTGGCGCGCCAACCTGACCCGCGTCACCAGCTTCATGATGGCAGCGGAAGTGAGCAACCAGCCTTACAGCTTCATCGGGATTCCCGATGCGTTCCATCCGCTGTCCCATCACCAGAACAATCCGCAGAAGCTGGATCGGCTGGCCAAGCTGCAAGCCTACAACACGCAGCTGTTTGCCGAGTTCGTGAAGAAACTGGCAGAAACCCATGACGGCGAGAACAACATGTTGCAGAACAGCATGATCCTGTTCGGCAGCAACATGAGTGACAGCAATTTGCACAACCATTATCCGTTGCCTACTGCGCTGGTGGGCGGTGCTGCCGGCAAGCTGAAAGGCAATCAGCACATCAAATATCCGGAAAAAACCAGGTTGGCCAACTTGCATCTGACGCTGATGGAAAAGGTCGGCATCGACATGGACAGGATTGGCGACAGTGATGGCAAGTTCAAAGAAGTGTGATTTGTGATGATTTCTTTTTGTTTTAAATTTTTTGGCGCCCTTTGGGATTTGGTGCACGACTCGGGGCCGGTGGAGGTTTCGCCGACACGCCGTGAACCCATCCATGGGGGCTTGGCTTCGGCCGTCCAGGCCTCAGACAGTCGTCGAAACCTCCACCGGCCCCGAGCCCTCTCGTTCTGTTTCAGGGCGCTTTGCTTTCTGTCAGTTGCAAATACTCAATCTGCTCTTGCCAATCTTGTTGAGGATGCGCGCACCAACAATGTTGATGCAGTCGTTGCTGCCATTGCGGCGAAGGAAGATGTGAAGCAGCACTCTGCGGATGGTACTACTGCGCTGCACTGGGCTGTGTACAACGGCAATGTGGAATTGACCAAAGTGTTGATCAAGGCCGGAGCTGAAGTGAAAGCGCGCAATGATTATGGTTCTTCACCAATGTCGGAGGCCGGGGTGCTTGGTTCGACGTCTTTGTTGAAATTGTTGCTCGATGCCGGCGCTGATGTGGAGTCACCGACGCTGGAAGGCCAGACTGCATTGATGAGCACGGTGCGCACTCCGCATGTGGATGCTGCCAGGTTGCTGATTGCGCATGGAGCCAACGTCAATGCCAGCGAAAAGTGGCGCGGACAGACGGCGTTGATGTTTGCCAGTGCGCAGAGCCAGCCGGAAATGGTGGAGTTGTTGCTGCAGAAAGGCGCCGATCCCGACGCAGTTTCGAGTGAACAGGAGTGGGAACGCCAGGTCACCGCTGAACCGCGGCCGCAGGGCCGACCCTTGGGCGCCCTCACTGCGCTGCTGTTTGCTGCGCGTGAAGGCTGCGTGGCTTGTGCCAAAGCGCTGGTTGAACACAAAGCCATGATCAACCAGGTAGATCCGAACGGGATCACGCCGCTATTGATGGCAACCCTGAATGCACGCTGGGATCTGGCGGCTTACCTGATCAAGGCCGGTGCCGACGTGAATCGCTGGGATACCTGGGGCCGGGCGCCGCTCTACTCCACTGTGGATTTCAACACGGTGCCGCGCGGAGGTCGTCCGGACCGGCCATCACAGGATGCGACCACACCGGTGCAAATCGCCACTTTATTGCTGGAAAAAGGGGCCAACCCCAACATGCAGTTGAAAGTGTTTCCCCCCTACCGCTCGCTCGGCAACGATCGTGGTGGCGACAGCATGCTCACCACCGGTACCACACCGTTGATACGCGCAGCCAAAGCCGGCGATGTGGCCATGGTGGAACTGTTGCTCAAACATGGCGCCCTCGCCAATCTGAAAAACCAGCCCGGTTATACGCCGCTGATGGCAGTATCGGGGCTCGGCTCCAACAACGTCGATATTCGCGGTCGCTTCCGCGATGAAAAGAACGGCATCGCTGCCGCGAAACTGTTGCTGGCGGCCGGAGCCAGGGTTGATGCGCGGGAAGACCAGGGGCGCAGTGCGCTGCATGGCGCGGCCCAGAATGGCTGGAACGATTTCATTCGCCTGTTGGCACAGAATGGCGCTAACCTCAACATTGAGGACAACTTCGGCAATACGGCACTGGATATGGCGATGGGCAAGGCAGCCGGTGCCGGTCGTTTCGGTGGCAACGCACCGCCCAACAAGGCAACAGCCGGCGTTTTGCTGGAACTGGGTGCCAAGCCGGGATCATCACAGACCAAAGCTCCTGCGAGAGCCCAACCTTAACCTGATATTTTCAACCCTGAGGAATACAACATGACCAAAGTTCTAGTGCTTTACTACAGCATGTACGGCCACATTGAAACCATGGCAAATGCAGTCGCAGAAGGCGCGCGCAGTGCGGGCGACGTGCAGGTCGACATCAAGCGCGTACCGGATCTGGTGCCGGAAGAAGTGGCGCGCAAGGCAGGTGCCAAGCTCGATCAGGCGGCGCCCCTGTGTACCGTCGATGAACTGGCCTCCTACGATGCAATCATCTTTGGCGCTCCTACCCGCTTCGGCAACATGTGCGCGCAGATGCGCAACTTCCTCGACCAGACCGGCGGTCTGTGGTTCACCGGCAAACTGGTGGGCAAGGTTGGCAGCGTGTTCACTTCCACAGCTTCGCAACATGGCGGCCAGGAAACCACCCTCACTTCATTCCACACCACACTGTTCCATCACGGCATGGTGGTGGTTGGCGTGCCTTATGCGATTCCGGAAATGCAGGAAGCCAGTGAAATTTGTGGCGGCAGTCCTTATGGCGCCACCACGATTGCCGGCAATGGCAGTCGTCAGCCTTCGGCCAAGGAACTGACCATCGCCCGCTTCCAGGGCAAACATGTGGCGGGCATTGCAGCCAAACTGGCTGCGAAATAAACGCAGCCGGTCAAGTCCCAACGGAGGGCCGCGGCGCTTAATGCTTCGGCCCGATCCGCACGCCCCAGGGCGATGTACCTACAGTTATCTTGCTCAGCAACTTGAAAGTCGCCACGTCGATCACACTCACATCATTGGAGGGGCCGTTGGCAGTGTAGAGTTTGCTGCCGTCAGGACTCATTACCAGCCCCCAGGGACGACGTCCGGCATCAACACTGCCCTTGATGGCGCCATCTGCCACATTCATTGCCAGCACGTTATGGGCGCGACCTGTGGCGATATAGAGAGTCTGGTTGTCAGGCGACAGCACCAGTCCCATCGGCAAGGAACCTTCCGGCAATGTGTACGTCTTCACCACCTTGCTGCTTGCCACATCGATCACCGCAATGCTGGCGCCGACTTCGTTGGAAACAAAGGCACGCCGGCTGTCGCTGGTAAACACGATGTCGCGCGGCCGCAACCCGACCTTGATCTTGCTCTTCAGTTTGTTGGTAGCCGTATCGATCACGGTAACATCGCTGTCGACTTCACCGGTGACATATACCAGTTTTGAATCGGGTGACAGGCGCACACCTTCCGGCTGCAGGCCGGTGGGTACTGTAGTGATGATCTCGCCCTTTTCCAGACTGAGTATGCTGGCCTGGTTGGCGTCCTCATTGGCTACATAAACGAGACCGGCGCGCCAGTCCACATCAAACTGTTCCGGATCAAGACCGCTGGGCAGCACTCGCAATACGGCGTGGCTGGCAGTATCCACTTCGGCAATGCCGTCGGCACCCGGATCAACTGCCAGTTTTTCGCAGTCCTCATCTTTCATGGTCGGCGGGCACTTCTGGGTGCCGCTGACTGCTACATACAAACGCGTGCCATCCGGATTGAGTTTGAGCCCGCGCGGACGCTTGCCTACCGGCACTGTTGCCAGCACCTTGCTGGTGGCGCCATCGATGATGCTGACATTGTTGGAATCTTCGTTGGTGGCATAGACCACGTAGTCCTGCTGGGCAATGGCAAGGCCGGCGATCAGGCTGAGACTCACGAAGGCTGCCAGTTTTTTAAATGTGAAGATGTTATGCATAACCTTGCTCCTAAGGATGTGCGGAAAGGCCGGAGCATTATGCCACTGCTGTTGCGCAAATATGATGAATGCTTGAGTCGAATTCTTGTTCAGAGCACAGCCTTGGGCAGAGTAATGCTGCTGAAACACGCCACGAGTACGTCCCTGTAGGCTCGCCTCCGGCCATCCATGGCCTCCGACGGTTTCAGAAGCATTACTCTGCCCAAGGCTCTCTGGTTCAGCGCGTAATTCATTCAACCGAAACGAACACGCGCAGATTTCGGAAGAGGGCTTCGGCATGAAGATGGAGGGGACCTCTGCGGCCATGGATGGCCGCAGGGAGCTACAGGGACGTACTTGTGCGTGTCCCCGTAATCTTCATGACGAAGCCCGACTGCACTGACCCTCGCAGAACGCAGTACTTGCCAAAGGCTCACTCAACGCCGACCATCGAGATAACGGGCATCACGCAATGTGGGGAAGAACAATGCCCACAGCGCCGCGACGCCAACTGCACCAATACCACCCACCACCACAGCCGGCACCACCCCGATCCAGGCTGCCATCAGGCCGGCGCGAAATTCGCCCAGCTCGTTCGAGGCCCCCAGAAACACCATGTTGACGGCATTGACCCGGCCGCGTACTTCGTCGGGAGTCCACAACTGCAGCAGGGTTTCACGGATAACCACGCTCACCATGTCGGCTGCGCCTATCAATGCCAGCATCAGGATCGACAGCGGCGCCCAGTGCGAGGCCCCGAAACCGATCGTGAATACTCCGAACAGCGCCACAAATACCAGCAGGATGCGACCGGCATTGTCACGTACCGGCATCACCGCCAATAACGCGGCAGTGATCACCGCCCCCACTCCCGGCGCTGCGCGCAACAGGCCCAAACCCCACGGGCCCAGCTCCAGGATATCGCGTGCGTAGACTGGCAGCAGTGCAACTGCTCCCCCCAATAACACTGCAAACAGATCGAGCGAGATCGCTCCCAACACCAGCGGCTGCTTGCGAATGAAATGCATGCCGTCAAACAACGAGGCAAAAGTCAGCTTGCGGATTTCCGCCGGCGCTGGCGTAGGGGGAATTCTCGACAACAAGACCAGCGCCAGCACCAGCATCACCGTGGAAGTGCCATAGGCCACCGTGGCACCAATACCATAGAGCAAACCGCCTGCCATCGGACCGACGATGCTCGCGATCTGCCAGGCTGAGGAATTCCAGCCAATCGCATTGGCAAAATCATGTTTGGGGACCAGATGTACCACCAGTGATTGTGACGCAGGTCCAAAGAATGCACGCGCAACTGCCAATACCGTCAATGTCACAAAGATCGGCAACGGTGAACCGAGACCAAGCCATGCGAACAGCAGAATGGCGGCTGCGCATAACACTTCCACTGCCACCGATATCATCATTACCTTGCCGTGACCAAAACGATCTGCCGCAGAACCGGTTATGAACACCAGCAGCAGCATGGGCAGAAACTGCACCATGCCCAGGATGCCAAGATCAAGTGGCTGCCGGGTCAGGTCGTACACCTGCCAGGCGACTGACACCGCGATCACCTGCACCGCAAAAGTGGCGCAGAAACGCGACAGCCAGTACAGCACAAACGGGCGGTGGGTGAAGGCACTCAACTGCATGAAGATTCACTCATGTCCAATCAAAGGAATTCAAAGCGTTCGACCAGCAACTGCAATACGCGTTCACCACGGTACTCATTGATATCGAGCTTGTACAGCAAGTGCACGCGCTGGCCGGGGGCAATCGGAATGGCAGGTACCTGATTGAACGCAATGGCATCCACTTTCAGCGCAGCACCCTGCACGCTGACCGCAAGTTTCAGGTGTTTGTCGGCCAGGACACGGTGGCTGTGGACTACAAACTCATCGGCAAACACCGGCTCGGGGAAATGCTGGCCCCACGGCGTCAGGGACCGCAGCTGTTCGGCAAAATCCAGCGAAAAACAGGCAGCCGGCAAATTGCCGTCATGCCATATTTCGCGTTGCAACAACCCGGGATCCACACTCTTGCGCACTTCGGCGTCAAAGGCAGCCGCGAATTCTTCGAACCCGGCTTTCGGCAGCGTGAGCCCGGCTGCCATCGCATGACCCCCGAATTTTTCCAGCAGACCCGGATTGTGGGTGGCAACACTGTCGAGCAAGTCGCGCATGTGCACGCCGGGTATCGATCGTGCCGAGCCTTTCAGCATCGGCTGCGCCGCCTCGTCATTGCCGGCATCGGCAAAAACCAGCACCGGACAATGCAAGCGGTCCTTGAGCCGCGAGGCCAGGATGCCGATCACACCCTGATGCCAGCGTTCGTCATACAGGCACAGGCTCACCGGCCGGGCAGCCACGTTGGCCAACTCGTCGAGCTGCTGCAACGCTGATTCCTGCATGTCCTGCTCGATCAGTTTGCGATCCTTGTTGAGGGCATCCAGCTGTATCGCCATCTGGCGCGCCTGTTCCCTGTCATCGCTGATCAGGCATTCGATGCCAAGACTCATTTCCCGCAAGCGCCCTGCCGCATTCAGACGCGGACCGGCTGCAAAAGCCAGATCACTGGCGACACAGGTGGCGGGATTTTTGCCGGCACATTCGAGCAACGCCGCAATGCCGGGGCGGGCCCGCCCCTGCCGTATAAGTGCCAGACCATGTTTCACCAGACGCCGGTTGTTGTCATCGAGTGGCACTACATCGGCGATGGTGCCGAGCGCCACCAGATCCAGCAGGGTGGCGAAATTGGGTTCAGGCAAGGTGGCCGGATTGAACATGCCAAGCTCACGCATCGCCTTGCGCATCCCCAGCAGCAGATAAAACACCACCCCTACCCCGGCCAGCGCCTTGCTGGCAAAACTGCAGCCGCGCTGGTTGGGATTCAGGATGGCCGAAGCCCGCGGCAATGTGTCGGCCGGCAAATGATGATCGGTGATCAGCACCTCCATGCCGCAGTCTCGCGCCAACGCCACCCCGGCATGACTGGCAATGCCATTGTCGACCGTGATCAGCAAATCCGGGTGCAGTGGCAGTGCCAGTTCCACTATGGGTGGCGTGAGCCCGTAGCCGTATTCGAAACGGTTGGGCACCAGATAATCGACATGCAAAAACCCGAGCCGGCGCAAGCCGAGTATCAACAATGCGCAACTGGTGGCGCCGTCGGCATCATAGTCAGCCACGATCATCACGCGCTGCTGGCGAGCCAGCACGTTCAACAACAACGAGACGGCGCTGTCCATGCCTGACAAGGTGTCAGGCGCATGCAGCAACGCCAGCTGCAATTGCAATTGTTCGTCAGTCGCCACTCCCCTGGCTGCCAGTATCTGCTGCAGCACCGGGTGCAGGACTTTGGTGAATTGCGGAGTTGATTGCGCCTGGCGGCGTTTGTACTGCAGATAATTCACTGCGCTGACTGCCTCGCCAAATCACGCAGTTCCCTTCGCAGTACTTTTCCTAGCGCCGATTTTGGCAACGTGGTGCGGAATTCGATTTCCTTTGGCACCTTGTAGGCCGCCAGACCGGTACGGCAATGCAGCAGCACATCTGCAGTTGTCAGTGACGGGTTGCTGCTGACCACAAACAGCTTGATGCGAGGCGCCAGCTCGTCGCCACTGGCAACGGCACAGGCATCAGCTATATCAGGATGGGACAACACTCGCTCTTCGATCTCTTTCGGATAAACATTGAACCCTGATACCACAATCAGGTCTTTGATGCGATCAACGATTTGCAGGAAACCGTCGGCATCCAGCACACCGATATCGCCGGTACGCAACCAGCCTTCCCGGTCCAGTACCATTGCGGTTTCGTCCGCATTGTTCCAGTAGCCACGCATGACTTGCGGGCCACGCACCTGGATCTCGCCGGCTTCCATTGGCGCTGCCAGCTTGCCACTGGCAGTTACCAGTCGCAGTTCAGTGCCAACTGTCACCTTACCGGCAGTATTGGGCTTGTAGTTGGCATAAGTATTACACGTCACCAGTGGCGAGCATTCAGTCAAGCCATAACCTTCCAGTATGGGTTTGCCGGTCAGCTGCAACCAGCGTGCTGACACATCCATGGAGAGCGCCATGCCGCCCGAACTGGCAATGCGCAAATTGCTGAAATCAAGTTTACGAAACCGTGGATTCTGCAACAGACTCTGGTACAGCGTGTTGATACCGATAAAACCCTGCACTCTGGCGCCTGCCATCGCCTTCGCCACGCTGCTGCTGTCGCGCGGATTCGGGATCAACAGCACATGATGACCTCGCTGCAACGCCAGCAGGAAACTCAGGTTGAACGCATAAATGTGATAAAGCGGCAGCGGCGCCACCATCACTGCTGCAGCGCCAGGGCAATCACCAGCCATGCTGGCTATGATCTGCCCGACATTGCTGAGCAGGTTGCTGTGGGTGAGCATCGCCCCTTTGACCACGCCGGTAGTGCCACCGGTATATTGCAGCACGGCGAGGGTATCGGCACTGAAATCCTTGCCCAGGCCAGGCTGGCGCTGGCACCATTGCTTGCCAACGCGCATGGCGGTTGCAAACCCGACCGTGTTGGCCAGCCGGAACGGTTTGATCATCTTGCTGACATGCCGCACAGTGAAATTGGCAAGCGGTCCTGCCAGTTTGCCCAGCAAGTCACCGATCTCTGTCACCACTGTTTTTCGCACTGAGGTGGCGCCCGACAAGGCGGCCACCGTGTGGGCCACATTGGCCACCACCACCAACACCACCGCACCGCTGTCCTGTAACACCCGCTGCAGTTCCTGGGGGGTATAAAGCGGATTGATATTGACGACTACTGCCTGCGCCTTCAGCACACCCAGCGCCGTCACCGGATACTGCAGCAGGTTGGGCAGCATCAGTGCCACCCTGTCACCGGGCTTGATCCCGGCCTCCTGCTGCAGCCAGTGTGCAAAGTGATCGCTCAAACTGGCCAGCTGGCTGAAGCTAAGGCTACGGCCCAGGCAGGTGCAGGCCGGCTGGCCGGCAAACCGCACGCTGGCCTCCGCTGCCATCTGCGCAATATTTTGCTGTGCTGGCTGCACCATGCTTCCCCTGTCTTGAAAACAGCAATTGCGGCCCTATTTTCCCTCTGGACCATGCCCGGATTGTAGTAGCTCCTGCCAGCCTCGCAACCTTAACTGAAACTGGCTGATGATGACCTCTATTACGCAAGCGCGGGAACTTAAGTGCAATACCGGGGGCCTAATTTGTACACAATGGCATTGGCCATTGTTTTTATTTGTTGTTGAATCAATAGCGAGGAACCCATGCCCAGAACTTCACTTGTTACCGGACTGTTCGCACTGATGCTCGGTCTGGTTCCGGTAGTGGCCAGCGCCGCCCCCGACTACCTCAGTTTCAAAACGGAAGATGAGGCCAACAACATCGAGATTTTCAAGAACGCCAGTCCTTCGGTGGTGTTTGTTACCAACAGTGCGATGCACCGGACAAGCATTTTCAGCCGCAATGTGCAGGAAGTA
The DNA here is from genome assembly GCA_903837345.1 of uncultured Gammaproteobacteria bacterium. Taxonomy (GTDB): domain Bacteria; phylum Pseudomonadota; class Gammaproteobacteria; order Pseudomonadales; family Pseudohongiellaceae; genus CAILUG01. Next base: position 36,443 of record CAILUG010000057.1, on the reverse strand, counting down.
CCCCAAGGCAGCGGCAGCGGGTTCGTGTGGGACAAAACCGGGCTGATCGTCACCAACGCCCATGTAATTGAGGGTGCCAGCCGCCTGACCATTACACTGCGTGACCACAGTACCTGGGATGCGGATGTGGTGGGTGTCAACGAAGACAAGGACATCGCCGTGCTGCGTATCAAGGCGCCGTCCGACAAACTGGTACCACTGCCACTTGGCGATTCCTCGCTGCTGGAAGTCGGCCGCAAGGTGGTTGCCATCGGCAATCCCTTTGGCCTTGATACCACGATGACGGTGGGCGTGGTCAGTGCGCTGGGACGTGATATAAATTCCACCAACGAACGTGTCATTCATGATGTGATCCAGACCGATGCATCCATCAACCCCGGCAACTCCGGCGGTCCGCTGCTGAATTCGCTGGGCCAGCTGGTCGGGGTCACCGCCCAGATCATCAGCCCCAGCGGCGCCAGTGCCGGCATCGGCTTTTCCATTCCGGTCAATACTGTGAAAAAAGTGGTGCCACAACTGGTGCAATACGGTCATGTGGTGCGCCCGGTCATGGGCATCGGCGACATGGCCTCTGATACCTGGGCCCGCCAGAATGGCATCAGTGGAGTGGTGGTAATTGATGTCGCCGCCGGCATGCCGGCAGACAAAGCCGGCATTATTGGTGCACAGCAAAACCGGCGCGGAGAAATTGTGCTGGGTGATGTCATCACTGAAATTGATGGCAACCCGGTGAAAACCACGGATGATTTGTTGACAATCCTGGAACAGCACAAGGGTGGCGACACCATCAAGGTGGTAACCGACCGCAATGGCAAGCGCATGGAATTCAAGGTGACGCTGGCGGATCAGGAAAACCGGCCACGAATTATTCGCAGTCGCTGATAACCTCATCCTGCCGTGGTGAAAGTGCCACGGCAAGATGCACTAGCTTCGCTTCAACAGCCGTTGCTGCATGAATTGCTTGACGGCATCCAGACTGTTCGGCAGTACTGAACAACGCTCCGGACGCGTGAACAAATCAGCCATGTGCGGTGGCAGGCCGGGCACGGTCAGTCCGGCCTTTTCAATTGCATCGGCAAATTTGGCCGGATGCGCAGTGGCCAGTGTAATCATCGGAATGCTGATATCGGTATCGCACATCTCCGCTGCTTTGAGACCAGTGGCGGTGTGCGGATCAGCCAGATAGCCGGTGCGTGCATGAATGCTCCTGATCGTCTCGCAGGTAGCCGCGTCATCGACACTGTAGCTGGCGAAGTGCGCACGCGCCCGTGCCCACTCCGCTTCTGACACGTGCTGCACATCCCTGCTCAACCCGGTCACAAAACCGGCGACCCGCTTGCTGTCACGCTGGAACAGGTCAAACAGGTAACGTTCGAAATTGCTGCTGACCATGATGTCCATGCTTGGCGACAGTGAAGCCTGCAACGCGGTTTTGTGATAACGGTTGCTGCTGATGAAGCGATGCAGGATGTCGTTCTGGTTGGTGGCGATGATCAGCTGGCGTATCGGCAGGCCCATTTGTTTGGCGAGATACCCGGCGTAGATATCACCGAAATTGCCGGTGGGCACCGAGAACGATACCGCCGGATATTTGCCCAGGAACTTCAGGCCGGCATGAAAGTAATAAACGATCTGCGCCATGATGCGCGCCCAGTTGATCGAATTGACTGCGACCAGCTGGTAGCCTTTGGGCAGGAAACCCTGGTCGGAAAACGCCTGCTTGACGATTTCCTGGCAGTCGTCAAAGTTGCCTTCCACCGCAATGTTGTTGATGTTGTCGCCGGTGACCGTGGTCATCTGGCGGCGCTGCACTTCCGACACGCGGTTGTGCGGATGCAGAATGAACATGTCAACAAAGCGGCAATGCTTGCAGCCTTCCAGCGCGGCCGAGCCGGTATCGCCGGAAGTGGCGCCCAGAATCGCCACATGCTGCTGGCGTTTCTCGAGAAAGTAATCAAGCAGGCGTCCCAAAAGTTGCAATGCGAAATCCTTGAACGCCAGCGTCGGGCCACAATAGAGCTCCATCACCCACTGGTTGTCGTGCAGGTGACGCAGCGGTGCCACCTCCGGATCGGTAAAACTGCGATAACTGTCGGTGATCATGGCCTTCAGGGCCGCGTCCGGGATCGCACCGCCGACAAACATCCGGATCACTTCAAACGCCAGATCGCTGTAGGAAAGTTTTTGCCAGTCAGCCAACTGTTGCAGGCTCACCACCGGCAATTTTTCCGGAATGTAGAGGCCGCCATCCGGCGCCAGACCAGTCAATACCACTTGTTCAAAAGTGGCTGCAGGACTCTGGCCGCGGGTGCTGATGTATCTCATGAAGCAATCCTTTCCTTTACTGGTCCAGTCTGAACACGCGAATACGCATCACTTTCTCGGCTACAGCTTTCAGCTTTTCAATGCGTGCAATCGCGTCGTTCATCACTGCTTCGCGGATTTCACGCGTCAGGATGATGACTGGCACGCGCTGGCTCTGGGCATCGGCCCCACGCGGCTCCTTCTGGATGATGGCTTCGATATTGATTTTGCTTTGGCCGAGAATTTCGGTGATGTCAGCCAGCACACCGACCTGATCCATCGCAGTGATGCGCAGGTAATACGCGCTGTTGATCTCGCTGATGGGCAGTATGGGCACATCCGACAAGCTGTCGTCCTGGAATGCCAGTGCCGGCACACCACTCTCCGGATGCGAAATCATGCGCGCCACATCGATGATATCTGCCACCACCGCTGATGCAGTCGGCGCGGCACCGGCGCCGGCACCGTAGTAAAGCGTCGAACCAACAGCATCGCCGTTAACCATGACGGCGTTCATCACGCCATTGACGTTGGCGAGCATGTTGTCGGAATCGATCAGGGTAGGATGCACACGCAGCTCAATACCCTTGGCAGTTTTGCGGCTGATGCCCAGATGCTTGATGCGATAACCGAGCTCGTCGGCATAGCGGATATCTTCCTGGGTAATCCTGGTGATGCCTTCGGTATAAGTACTGGAAAACTGCAGCGGAATGCCGAACGCAATCGAAGCCAGAATCGTCAGCTTGTGCGCAGCATCGATACCTTCGACATCAAAGGTCGGATCCGCTTCCGCATAGCCAAGCGCCTGTGCTTCTTTCAGCACATCGGCAAAGGCGCGGCCTTTTTCACGCATTTCAGTCAGTATGAAATTGCCGGTGCCGTTGATGATGCCGGCCAGCCACTGGATGCTGTTGCCGGCCATGCCTTCACGGATTGCCTTGATGATGGGAATGCCGCCGGCAACCGAGGCTTCATAGGCCACCAACACATTTTTTTTGGCAGCCGCTGCAAAAATTTCAGTGCCATGCTGGGCGATCAGGGCCTTGTTGGCAGTTACCACATGTTTGCCGTTGGCAATCGCCTGCAACACCAGCGGTTTGGCGACTTCGATGCCTCCCATCAGCTCCAGCACGATGTGCACAGACGGATCATTGACGACGGCAAACACATCCGAACTTTTTTTCACGGTGCCAATATCCTGGCCCGGACGCAAGCGACGCGCTCCCACATGGGTGACTTTTACTTCTGCTCCCACCCGCCGCGCAATCTCGCGACTGTTTTTCCTGAGCACACTGAAACTGCCGTAGCCAACTGTGCCCAGACCACAGATGCCGATATTGATAACCTTCAAGATTGTCTCCAACGTTATAGACGGCCGCCCGCTTTGGCCTCGTCTCCGAACAAATAACCTGCCAGTGTTGCAGCCGGCACATAACCGGGCAGCAGCGTGCCATCATCAAACACAATGGCGGGAGTGCCGGTGACTCCCACATCCTGGCCCAGCTCGAATTGCGCATCCACCGGATTGTCACAGTCCTTCACCGGCACGATACCGTCACGTTTGGCACTGGTGAACATGGCCTTGCGATCATCGGCACACCAGGTGGAAATCATTTTCCGGTAGGTTTCACCTTTGAGGCCGGTACGGGGATAGGCGAGATAACGCACGGCAATGCCGAGCGCGTTGAGCTGATCGATCTCGCCGTGCAACTTGCGGCAGTAAGGACAATCCACATCGGTGAACACGGTGATGGTGGCCTTGCGTTGCCCTTTGGGAGCAAACACGATCATGTCCTTCTCATCCACCGCGGCAATTTTGTCGTGTCGCAACTGGTCACGATGCTTTTCACCCAGGTTGACCAGGCCATCGCTGTCGGCCTGATAAAGATCACCCGGGATCAGGTATTTGGCGTCGGCACTCACATAGATGGAGTGTCCGCCCTGCAACTGCACATCATACAAACCCTTGATCGGGCCGGCCTTGATGGCGGCAATCCTCATGTCGGGTTGGGTTCTGTTCAACAATTCGCGGATGCGGGCGACGGGAGCAGAGTCATCCTGCTGCTGGGCGAGGCCAGGCAGTGCGGCAAACAGTGCGCAAATCCACAAAAGGAATACTGACGAGGAACGAATGTTCAGTCGCTGGTTCATAAGGCTGGCCTGGCTGGAAGGAGCTTGCGCTATATTAATCCAGATTGCCTGACATCGACATCCGCAGTACGGATGCACAGAGAAGTGTGCTGGCACTGTCTGGCCAAGCCAGCACAGTGCCAGTACCGGCAGGTTCTTACTCTGCGACTTGTTCTTCTGTGCGCTTGTCCAGTTTCTCGGTGATGCGGGCTTTACGGCCGGTCAGATCACGCAAGTAATACAGTTTGGCCTGACGCACATCGCCACGACGTTTCAGCGTGATGCTGTCTACCTGCTGGCTATGGGTCTGGAAAGTACGTTCCACGCCAACACCATGGGATATCTTGCGCACAGTGAAGGCTGAGCCCAAACCACGGTTGCGAATGCCGATCACAACGCCTTCGTAGGCCTGCAGACGTTCGCGATCGCCTTCCTTGATGCGTACCTGCACGACCACGGTGTCGCCGGGGCTGAAATCAGGAACGTTCTTTTTCATCTGTTCCTGTTCAACCAGTTGAATGATCTTGTTTCTGCTGCTCATAAGTTGCTCCACTGCTCTACTTTTTTATCACTTGCCAAATTCTGCCAACCAGAGTTTCTGCTGCTCATCGAGCAGACCTTCCTTCGACAACCGTTCAATCAGCTCCGGACGCTTGCGCCAGGTAGCATACAAACTCTCGCGGGCCCGCCAGCGTGCGATGCGGGCATGATCACCGCTCAACAACACTGCCGGCACTTCCAGCCCTTCAAACACTTCCGGCCGCGTGTAGTGCGGGCAATCCAGCAGCCCGCCTTCAAACGAATCCTGCAAAGCCGATTCTGCATCGCCCAATACCCCGGGCAAACGCCTGATTACAGCATCCAGCAGCGCCATCGCCGCCAGTTCACCACCGCTCAGCACGAAATCGCCGAGCGAACATTCTTCATCCACCATCGTTGCGAGCACACGCTCATCAACACCTTCATAACGACCGCACAACAATACCAGTGCCGGTTCCGCAGCCAGCCGGCTCACCGTCGCCTGATCCAGCGGCTTGCCTTGCGGGCTCAGGTAGATCACCCGTGGTGGTCTCGCCTGCCTTGTCAACGAAGCCCTGGCTGCCCTGATTGCATCATTCAAGGGCCCTGTCTTCATCAACATCCCCGGACCACCGCCGTAAGGTCTGTCGTCTACCGTCCGGTGCCTGTCAGTGGTGAAATCCCGCGGATTCCAGTACTGCATGCTGACCTGGCGATTCCTCACCGCCCGACCGGTAATGCCGAATTCTGTCAATGCGCTGAACATGCCCGGAAACAGCGTGACCAGTCCGACCTGCAAGGTCTCAGTCATGGCAAAGTCCCGTTTTGTTCAGTAATACTCAGTAATCCTTGTCCCACTCAACCAGTATCAATCCTTTCGCAAGATCGACCTGCCTGATCACGCTGTCTTCAATCCAGGGCAACAACCGTTCCGTCTTGTCGACGCTTTGGGCATCGCCTTTCACTACCAGCACGTCATTGGCACCGGTTTCCATCAGCTGCTGCACTATGCCGAGGTCCTGACCACTTGCTGTCACCACCCGCAGCCCTTCCAGCTGGTACCAGTAATATCCCGCATCCAGCCCGGGCAATTCCGTCTTTTCGATCAGGAGTTCCAGCCCGGTGTAGCGGCAGGCCTGTTCACGCACATCACATCCCTTGATGTGGCCTACAAAGTCGTGTCCGTGCACCTTCATTTCGTCGAATTCAAGGATTTGCAGCCCGTGCGTACTTGCGTTCGCACTTTCCGCTGCACTTTCCGCTGAACTTTCCGCTGAACTCACGTTTGCAACAACGGTCCAGAAACGGTGGTAATCCAGCAGGTTGTCGGCGGGATCAGCGAAAGAAAACAGCTTTACCCAGCCTTTGACACCCCAGGGAGCTCCTATACGCCCCATCACAACATGTGAACCGGGGGAATTCATAAGTTCACCCCGACTTCCGGAACTGTGCGTCCGAAAGTCTGCATCGTTCTCTTGATTGTGCCTTTATCCAGACAACTACTCAGACAACTACTCAGGCAGCTACCGGAGCAGCAACCACTTCTTTCAGCAGATTGGCTACACGTGGGCTGGCCAGTGCGCCGTGGCTCTGCCAGTATTTGACACGTTCCAGGTCAATACGCAGTTTCTCTTCCTTGCCGCGCGCGGTTGGGTTGTAAAAACCAACGCGTTCGAGGAATTTGCCAGTGTGCGCCCTGTGATGGTCAGCCACTGTCACGTAGTAATACGGGTTTTTCTTGCTGCCACCGCGTGCAAGCCTGATTGTTACCATGATTTGTATTCCGTCTAAAAACTAAAAATTAACCAGTTTGGTCAGGGATCATGAGCTTTCGATCAATCCCCGATTCAATCCCTAATTCAATTCCCGGAGCCAGTTATACACCCCGGAAAAAAGGGCGCCATTCTAAGAGAAAAGCCCCGCTTTGGGAACTCTAAATTGATGAAAGACCAAGATATTTTCTGAATCAGAAGCCAGGGAAGCGTCCGCCGGGGGGCATACCGCCGCCCATACCCCCCATGCCAGGCGGCAAACGGCCGCCCATGCCTCTGAGCATATTGGTCAAACCGCCCCCTTTCATTTTCTTCATGACCAGCTGCATTTGCTTGTGCTGCTTCAGCAAACGGTTGAGGTCCTGCAGCGTGGTGCCCGAGCCCTGGGTGATGCGGCGCTTGCGGGAGCCATTGAGGATGTCAGGGTTGGAGCGTTCTTTTCTGGTCATGGAATTGATGATGGATTCCATCATCACGAAGTTCTTGTCGCCGGCAGCGCTGGCAGCGGTTTTGGCCATGCCCCCCATGCCAGGCATCTTGTCCAGCAGATTGGTGATGCCTCCCATGTTGCGCATCTGCTCCAGCTGCTCCTTGAAGTCCTGCAGGTCAAAACGCTCGCCCTTCTTGATCTTGCTGGCCAGCTTTTGTGCTTTCTCCTTGTCGACCTTCTTCTCTACATCCTCGATCAAGGACAGCACATCGCCCATGCCGAGAATGCGGGATGCCAGACGATCCGGATAAAACGGCTCAAGACCGTCTATTTTTTCGCCCACACCAATGAACTTGATCGGCTTGCCGGTGATCTGGCGTACCGACAAGGCGGCACCACCACGTGCATCGCCGTCGGTTTTGGTCAGGATAACCCCGGTCAGCGGCAACGCTTCATTGAACGCCCTGGCGGTATTGGCAGCATCCTGGCCTGTCATCGCGTCCACGACAAACAGGGTTTCAACCGGATTGGCCACCCGATGCAGCTCGGCGATTTCTTCCATCATCGCGCTGTCAATGGCCAGGCGGCCGGCAGTGTCAATAAACAGCACATCAACAAAATTGCGCCTGGCTTCGGCAATCGCGGCTTGCACTATCTCGACAGGTTTCTGGCCTGTGTCACTGGGAAAGAAAATAACACCGGCTTCGGCAGCCAGGGTTTCCAGCTGCTTTATGGCCGCCGGACGATAGACGTCAGCACTGGTGACCATCACTTTTTTCTTGTCACGGTTCTTGAGCAGCAAAGCCAGTTTGGCGACCGTGGTGGTTTTGCCGGCACCTTGCAACCCGGCCATCAGGATCACCGCCGGCGGCACTGCCCGCAGATCAAGCGCCGAATTCTCGTTGCCCATCACCGACTGCAATTCTGCCTGCACGATGCGGATGAAGGCCTGGCCGGGGGACAGGCTCTTGCCAACTTCCTGACCGAGCGCACGCAACTTCACACGCTCAGTGAATTCACTCACCACCGGCAACGCAACATCCGCTTCCAGCAGTGCACGCCTTACATCACGCAGTGCATCCTGGATGTTGTCTTCCGTGAGCTTGGCTTTGCCGGTGAGAGCACGCAGGGTATGGGAAAGTTGTTCAGACAGGGCTTCAAACATGGAATCTGATCCGTAACGCAAGACTGGCATGAAATTCTACAGTATCGATGGCATGGGCAATAGACATTGATAAGACTTCAACCGCTTTGGCAGTTATGAGAGACTGCCCGCATGAGTGTGATTCTTACCGGCTTGATGGCCTCAATACTTTATGCAGCGAGCGCCTGGCTGCAGCGACGCATGCTGTCCGCAGACCTGCCGGCGCGCCACAGCGACCTGGGTGGCCACAACCGCTACATCCTGTCATTGGCAGGCGTGGCCCTGCTGATCCACCTGTTCAATGCCATACTGGCCATCAGCACACCGGCCGGCTATGACTTCGGATTTTTCCGGGTTGCTTCACTGTTCAGCTGGGTCATGGCCCTCATCGTGGTGCTTGCCAGTTTGCGCAAACCGGTTGCCAACCTGTTTCTGGTGCTGTTCCCGCTGGCCATAGTCAGTATTCTCTGCTCCTCTTTCCTGCCCAGCTTCTACCATCCGCATGCCGGTCTGGCTGGCGGTGTGGCTTTGCATAGCGTGTTGGGCATCCTCGCTTTCAGCCTGCTTACCATCGCCGCCATCCAGGCCCTGGTGGTGGCGTGGCTAAACCGCGAGCTCAAGCAACATCATTACTCCAACACCCTGCGCCATATGCCGCCGCTGCAATCCATGGAAGAGTTGCTGTTCGACTTCATCAGGGCCGGCTTCATCGCCTTGCTGGCTGTCATCATCAGCGGCTTCATGTTCATGGATGACATGTTTGCCCAGCATCTTGCCCATAAAACCGTGCTTACCATCGTATCGTTTGCGGTATGGGGCATCCTGCTGTGGGGCCGCCAGCGTTTCGGCTGGCGCGGCAAGGTGGCGCTGCGCTGGATTCTCGGCGGTTTTGTGGTGTTGATACTGGCCTATTTTGGCAGCAAGTTTGTGCTGGAAATTCTGTTGAACCGTGTGTAATTACACAGGCGAAATTGCTGCGTGGAAGACAACTCCCTAGATTACATGTTCATAGCACTGCTGGTGCTGATCCTGGTTTCCGCGTTTTTTTCAGGATCAGAAACCGCAATGCTGTCGTTGAACCGTTTCCGTTTGCGGCATCTGTCCAAACAGCGCCATCGCGGCGCGATACGTTCGTCCATGCTGCTTGCCAATCCCGGAAAGCTTATTGGCGTGGTGCTGATCGGCAGCACTGTCATCAACGGGTTGGCCGCAACCCTCACCACCATCATTGCCATCAGGATCTGGGGCAATAATGACAAATACATATATGCCGCCTCCCTGCTGGTAACTTTCCTGCTGCTTGTTTTTGCCGAAATGACCCCGAAAACAATTGCAGCGATGTATCCGGAAACCATCGCCTTTCCTTCTTCTGTCATCTTGCGCTGGCTGCTCAAGGCCATGCATCCGCTGGTATGGGCACTAAGCAACATTTCAGCGCTGTTTGTCAGATTGCTCGGGTTCAAGCACCGGGACAATTCACACCATCAACTGAGCCAGGATGAACTGCGCAGCATCGTCGACGAATCCGGCCGGCAGCTGCCCGCCCAGCGCCAGAACATCCTGTTGAACGTGCTTGACCTGGAGAAGGTCACCGTCAACGACATCATGATTCCCCGCAATGAAGTAGTGGGCATCAACCTTGACGACGATCCCGATGAAATCATGCAGGTGCTGCTGAACAGCCAGCACACCCGCCTGCCGGTCTATCACGGCGATCTCAACAACGTGGTAGGCATGCTGCACATGCGCAATGCCGCCAGATGGATGCAACTTGAGCACGCCTCCAAGGTTGAACTGCTGGAACATGCCGATGAAGCCTACTTCGTACCCGAAAGTACTGCCCTGCCGACCCAACTGGTGAATTTCCAGAAAAACCGCAAGCGCATGGCCATCGTCGTCGACGAATACGGAGTAGTCATCGGCGTGGTAACTCTGGAAGATATCCTGGAAGAGATCGTCGGCAACTTCACTACCAATCTTTCCGAAGAAACGCCGGAAATCTATCCGCAGGATGACGGCACATACGTGCTGGACGGCAGTACTTCCGTGCGCGACCTGAATCGGGCCTTGCATTGGCACTTGCCTACCAACGGCCCAAAAACCCTGAACGGACTCCTGATGGAAGAACTCGAAAGCATCCCCGACAACCAGATCGGCCTGCGCCTCAATGGTTACTGTGCCGAAATACTGCAAACCACAGACAACCAGATCAAATCGGTACGCATGTGGGAAGCGGCCAGTCCCGGCAGCGAAGATCTGTCCGAAATGCAGGCCAATATCTACGACTGATGCATCGAAATGTCCCCAACCCCCTCCTCACGTACAACAACCAAAATCATCCGCTGGCGGGACGGCACCCGTTCCGAACTTGATGACACGCTGGCGGTTGAGGAACCACTCGAAATCCGGCTGGGCTATCGTGATTCCCGCAAGGGGCGTGTGCACAAAAGCATTGCCATCACCATGCGTACACCAGGCGAAGACATCGCGCTTGCCCTCGGTTTCCTCTACAGCGAAAGCATCATCAGGAACCTTGATGAGCTGCTTTCGCTCGAACAATCCGCAGACAACGTCATCAGGATCGAACTGAAAGATGAAACTGTTTTTGATGTCGTGCGTCTGGAAAGGAATTTCTATGTCACTTCCAGTTGTGGAGTGTGCGGCAAGTCATCGCTGGAAAGCCTGAGCCTTGCCGGTTTTGCAGCAGTGCAGGATGACAACTTCCGGCTGCCGCTCGCAAAACTGCTGCAAGTGGTAAACCAGCTGACAGGCCGGCAAAAACTGTTTGAACTCACCGGCGGCAACCACGCTACTGCGTTGTTTGATACAGCCGGCACCATTTCCGACATTACCGAGGATGTCGGCCGTCACAATGCACTGGACAAATTGATTGGACATCGTCTGCAGCAAAAGCAATTGCCGTTGTCACACCATGCAATACTGGTCAGTGGCAGAGCCAGCTTCGAGCTGATGCAGAAAGCGCTGGCTGCAGGCTGCCCGCTGCTGGCTGCAGTGGGCGCACCCTCATCATTGGCGGTGGAGCTGGCCAGGGAATACAACCTGACGCTGGTCGGCTTTCTCAATGAACATGGCTGCAATATCTACAATGGTGCTTTCCGGATTACTGATCAAGTGCAGATGAGCCGATGAAACTTTCGACAGCCTGTATCTGGCTGGCTTTGCATTTTGTGATTGCCGGGCCTGCTGTTGCCGCCAGTTGCGACAAGGCGCCCACTCTCGCCGGCTCATCGCAATGGCTGGGCTGGGGCAATGGCCCTGCCAACAGTCGCTACAACTCTGACGGCCTCAACAGCAAAGATCTGGCATCGTTGCATCTGCACTGGGCATTTGCGTTTCCCGGCGTAAGTTCGGTTGTTGGCAATCCGGTTGTGCATGGTGATGTGGTTTATATCGGCGTCGACAGTGGCGAGGTTTATGCGCTTGATCTGGAGTCTGCCTGTGTTTACTGGACCTACAAGGCGCAAGCCGGCGTACGCACTGCCCCGGCAATGGCAACCATTGGTGACAAGCACTTGCTGTATTTCGGTGATCGCAATGCCAATACCTATGCGCTTGATGCTGTTACCGGCAAACAACTCTGGCAGAGCAAGGTCGACACCCATCCGGCTGCCATCCTCACCGGCTCGCCGCAATTTGTGGCCCTGCCGGATGCTCCACACCCATTCCGACTGCTGGTTCCGGTCTCGTCCAGCGAAGAAGGTCTGGCCGCCGTGCCCACCTATCGGTGCTGCTCGTTTCGCGGCAGCATAGTCAGTCTGGATGCGCTCAGCGGAAAGAAACTTTGGCAGAGCTACACGATCCAGACTGCCGCCCAACCAACCGGCACCAATACCCAGGGACCATCCGGCGCCGCCAGCTGGAGTGCACCCACAATCGATCTGGCCGGCAAACGCATTTTCGTGACCACGGGTGATGCTTATTCCGCGCCTGCTGATATCGCGACCGATGCGGTACTGGGCATGGATCTGCTGGATGGCCACCTGCTGTGGATCAACCAGGGCACCTCTGACGATATCTGGACAGTCACCTGTCTGGCGCCCAATGCGCCCAGCCATTGTGGTCCTGATCAGGACTACGGGTCGCCAGCCATGCTGGTGACATCCGGCGCTACCGAGTATCTGGTGGCTGGCCAGAAAAGCGGTTGGATCAGGGCATTTTCATTGGCTGGCGGCTCACAGCTGTGGCGTACGGCTGTAGTGGAAAACACCAGCGAGTTCGGTGGCAAAGTCGTTTGGGGCGGTGCCAATGATGGCCAAAACGCCTATTTTGGTCTGGGCTCTGGCGGTGTTGTTGCACTGCGTCTTTCAGATGGAAAAAAACTTTGGTTTTCCAATATGTTGCCATCCAATTCTAAAGTAACACTTAAAGGCCAGGATGGCCCGCTGACCGTGAGCAATGATCTGGTTTTATCAGGGGGCTGGGACGGAGTGCTGCGGGCACTGGCCACCTCCAATGGCAAGGTGCTGTGGCAACTGGATACCGTCAAGGAGTTCAGTGGAGTCAATGGTGTGGCCGGCAAAGGGGGATCCCTGGGCGCAGCTGGCCCGGTGGTAGCAGGCAAACATCTGTTGGTACCGTCCGGTTACGTCGGGGTAAAAAATGGCATGCAAGGCAATGTGTTGCTGATGCTGGCACCTTGAAATCCGGCTTTTGGGCTGATGCACTTTTGTGTCGTAATTCCCGCTTGTGAGACCCTTTGTGAGCAGGTAGCATCCTGCGACTTTTTTACATTGCCGCCTCTGAAAACCGCGTGCTAGAATGCGCAGCCGAACCGGACGGTTCGGCTCAAGCAATGTACTGAAAGTAATGGTATTTTTTAAGATATTCGAGCAAATCCGTTGCTTATGGATAGACGGCCGATGCTCTTTCATTGAGTCGAAATCAACCCATGATGCCAGCAGCCAGTCCTGCCCGCTTGCAGGAATTCACGCTCGAAGTCGCCACTGCCGTGGTGCAAGAGTTCAAAGACCAGCCCGGTGCGCTGATTAGCGCCCTTCACAAATTGCAGGAAACTTTCGGTTACGTCGACGAAGCTGCGATGCCAATGCTGGGCAAACTTTTCAATGTATCGCGTGCCGAAGTGCATGGCGTCACCAGCTTTTACCACGACTTCCGTCGCAGCAAACCGGGCCGCTACACGATACGGGTTTGCCAGGCAGAAGCCTGTCAGGCCATGGGCTCGGAAGCGCTGACTGCTTCGATCAAACAACAACTGGGTTGTGATTTCCACGAAACCACTGCTGACGGCAACTTTACCCTTGAAAAAGTATATTGTTTGGGCAACTGCGCCTGTTCACCCAACGTGATGGTGGACAAGCAGACCTATGGTCGCGTTACTGCCGATTCGTTCAAGAAGCTGACCACTGTCCTGGCCGGCAAAGTGTCTTCATCAAAAGAAGGGAGCAAGTGAGATGACGACACGTATCTACATCCCGCGCGAAACCACCGCCTCTTCACTTGGCGCTGAACTCCTCGTCGATGCCATCATCACCGAGGCCAAATACCGGAATCTGCCGATTGAAATAGTCCGCAACGGCTCACGCGGTGCCTGCTTCCTGGAACCATTGGTGGAAGTGGAGACTGCTGCCGGCCGCATTGGTTACGGCCCGGTTCAGATCGAAGACATTGCTGAATTGTTCGATGCCGATTTCCTTGGTGGTGGCAAACACAAACTGGCTCTCGGCAATGTCGAGAATCTGCCGTGGTTCAAGCACCAGCAGCGCCTGACTTTCGCACGCTGCGGCCTGATAGCGGCAACATCTGTTGAAGAGTACAAAAAACTCGGCGGTTTCACCGGTCTGCAGAATGCACTGAAAAAGGATGGCAAGGCCATTGTGCAGGAAGTGCTTGAATCCGGTCTGCGCGGTCGTGGTGGTGCGGCATTTCCGACCGGCATCAAGTGGCGCACAGTGATGGATGCCAATGCTGCGCAGAAATACATCGTATGCAACGCTGATGAAGGCGACAGCGGCACTTTCTCCGATCGCATGATCATGGAAGGCGATCCGTTGTCGCTTATCGAAGGCATGACCATCGCCGGTATCGCAGTGGGCGCCACCAAAGGTTTCGTTTATCTGCGTTCCGAATATCCGCTGACCCAGACCATACTCAACGAAGCCATCGTCAATGCGCGTGCCGCCGGCTATCTCGGCAATAACGTTCTTGGCAGCGGCAAGGCGTTTGAAATGGAAGTCCGCATGGGCGCCGGCGCCTATATCTGCGGCGAAGAAACATCACTGCTGGAATCGCTGGAAGGCAAACGCGGCCAGATCCGTTTCAAGCCGCCCTTGCCGGCTTTGAAAGGGTTGTTCGGCCAGCCCACCGTTGTCAACAACGTGATATCGCTGGCCACGATTCCGGTGATTCTGGAAAAAGGCGGCAAGCATTATGCGAATTTCGGTCGCGGCCGCTCACTTGGCACCATGCCGTTCCAGCTCGGCGGCAACATCAAGCACGGTGGCCTGGTGGAAACAGCCTTTGGTCTGACACTGCGTCAATTGATTGAAGATTTCGGTGGCGGTACCGCCACTGGCAAACCGGTACGCGCAGTACAAGTTGGTGGCCCGCTGGGCGCCTACTTCCCTGACTCGCTGCTCGATACAGTTTGTGACTACGAAGAATTTGCCAAAGTCGGCGGCATGCTCGGCCACGGCGGCGTGGTGGTTTTCGACACCAGCGTCAACATGGCGAAGATGGCACGCTTCTCCATGGAATTCTGTTCGAATGAATCCTGCGGCAAGTGCACGCCATGCCGTATCGGCTCGGTGCGCGGCGTGGAGACCATCGATAAAATCGTCGCAGCCAAAGACGGGAAAGA
Source organism: uncultured Gammaproteobacteria bacterium (assembly GCA_903837345.1). Taxonomy (GTDB): domain Bacteria; phylum Pseudomonadota; class Gammaproteobacteria; order Pseudomonadales; family Pseudohongiellaceae; genus CAILUG01. The sequence goes on along the minus strand of CAILUG010000057.1, from coordinate 21,306 downwards.
GCGCGACAAGCAGCACATTATTCTCAAGGATTTGTGTGAAACCATGGAGTCAGCCTCATTGTGTGCAATGGGCGGGCTGACACCGATGCCAGTGATGAGTGCAGTCAAACACTTCAAGGGTGATTTCCAATGAACGCGATTTCCAATATGCAGCCGATCATTTTCGATCCGCAAACAGTTGCTCCCGAGGTTGATTACGGTACGCCACTACGCACCAGCACTGAATTGGTCACGCTTGAGATCGACGGCCAGAGCGTAACTGTGCCCAAGGGCACCAGCATCATGCGCGCAGCCAAGGAACTGGGAATTACCGTACCCAAGCTGTGCGCTACCGACAACCTGGAGCCGTTCGGGTCCTGTCGCTTGTGTCTGGTCGAGATTGAAGGTCGCCGCGGTACGCCTGCTTCCTGCACCACGCCGGTTGAACCTGGTCTCAAAGTCACTACCCAGAACACCAAACTTGCCAAGCTGCGCAAAGGCGTGATGGAGCTCTACATCTCCAACCACCCGCTCGACTGTCTCACCTGCTCTGCCAACGGCGACTGCGAATTGCAGGACATGGCTGGCGCGGTCGGCCTGCGCGATGTGCGTTACGGCTATGCCGGTGACAACCATTGCGATCGCCCGAAAGATGAAAGCAATCCGTATTTCACTTTCGAAGCCAGCAAGTGCATCGTCTGTTCACGCTGCGTGCGTGCCTGCGAAGAAGTGCAAGGCACTTTCGCCCTCACCATCCAGGGCACCGGCTTCGCTTCCAAGGTAAGCGCAGGTATCGACGAAGGCTTCCTCAATTCCGAATGTGTGTCATGTGGCGCCTGCGTGCAGGCCTGCCCGACCGCAACCCTCAATGAAAAATCAATGATCGAGCTCGGCACTCCGGAGCACTCAGTGGAAACCACTTGCGCCTATTGCGGCGTCGGCTGCACTTTCCGCGCCGAAATGAAAGGTGACCAGGTGGTGCGCATGGTGCCGTCCAAAGGCGGCGAAGCCAACGATGGCCACTCCTGTGTCAAGGGCCGTTTCTCCTGGGGCTATGCCACCCACAAGGAACGCATCCTGAAACCGATGATCCGTGCCAGGACTTCTGATCCGTGGAAGGAAGTCAGCTGGGACGAAGCAATTCAATATACTGCCGGCAAGTTCATTGAAATCCAGAGCAAATACGGTCGCAAATCGATTGGCGGCATCACATCTTCCCGCACTACCAACGAGGAAGTATGGGTCGTGCAGAAAATGATCCGCACCGCATTCCGCAACAACAATACTGATACCTGTGCCCGCGTTTGCCATTCACCTACCGGTTACGGCCTGAGACAGACGCTAGGCACTTCCGCCGGCACCCAGGATTTCGCCAGCGTTGATGAAACCGACATGGTGCTGCTGATCGGCGCCAACCCGACCGATGCGCATCCGGTGTTTGCTTCCCGCATGAAGGCACGTCTGCGCGCAGGCGCTGATCTGGTTGTATGTGATCCGCGCCGCATTGATCTGGTGGATTCCCCGCACATAAAGGCCAGCGTGCATATTCCGCTGTTGCCAGGCTCCAACGTTGCGCTGATCAATGCAATGGCCCACACCATTGTTGAAGAAAATCTGGCGGACTGGGATTACGTGAAAGCACGTTGTGATACCAAAGCCTTTGACGAATGGCTCACCTTTATCAAGCAGCCGAAAAATTCCCCGGAAGCCGTTGCTCACCTGCTCGGTGGCGATGCCGGCAAGGTACGTGAAGCCGCGCGCCGCTATGCCAACGCCGAACGTGCGTCGATTTATTACGGCCTCGGTGTTACCGAACACTCACAGGGCTCCACGATGGTGATGGGCATGGCCAATCTGGCGATGCTGACCGGCAACATCGGTTTCAACGGTTGTGGCGTCAATCCGCTGCGTGGCCAGAACAATGTGCAGGGTTCCTGCGACATGGGTTCGTTCCCGCACGAGTTCTCAGGCTACCGTCATGTCAGTGATCCGGAAACCCATGCCTTGTTCTCCAATGCCTGGGGAGTTGAGCAGGACCTGGAACCCGGTTACCGCATCCCCAACATGTTTGATGCTGCCATCAAGGGCATCTACAAAGGCATGTTTGTGCAGGGTGAAGACATTGCGCAGTCAGATCCGAACACCCATCACGTGGAAGCAGCACTGGAAAATCTCGACTGCCTGGTGGTATGTGACCTGTTCCTCAACGAAACCGCCAAATTTGCCCATGTGTTCCTGCCAGGCACTTCCTTCCTCGAGAAGGATGGCACTTTCACCAACGCCGAACGCCGCCTTGGCCGCGTGCGTCCGGTGATGGCACCCAAAACCGGCAAACACGAATGGCAGATCCCCATCGATATTTCCAAAGCGATGGGCTATGAAATGCATTACAACAATCCGGCCGAGATCATGGACGAGATTGCCCGCCTGACGCCGACCTTCAAACGCGTCAGCTTTGATCGTCTCGACCACGAAGGCAGCATGCAGTGGCCAGTGACTGATGCAGCACCAAACGGGACACCGATCATGCACATCGATGGTTTCGTGCGTGGCAAGGGCTTGTTTGTGGTCACCGAATTTGTGCCTACCGAAGAACGCGTCAATGCCAGGTTTCCGCTCATCCTCACTACCGGCCGCATTCTCAGCCAGTACAACGTCGGCGCCCAAACCCGCCGTACCGAGAACAATGTGTGGCATCACGAGGATATTCTGGAAATCCATGCACATGATGCATCCGAACGCGGCATCAAGGATGGCGATCTGGTGACACTGAGAAGCCGCAAAGGCGATACTGCCCTGCACGCGAAGGTTTCCGATCGCATGCAGCCCGGCGTTGTCTACACGACCTTCCACATGCCGGAATCCGGTGCCAACGTGGTCACTACCGAGTTCAGCGACTGGGCCACCAGCTGTCCCGAGTACAAGGTGACTGCAGTACAGGTCAGCCCTGCCAGCGCGATATCCGAATGGCAGAAGCAGTATCTGGACATGAACGAAAACCGCCGCAAGCTTGCGGAAATAATGCAATAACTCCTGCAACACTTGCAGCAAGTGCAGCACTTGCATGAAAGGCTGGTCTCTTGCGGGACCAGCCTTTTTTTTACGGGTTCAAAGTACCTGGTAACAGTTGCCGTGCTTTCTTTGTGCCGCTGCCAGGCTGTTGGCGGCACGATCCAGCACTTCCGTGGCCGGACTTTTGTCGAGCGCGGCAATGCCAATGCTGGCAGTAATTCGCAATGGCAGTTTGCCGTGTGCACCACCTTGCGCCCTCACCTCTTCCAGCAGTCTTTCCGCCAGCAGCCTGGCACCATCCAGTGTGATTTCCGGCAGCACCAGCAAAAAACAGTGGTTGTCCCAGCGGCCTGCAATATCCTGCACACGCAAATTCTTGCGTAATACATCGGCCAGCAATGTCAGCAGACTCGCATTGATTGCATCTTCCCGCAAACCGGAGCCAGCTTTCAGCACCGGATCCATTTCGATGAACATAAGGCAACAAGCCGAGCCGTAGCGCTGGTTGCGGTTGAATTCCAGCTGGAGCATTTTCTCGAGCAAAGCCCGGTTGGCAAGCTGGGTTCGCAAATCTCCATAGGCGAGAGCTTCCAGATCACTGATGCTCAACAGCAGTTTGCGCTCTGCCTGGATGCGGTAATACTCGGGAATGCATGCCAGCATTGAAATGATCAGACAGACTCCGACAACGCGCGTCACAAACACGTTGCCGTAGCGGTCGACCTCGAAACCGAACAGGCCATGCCACATCAGTATGGTCAGCACCATCAACACGATGATCCAGATGATGCCGCGTAACCGGCCATGCAGGAACATCGCAATCGAAGGGAAGATGAAATAGAACAGCGGCCCGGTATTCTGCAATCCTCCGGTGTAGAACAGGTACAGGCAAAGCATTGCCATCAGCGTGGAGATGACATGTTTGGCAAGCCAGTGCCAGCCACCCAGCCAGATAACGGCATAGCTGATACCGGTGGCCGCTGCAAAAGTGAACAGAACCGCAGCATTGGTGGCTTCACCCACGGTTGCGGAATAGAAACCAAACACCACCAGCATGCTCACGGCAAGAAATGAATAGAGTCCGCTCAGCACGAAACTGCGGTAGTCACTTGCCTCAACTCCGAGTTGCAGTCGCTCCTGCACCGACTGCGGGATGGCCCACAACGGCTCTTTGTTCAGATCGAAATTACGATTCACCATGTTGACAACATCCGTTCTCCAACACTTTGCAATTGGCACCTGTTACTGCATGCATGCTCAGGCTTGTAGTTTTCCTGGATAAATCAGGGCACAGGGCTATCGAGACCACGCCACTCTGATGGCGTATTGAAATTACGGAACTCCTGCAAGGATATTGTGGAGTCATCGATTTGCACTGCCTGGGTGAATTCTAGCAGAGCTCGCAACGAACGCAGACCACCAAGATGCCGTTCATCCCTGAAAAGTTTTTGCAGGTGCAGCAGCAGACTCCGGCTGGCTGGCAATACGCAGGGGAAAATCTGGTTGCGAAAGCGGGCTCCACGTTCCGGCCTCACAGCATTGATAAGCTGTTGCAGGGTTGGCAAGGTCAACAACGGCATGTCGACCGGAATCAGCAGCAGTGGCGCGCCGTCCAGCTGATTGTGATCATGCATCCAGGTCAACAGCGACAACACTGCACCCGGCGGCCCGCAATGCGGCAACAAATCGGGAATGCCCAGCATATGTTCAGGACGACCACTCACCAGCACTTGCTGTGCACCTGTTGTCTGCAACAGTGCCACGGCCCGTTCCAGCAAGGTTTGACCTTCCAGCACCAGCTGGGCCTTGTCCTGACCCATGCGGGAAGAACGGCCACCGGCAAGCACTGCGGCTCTCAACATTTATTGACCCTGCACCTGCTTCAAGCGGACATCGCGCTGTGGTGCCGGAATCACTATGCCGTTTTGCTGCAATACCAGATGGATGGCAGCATTGGTCTGGCAGCGGGTCTGGAACAGGAGCCCGGTGGTGGCCCAGAAACGCAGGCCCAGCGTAAATCCGTTGGCACCGAAATCATGGATGCCGACTTGTGGTGCGCGAGTCTTGCTCACGCCCGCCTGCGACTCCAGGGCGGCCTTGATCAACTCCACCGCCTTGAGCGGATCGCTGTCATAAGCAATGTCGAAGTTCATTTCCACGATGCTTTCACTGGCTGAGTTATGGATGATCTCGCCGACAATATGATGATTGGGAATGGTGATGCGTACGTTGTCCTGGTTGGTGAGAATGGTATTGCCAAGCCGCACTTGCGTGACAACTCCACTCACCCCCTTCACTGATATGGTATCACCCACCACAAAAGGTCGTGTCACCACAATCGTTACACCGGCTGCATAATTCGACAACATGCGCTGCATCGCCAGGCCGGCACCCAGCGAAACTGCACCGATGGCAGCAACAAACGGGGCTACACTGACTCCTATCTGGCTAAGTGCAATGACTGCCACCATGATCATCACGATCACCTTGACCGCGCTGGCAGTGAAGCGGCTCAGCGTGACGTCGATGTCATGCTTGACCATCAACTCCTCGGCCAGATTGCCCAATTTGCGGGCCAGCACCAGTCCCAGCAACAGGACAATGACTGCTCCCAACAACTGGAAACTGTAACTCACCAGAAAATGTTCGATCTGGTTATAGACGCTCTGGAATTCTGCAAGTTGTTGTTCCATGTTCAACCTCCGCCATTTAAAACGATAGTGTAATCAAACTTTGCCGGGGTCTGTTTCAGTGCCGTCGCTGTAGCGGGCGAAGCGCTGGCGCTGCCCGTGCACCTGATCTGCGCGCGGCCACGGCCAGCCGCCAAAATGATCACGCTGGTAATCATTGAAAGCCTGTACCAGTTCAGCCTGCGTGTTCATCACGAACGGCCCGTGCTGCGCCACCGGTTCATTGATGGGGCGGCCTTGCAGCAACAACAGGCGTGCCGCCTTGCTGCCGTTGCGGATGGTCATGGCCTTATCCGGCTGCAGACGCAGACTGTGCATCACCTTTACCGTCTTGCCATCAAAGCCGGCTTCACTGCCCTCAAAGAAATACAGTGCTCGGTTAAGACCAGTGACCGCAGCCGGCAATACCCATTCAGCCTCCGGTGCCAGGTCGATCACCCACGCTGCCACATGGTTGTCAGGATCAGCAGCCCATGAATGCGGCGGCGGCGGCAAGGCTTTGGTGGAAGCATAGTCCCCGGCAGTAATCTCAACCTGGATGGCACGCCCGGCCGCATCAGTTTCCTTGACGCGTGGCAACTGTTTGCCCCAGAACATCGAGAAATGCGGAGGCACCATCTTGTGCTTCGCAGGCAGGTTCAACCACACCTGGAACAGCAACAACGGATTGGGATTCTTCTCATCGAGCAACGGAAACATTTCACTGTGCTGGATGCCTCGGCCGGCAGTCATCCACTGCACATCACCCTGGCCGTAGCGACCGGCCGCGCCCAGCGAATCCGCATGATCCACCAGCCCCTGCTGCACGATGGTGATGGTTTCAAAGCCGCGATGCGGATGTACCGGAAAGCCAGGCACTTTCTCGCCGTGGTACATGCGAAAGCCGTCGCGGATTTCGAAATCCATGCCAAGGTTGCGGCCTGCCAGCGAAGTGGCCGGGCCGAAACTGCCATTGCCTTTCGGAAACTGGTCGTGATGATAGGCACAGAACAAAAACGGATCATAGGTCTGCCACTGGAATCCCAGCTGTTTGATTTCAAGAATCATTTCACTTGCCTCCTATCAGCCACACCGGCACCAACGAGATGTAAAGCAGCGCTGCAATCAACGCCATGTACACAAAAAACTTCAGCGGCTGCTCCCGCATCATGTCGACTATCGTACGTTTGTTGCCGGCCGCCAGCTCTTCATGCCAGCGCTGGCGTGACTCCACGGCTCTGCGGGCTGCATATTCATCCAGCAAAAGTCTGGCCTGCGTCAACTGGCTGATGTCCCGCAACCACAAGGCCGGCGTTGTGAGTCCGAACATGCCGCCTCCGGTTTCGTAATAATCGATGGCATTGGCAGTCAGCAGCTCGTGGATGTCGTCGATCTCATCGCCCGGCACATTCCACAAATTCATCAAACGGTGGGCCATCAGATTCTGACTCCATAACAGGTTGCCAACGTCGGCAACCCCGTAGTCCTGCATGTTAACCCAGCATCGACATTTTTGGCCCAATCGGCCACCAATTCGCGGGATTGCCCGCCCCCCTGCCGAGCGTGGCAGCTGCCATTGCCTTGTGCTTTAATCCGGACGATTCCACTGCGCCAAGGACCCTCGCATGCAAGCCCTCAGCAACCAAGTCCCCGTCAGCAAAGCCTTGCTGGTTTGTTTCACCGCGCTGGCTTTCACTCTGGTCAGCGCTACCGGTCTGGCCGCCGATCCTGCTGCCCGCAGCAGCGGTTATACCTTGCTGGAAACCGTACCCGCCAGCACCTCCGGCGAGCTGGTGATTCCCTACCAGAAATACAAGCTCGACAACGGCCTCACCGTGATCGTACATGAAGACCACAGTGATCCCATCGTGCATGTCGATGTCACTTACCACGTGGGTGCAAGCCGCGAAGAACCGCAACGCTCCGGCTTCGCACATTTCTTCGAACACATGATGTTCGAAGGTTCCCAGCATGTGGGCGACAAGGAACATTTCCGCACCGTCACCGAATCCGGTGGCACTCTCAATGGCAGCACCACCGAAGACCGCACCAATTATTTTGAAACCGTGCCCAGCAACATGCTCGAACGCATGCTGTGGCTGGAAAGTGACCGCATGGGCTTCCTGTTGCAGGCAGTGACAAAGGAAAAATTCGAAGTGCAGCGCGCCACCGTCAAAAACGAACGCGGCCAGAATGTGGAGAACCGCCCTTATGGCCGTTATGGCGAAGTGAACAACGCGGCACTCTACCCGCCTTCCCATCCCTATTCCTGGCCGGTTATCGGCTATCCGGTCGATCTGGATGCCGCCAGCGTTGACGATCTAAAACGTTTCTTCCTGCGCTGGTATGGCCCCAACAATGCCACGCTCACGGTTGGTGGTGATGTCAAAAGCGAAGAAGTGGCGGCAATGGCAGTGAAATATTTCGGCGAAATTCCGGCAGGCCCGGCAGTAAGTCCGGTTACGTTTCCGGCACCGGTAATCGATGCCGACCGTTATGTGTCGTACGTCGACCAGAACATCCGGTTCCCGGCATTGCTGTTCACATGGCCCACTGTGCCACTCAGCCATCCTGACCATGTGGCACTGGATGCGCTCAATGAAATCATTGGCGTTGGCCGCAAATCGTTCCTCTACAAAAAATTCGTGCTGACCCGCAAGGCGATCGAGTCCAGCGGTTTCAGCCCGAACGGGGAACTGAGCGGTACCTTTACCTTGTTCGTGCTGCCCTACCCCGGCATTTCACTCACCCAGTTCGAAACCGAACTGCGTGCAGTGATCACCGGCTTTGGCCCTGATTCGATCAGCGACGAAGATGTGCAGATTTTCAAGGCCGGCCAGGAAGCGCATCTGCTGCGCAATCTCACCAGTGTCAGCGGCAAGGTGAGCCAGCTGGCATACAACCAGACCTTCCTGGGCAACCCCAACCAGATCCAGAAAGATCTGCAGGACATCCGCAAGCTGACCAAGGCCGACATCGTTCGCGTGTTCAACACCTATATCAAAAACAAGCCGATGATCATCCAGAGCATCGTGCCGGGCAACGCGCCCACCAGCCAGGCCAAGCCTGACAACTACACTATCCCGGCGCGTCTGACCCGTCAGCAAACCGCAGAAACTGCGCCGGTATTGCGCGATGTGAAATCAGCGATTGATCGCAGCAAGAAACCGGTACCGGCTGCCAGCCCGCTGGTGACCATGCCGGTCTATTGGGAAGACAAACTGCCCAATGGCGCCAAAGTGATAGGCACCAGGGATGCAGAAGTGCCACTTGTCACTCTCCGCCTGGTGTTTGCCGGCGGCCGTCTGGCCGAAAAACCCGTCCAGTTCGGCCTGGCCCAGCTGGCCACCCAGATGATGGATGAAGGCACCGACAAACACAGCGCCGAAGAGTTTGAGAAGGAATTGCAGAAACTGGGCAGCACCATCAGTATCGGTACCGGTGCCGATGCCACCACCATCACCGCGCAGATGCTGGCCGACAAAGTCGAGCCCACGCTGGCGCTGCTGGAAGAACGCCTGCTGCATTCTGCCTTCACGCAGGCAGACCTCGACCGCTTGCGCAAACAGACCATTGAAAGCATTCAGGCCGGACAGAAGGAGCCAAGCTCGATAGCCGCCAATGTGTGGCCGCGACTGCTTTATGGCAAGGGCCATGCGCTGGGAGCACCTGCCTTGGGGGAGATACCGAAACTGAAAAAATTCAAGCTGGATGACATCAAGGCCTTTGTGCCTGCCAATCTCACTGCCAGCAATCTGGAAGTGATTGTGGTGGGAGCTGTGGAAAAAGACGCCATCCTTGCCAGGCTCGGCTTCCTGCAGCAATTGCCGGCCAGTGGCGCCGCCATTCGCAAGCAACCGGCCACGCCGAAATATACCGGCAATACGTTGTATCTGATCGACAAGCCCGGTGCAGCACAGTCAGAGATCCGCATTGGTTATCTCACTGATCTCACCTATGACCCCACCGGCCTCTATTACGAGCGCTATTTGATGAACTATGTGCTGGGCGGCGCCTTCAACAGCCGCATCAACCTGAACCTGCGGGAAGACAAGGGCTACACCTACGGGGCCAGCAGCAGTTTCACCGGCACCAAATTGCCGGGACCCTTCACGGCCAGCGCCAGCGTGCGTACCGATGTCACTGCTGATTCAGTGGTGCAGTTCGTCAACGAGATCACCGGTTACCGCGACAAGGGCATCACCGCTGAAGAACTGGCTTTCACCAGGAATTCGGTGGGCCAGAGCGAAGCGCTGCGCTATGAAACACCGGCGCAGAAAGCCGGGTTGCTGCAACAAATCGCTACCTATGATCTGAAAAACGATTTTGTGAAAAAACAGCAAGTGATGATTACCGCGCTGACACAGCAACGTGTCAACGAACTGGCCCGCACCCACCTGCCGTTCGGGAACATGCAGCTGCTGGTAGTAGGCGACAAGACTGTGATCAACGACTCGCTGGTGAAACTCGGTTACCGGATCGTGGAACTGGATACCGAAGGCAATCCACTGAAAAGCAAAACTGCAACTGACAATAATCATCAATAAGGGGAGTTCGCATGCAACGCAGCACTGATCATTTTCTTACCTCACATGTAGGCAGCCTGCCTCGTGAAAAAGACCTGATGCACATGATGTGGGCCAAGGAAGATGGCGTGCCGGTGGATCCCAAGGCCATGGCTGACGCCGTGCACCAGGCCGTTATCAGCATCGTCAAAAAACAGAAAGCAGCCGGTATCGACATCGTCAATGACGGCGAAGTGTCCAAACCCAGCTATGCCACCTACATCAAGGACCGCCTCAACGGTTTTGGCGGCAGCGAAAATACCTATGTGTTCGACGATCTGGTGGAGTTTCCCAGTCTGGCCAAACGCGTCGGCGAAGATCCGTCGCGCCAGCACCGGCATGCTCCCGGCTGCAAAGGCCCTATCAGCGTCAAGAACATGGAAGATGTGCATGTCGACATCCGCAACATGCAGGACGCGGTAGGCAAGGACGGCATGAAGAATGCGTTCTTCAGCTCCGCTTCGCCCGGTGTCACCTCCATCTTCTTCAAGAATGAATACTACAAAACCCACGAGGAATATGTGTTCGCAATCGCCGATGCGATGAAGTACGAATACGAAGCCATTGCAGCCAGCGGCGCCACGCTGCAGATAGACTGCCCCGATCTCGCCATGGGCCGCCATATGAACAGCACCGGCGTCACCCTCGCCGACTTCCGCAAACGCGCACAGTTGCACGTGGATGCCCTCAACCATGCCGTGGCCAACATCCCGGCCGAACAATTGCGCATGCACCTGTGCTGGGGCAACTACGGCGGCCCCCATCACCATGACATGAACTTTGCCGACATCATCGACATCGTGATGAAGGCCAAGCCTTCCACGCTGCTGTTTGAAGCCGCCAACCCGCGCCACGCACACGAATGGTCGCTGTTCGAAACCTACAAGCTGCCAGAAGGCAAGATCCTGTGCCCCGGCGTGATCGAGTGCCAGAGCAACTATGTGGAGCATCCGGAACTGATCGCGCAACGCATCAAGCGCTACGCTGATCTGGTGGGCCGCGAGAATGTGATGGCTGCCACCGACTGCGGCTTCAGCATTCATGTGGGCCAGGCCGCAATTGATCCGGGGGTGGTGTGGATGAAGCTGAAAGCACTGGCAGAAGGTGCGGCGATCGCGACGGAGTGGTGTTTCAGGAAAAAATAATTGCCACAACTTTTTCCCTAAAAATGAACACAATGGAAATCAGAGAGCTGAAGTTCCCCGAGCTGGAACAGGTGCTTGCCTTGTATGAGGAATATGAAAGGCAAATTTCTGCCTGGCCCTCAAAACAAGAACAGCAAAATATTTTTGAGCAGCTTCTAAAAAGTGGCGGCTGTGTATTGGTCGCAGTTGTGGATTTTGCAGTTGTTGGTAGTTGTACTCTGAATATTTGTCCTAACTTTTCCTGGTCAGGCCGTCCGTACGCAATCATTGAAAATGTAATCGTTACCCAGACTCACCGGAACCAGGGAATTGGCAAAGCATTACTGGGTCACGCAGCAAACCTGGCAGAAGGCAAAGGTTGCTACAAGGTTGCGTTAATGACTGGCTCAAAGGAACCAAGCACATTGAAATTCTATGAGTCAGCTGGTTTTAAAGGGAATAAACAGGGCTTTCAGCGCCGCTTCAATGCTTGAACCACGGCAGTTGCTTGCCCGCAAGGAGACAACCCATGTATGAATCAAACCGCTCGCTTACCGCCATCCGTGTTACCAACGTCGCCAAGGCCGGCATCAGCTTTGGAACGGCACTGGCCATCACGATCTCGTGGAGCCTGAACAAATCAGTGCTGTGGGCCATCGTGCATGGCTTCCTGTCGTGGATCTATGTCATTTACTACGTTTTGAAATACCCTGCAGGTACCTGATCAGCACCGGCCCACTGAAAAGTGCTGGTCATGCCATAACCACTCTCCCCTATAATCAGACTTCAACAACAACAATAACCTTCCTGGAGACACTCAGTGAAACGCTCATCTTTGCTTGGTCTCGCGCTTGCCGGCGCGTTGCTCGTCCCCGCCCTCAGCTATGCCGAAGTCAGCTGCACACGCGGCGGCCTGCAGAGTGCGGTTGATCTCTACATCGCTGCGCAAGGCAAAGGCGATACCACCGGCCTGCCGTTGGCCAAAGGTTTGGGTTATTGGGAAAACATGACAGCTATTGACATCAAGCAGGGCCTGGTCAGCAAGGCCTTGAAAATCGATCATGCCAGCAGTCTGCTCGATACCAGCACCTGCCAGACCTTTACCGAAGTGATCGTCAACGACAAACAAACACCCTACGTGCTCGGCACCCGCATGCGCATCAACCACGACAAGATCGCCGAGATCGAAATCCTGTGGACCACCACCGGCTATTGGCTGTTCAACTCCGGGAACTACCTGAAGTATGCGTCCGAGGAAAACTGGGGCCCGATTGCCGCTGACAGACGCGATTCACGCGCCACGCTGGAAGCCGCCGCCAACGCCTACCTCGACGCATTTCTGGAAGGCAAAAAGGATCTGGTGCCGTGGGGTTACCCCTGCCAGCGCACCGAGGGTGGTGCCTACACCGGCAAAGGCAAAGCGGATGACAGCTGCGATGTGGGGGTGCCGGCCGGTGTCAACATTGCCAATCGCCGCTTCGTCGTGGATGAAGTAACCGGCTCAGTCGTGGCTTATTGCACTTTTGGCGCCGGCGGCCCCAATAGCGGCAGCGGCGCGCCTGATACGCACCTGTTCCGTGTGGAAAACGGCAAGTTGCGTTATGTGCATACGCTGACGCACCTGTTGCAGGCCAGTTTCAAGGCTACTCCCCCAGCTCCTGCCACCAAGTAAGCGGCTGACATATTTCATATAATAATATTTAAATTCATATAGTTACGTAATTTTGTTAAAATCAGACTCAGCTCAATTTTTAGACATTCCAATTACGAATAGTTATCATTTGCACGCTACAATGATATAATCAAAAAATTAAACTTGTTTATTGGCTGCATGCGGGAAGCAGCCATTGTGGAACGCCAATCATGTCTGCAACCCACTCAGCACTTTTGAAACCTGCACAGCTCGATCAGCTGCAAAAAAACCAGTGCGCCACCATCACCGGCCTTGATGCCGGCACCAGTGCTGAGCAGGCCGCCGTCAAGATACGTTTGCTGGAGCTTGGGTTTGCGCCAGGCGTAAAGGTGCGCGTGATAGCTGAAGCGTTTCCAGGCCGCGATCCGATCGCGGTGCGCGTGGGCAACACCACGTTTGCGCTACGACGTCATGAAGCAGCCATGATTCACATTGTGAGTGCCGATCTTGCCGCTGTTGCCACAATCGATTGATCCTGCATGAACACCCCCACTCCCTTGCGCCTTGCCCTGGTCGGCAATCCCAATTGCGGTAAAACCGCACTCTTCAACCGGCTGACCGGCGCCAGACAAAAAGTTGCCAACTATGCCGGCGTGACGGTGGAACGCAAGGAAGGTCACTTCACTTCAGCTGCCGGCTGTTCCTATCAGGTAGTGGATCTGCCCGGCGCCTACAGTCTCAATGCAATGACACCGGATGAGAGCATCACACGCGATGTGCTGTTCGGAGTGCAAGCCGATGAGGCACCTCCGGATGTCATCGTGCTGGTGGCAGATGCGACCAATCTGCAATTGAATTTGCGGCTGGTGCTGGAAGTGCTGCGCCTGCAGCGGCCAACAGTGCTGGCCCTCAACATGATGGATGTGGCCCACAAGCGTGGCCTGGTGATCGACGTCAACAAGTTGCAAGCCGAACTTGGCATCCCGGTGATTGAAACCGTGGCAGTCAAAACCGGTGGCGGCACCGCCTTGATTGCACAACTGGACAAAATGGCACAGCAACCGCAAACCAGTATCGCGGCCGATGTGCGTGCCAATTTCAATGCCAACAATACCGCCACGCTGGAAGCCACCCAGCGTGAAGTGCGCCGCATCCTGGATGCAGTGATCAGCAAGGAAGGCGACCATAGTCACATCGGTGACAGGATCGACGCCGTCGTGCTGCACCCGCTGCTTGGTTATGTGATTCTGGCTGCATTGCTGTTCCTGATTTTCCAGGCTGTGTTCAGTTGGTCGAAAGTGCCGATGGACCTGATCAAGTCCTTGGTGGATGGATTGGGCCATGCAGTGCAAACGGCGTTGCCCGCCGGGATTTTGCGCAGTTTGCTGGTTGACGGCATCCTGTCTGGCGTCGGCAGCGTGCTGGTGTTCCTGCCGCAAATCCTGATCCTGTTCCTGTTCATCCTGTCACTGGAAGATTCCGGCTACCTGCCGCGCGCGGCCTTTTTGCTGGATCGTCTGATGGGCAGCGTGGGCTTGTCTGGCCGTGCCTTCATTCCGTTGCTGTCGAGTTTTGCGTGTGCGATTCCCGGCATCATGGCGACGCGCACGATCCAGAATCCGCGTGATCGCCTCGCCACCATCATGATTGCGCCGCTGATGACCTGTTCCGCGCGCTTGCCGGTGTATGCACTGATCATCGGCGCCTTTATTCCTGATCGTTCCATCGGCCCCTTCAACCTGCAGGGGTTGGTGCTGTTTGGCCTTTATCTCGCCGGCATCGTGTCGGCGATGGCAGTGGCCTATGTGTTCAAACTGACAATGACCAAAAGCCGCTACCAGCCACTGATGCTGGAATTACCGAACTACCATTGGCCGCATCTGCGCAATCTCTTGATCGGCTTGTGGGAGCGCGCACTGATTTTCATTACGCGGGTCGGCACCATCATTCTGGCCCTGATGGTGATCCTGTGGTTCCTGTCCAGCTTTCCGGCACCGCCGGCCGGCGCAGTTGGCCCTGCCATCCAGTACAGCATCGCCGGCAAACTTGGCCAGCTGCTGCAGGTGATTTTTGCGCCAATCGGCTTCAACTGGCAGATTTCGATTGCACTGATTCCCGGTCTGGCTGCCCGTGAAGTGGCGGTGGGGGCACTCGGTACCGTGTATGCACTGTCGGCCACTGGCGACCAGCTCGCCACCACCCTCACCCCGATGATTGCTGCCACCTGGAGCCTGCCCACTGCGTTGTCATTGCTGGCCTGGTATGTGTTCGCGCCGCAATGCATATCGACCTTGTCGATCGTCAAACGTGAAACCAATTCGTGGAAACCGGCGCTGGCGATGGCCGCGTACATGTTTGCACTGGCATATCTGGCATCATTCGCTACGTTCCAGATCAGCCGTGCAATCCTGGGAGGTGTCTGATGCAGGAAATCATCGTCGCCGTTATCGTTTTCGCTGCTGTGTGTTTTGTCGTCAAACGTTATGCACCGAAAAATGTGCAGATGGTTGTCAGCCTGTGGCTGGCGGGCGCACTGAAAAAGCTGCACCTTGACAAAACAGCAACCAGGCTGGAAATGGCGGCACAAGCACGTGCCGCTGCCACCGGCTGTGGCGATTGCAGTGGATGCAGCAAGGCTGGCCCGACTCCCTCACAAGAGCAGCCTGGCACTACACCGGAAGCATTGCTGCGCACGATTCGGCGCTAGTCAGCGGGGATCAACCGCAAACAACAGCTCGGTCTGGTCAGTGAATTTGCCCAGCACCACATGCGCATCCTGTTGAGTGGTACCGTCGAGACCTGATTGATAATGCCAGCCGTCCTGAACCTGTAACGCAAGCCCGTCCAGCGTGCCTGTCACAGTCAGCTTCAGCCTGCGACTGTTGGCCGCATCGGCAGCAACGGCTACAACTGCCGAATCACGTGTCGACCACCAATCACCATAAGCTGCCAGCGTGCTGAACCAGCCGCGCTGGCCGAACAGCTCAAGATAGCGCTGCTCAAACTCCAGTTTGTGATCCAGTACATCGGTATGGATCAGGATGTTCACCAGACCCTGATAACGTGCAATGTGTTCAGTCAGCGCCACCGCCGCATCGAAGCGATCACCCAGCCTGCCCTCTTCATCCTCGATGGTGACCGGAAACTCCCATGCGTCCACCTCACTGCCATAGCCACGATCATCCATCAGCCGGTACGGCAGATGCGTCAATGCTTCATTGGCAGTAATGCTGGAACTGTAGCGATAACCGTTGGCCACCAGCATTTGCGGCAGTGACCGCGGCAACGACAGGTGGCCTGGGCGGAACGAGACGACTTTGGTGGGTGTCAGCATTTCCAGCAGAAACTTGCTGACCCGCAACTCACCCATGATGGTGCCATCCCTGACAGTACTGTAATCCTTAACAAACGGTTTGTAGTCTGGATATTGTTCCTGGCCATTACCCGGCGGCATGTCGCTGAACTCTTTCGAGTGCGACACCGTATGGCTGGCGATTTCCATTTGCTGCGCTTGTATGGCTTTGAGGATGGGGACGTTGGCAGGTGTCAGAAACACATCGTCGCTGTAGTCCTTTACATATTTGGTCTGCACAAAATAAGTGGCCCTGGCATGATTGGCAGTCTCCACTTCCATGTAGGCAGGGATGTTGGTCATCGAGCGGGTAAAGTCGATGTCGTGCGTGATGAGGCCGGTGAACTCGCGGTTGTGCGGGGTTGGCGACAGGATGACCGCATCCGGTTCGCCTTGCCGATAGATTGCAGCCAACAGGCGCAGGAAGGTGTCCACCTGCGGCTGGTAATCATTCACATAAGTAGCAGCAACGCGTGTAAATCGCCCGTCCTGCGCACGCAGGATGAAGTGGCCGAGATCGAGACCGAAGGCATAGGCATAACCATTGTGTTGGTCTGAATGGTAAGCATTGCCGGTAATGGCGGCACTGCCATCTTCAAACAGCGCCAGCGCCGGTGCTTTCAGATCGCTGTATGTGGTGACCGGCATGCCGGCTTGCGGTTCGTCGGCTGCACCCAGTTTGATCGTTGCGGCCACGGCTTCATCAATCAGGCCGGCAGTCAGTGGCGATGGCTGCATTTTCACCAGTTTGCGCAACGGTACTTCTTCCGAACTCCCAAAGCCGAATACTTCGGGCATGCCGCCACCAATCACCGAAAATCCGATCAGGGTGCCACCGCTGCGCACATGTGCTGCCAGCTTTTGCAAATCCTGCGGAGCAGTATTGCCGCCGGTGAGTGTCGGATATACCAGCACTACATGATGCTGCACCGCTTCATCAATGCTGCCAACGATCTGGAATGGAATGCCGATACTTTTGAAACCATGTACCAGGCCCAGCCAGGAACTGTCGCGCTCCTTCAGCACAATGGCGATGCTGTTGCTGCTGCCGGAACTGTACAGAGCAGGGTCGGTGGCTACCGGTGGCTGCGGCAGTGGTGTGGCCCCGGCTGGACCCACCAGCTGCGGGAATGCCGGCCGCTCCGGCAACATCGCGAAGACTGCATAGATGATCAGTGCCACCAATACTGCAACGATGCCGCCGCGAATAATGCCCTGGCCCATTATGGCTCCCCTGCGGTTAACGCTGCTTCCAGTCCATGCAGTGCAATGCCGGCAAATGTGGGCCAGTTTGACCACTGTGACTCCACTTCGCCCATCACATCGTCAAGCAGCGGCAGATTGCCGGCGAATGTTGTATCGCTGGCTGACACCCGCTTTTCCCCGGTGAAACTGAAGCCTTGCCCCGCCAGACCGGCTACTTTTGCTGACAACAACAACAGCACGCCATTGCCATGCACATCCAGCAACCATAACTCACCGGTTCTGGCATTGCCTGCATAATAGCGTCTGGTTTCGTCGGGAAGCCGGCCGGTTTCCAGTGCCATCCGCACCGGAGTGCCAGTGCGTTGTCCAAACAACAAAAACGGCTCGGCTGCACGCCGCAAGCGGGCCGGATCAGTCTGGTAATTCATCACGGTGATACTCAGATCAGGCATGGCCAGTGCCTCCAGCAACTGGTTGCCCCAGTCAGGATGTGTGCCCCACCATCCCGGCATCACCAGATCAAGCGCCAGCTCCTTGCCAAGCTGCTCATGCGCAAACGCAACCACACCCAGATAGCTGTCGCGCCAATGTGACTGGGCCAGAGCGAAGCCAGGCAACAGGTAGGGCTCGATATCAAGTTGCACACCTTTGAGCTTTTCCCCAGCTGCTACGCTCTGGTTGTAGAGCTTGTAGGCTTCCAGCCGCGTCTGCAAAGCGGCACGGCTGGCTGCCAGCACATCGCGCGGGTCACCAATCACTGCCCACACTTTCAGGTTGCGCTGGCTGGCAGCACTGATGAAAGCCGCCAGTGCCAGCGGATCCCGCACCTCGCCATCATCGTTCACCGGCACTGTCACATAGATGCCGCCCAGATGCTGATGGGTCTGCAACTGCCAGACCAGCTCCGGGGTGTCCTGCCAGAGGGAAGGCGACCACAGCCATGCAGTGCGGTCGGGATTGTGGCTGGCGAAACCGCTCTGCTGCATGCGCGCATTGGCGGGCACCTTCTGGTCTGGTGATCCCGGTTGAGTCGCTTTCCCATCCTCGTTGCTGCTGATGATTTCGCTGACAGCGGTGGCCCTTGCGGAAAAATTTCCCTGCAGCACCAGATAGCGCAGGCGATCTGCACGTTGATCAGGCGGCAACAAGCCAGCCCACAACACCCGCTCGGTTCCAGACTCCACCACCTGCGTCTCGCAACCTGTCGGCTGCTGCTGCCCACCCAGCACCAGCAACTGGCGTGGCTGACCATCGGCCGCAAAATACTGCTCGCTGTAAACCGCGGTGCCAACTGCAACAGTTGCAGGGCACAGCGCTATCGTCACCGGCGTTGCCCCGACTCCTCCGGCCAGCAATATCAACAGCAGCATCGTCAATTGAGCACCGCCCCTTGGGCGAGGGTAAAAAGCGCTGCTGCGATAAAAAGGGAGATATCGGTTCATCGCGTCCATTCTACTCTGGAGACTATCATCACCGCATGGGTATACTCCGGCTGCTGGCAGCTGACTGCAACAGACCTGCAACCAGCAACTCCATAAACCCGGATATCGAACAACTTTCATGAAACGGATAACACACAATTGCCTGTTTGCCGGCTTGCTGCTCACGACCCTGTGCACCGCCGCACTGGCGCAAACTGCCAATGTCAACCAGGCCCGCATGCTGAAAGCAGACAAGGATGGCGCCAACTGGATGAGCTGGGGACGCACCTATAACGAACAGCGCTTCAGTCCGCTCACACAAATCAACGACAAGAACGTCAGCCAGCTTGGGCTGGCCTGGTATTACGATCTGGACACATTTCGCGGCGTGGAAGGCACACCTGTGGAAGTGGACGGCGTGCTGTTTACATCCAGCGCCTGGAACCTCACCTACGCGCTGGATGCCAAAACCGGCAAAGAACTATGGAAATATGATCCGGAAGTGCCGCGCCCCTGGGGCCGTTATGCGTGCTGTGATGTAGTCAGTCGTGGTCTCGCCGTGTGGGAAGGCAAGGTTTACATTGGCACGCTCGATGGCCGCCTGATTGCACTCGATGCCAAAAGCGGCAAACCGGTGTGGACGGTGCAGACTTTTGACAAGAACTTTCCTTACACGATTACCGGCTCGCCGCGTGTGTTCAACGGCAAGGTGCTGATCGGCAACGGCGGCGCTGACCTCGGTGTACGTGGCTTTGCTGCTGCGTACGATGCCAATACCGGCAAGGAGCTGTGGCGCTTCTGGACTGTGCCGGGCAATCCCGCGCTCGGTTTCGAGAACGATGCGATGAAAATGGCAGCCACCACCTGGCATGGTGAATGGTGGAAGCTCGGCGGGGGCGGCACCGTGTGGGATTCCATTGTCTATGACCCCGATCTCAACCTGGTCTATCTCGGCGTCGGCAACGGCTCACCACTTTCCCATCTGCATCGCAGCGAGGGCAAGGGCGACAATCTGTTCCTGGCCTCCATCGTGGCAGTGAATGCCGATACCGGGCAATACGTGTGGCACTACCAGGAAGTGCCTGGCGAGAAATGGGACTTCACTGCCACCCAGCCGATGATGCTGGCCGACCTCAGGATCGACGGCAAATTGCGCAAGGTGCTGATGCAGGCGCCCAAGAATGGTTTCTTCTACGTGCTGGATCGCGCCACCGGCGAACTGTTGTCGGCGCGCGAATTCGTGCCCAACTTCTGGGCCAGCCACATCGACATGCACACCGGGCGTCCGGTGATGTTCCCTGATGCCGACTTTGGCAAGGACACTGTGCTGGTCTCCCCTGCTGCCGGCGGCGGCCACAACTGGGAGCCGATGTCGTACAGCCCGCTCACCGGTCTGGTCTATTTCACAGTACAGGAAGACTGGCTCACTTATTCGGTGGCCGGGCCGGAGTGGGAACCGAAACCGTTTCGTTCCAACGCCGGCTGGGGCTTCGAAGCCGATCCGAAAAAACGCGCTGACTTCACCAAAAAAATGAATGACCGCCGCAAGGCCTGGCTCACCGCGTGGGATCCGGTAAAGCAACAGGAAGTGTGGCGCGTTGACCACAGCAACATAGGCAGCGGCGGCACACTGGCCACCGCCGGCAACCTGGTGCTGCAGAGCAGCGTCGAACGTGAGTTCGTCGCCTACACTGCCGACAAGGGCAAGCAACTGTGGAGCCTGCCGATCCAGAATATCGCGCTGGCCGGTCCGATCAGCTACATGGTGGATGGTGAGCAATACATCGCCGTCAATGCCGGCTGGGGTGGTGGCCGCGCCGTCATTGGTCGCGGCAACGGCTTCAATCCACAGGTGTCACCAGCGCGTTTGCTGGTATTCAAGCTGGGCGGCAAGGCGACCTTGCCGCCGCTGGCACTAGTCTCCGCGCTGCCACCATCACCACCGCCTCTGACCGGCTCCGAAGCGCAGGTACGCAAAGGCGGCGAACTCTACAGCCAGACCTGTCAGCAATGTCATGGCGTCAACGCGGTGGGCGGCCTCAAGGATCTGCGTTTCATGACCACTGAAGTGCATGCCGACTATCTCAACATCGTGCTGGGCGGCACCCGTACCCAGAAAGGCATGGCCAGTTTTGCCGACGTGCTGAAGAAAGACGAAGCGGAAGCGATTCATCATTACCTGATTTCCCGCGCCAATGAAGACTGGGGACTCAATTCCACCACCGGAGTGGAGGCTGGCGCCAAAGCGCCTTAGTTTGATTTCGTCGTTTGCTCGTGTGATGCATTGGCGCATAGCCGCTGGCGGGGATACGGTTCGTCGACACGCCGTGAACCCATCCCTGGGG
>CAILUG010000056.1 GCA_903837345.1 uncultured Gammaproteobacteria bacterium | reverse complement strand
TGCGACATCCTGGAAACCGGCAATGACTCTTACCGCTTCAAACACCATAAAAGTGGTGCCAAGAAAGGTCGCTAGACTGGAAAGTTTTGGACGCTGACAGGTGGAAAGTTTTGGGCGCTGATTGACAGGCAAGCATATGGACGAACACCCGAACGAGTGATCGCGGCGGGGATTTTCAATCGCCGGCGACGATCACTACCTCGCCATCGACTGCTCTGACCGGCACGGCGATCAGATTCGATCCCTGACACGGGCCCATAAGGCAAATGCCGGAGCGCGCAAGGTCGAACACCGCGCTGTGGTGCGCGCACATCAGTTGATGCTCGCTCCATTTGACGAACTGGCCGTCGCTGCGATTCATCGGCAGCCAATGATGCGGGCACTGGTTGACGTAGGCGTTGATGCCGCCGTCGTGCAAATGCACGATCAGCCGGAAAGCCGGGAGTGCCGGTGCTGCGGCGAAACTGAATTCCACCGTTGCTCCGAATGGAAGATCTTGCGCTGTGCACAACATGGTTCCGGTTGGCGGTGCATTCGGCAGGCTGCGCCAATCAATATTCAACAGGGTCGACATCGGCGCGCTCCTGTTGTCGTCAAACTCTTTCCAGCACCAACGCGATGCCCTGTCCGACACCTATACACATGGCGCACAGGGCGTAACGACCCTGGCGGCGCGTCAGTTCGTTCATCGCGGCCAGCGTGATGCGCGTGCCGCTCGCTCCCAGCGGATGCCCCAGCGCGATCGCACCGCCGTTGGGATTGATTCTTGTGTCATCGTCGGCAAGACCCAGCGTGCGTACCGATGCCAGCACTTGCGCGGCGAAGGCTTCGTTGAATTCGAGTACGTCGATGGCGTCCAGCGACAGACCCAGGGCCGCCAGCACTTTCCTGGAGGCGGGCACCGGACCGATGCCCATCACGCGCGGTTCCACGCCGGCGACGGACAAGCCCATCACGCGCGCCTTCGGCGTCAGGCCGTAACGACGAACTGCGGCTTCGGAAGCGAGCAGCAATGTGGCGGCACCGTCATTGATGCCAGAGGCATTGCCGGCAGTGACGGTGCCATCCGCACGCACGATGCCGGCCAGACGCGCCAGCTGGTCGGCCCGTGTATCGGGCCGCGGATGTTCATCATCGGCGACGATGAGGTTGTCGGCCTTGCGCTGCGGAATCATCACTGGCGTTATTTCCTGGCTGAAGATGCCAGCTTCACGTGCACGCGCGGTGCGTTGCTGGCTGCGCAGCGCGTAGGCATCCTGGTCAGCACGACTGATGCCGAACTCCTGCGCCACGTTCTCCGCCGTGGTCGCCATGGCGTCAACACCGTACTGCTTCTCGATCAGCGGATTGATGAAGCGCCAGCCCAGCGTGGTGTCCTGCAACGCAAGGTCACGCGCGAACGCAGTTGCAGCCTTGCCCATGACATAAGGTGCGCGCGACATCGACTCGACTCCGCCGGCAATGACGAGATCGGCCTCGCCCGTTCTGATGGCGCGCGCGGCCTGGCCAATGGCTTCGAGACTGGAGCCGCACAAGCGGTTCACTGTGCATCCCGGTACCGTAACCGGCAGGCCGGCCAGCAGTACTGCCATGCGTGCCACGTTGCGGTTGTCTTCGCCGGACTGATTGGCACAGCCGAGGATGACGTCGTCCAGTTGTTGCCATTCCACGGCCGGATTGCGTGCCATCAACGCCTTGATGGGGATGGCGGCCAGATCATCGGCACGGACTGCTGCGAGGCTGCCACCATAACGTCCGAACGGAGTGCGGACGCCATCGCAAATATAGGCGTGTTTCATGCAGGGCGTTTTCCTTCATAGGCGGCTTGCAACAAGTCGCGTACGTTGTCGCGCGTGACTGCGCGCGGGTTGTAGTAGGGATTGCGGGTGGCGAGATCGGCGGCCTTGTCCAGATCTTGCTCGCGCATGCCGAGCGCACTCAACGAATGCGGAGCCTGCAGGCGCACGACGAGATCGTACAGCCCGCTGGCCGCTTGCGCGCTGCCGAGCGCGGCGGCGATGCGTGCCATGGCCTCTGGCGCTGCGGCGCTGTTGAAGGCGGCGACCTGCGGAATCATCACGGTGTGTACCTCGGCATGCGGCAAATTGAAGCTGCCACCGAGCGTATGACAAAGCTTGTGATGCAGCGCCATGCCGACCATGCCCAGCACGGTGCCGGACAGCCAGGCGCCATACAGTGCCAGACTGCGGGCATCGGCATCGTGTGGTTGCGCCACGATGACAGGCAGTGCCTGCGCCAGCGCGCGGATGCCTTCGGCCGCCATCAGTGAAGCCACCGGATTGGCGTCTTGTGAGTAGAGACCTTCGACACAGTGGGCGATGGCATTGAGACCGCTGGTGGCGGAAATCGCTGCCGGCAATTGCAACGTGAGTTCGGCATCATAGATGACTGTCTTCGGCAACACGCGTGCATCGCGGCCAGTGGTTTTTATCCCGTTCCTGGTGATGCCCCAGATCGGTGTCATCTCGGAACCGGCATAGGTGGTGGGAATCGCGATGACGGGCAGCCCGGTTGCCAGCGCGATTGCCTTGCCCAGGCCAATGGTCGAACCGCCACCGATGGCGACGATGCCATCGGCAGCGAGCGAACGTGCGCGTTCGGTGGCGGCAGTAGCCACGGTATCGGGAACATGCATGACAGCTTCGGCATGGACGCCAACTGCGAGTGTTCCCAACTGTTGCGCAATCGCTTCCGCAAGAAGTCTCTGGTTCGGTGTACTCAGTACCAGTATTTGTCGCAGATTCAAACGCCGCGCTTCATCAGCCAGTTCTGTGCTGCGCCCGGGGCCGAACACGATGCGTCCGGGCAGGGCATTGAAGGTGAATGCCTGCATCACCTGCCTCCGGCGTGTGCCTTGGCAGTACGCTGCTGCAAGTCACGCATGACGTCGAGGTAGTGTTGTGATGGCGGCTCCGTCTGTTGCAGGTGTTCACTCACTTTGAGCGGCCAGCCGGTGGCGGCCAGCACTTCGTCGACAGTAACGCCGGGGTGAATGCGTGTAAGCATGAGTTCACGCGATTCGGGATGTGGTTCCAGTATGCCGAGGTCGGTGATTATCCGCGTCGGGCCGCGTCCGGGCATGCCGATCCGTTGGCGGGCATTGCCGCCATCGAGATGGCCGACCGAGGTGATGAAGTCGAGTTTGTCGACGAAGCTCTTGCTGTTCTGGCGCAGCAGGATGAACACTTCGCCGCACGAAGTGGCGATCTCCGGCGCGCCGCCGGCACCAGGCAGACGCACCTTGGGATGGTGGTAGCCGTCGCCGCCGATGACCGTGGTATTGATGTTGGCGTAGCGGTCGATCTGGGCAGCGCCGAGAAAACCGATATTGATGCGCCCACCTTGCAGCCAGTAAGTAAATATTTCGGGTACCGATACCACAGCATCTGCGGTTTCTGCCAGTTCCTGGTCGCCGATCGACAGCGGCAGCACAGCAGGTTTGGCGCCGATGGTGCCGGATTCGTAAATGAGGATGATTTCGCTGGCGTGCGTCAGCCGTGCCAGGTTGGCTGCTAGGCTTGGCATGCCGATACCAACGAAACAGGATTGGCCCGAGCGCAATTGTCGGGCGGCCTCGACGATCATCAATTCGTCGCGGGTGTATCCCGCTTTCGTGTCGTCAGCCATTACTGCGTTCCTTGTCTGAATGCGCGGCGTTGAATTTTGCCATGAATCCGGCATGGTCCCGGGTGCCCGTTATGTAGTCGGCGATCCAGGCCAGGAAAGATTCACGTGTGCGTGAGATATCGTCCCACTCGGTGTAGAAAGCGTTGTCGCGTTTGTAATAGCCCTGCGCATAGGACGGATGTGCCCCGAAGGGTACGACGCAAACAGCTGCAATCACCCAATGCGGCAGCACGATGGCGTTGAAGCCGGCACCTAAGTCGTCCACCTTTTCCTCGACTGTGACTATGGCGCGTTTGGCGCCGAGTACGACTTCCTTTTGTACTCCCTGTATGCCGGTGATCAGTACGTTGCCGGCGCGATCGGCTTTTTGCGCGTGGATCACCGCGACGTCCGGCCTGTGCGCCGGCACTGCTGCCAGTTGCTCGCCGGTAAACGGGCAAGAGATACGTTTGATGTTCGGGTTGTAGTGCGGCATGTCGGTGCCCGCGTAGCCACGCAACACCGCAAACGGCAGTCCTGACGCGCCGGCCTGATAGGCACAAGCCATGCCGGCATGGCTGTGTTCTTCAAGTTCCAGTGCGCGCGGCCACTCTTTTTCCACTGCGTCGCGAAAACGGTGCAGCGAGCCGACACCGGGATTGCCACC
This sequence comes from uncultured Gammaproteobacteria bacterium, assembly GCA_903837345.1. Lineage (GTDB taxonomy): Bacteria > Pseudomonadota > Gammaproteobacteria > Pseudomonadales > Pseudohongiellaceae > CAILUG01. The sequence goes on along the minus strand of CAILUG010000056.1, from coordinate 125,750 downwards.
CCACGAGAACACCAGTTTGCGCACAAGACCCATGCCGATGAGTTGGTCGTAAATGATGTCGGGCGTCATCCGCATCACCGTCAGCTCCTGCTTCTGCTGGCGGATCAACTCGTGTCCGGCTGCATGCGGAATCAGATGGGTGAATCCCTCCATCGCCAGGGTGTCACCATCGTGAACATGGGTCGCGATGGCGTCTGCAAGGGGCATGAACTGCGCCATTGTCAAATCCTAGAAGGCAATGGGGTTGATTGGCAGTTTGCCGCTGGCATACAGCTTGGGCAACTCCGGATTGGCGTTTTCCCAGACCAGCAGCATGGAGCGCTTGTGGGAAAAACCCTGGTGCCTGATGTCGGCCGGCATGCAAGCCACGTCGCCGGGCCGCATCGTCAGCTTGGCGCGCGGCATGCCGGTTTCCTTGCTTTCCACGTCCCAGGTGATCTCGTCGGAGAGTTGCAGGAACCACTCGACGCGGTCGTTGCCGTGCTTGATGGGCAGGATGTATTCCTCGGTGGTGGGGCAGAACAGCGACTCCTTGCACACCGATGTGATTGAAGGATTCCACGTCACATCGGAGCGCGACAGGAACTTGAACAGGTTGAAGGCCGAGACTTCATTCTCGAAGCCGGGTTCAGCCATCACCACCGGCTCATCCTGGGAGACATCCCTGAATGCCCTGTTGACCGGATAGCCGCTGTCATCGGTTCGCAAGGGTGCGTCGCCTTTAAGGCCCGGCATGCGGCGGCAGGTCGCGCGTGCGCGATCGATGGCTTCCCGGTTGTGGCCGTTCTTCTGTCCCAGCCAGGCGGTACCGGTTTCTTCCGGCGCCGCGAACGGATCGAAACCCTTGTTGGTCCAATCGTCGAGAATGGCCTTGAACGTGGCCATGACGATGGGGGTGTCGAAAGTTTCCTTCAGTGCCAACTTGTTGCTGGCATAGGCAGGGTTGAATGCGCCTGCATAGACTTCTACCTGACCGTAGAGATTGGTGGTACCGAACACTGCATCGAAATTCACCTGCCCGTAGAAGAAGCCCCACGCCACATCGCGCATCATGGCGCGCAGGAAGGCATCGGCTGACATGACATGGGTGGTCTGCGTGCCGGTGGCCGGGGCCGGCCAGCGTACATACACAAAATATTCATCCCGCGAAAAACTGAAGTTGCCCAATTGGAACTCGCAGTAGCCGGTGAGCTTGCTGGGTGCAGTTGTGATGATGGTATTGGCGTTCATGAGTGTTTCTCCGGAATTGGCAAGGGTCAGCGGTAGCAGATATCGGCCCACTTCTCGACACTGAGAGCGCCAAAAATGCCCTGCTGGATCATGCAGCCAGGCTGTTCGGCGCGGAACCGGTAGGCAGCACCTTTGGGAAGCAAGGCCTGATGGCCCCGACCCAGCAGTATTCGTCCCATGCGCTTGCCTGCGGGTTCGCCCCTGACCATGACGGCGCCGTTGGTGCCTGGAAGTGCCACTTCGGCCGGGTTGTCGAGCTTGACCAGTTCCACTTCCACGGCGCCATCCATCACGATCACGAATTCGTCGTGGTCGGCGGCGTACCAGGCCGAGGTTCCCTCGGCGCGGATGGCCTCAATGACATATTGGAGATTCCTGGCCACTACGACTTTTTCATAGGGTGCGGACTTCGAGGCTACATCGAACACATTCGAGAAAGCGAAATTCTTCGGATTGTCGCTGATGATCTCGATCTCTCCTTTCTGGAAATTCCTGAGAGACCCGAACCGGGTGGTATAAGCGGACATGCAACCTCCACATGTTGATTGGCGGGATTGGTACTTGGCCAACGACTGGCCTTGTACCAAGTTGGTTCAGGTCATGCTAGGGGCAGACCTTGCTTTCGTACTGAAATACGCACGAAATATTCGGAAAAAGCATGAAGGATGCGTGGACAATTCCCGGGGATCCTTTCAGCCCCCTCCGCGAGAGGGAACTGGAGATGCCCGTTTCAGGATTTTTCCGTCCATTACCGATGTCTTTCAGGACACAGGGGGCATGTTGATTGCATCATAAGCGGATATTGAATCAACCGCTGCCGACAGCGCAAGCGGCGAACTGACTCGCCCGCCTGGAGCCGCCAATGCACCGCAGGACCTCATTCACGATCTTGCTTCTCGCAGCTTTGCTGCTGTCAGGCTGTACACCCCGGGAAAAGCCGGCGGAGAAAGCAGCAGGCGCTGCGTCTGCCCCGATCCTCCCCCGTATGCCCGATGGCAAACCCGATCTCAACGGTATCTGGCAGACTTTGAACACGGCTAACTGGAACCTCGAACCCCATGCTGCCAGCCAGGGCGCAACTGAATTGCTCGGCGCCATAGCTGCGGTTCCGCCCGGATCAGGCGTAGTCAAGGAGGGCGCCATTCCCTATCTGCCAGAGGCAAAGGCGCAGCGGGTGCAAAATTTTGCCAACCGTCGCACCGAGGATCCGGAGGCCAAATGCTACCGCCCCGGGGTGCCCAGAGCGACCTACATGCCCTATCCCTTCCAGGTGTTCCACACCAGCAGCGAAGTGTTCATCGCCTACCAGTACGCATCTGCCACCCGTACCATCAACCTGAAAGATCCCATAAAGGCGCCGTTCGACAGCTGGATGGGTTGGTCCAACGGCCACTGGGAAGGCGACACTCTGGTTGTCGACGTTACCGCCCAGAATGGACAGGCCTGGCTTGATCGTGCCGGCAATTACACAAGCGCGGATGTGCACGTTGTTGAACGCTATAGCATGGTTGATCCTGACCACATGATGTACCAGGCAACCATCGAGGATCCGGCCGTGTTCACGCAGCCCTGGACCATCTCCATGCCGCTCTATCGCGTGATTGAGCCTGCTGCCAGAATGCTCGAATTCAAATGCGTCGAATTCTCTGAAGAGCTCCTCTATGGGCAACTAAGCAAGAGCAAGGCAACGACATCAGGAGATTCACACCATGAATGACCGCGTTTCCCGCTCCGGGCTGCTGTTTTGGGGAACATGGTGCACGCTGGTCGCCGCCGGTTGTTTCGCACAATCCGGCGGGCAGGCCGCCATACCGCGCACGACTGACGGCAAACCCGATTTCCAGGGCTATTGGTCCAGTACGGCGGTGACGCCGCTGGAACGGCCGCCGGCGCTGGCCACCAAGGAGTTCTACACACTGGAGGAATTCAAGGAATTCGAGGCATCCCAGCTGGTGGTCGAGAAACCCAAGGCCGGTTCACAGGAAGATGTCCATTACGGGTTTGTCGATTATGGTTTGCACCCGAGTCAGTCTGTTCGAGCCGTCAACTTGCGCACATCGATCGTGTACGAGCCGGCAGATGGACGCATCCCGCCGATGACACCCGAGGCCAAGGCCATCCAGGAGGAAAGAAAGAAACATGCATTGGCGCACTCGACAGACAATGCGAAGGAAAGGCCCTTGCAGGAACGCTGTATTGTGTGGCCCCACAATGGTCCACCAATGCTGCCTACTGGTTACAACAACAATAACAAAGTGGTTCAGACGGCCAGTTATTTTGTATTCCAGCCGGAGATGATGCAGGATCCCCGCATTGTTCCGCTGGACGGGCGCCCGCCGGCCCCGCAGGGAGTTGCCCAGTGGTACGGCAGCTCGACCGGGCATTGGGAGGGGGACACCCTCGTGGTCGAAACGACCAATTTCACTGGTATCACCGGGCGCGGACTTCCCTCCATTACGCCGAACGGCAGGGTCACCGAAAGGTTTACACTGATGTCGCCCGTCACCATGCGCTACCAGTTCACTGCCAACGATCCGGCCACATGGACTTCCCAATGGTCGGGTGAATACTACATGCAGCGCACCGTGGGACCGATGTTCGAGTACGCTTGTCATGAAGGCAACTATGGCATCGCTGATGTGCTGACATCGGCACGAGCAAGTGAAAAAGGCGGAAAAGCGGGGAAATTACCATGAGAAAGTTGTGCAAGAATCTGGTGTCAGCAGTAATGGTCGGAATGGTGCTGGGTGCGCCGGCGGCGGTGCAGGCACATCATGCGTTTGCGAATTCCTTTGACGTCAAGCAGCCCGTTGAACTGCACGGCAAAGTCACCAAAGTGGAACTGATTAACCCACACTCGTGGATTCACGTCGACGTCGTGGACGCAAAAGGCCAGACGCAATCCTGGCGTATCGAAGGCGGTAGTCCAAACGCACTGTACCGCAGCGGGATAACCAAGGACTCAGTGCCAGTTGGTGCGGAGATAGTGATCACGGGATACCGGGCGCGCGATGGGTCTCTGCGTGCGGTCGGCCGTGACATCACCTTTGCCAATGGCAAACCGCTGTTCTTCGGCGGCACGCGCGCGGGAGATCCCCCGGACAAGTAATGGCATCGCTCGCGGCGATCGCTCCGGCACCAGCGGGGGGTGCCGCGCACTTACTTGTCGATTTCCGATTTGCCGCCGACGTCCTCGGTGTAGTGTTGGTTGTCGGTATTGCCCTCAATGCAGGCGAATTCCAGTATTTCCGCATTCGGGTCGCTGCCGCGTTTCATCGTTGACTCAATGCTCCAGGGCTGGGTGTAGGCTGCCGGATCCGCAAACGTTGCTTGGTAACGGTAGGTATTGCCGTCGATCGGCGTGAAACGCTCGGTCACCACAAGTTGGTCGGAGTGACGGTTGCCCGCCAAATCCAGCCAGGTGATCGCGTTGTGGTTGGTGGTGGTGATCACCAGTGTATCGCCCTCCCAGCGCCCGGTGCCGTGTCCCATGAAGAGCTTGACCGAATCCGGCAGTGTGGAATTGTCGGCCAGTGACACGATGCGGCGTGCCCCCTGGAACTCGTGCACGAACACGATGTGCTTTTCATTGTGCTGAATAACCAGGCCGGCTCCCGAGTAGGCCTGGCGCCACATGTGGCTCGGCACGCCCGGCATGTAGCAATGCAGTTCCGGTTCCTCGTACATGCGCTTGCTGGTCTCGGCGCGCAACGCGGCATACACCGGCGTGTAAGGAATCTTTTTCTGACCGTCAGCGACAGGCGCAGAGCCGATCCTGACCATGTCTGCCGACAGGTCGTTGAGATTGGCGGCGATGGCCCAATTGCCGCTCAGGTCAGGCTTGCCATTGGGCAGTCTGGCAATTTCGGCAGCCGGTGGCGCTATAGTTGCTGCCGCCTGTTGTGCAAAGCCGATACACGGTGTCAGTGAAAGAGTGGCTGCAAGCAACCAGGCCATGACCGCAGGTCTCGTTTCACTGAAGTGCATTGATATCCTCACGACGGTTGCTACGGAGAGCTTGCTGGCACAGCCGGCAGTCGGGGAGGCCCGAGGGCGTTGTCCAGGTAGGCATGGCATTCGTACTCGAGTATCTCCTTGGCGGGATCCTTGTGCCGATAGAGCAGGATCTCCATGGTCCACGGTTGGGTGAAATCAGCAGCGTCGGCCAAGGTCGCTTCGTAGCGAATGGTATCGGCATCGATGAGCGTGAAACGTTCGTTGACCCGGAGGGTAGCACCGCCTGCGTGATTGCCGGAGCGATCGAGCCAGACGTCAGGATGGAAGTTGAATACGTCAGTGACCAGTGAATCTCCATCGAACCGGCCCACCGAATCGCCGTTCCACAGATCAATCTCACCCTGACCGAAATGATCGGCCCGATTCAGGAAAATGAAGCGGGTGTTATGCACATACTCCGACAATATCGTCAGTTGATTCTTCGATTGCACGATCTGCAACGGGAACGGCAGATACATCATGTGCGGCACTCCCGGCTTGAAGCAGCGACTGACCGGATCTTTCGCGAGGTCGGCACGATTGGATTGCCGCCTGGCCAATCCGGATGCCGTATAAGGAATGTGTCCATCGACCGGCGAGCGGATTACTCCCTTGCCGGCCGGAACGCCGTAACTGGCACCATGAGCCTCAAGATTGAAATTGGGGGCCGGATCAAGTACCTGCCAGATACCCTCGAAATCGGGTTGTCCAAAGCGGTTTTTCGGCGGCTGGTATTGTTGTGCGCATGCCAGTGATGCCGACAGCACGCAGGCGACCACCAATGACCAATGTGAAACGCGAAATGCCAATCGGAGATTCATCAAGCGTATTCCTGCCGGAATTGTTCAGTTCTTGCCAGGCAGCAGGCCTTCGGGTACACCTTCAGGCTTGGGCTCGAACAGTGCCATCACTGTCCTCGGCGCGTCCAGCTTCTTGCCGTTCTGCGCAATGATCGACACTTTCTGGGCCCACACCCGCTTCTTGCCGTTTCTTGCGGCGAACCCGCGCACCAGGATTTCGTCGCCGGCTTGAAGGTCGCTACGGCGCCAACCCTGTCGGATCAGTTGATTGGGCGGCGGGGTTTCCGCGGACCAGATGACGGTGGAACCATCCTCCATCCTGACTTCCATCTGTATCCACGAATGCGGATTGATCCACTCCATTTCGATGAAGCGGCCACTGAGCTCGACCGGTTGCTTGTTGTCGAACTCGGCCCAGACCGAATGATGTGCAGTCGCTGACATTGCAGTAAACAGCATTGCGATGCAGAACAGTAGTGCTGTGGATTTTCTGCTCATCGGAGCCTCTCGGAACGAGCCTGGGTGGTGACGCTTCAAGATAGCAAGTGCAACCAACTCCAACCAGCAACCGATCGGAAGTTTCGGCTTTTTTCCGTGTTTTTCAGGCCTTGCCCGCAGGCTTGGCCGTATAGTGTGGCGGATTCCACTGGCTCCACCACCTTCATGCCCATTTGTCCGGAGGACACCGATGTCAATGCAGATCAGGTTCATGTCAGTCTGGATGGTTCTTGCCCTGTCAGGTGCCGCATGCGCGCAGAACGCGCCGGCAGCTGCACCAGCCCCTTTGGGTGCGAAAGATATCGATGCGATGTTCACATCCCTGTCGAACTGGGGCCGCTGGGGCAAGGATGATCAGCGCGGTACCCTGAATCTGGTCACTCCCGCGAAGCGCAAGCAGGCTGCCGGCCTGGTCAAGGAGGGGATTTCCGTTTCACTTGCCCATGATTTTCCCGCCGTGCAAAAAGCCGATAACCAGGCCCAGATGGTGATGACCATGACCATCCAGAAGGGAGGTCCGGTGGCAATGGATGAATGGCGGATTTTCTATCATGGGCTGAGCTATTCGCATATGGATTCACTGTGTCATGCCCGTTACAAGGACAAGGCTTTCAACGGCTTTCCTGCTGCCGATGCCACTGAGGCCGGCTGCGTTTCTTCCGGCATTGAACAACTGAAAGACGGCGTGTTCAGTCGCGGGATATTGATCGACGTGCCCAGACTCAAGGGAGTCCCCTTCCTTGCGACTGGAACTCCTGTTCTGGCCAGCGATATTGAAGCGTGGGAAAAGAAAACCGGGCTTCGAATCGAGCCGGGCGATGTAGTGCTGGTGCGTACCGGGCGGTGGGCAAAACGCAGCGATGGAAAAGAAGTCAATTTGCAGGGAGGATCGCCGGGCGTCCACGTTTCGGCACTGCCTCTGCTCCGCAACCGGGATGTGGCCGTGTTAGGCACCGATGTCGGTCTTGACGTTACACCGGCAGGCGTGGAGGGTGTGGTCATCCCCACGCATACGGTGGCTATTGCATCGATGGGACTCATCATCATCGACAATACCGATCTCGAGGCACTGGCGGAAACTGCTGCCAGGCTCAATCGTTGGGAATTCCTGTTCACGGTGGCGCCAATCCCGGTCAAGGGCAGTACCGGTTCAGTCGTGAATGCGATTGCGACGTTCTGAGCTGATTGCCCGGCACTGTTCAATGCAGTGGTGACGCCTGGGCCAGCCCCGGATTGTTGTTGTGGAATCTTGCGGTCCAGTTCACCAGGATGGAAATTTCCGGACTGCTGCTGACATTGACATTGGTGTCTACAAGAAAACGGGAGCCGGTAGCATTGACAACGTAATTGTCACGGCCACCTCCGGGAGCGCCCGGAATCGAAGTGCGGAACAACTGCTGGGGAGACCGGAACGCCAACGGTTGGATGCCATCGACCGTCAATGCCATGATGGCCTGGTCCAGCGACAAATAGAAAAGTTCCTTCTGGTCCGAGCGCCATTGTGGTTGTCCGCCGCCGCCACGGCTTACTCTGGTCCTGTTTTCCAGAGCGGGAAAGCTGGCCACATAGACTTCCAGGACACCGCTTTCATCCGAGGTATAAGCGATCCATTTTCCGTCGGGTGACAGGCGTGCCTGCGTTTCGTTGTGACTGCCAGCGATCAAAGGACGCGTGTTGCCGGTCGGGATATCGACGATCCATATATCAAATCCGGATTTGGGTGACTGCCTTGTATAAATGATGTGGCTGCCATCGGCGGACCAGTCGTTCAGTATCTTGATATGCTCGTCACTCATGAGACGCCGGGGTGCGCCTGTTCCGTCGCTGGACCGTAGCATCAGATCGGTGCCGGCACGTGAGGTGAACGCAACCTGCCGGCCATCGGGCGACCATATTGGCGCCATGGCGTCGGTTTCGATGCGGGCATATTCCTCACGTTCCACATTGGTGAACCACAGGCCGGGATTGCTGGTCACCGAGCTGCTCGCCATCACGCGAGTGCCATCAGGTGACAGGCGCGGGTTGTAGAGTTCGGTCGGGATAGCCTGTGCCTGCAGCTGCGAGCCGGCGCGGTCGAACCAGACCAGATTCTGTTGCTTGATGCCCGGATTGAACGCCAGTAATCCCACCGATGCGGAGACTGACTTTTCCACGGTAATGGACGGTTCGGAAACACCGCGGGCCACAACGAAGGCCTGCCCGGTCAATTCGGGCCTTCTCGGATCAAATTCCTCCGCAATCAGCATGTCACGTTGCACATACAAAAGATAATTCGGGGGTGCCAAGGTCACGGGTGAAGCCGTGTCGAGCAGTTTGATGCTTTGTTGCGATTCGATGTCGCTCACATAGGCGCCTTCGCGTTTTGGATCGAGGCTGACTATCTGATAGAGGAAGCGGTGGCCATCGGGGAAAAACTGCGGCCACGCCACGGCCAGATCCTGGGAGTCACGCTTGAGCAGCAAGGTCGGCGCAACTTCGCCTGTTGCGGATGCAGAGACAGTAAACAAACCATTGGTCCAATCGGCATACAGGATGGTGTCGTCCTGGTTCCAGGTTGCGCCTGCCGCGCCGCTGACACTTGTGATGGCTTTCCGCTGTTCTCCATAAAGATCGGAAGTAACGAGTTTGCCGCTTGCAAAGAATCCGATCCGTACCGAATCCGGAGACCAGAATGGTTTCGAGGCGCCCTCTGTGCCTTTTACCAGGCGCGGATCATTCGCCTGCAGTGATCTTACCCAGATCCCGCTATGGCCACTTACTTCGTCGCGGGCTATGAATGCAAGATAGCGCCCGTCCGGAGACAGTACTCCGCCCGAAACTATGCTCATGCCCGGCGGTGATGGTTGAAACAGGCGCACACTGGCACCTGAGGTTTTTTCCGGCTGGTACAGCGGCCGTGAGTCCGGTTGAAAAATGACCACGGCAAGCAGTGCAGCAACGGAACCCAGAATGACAGCCACCCAGCGGGTGCGGGTGAGCAGGCGCTGGATAACCTTGTTGTTCGGCAGGCTGGTTGCCGCGGATGCATTCACTGTGATTTCTGCGCCGGTCTGGCCGGCAGGAATCCCGGGCTGTTCCTCAACGGTTGCCTGCTTCTCTGCGGGTGCGCAATGGTTGCTCCTGGGTTCGACAAGCTGGACTTTGCCGACAAAGCGATAGCCGCGCCGCGGAATGGTTTCAATGTATTTGTGTTGACGGGATTCGTCGCCGAGAGCCCTGCGCAACACGGAGATGGCATGGATCAGGCTGTCATCCGTCACAATGACGTTGTCCCAGATGGAAGAGATGATTTCGTCCTTGCGAACGGAGCGATCACGGTGCCTGATGAGATAGAGAAGTACGTCGAAGGTCCTCGAAGGCAGCGCTACGACGGTTGTGCCCCGCAACAGTTTGAATCCCCCCACATCCACCACGTATTCGTCGAACGCGTAACTGCCCGGCGCTGCCGCTGTGTCCATGTATGCAGAGTGTTCCGGGGACGCGCTATACATTTCGGTCTTTTTCCGTTTTTTTCCGCGTGCTTTCAGTACATTCCCCGGAGTCTAGCCTAAAGCTTGACAAGGCAGCAACGAACCCGCGCTGAGCGGGTTGGTAAACGCGGATATATACCGCCGGGAGAGGAATGATGCAGAAATTTTCGACAGTGCCCACATGCTGCGCGTTGGCGTTATCGCTGCTTTTGGGCGGCGGCAGCGCTTTGGTGAATGCCCAGCAGGTCGCCATCGATAATGACGACATCGGGGGCAGGGTGAAAAGCACGGCCGGCGCTGAGGCCGGTGTCTGGGTTATTGCGGAAACCAGTGAATTGGGCACGATCTTTCGCAAGATCGTGGTCACAGACGATCAGGGGCGTTATGTCCTGCCCGACCTGCCCAAGGCTTCGTATAACATTTGGGTGCGCGGTTACGGTCTGGTCGATTCGAAGCCGGTCATATCAAAGCCTGGTCAGCATCTGGATTTAACAGCCGTGGTTGCTCCCGACGCCCGCACCGCGGCCAAGGTCTACCCTGCCAACTATTGGTACTCGCTGATGCAGATTCCTGCGGCGAGCCAGTTCCCCGGCACTGGCCCCAAGGGCAACGGCATCAATCCCAACATACTCGACCAGCATTACTGGATCGACGCGATCAAGACCGGCTGCAACGTGTGCCATCAGCTGGGCAACCTGGCCACGCGGGAATTCCCGCCTGGCTTGGGCAAGTTCGAAACTTCCTACCTGGCCTGGGAACACCGGGTACAGGTGGGACAGGATGGTCCTTCCAGCATCAGTGCTGTCAACGCGGTGGGGCATGAGGCCAGCCTGAAATCGTGGGCCGACTGGACCGACCGTATTGCTGCCGGCGAAGTACCGCAGGCACCACCGCGGCCACAAGGCCAGGAACGCAATCTGGTATTGACGCTGTGGGAATGGGGCAAGAATGCCACTTTCGCCCACGATGAACTTTCCACCGACAAGCGCAATCCGACTGCGAATGCGTACGGTCCCATTTATGGACCCGATTGGGGCAACGATGATTTCCTGACCGTTGATCCGCGCACCAATACCACCACGGCGGTGCGGATTCCCGTGCTCGAGAAAGATATTCCGCCCGGCAAGGCGCAGTCGATGCCGAAGCCTTCACCCTACTGGGGCAACCAGCTCTATTGGTATGACCCGGCTATTTCCAATCATGCCGCGATGGACAGCAAGGGCCAGGTGTGGATGTCGTCGCGCTTCCGCAAACCGGAATCGCAGCCGGATTTCTGCAAGACGCATCCTTCCGCCGCGCTCGCGCCGATGCCGAACAGTTTCCGCCAGATGCAGTATTACGATCCGGCCACCAAGACCTTCCACCAGGTGGACATCTGCTTTGACACCCATCACGTGCAGTTTGCCGCCGACGGCAACGACACTATCTATGCCAATGGGGTGATCAGCGGCGGCATTGGTTGGGTCAATACCAAAAAACTGGCGGAAACCGGCGATCTGGCTGGTTCGCAAGGCTGGTGCCTGCCGTACTACGACGTCAATGGCGACGGCAAGATCGAGAAAGGCGTCGATCAATATGCCTTCGAATCGTTGCGCCGCCCCAATGCCGGCTCGTTTGCCGGCCTGACGGTGCCTCCGGCAGTGTTCTATTCGGTGATCCCGAACATGGTGGATGGCAGTGTGTGGTCGGCAGTGCCTGGACCGATGCCGGGCCGTATCGTGCGCATTGATCCCAAGACCTGCATTGCGGAAGTATATGAACCGCCTTTCCATAATCCTGCGACTCCGCTCAATGGCTATACGCCACGCGGCATCGATGTCGATTCGAAGGGAGTGATCTGGACCGCCTTGGCAGGCAGTGGCCATTTGGCAAGCTTTGATCGTCGCAAATGCAAGGTGATGACCGGACCGGAGTCGAGGAACCCGCAGCATTGTCCGGAAGGCTGGACGCTGTATCGTTCTCCCGGCCCGCATTTCAAAGGGGTTGGCGACGAAATATCGGTCGACATGCATTACTACAACTTCGTCGACCGCTTCAACACGCTGGGCCTGGGCGCAGACGTGCCGGTGGCCAACGGCACCAACTCGGATTCCTTGCTGGCACTCAAACCCGACGGCAGCTGGCTCGTGATGCGTGTACCGTATCCCATGGGCTTCTTCAGCCGCGGCATGGATGGACGCATCGACGATCCCAACGGCGGCTGGAAAGGGCGGGCGATGTACGCCGATTACGGCGAGAATGCGGTGTGGCATATCGAGGGTGGCCTCGGTGCCCACAGTTCGGTCGTGAAATTCCAGTTGCGACCTGATCCGCTGGCCAAATAAATGACTGGCGTGCGTCCACGCCCTTGCGAGTCAACACGGTTCCCGACATGAAATCGATTGAAAACAAACAGCGCCACGTGCGCGCGATGTTCGGCACGCTGGCTGTCATCACTGCTGTGCTGGCAAACCCTGTCAACGCGCAAAAGGATTTGTCTGGCATGTGGGGACAGCGCTTCCACGAAGATTTGCCCGAGCGCGGCGGCGGCCCGGAAATCGGCGATTACACGGGATTGCCGGTCAATGATGCCGCCAGAAGAAGAGCCGATACCTGGGACGCCAGCAAGTGGACCGTGCCCGAGCGTCAGTGTGAACCACATCCTGCCGATTACGCTCCGCGCGGACCGGCAAGCCTGCGCATCGCCAGCGTGGTCGATCCGGTTTCGCAGGAAGTGACGGAATGGCATGTGACCATCATGTGGCAATTGCAGGAACGCACGATCTACATGGACGGACGCCCGCATCCGTCGCCGAATGCGTTGCACAGCTGGCAAGGATTTTCCACCGGCGTGTGGGAAGGCGACATGCTGAAGGTCACCACGACCCATCTCAAGGAAGGCTGGGTCCGCCGCAATGGCTTGCCGCGCAGCGACCAGGCCGTGCTAACCGAATACTTCATCCGTAACGATGATTACCTCACGCTGGTCACCGCGGTCGAAGATCCTGTCTATCTGTCGGAGCCGCTGGTCAGGACTTCTGACTGGGTCATAGACCCCGGCGTGCAGTTGAGTCCGTTCTCCTGTATTCCGACCATCGAGATCGAACGTCCGCGCGGTGCCGTCATCCATCATTTGCCCGGCACCAACGATGCGTTGTACGAGTATGCGGACAGTCAAGGCATTCCGCATGACGCGGTCCGTGGCGGCGGTGAGACGATGTATCCCGAGTATTTGCAGAAAATCCGCACTGAAGGCGGGGGGAAGTAAGCATGATGACCCTACGCAAAGTCCTGCTTGCCCTGCTCGCTGCCGCATCGGCCGCAGCCAGTGCCCAACCTCCTGTGCTGGAAGTGCTGCCTGCCCAGGGCAATGTGTCCATGATCGTCGGGCCCGGCGGCAACACCGCCGTGCAGGCCGGCCAGGAGGCTGTCGTCGTCGTCGATACCCAAACGGCGAATGCCAGCGGTGCGCTGCTTGAGGCAATACGCAAACTGAGCAAGAAGCCCATCAGGCACATCATCGATACCAGCGCCAGCCCGCAGCATACCGGTGGCAACGAAGCTGTCGCGAAGGCCGGCGTCTACGTGCGGCTGATCGACAGCATTGATCCCCGCGGTCTGGATCACACTGCGTCGATCATCGCTCACATCAATGTACTGGCGAAGATGAGTGCGCCGGTGGGCAAGGTCGCCAGTACTGCGGACGGAGCATGGCCCACCGACACCTACTTCACCAAAGACTGGGCGCTGTACGTCAACAACGAAGCGATCCAGTTGTTCCACGTGCCAAACGCCTGTACAGATGGCGATACCGTCGTGTTTTTCCGGCGCTCGGATGTCATCAGTACCGGTGACATCTACAATGCAGATCGCTATCCGGCGTTCGACAGCGCCCAGGGTGGCAGCATCAACGGCGTGATCGAGGGCCTCAACCTGATCATCGATCTCGCGATTCCCGGCGAGAACCAGAATGGTGGCACTGTCATCATCCCGGGGCATGGGCGGCTCAGTGATGAAACCGATGTGGTGAATTACCGCGACATGCTCACGATCATCCGCGACCGCATCCAGGCCATGATCGCCAAGGGCGGCAGCCTGCAGGCAGTGCTTGCCGCCAAGCCCACCAGCGACTATGACGGTCTCTACCGCAACAACCGCGACAGCTGGACTGGTGACAAGCTGGCCACTGCAATTTACCAGGATCTGAGCAGGAGCAAGCAATGAAAACTGATTGTCGCAACGGCCTCGCCAGCCTGATCGTACTTGTTGCCTTGGGCCTTGGGAGCGTTGGCAATGCCACAGCGCAACCTGCCGGACCGGGTGGGCCGCCGCGCAGTCCGCATGAGGCCGCCCTGATCGACATCACCGGCCAGTGGGTGGCAGTGGTCGACGAAGACTGGCGCTGGCGCATGATCACGGCGCCGGTCGGTGATACGTCGAGTCTTCCGATGAATGCCGAGGGTCGCAAGGTGGCTGCTGCGTGGAATCTGGAAAAAGACAAAGCCGAAGGCAACCTCTGTCGCGCATTCGGCGCGCCCGGCTTGATCCGCCAGCCGACCCGCATTCGCGTGGATTGGCAGGACGACAACACGTTAAAGATGGAGTTTGACGCAGGCAAGCAGGTTCGCCTGCTGCACTTCAACGCCACCCAGCCGCCGGCCGGGCTTTCCCTGCAGGGCTATTCCTCGGCATCCTGGTACCGCCAGCGTACGAGCCGGGGTGTGTTGGGAGGCAATGCTGGTTCTCCCGGCGGATCGCTGCATATCCACACTACCCAACTGGCGCCAGGATATCTGCGCGCCAACGGGGTGCCCTACAGCGACATGACAACCATGCAGGAATATGTCACCACGTTCACGCTGCCTGGCAATGCCGGAAGCTGGTTGATCGTCACCACCATCATCGAAGACCCGGTGTATCTCACGCAGAAACTGGTGCTGAGCACGCAGTTCAGGAAAGACACCAACAAGGCCGCCTGGAATCCGCGCCCCTGCGAAATCCAGCCACCAAGGGTGGTGCGTCCGCCCACCGTGCCAGGACCTTTCGGCTAGCGGTGAGGGGTGCAGGAAACGATAACGTCAATCCGCCTTCCTTGTGAGGCGAGCATGCAACCGATGGAGACAATGATGAGAGCAGTATTGAAGTGGATTACAGTGTTTTTCACTATTAGCGGTGCCACAGTCGTCTTGGCCCACCATTCCTTCACAGCTACCTACGATGAAAACAAGGAAGAAAAGATCGAAGGAACCGTGGTGCAGTTCATGATGCGCAATCCCCACTCGATGTTGCAAGTCGACATCAAGGGAGACGATGGGGTGATGCACCGCGTTGCCATTGAATGGGCCGGCGCCACGGGCCTGAGCGGAGAAGGCATCACCAGCAAGACCCTGAGGGTGGGCGATGTAGTGGTGGTCAGAGGCAATCCCGGCCGCAACAAGACAGAATACCGCATGCGCATGCTCGGCATCGAACGCCCGCAAGACGGCTGGCATTGGGGTGGAACATTCAAATAAAGCGTGATGCGGGATTCATGACGAAGAAATGGCGGAGCAACCACTGGCTGCTTTCAGCATTGCCACTTTGGCCTTGCTGGCCTCGGCAAAGTAGCAATGCCATTGCTGGTCACTCTTGGCACCCGGTGTCTGGGCAATCTTCTGCAACTCCGTAGTCATACGGAAATTGCTGAAGCCGATTCATGTTACCGGGCTTTGGTGGCATCACTGATTTGGCCCTGCGCTAAGGCAAGGCAAATGCCATGACCGTAGATCCGGCGGCGATTGCAACATACTGCCGGTTGTCGAACTGATAACTCATCGGTGACGTGCGCCAGCGTGCATTGGCCTGGAAACTCCACAAGGTCTGTCCGTTGGAGGCGTCGGCCGCCATCAAGGCACCGCTGTCTTCACCGAATATCACCAGTCCACTGGCGGTACTCAGCACGCCGCCAAAGGAACCGGCATTGCCAGTCTCCGGCAATTCCCATCTGGTTTTGCCGGTGGCTATATCGATGGCCCGCAACAATCGTTTCGCCGGATCAGGTGCCGGTGCAAATGAACCGCCCATGTAGCCTTTGCCTGCTTCCCAATTGGCGTCTACGCGCGTGAAGATGCCGCACTTGTCGTCGGTCTGGACATAGTAGAGTCCGGTGAGCGGATTGAAGGAGGTGGAATACCAGTTGGTGCCGCCGGTTAGTGAAGGGCACACGCGTTTGCCTTCCCGTGTTGGTTCCATACCGGGCACGCGCAGCGGGCGACCCGTGGCATCGAGACCGGTGGCCCAGTTCAGGTCTTTGACATATTGCCAGCCCGAGAGGAATTTGCCGTTGCTGCGATCGAGCACGTAGAAAAAGCCGTTGCGGTTGGCCTGGATCAGCAGCTTGCGCGGCTGACCCTGCCACATTGCATCCACCAACACGGGCGTTTCCTGTGCGTCGTAGTCCCACAAGTCGTGCGGGGTAAACTGGAAATGCCATTTCAGCTTGCCGGTTTTGGCATCGAGTGCCACCACGGAATCGGTGTAGAGATTGTCACCCAGGCGATCGTCGCCAATCATGTCGGGGCCGGGATTGCCGACAGTCCAGTACAAGGTGTTTTCAGTTGCATCAAAAGTGCCGGTCATCCAGGTTGAGCCGGCAGGGTGGGCGAGACCCTTGCCTTGCCAGGATTCCGATCCCGGCTCGCCCGGCAGTGGCGTGGACCACCAGCGCCAGACTTCCTTGCCGGTCTTCTGGTCGTAAGCTGCCACGAATCCGCGTACACCTTCGTCACCACCGGACGTGCCAGCGATCACGAGATCGCCCACCGGCAATGGCGCGCCGGTGGCGTTGTAGTTCTGCCGCCAGTCTGCCATTTCGGTCTCCCACAGCAGCGTGCCGCTGTGCTTGTCGAGCGCGACCAGATGCGCATGGTCGGTCAGCATGAACACCCGCTCGCCGGCGATGGCAGCACCGCGGTTGGCGCCTCCTGCTGCGTTGCCGATCAAACCCTTGGTGCGGGCCCGCTGGTAATGCCATATCTCGCGGCCGGAGCCGGCATCGAGCGCATAAATCTCGTTGGCGCTGGTCACATACATCACACCATTGGAAACGATTGGTGTGGTCTGCAGATTGCTGTTGCTGGTGAAGTTGAAAGTCCACTTGGGCGCAAGTGCAGCCACGTTGGTCTTGGTGATCTGCTGCAGGTCGGTATAACGGCTGCCGCTCAAGCTGCCGTTGTAACTGGTCCAGTCGGTCTGTGAGGTGACAGCACGATAGCGGTCACCTTGTTTGCGCAGCAAATGCAGCTTGTGGTCATCGCCCAGCAATTGCAGGTCGGCGAAGCTATGGTTGAGAATGAGTCCTGGAATTCTGGTGCCGTCGGTCAGCGTGACTTCGCCGTGTACCGGAGTTGCACCGAAGCGCAGCTTGAGACTACGCAGCGTTGCGATCAACTCGCTGATTTCGGCAGCGGACAACGTGCCGAATGACGGCATCCCGGCGGCGCCGAGTCCCTGTCGCACCACACTAGCCAGTTCCTGGTCGGTGCGCAGCGGCACGCGGATGGCAATGTTGGGGCCAAGCTCGCCACCATTGCCATCGGTACCATGACAGTTCGCGCAATGTTCCGTGAACACTTTCATCCCGGTACTTTGTGCTTGCGCCGGTGACATGATCACTGCCAGGGCAGTGCCTGCAAGCATTAGCCATATCTTCATTCGTCGTTCTCCTTCGAACTTTTTCAACGTGCTCAAGTATGTCATATCTGTGCTTGCGTGCAGCCTGGCGGGGCATGACGTGCTGCTGGCGGTTTCACTGCGGGCTCAGCAAAGAATAATTGACTAAACCGGAACAATGCCCTGCCAGGTGGCTAGCAATCACAGTCGCCAAGGCCTTTGCCAATCGAGGTTTATCGCTGGATTTGCCTGGCCATTTCATCCGCTATAGGCGATGGATATGATGGAGCATATTCTGCAGGCCACCATCCTGCCCATCTCCGCCGGATGAAAGCAGGCCGGCTTTGCAGAGTCAAACAACAATCACGGATAAACCTGGGGCAGCACATCATGTTGAAAGATCAATTGCAACTCACTGCAAACAACGATACCGGCAGCGAAGCATCATCACTGCGCAGCGGACGGCGCGCCGTCCTGACTGCACTCGCCGGCGCCGCCATCATGCCGTTTTTTTCAGCCAGTTCGAAGGCGCAGCCACCGCCGTTGCCGTCCGGTCCGATCTCGCCGGAGCCGACATCGCGAGACTGGAGCGGCCAGACCCCGATCCATTATCCGGATCCCGACATCATCGCGCTTGACCCGCGTTTCCGCCGCTGTGTGCAGTTCAACGCGCCGATTCAGCGGCTGCATACCGGCACGCTGTGGGCCGAGGGCCCGGCCTGGAACGGTGTCGGTCGATATCTGGTTTGGAGCGACATTCCCAATGATGTGCAAATGCGCTGGATCGAGGAAGATGGTCGTGTCACACGCTTCCGCTCACCTTCGCGCAACAGCAACGGCAATACATTTGACTATCAGGGTCGTCAAATCTCGGCCGAGCATGGCGCCCGCCGCGTGGTCCGTTACGAAAACAACGGAACGTTGACGGTGATTGCCGACAACTACAAGGGCAAGAAACTCAATTCACCCAATGATCTGGTGGTGCATCCCGACGGCAGCATCTGGTTCACCGATCCGACCTTCGGTATCCGCGCACTCTACGAAGGCAATCCCGGTGAATCCGAAACCAAAGAGGCGGTCTATCGCGTCGATGGCCAGACCGGCCAGATCCAGCTCGTCACCGATGAAGTGGGGCAGCCCAATGGCATCTGTTTCTCGCCGGACTACAAGCTCGTCTATATAGTCGACGGCAGTCAGACCAAGGTATGGGATCTCGACGGCACCAGGCTGCGCAATGGTCGCACCTTCGTTATGCTGAAACTGCCGGATGGTTCGGCATCGTCGGCAGACGGCATTCGCTGCGATGCCTTTGGCAATGTCTGGTGCGGCGCGCGGCCCGGTGTGATGGTGGTGGCGCCTGAAGGCCAGATCATTGGCATGATCCGCCTGCCGGAGGTATGTGCCAACCTTTGCTTCGGCGGCGGCAAACGTAATCGTTTGTTCATGGCAGCCAGCCAGTCACTGTACTCCGTCTATGTCGCCACCACCGGTGCGCATATTTGCTAGACGGGCAGCTCAGGGTGTTGGGTGTGAAAGCTGGCAAGTCCTGCGGTTGGTCCGGCCTGGGTAACCTTGCTCAGGCCACGTCGTTTCCGAAAAAATCCACTGCACCCACTTCTGTCACGTGCGGCTGGTTGAATGCCATCAGCTCCTGATGCTCGGGGTGACGCTGATATAGGCGCAGCGCTTCCACGGAACCAAAGCGCATGATCAGCATCAAGTGCCAGCTGCGGGCTTCATGCAGCATGTCGTGACCGATCTCAAGGTGTTCGATGCCCGGGATACTGTTGCGCAAGGCCAGCATGCGGCGACTGAATTCACTGATGTGGTCGTCGCTGGTGCCCTTGGCGTACTTGATGAAGACATAGTGATTCAGCATTTGGCGAGTCCATGTGAAGGGGCGGGAGCCACTTTGGATCCCGGCGTGATGATGGAAGCCGCGGAATTCAGCCGATCAGCGGCAAAACCGGCGGCGACTTTGTACTTGTGCATGAAATCATCGCGTTCTGCCTTGGGCACGACATCGTCGATATTGTCGAATACGCCGCCGCAGCGGTCATCGATCAGGTTCAACAGTCCGAACGGGCCGGCACCGCGGTTGCGCAGGATCAAGGGCGAAATTTCCGGGCACAGCCTGGCATCGTAATCCTGCAGTGCGTCACCAGTGACACCATGCTGCAGCATGGCAGCGCCAAGCACGCGCGCGTCCACAATGGCCTGGCTGGCGCCGTTGGAGCCGGTCGGGTACATCACGTGCGCGGCATCGCCGAGCAGTGCAGTGTTGCCATCGCGCCAGGTGCTTACAGGGTCACGATCAATCATCGGATATTCGAAGACTTCGCTCGCGCCGCGCAGCATGGCTGGAATATCGATCCAGTCGTAGTTCCACTGTTCGAAGTGATGCATGAAGTCTGCGTGCTTGACTTGCTTGTTCCAGTCGCCATCAGGCCAGCCGCCGCTGTTGTTGACGGTTATTTCGGCTATCCAGTTGATGTCGGCCAGCCCGGTGTGCGGGTCCGGTGACGAGATTGGATAGAACACTACCCGGTGCTTGTGGGTGCCCAGCCCCACGAAGGAGGCACCGGTACGGATCGGTGTGCCGCGCGTCACGCCGCGCCACATGATGGCGCCGCCCCATTGGATGGGTGGTTGCGTGGGGTGCATTTGCTGACGCACTGCTGAATGCAATCCATCGGCGGCAATCAGCAGGCTGCCTTCAGCCTCAAAGCGTTCACCTGCGCGGTTCTGCAATAACGCCGTGACGCCCCGGTTGTCTGCGTGATTGCGATAGCCGGTTACTTTGACTCCGGTGCGAATGGCATCTGCTCCCAGTCGTTCCAGCGCAGCCTGATACAACAGCATCTGCAGTTTGCCGCGGTGCACGGAGTATTGCGGCCAGTGATAGCCGGCGTGCAGGCCGCGCGGTTCGGTGTAGACGTCATGGCCGTTCAGGCCCACCAGGGCCCACTCCCTGGTCTGGATGCCGATGGTGTCGAGCAGTGCGGGACCAAAACCCAATTCGTACAGTTCGCGCACGGCATTCGGTTGCAGGTTGATGCCGACGCCGAGCGGCTTTAGCTCGGGGACGGATTCAAACACAACACAGGGCACGCCAATCTGGTGCAAGGTGAGTGCAACGCTGAGTCCGCCTATGCCGGCGCCTGCGATGAGGACTGGAGAAGAAGTCATATATATCCTGAAACTGAAAAGATGTTTTTGACCGTGACCGGGGGTAGCTCACGGTACAGACGACAATTATCCGGCAACAGCAGCATTATTGAAATTCTGCCGCATGAGTTGTGGTTGGAATTGCAGTGGCAAGGTCAGTCCGATGGCCTGCTATCACCAGCGGCATTCTGTGTACTGTTGGGACGGACCACCAGCTTCGGCGCTTCTGAATTGATTTGGGATTCCCATTCATTGTAGCGCTGCAGCAATTCACGGGCCTTCGCCTGTTGATACCTGGTCAGATCGTTGCGTTCGGCGAGATCAGTACGCACGTTGAATACAAACTGGTGCACACCGTTGACAACCAGTTTCCAGTCGCCGCTTCTCACGGCCTTCATGTTATGGCCACCATTGTTCACTCGCCAGAACAGGGTGCGTGCCACTTCCGGTGCCTTGCCTTCCATGATCGGGAAAAGGTCCATTCCATCAAGCCGGGCTTCGGCAGGTACCTTGGCGCCGGCTGCCGCCAGGAAAGAGGCTGTCAAATCCATGGTAATTCCCACCTGGTCTGACACCTTGCCGGCCGCAATGTGGCCGGGCCAGCGAATCAGGGCGGGTACGCGGATTCCGCCCTCCCAGGTTGTGTACTTGCGGTTGAACAGCGGTGCATTGTTGGCCAACCACTCGCCGCCGTTGTCATTGGTGAAGACAACAATGGTGTTGTTGTCGAGCTTCAGTTCCGTTAGCAGATTCAGGATCTCGCCGACGCCGCGGTCCATGCGCTCCACCATCGCCACGTAATCAGCACGAGTGCCGGTGTTTTCGTCAGCGGGCATTACGTGACGTGCGTGGTTGGGGGCTTCCGAAGGGTGGTCAGGCACCTGATAAGGCCAATGCGGTGCATTGAACGCCACGTCGATGAAGAAGGGGCCCTTGGCATGGTCCTTGATCCAGGTCTTTGCATGCGTGGTGATCATGTCGGTCATGTAACCGGTTTCGGTTACCGGTTTGTCGTTTTCGTAGAGATCGGGTTTGCCATCGCCGCCATTATGCGTGTAGTAATCGTGGTAGCCACTGAGCAGTCCGAAGAAATAATCGAAGCCGTGCGCGTTGGGAATCTGGTTTTTCTGGTAGCCAAGATGCCATTTGCCGACCAGTGCGGTGCTGTAGCCGGTGTTTTTCAATAGCTGGGGAAGCGAAGTGCCGGTCGCGTTCAGTCCGAGTGAGCTTGCCGCAGATTGGTTTGGCAGCGGTGTCTCAACACCATAGCGCTGCTGGTAGCGGCCGCTGATCAGACCGGCACGCGTGGGTGAACAGAACACACCGTTGGCGTAGAAGTCGGTCAAGCGGACGCCGTCACGCGCGAGGGTGTCGATGTTGGGTGTGCGCAGGTCTGTGGCGCCATAGCTGCCGAGATCAGCCCATCCCATGTCGTCACTCATGATCAGTATGATGTTGGGTGGAGCACGATCGCTGGCTGCCTGGGTGAAAACAGGAATCAGTACGAAGAGTATTGCAACAACCGCAAGGCGGTAATGACGGGTCATGACTCGTGTCCTTTTGTTTTTATTAGTCAACACGAATCTAACAAGTCTGTATCAAAGTTGGAAAGTAGTAATTGCGTTAGCAGGTGAAGAAAACCGCGTGTTGGCATTCAAGCCGGTTGGCAGCTGAGCCGCTATCACCCGTGAATTCTGTCTTCGGGCGTTGTCAACTTGCGCGACTCCAGCCACTCAAGCAAACGATCAGTCCAGCCATCCACCGGCAGTCCGCGCCTGGTCATGCCAAAACCGGCACTGACCTGGTCATAGATGTGGATTTCAACCGGCTTGCCCGCAGCCTTCCATGCCGCAAACAGCGCAAGGCAGCCATTGGTAACGTTGAAATGGGTGGCACCGACTGCAATGAACAGTGGTGGAGCATGCGCCGGTACGTTAACGTCCTGTAGCGAAGGGCCATAGAGTGAAACCAGAAAATCAGGCGTGGCATCGGATTTTTCAGCCAGCGCCAAACCTACGCCGACTCCTCCGCCAGCAGAAAAGCCCATGAAACCGACACGCGTCGGATCAATATGCCAGTCTTTGGCATTGTGCCGAACCAGCCGCAGCGCAGCCTGGGCATCAGCGATTGCGAAGCGCAGCACTTCGGCCAGTACTGCATCGTCCGGTTCCGGATTGGCATTGGCATTGTGGATTGCCAATTCCTGGCGCGGCGCGGTTGGCGGGGGCTGTGTTGCAGTATTACTACTGACTTGCTCCGGTCGAGTGCGGTACTTCAGCACAAAGGCCGCGATTCCGTGGCGATTGAGCCACTCGGCTACCTTGCTGCCTTCATTGTCCATACCCAGAACCCGCAAAGCGCCACCAGGTGCAATGACAATGGCAGCGCCCGTGGCTTTTGCTGCATCGGGCAAATAAACCGTCAAGGTTGGATCGCTGACGTTGGCGAGGATGCGATCCCCCGTCGCAGTAGTGGTGACCTTTTCCGGCAGCGACCAGTTTTCCGAACCCGGTGCTTTGCCTGGCCATAAATGCATTTCCTGGGGCGCTGCCGAGACGGGAGCAGCAAACATCAATACCGCGATCAGGCCGGTGATTGAAATCTTCATGCAGAGCATTCCATTTTCGGTTTTTGATAACCGGTTGATTGATATCCGGCTGGGTCAGCACATTTTTACTTGTGCTGCTACGCCGGTTCTATTTGTTGCTGTTGAAGAAGTCGAACACGCGCGGCAGCACCATGGGCACCATGCCGCCATGATCACCGTCGACTTCGAGATAATCGAAGTTGAACTTTTCTTCGCGCAGGAACTTTGACAGCGCGCGGCTGCCTGCCAGCGATGGCGTCGCGCCCGTGCCTTCGGTCATGAAGATCGGCAACGGGCGGATGCGGTCCCACGGATAGACTGTGGCATCCATGAAAGGGCCGGACATCGGCGCAATTGCACGCCAGCGCTCAGGATAGCGCGCGGCCAGATGCCACACGCCACCGCTGCCCATCGAGTGTCCCATCAGGTAAGTATGCGTGCGATCGGCACCGTATTGTTCGGTTACCATAGCCAGCACAGTCATCACTTCCAGCTCACTGAGATCAAGCAGGCGCTGGCGCTCGACAGTCACTTCCCTGCGCTGTTTGGCGGCAATTTCCGTCTGGCCGTAAACGGCCGGGAGCCGCAGTGGATTGCCGAAGGCGCCCAAGGGTGTCAGACCGAGTGGCGATACCACAATGTAGCCGTGTTGTTCTGCCAGTTTCGGCACCAGATGATCGCCCAGATCCATGTAGGCGTTTTCGTTGGCGCCGCCACCGTGCAGCAGCAGAATAATCGGCAAGGCTGTCTTGCCGTCCCACTTGCGCGGTACGTAGACACGGTAAGGCATCTGTTGGCCGGTGGGCGCGAACAGGTACTCGCGGTGTTGGTCACCGGTGGCGAGCGCAGCGGTCTGTGCCTGCAAGCTGCCGTGCAGTGCCAGCAGGATGAAGGCGCTGATATAAAGCATGGATCGACGTTGCATGGTTTTCTCCTGTCAATTCGCAGTTTTTTGGTTACAGCGTTTCTAGTTCAGCCCAAGTGCATCGATGGTGGCTTGTTCATAGCCGAGCCAGTGCAGGATCTCGCGGGTGTGTTCACCCAGCCGTGGCGGTGCCGTCGAAACGCCAGGACCGTCGTGTGCCATCCTGAACCCCGCATTGATGATGTGGACCTGTTCGCTGCCGGGCAGACCTGGCACTGTCAATGGCAGCACCATGTTACGTTCGGCCAGATGCGGCAATGACACCGCTTCGCCAACTTCGCGCACCATGCCACAGGGAATGCCGGCGTCACTCATGCGGGATTCCCAGTCGGCTGCGTCGCGCTTAGCGATTTCCGCGCCCACTTCAGCCAGCATGGCGTCGGCGTTGGCGCGACGCAGTTCCGGATTGCGGAAGCGTTCGTCGTCAAGCCAATCGCTGCGTTCCAGCAACCTGGCAAGCATAAGGAACTGGTGTTGTTGTACTACGCCGAGCGAGACGGTACGGCCATCGCGTGCGGTGAACATGGCAGAGGTAGGTTGTCCGCTGTATCCCACGTTGCCGGTGCGGGCCAGTGCCTTGCCGGTAACCAGGAAAGGCACGACAGCAGAAGTCATGAATGCAAGGCTGGCGTCGAGCATGGCGACGTCGATGAATTCGCCGCCGCCACCGCGTTCGCGCCGCAGCAGCGCGGCGAGTATCGCGAACGCTGCTGTCTGGCCGGTCAGCGTGTCTACCACCGGAAAGCCTACGCGCATCGGCGGGCCACCGGGCTCGCCGCCGAGACTCATCATGCCGCAGGTGGCTTGCACAATATTGTCGATGGCCGGCCAGTCGCGCAGCGGGCCGCTTTGGCCGTAGCCGGATACCGAACAATAGACGATTGTCTTGTTCAACTGTCGCGCAGCCTCGTAACCGAGGCCGAGTCGTTCCATGACGCCGGGACGGAAGTTCTCCAGTACCACGTCACTGCGCGCGATGATGTCGCGCGCCACTGCGAGCTGCTGCGGATTCTTGAGATCGAGCACGATCGATTTCTTGCCGGCGTTGACAGCGATGAACGCGGGCGCCATCCCGTCATAGCGGCGGTCGGCGCCATAGTTGCGCATGGCATCGCCGCGGTCGGGCGCTTCGATCTTGATGACTTCGGCACCCAGCAGCCGCAACAGGTGTGAGGCGTAAGGCCCCGCCATCACATGACTGAAATCGGCGACCGTGATTCCGGACAAAGGTTGCATTTAGTGACTGCCTCCAGAACATGAAACGGTGCCGTCGGCGCCGACACTGGCGCGCGAAACGGCAAAGACCGCACTGCCGTCGATGCCGTAGTCGGCGAGCGAGGCGGCATTGCGGGCGGCGAAATCCAGATAGAGCGCATCAAAGCGCTGTTGCTGGTCTTGCGGGAAATCAGTGAAGACAACACCTTCGGCGTGCGCAACCTTTTCGCCATCGGCCTGTGCCTGGTAAGTCTGTTCAGCCAGCGCGCGTTCCCACACAGCGATGCCTTCCTCAAGAATCTGTCTGTGTGATGCTGACAATTGCTCCCAGCGCGCAACGCTCATTGCCCGCGCCGGATAGGCGCCGCGCGGAATCCTGATGCCAATATAGTGATGGGCGACTTCGGCAAAGTGCAGCGAGCGGAAGGTGTCGAGCGGCGCGACCACACCGTCAAGTACGCCTTTGGCCAGCGCCGAGTAGACATCGCCCATCGGCATGTTGACAGGGTCGGCGCCAAGCTCCTTCAGCACTCCGAGCAGTTCAGTCGGGCCCCGCACACGCAACCCCTTGAGATCTTCGAGTGAAAGGACGGGCTTGGAGGTGGAGACGATGCCTGGCAAGCTGCCACCTTGCACTGCCAGCACTTTGAGGCCGGCCAGTTCGCGGTCGAACTGCGCACTGCTGGCGGCGAGGCAGCGATAGAGCGCTACCTGGTCAGCAAAGTTGGTGGTACCACTGTAGAAACCTGACTGCAGCCGAATCAGGTGTGCGCCGCCCCTGACGTAGATCGGCGTGATCAGCCCGATGTCGGCAACACCGTGGCGCAGCTCGAGCATCGAGTTCTCCGATGAGATCAATGCGCCGGACCAGCTCGGGATGATGCGCAAGGTGCCATTCGAGCGTTGTGTGACAAAGTCCATCCAGCTTTGGTCGGCACGGCTGAACGGATGCGTTGGTGCATAGGGTGTCGCATAGACGAGCTCGGTGACGCCAGGTGGCACTTGCTTGCTGCAGGCCGCCAGTATCAACGCCAACAGTACTGCCCACAATTTCATGCCAGCGAGGCCTCGCGCAGAAAATTTTCGACCATGTCTACCATCGTCGCATGGTCCCAGCTTCTGGCGTTGACCATGTCCGCATCCAGTTTCAGCACCGGCACGCCCGCTTGTTCCAGCGCCTGCGCAGTGATGAAGGTGCCCGATTGTGACAGACGGTTGTCAGGTGGCACCAGCATGATGGCAGCGTCAATGCCGCAGCGCTGCGCTTCGCTCACCATCCAGCCGTTCATCCACGGCGGCAGATGCAGCACTTCGTTCATCGAACAGATGCGGCTGGCCAGCGCTTCCATGGGCCGGCCCTGCAGTTCGCGTATGTATTGGGGTCCGGCGAAGGGCATGTACATCGACCACACGAACACCGCGCCCAGTTTTTGCTCGAGCGCCTGGTAGAAGCCCGGGTCGTGCCAGACGCCGGCGCCGATCCACATCAGGCGCAAGCGTTCGTTGGTGGCTACGCCGATGCCGAGCCGGACGCGCTCAGCCACTTCGTCGCGGAATTTGCGTGCATGCGCCACCGCCCAGTCGGAGCCGCGATGCCATTGCGGGATCATGGTATTGGGCATCTGGTCGGCGATGCTGACAGGGCAGGGGCGGGCCATGCCCACCAGACGTGCCGCCTCGGCGATGCAGCCTTCCTGTTCGTTGATGCGGTCCATCAGCTTTTCCAGTTTGGCCAGCTCGAAACGGCGGCCGGTCTTGCGTTCGAGCAGCTCGATCAGCGCTTCCATTTCCTTGACCATCAGCGCGATGCGTTCACGTTCATAGACTTCATCCCACTGCTGATGGGAGTGGGTGAACCAGGCCGGATCCTTGTGGCGCCAGGCCGGCGCCTCCATCGGAAAGAATTCGGTGCCCAGTGCATCGGCCCACTGCGAGAATACCTGCTGGATGCAGTCGCAGGTCAGTCGCGCCACCAGCACAGCCGGCTTCGGCAGGCCGCCCCAGGGGGCAGTGGCAGGGTCATTGGTCAGCGTGCAGGCGAGGCCGAGCGAACAGTACTTGCAACTGTTGTCGGGGTAACCCTTGGCTACCATCGTGTCAAAATATCGCGTCGACAATTGCTTGGCGGAAATGTAAGCCGACCACCACTGGTTGCTGATGACCGGTATGTCCATGACGTGGAAGATTTCGTGCGGGGTATCCGCTTGCGCCACCACGAAGGATTCGCCGTTTTCCACCACGCGGCGTTTCAGCCCGGCGCCAAAGGCTTTCTGGTAGGCAGTGGCTTCTGCGGTACAGGCCAGGTCCTTGCGGCTGCGTGGTGCGGACGGCTCGCTCATTGGAAGACTCCCAGGGTGTCGAGCTCGGCGATGCGCTCACGGCTGAGTCCGGCCAGCGTGCTGGCAATTTCAGTATTGTGCTCGCCGATGGCCGGCGCGGCGAACGGTGTGATGGCGGAGCCGGAAAAGTCGATTGGCGTGCGGACATGCGCGAATGCACCGAGCAGTTTGTGCGGCAGAGTCGTCAGTGCACCGCGTGCAGCGAGACCACTGTCACGGGTGAACAGGTCTTCGATGTCCTGCACCACACCGGCAGCAATGCCTGCCTGCTGTAGTTGTTGCATCAGATCGTAGTCATGCCGGGTTGCGGTCCAGGCAGCAATGTCGTCGCCACCTGCCATTGCGCACAACTGTTGCCATTGTGGCTGGTCGCGCAGACTGATGGCGATCCAGCGATCATTGCCTTGCGTTGGCCACAGGCCCTGGCGATACCAGCGGGCATCGTCGTTGCCACTGCGGCGTGGCGGCGTGCCGGTTTGGGCGGCAACGATGGCGTCGTACATTTGTTGCACGCAAATTTCGTACATCGACGCATCAATGTGGGCGCCGCGGCCGCTGTGGTTGCGCTGCGCCAGCACGGCGCCGGCAGTAGCTGCCATGACGAAGGGCACGATGACGTCGCCAAAGGGCACGGCACCGGGCACCACCGGATCACGGTCAGGCCAGCCGGTGAGAAAGGTGCGACCCGACAACGCGCCACCGGTGCCGTCGACGCCCCACTCGTGGGCAAGCGGTCCGCTCTGGCCGTAGACGCTGCCCGACACCATGACCACCGCCGGGTTGCGCGCCGACAACGCGGCGTAATCAAGGCCCAGTTTGGCCATGGTGCCTGGCGAAAAATTTTCCACGATGATGTCGGCCCACTCGATCAGCGGGCCGAGAATTTCCATTGCTTCCTTCTTTTTCATGTCGAGCGACAGGCTGCGCTTGGAGCTGTTGAGATGGGCGAACCAGGGTTTGTCATCAAAGTTGCCGGCACTGGAGGCAGATACCTGCACGTCCAGTCGCGACAGACAGGGCCGGGTGCGGCTCTCCACCTTGATGACATCGGCACCGAGATCACCGAGCGTCTTGGTGGTGATGGAGCCGACCAGTGCCCACGAAAAATCCAGTACACGAACGCCCGACAGCGGACCGGGGCGCTGGCCATGCGCAATCATGCGGGCAGTACTTGCATTGCCTTCTGTCAACGATACAAAGCGGCACGGCCGCAGCAAGGCGCCATCCTGTTGCCAGAACTTGCGTGCCTGCAAATGCGGATCGCGCAGCACGTCAGCCGGTTCGGCCACCACGCAGGCATTGATGCCGCGCCGCAAACCTTCGGTGGCGATCTCATGCTTGGTGCGGGTCAGTAAGAACGCTGCGATGCCTGTCTCCCAGCGCTTGCGGGTGTCGGCATCAAGGGTCGAGCGGTTGTAGCGCAACCAATCGACTCCGCGCAGCGGGTTGTCCATGCCGGCTTCGTCCATCCAGTCTGACAGACCCTGGTTGGCCGGCGCACCGAAGCGACCGGTCATCAGCGAGTGGAAGCACCAGCCGTCGGCCAGCGCCCAGATGCAGCGCACCGGCGTACGCCCGTAGTTGAGCGCACCACCGACGCGGGTGAGTTTGCGCTGGTCGAACTGCCAGGCCAGGATGCTGCTGACGTTGCGGTTGAAGGCCACTTCCTGGATCGACACGTCAATGTGCTGGCCACGACTGCTGCGGGTGCGCTCGAAGTGTGCCGCCATCGCACCGGCTGCCGCTACCATGTCGGCATGGAAGGTGCAGGCATCGAGTGCTTCCTTCACCGGGCAGCGATCAGGTTCGCCCACCAGTCGCAAGGTGCCACTCATCGCCGAGGCCACCAGTTCGCTGCCCAGCAAGCTGGCAGACGGGCCGTGACTGCCGAACGGTGAAACCGATACATGAATCAGCATTGGGTACGCTGCGGCAAGTCCGGCACTGTCCCAGCCCAGTGCTTGCAGTTGCGGCAGGCCGACACCGTCAAGCAGGAAGTCGACGCCGGCGAGATCGGCCAGCGTGGCAGGTGGCTGCACCGCTTCGGCACCCAGCGTTTCAAGATAGCGCAGCAGCGGACGCCTCTGGTCCAGTGCCACAATGGCCACTTTGCAACCGGCCAATAGTTTCATTGTGTCTGCTCCCGTAAAAATTGCTGCATGGCATCGGCAGCCCCGTCACTGCCGTCCCAGCGCCGACGAGTCAGCACCAGTGTCGGTACACCGCAGTGCGCCAGCGCCTGGCGTTGCTGCGCCACGCTCCATGCCAGTGCTTCGTCTTCTTCCGTCAGCCACAGCACCACGGCCTTAGCCTGCGCAAGTTTTATGTCATCGAGCAGGGTGGCGGTGCGGTCGACGAACGCCCGCGGGCCATGGCAACTCTGGTTGAGATGGCTGGCCATGGCACTGAGTGCATCGCAGTCGGTGGCAAGGGGCGCGCCGTGACGTCGCAAGGCGCGGTGATAGCTGTCGCCCCCGACGTTCCAGCCCACGGTTTCGATGGCGCAATGGAAACGGTCATCGGGTGGTGAGGAGCCGGCCAGCAGCACGCACGGTGCTGCCATGTCATCGGTGAATGTTGCCTGTTGCAAGGCCGGGCCCAGATCAGCGAAGAGACTGGCGCGGGCAATGTGCTCGTAGCGATGGCCCGGCCCGCAGCGATCCAGATCGAGACTCGCAAACAGTTCGCGTTGTGCATTGGCGCGCAGACGGCCGGCAGCCAGCAACTGCGGATCGATACCGAGCTGGTCGAGCAAACGGGTGAGTGCCTGACGGTTGTGGGCGATGCTGGATGCGCGCGGAATCTGCGCCACGTCGAACATCAGCGGCTCGGGGCCGGCGATGAATTCGCGGCGCTGCAATTCGCACAGATAATAGTAAAGCCGTTGCGACGAGTCATCACCGCGCGTGAACACTACCGCGTCTAAATGATCGAACGCGCCATCGGCCCAATCCTGCAGCATCGAGCGCGTCCAGCCTGCAAAAGATGATTCCAGCCAGCGGTCCGCTGCCGGTGTCGGCCGGTCGGTGCGCCACGGCAGGTGACTGAAATGGCGTGCACCGCACAACACCAGATCGAGCGGAAAATCAAAACCGACAAACGCGACCGGCGCGGTGGCCGCGCGCGAAGCTGCCAGCGGATCGGCGAGGATGGAACTGAGCAAAGTGTCGAGCGGGGTCATGAGGCCAACCATCGCGGCAATGCAAGCGCCAGCGCGGGAAACAGGATCAACAGCAACAGATGCACAAAGTCGGCAGCCAGAAAGGGCAATACCCCGCGGAAAATGCGGCCGATCGTGATGTCGCCGGCAACACCCTGGATCACGTAGAGATTCATGCCCATGGGCGGATGGATGAAGCCGATCTCCATCGTTCGGGTAATGAAGATGCCGAACCAGATGGGTGACAATCCGAGTTTGACGATCACGGGCAGCAGGATCGGCGTTGCCAGCAACATCAGCGAGAGACCATCCAGAATGGAGCCGAGCAGCAACAGCAACACCCCCATGAGCAGAGTGGTGCTGATCGGGCCACCGCCCAGCTGCACGATGAGCCGGCTGGCGGCGTCGGGCAGGCCGGTAGTGGCGATGAACACCGAGAATACCAGCGTGCCGATGATCACTGTGTAAATGAGGCCGCTGGTCTTCAGCGTTTCTTCCAGCGAGCGGTACAGCACGGCCCATGACAGCCGGCGCCGCCATGCGCAAATTGCCAGCGAACCTGCCGCGCCGACCGACGCCGCTTCCGACGGGGTGAACCAGCCAACCACGATGCCGCCGATCACCAGCAGCATCAGCGCAAGAATATCGACGATTTTTATCAGCGCAGCGCGACGCTCCGGCCAATCCGCTTTCGGCGTTTGCGGAGCCAGCTGCGGGCGCCAGCGCACCAGCAACGAAATGACCACCATATAAAACAACATCTGGGTCAGGCCGGGCACGATGGCGGCGTTGAACAGCCTACCAATTGATTGCTGCGCGATAATGCCGAACACAATCAGTGCACCGGAGGGAGGAATCAATTGTCCCAGAGTACCGCCAGCTGCGACGGCGCCGGTGGCGAGTGCATCGGAGTAGCCATGGCGCCGCATTTCCGGAATTGCCACCAGTCCGATAGTGGCAGCAGTGGCCAGGCTGGAACCGTTGATGGCGCCAAAGCCGGCACATCCTGCGATGGAAGCGAGCGCCAGCCCGCCGCGCCGGTGACCAATGCAGCGCGCGGCGGCATTGAACAGGTCACGACTGACTTCCGACGAAAAACTGAGATGTGCCATCAACATGAACAATGGCAGCGTGCCGAGTTCGTACCTCGTCAGTGTTTCCACCAGCACATCGGCTGACTTGATCAGTGCCGGCTCAAGGCCCAGCACCAGAGTGAGGCCGCCGATGCCGACCAGTCCCAGTGCCGTGCCGATGGGCATGCCCAGCAGCAACAGTGCCAACAGCACCATGACCCCGATCAGTCCGGTCTCCGGTGTCGCCATCATTTGCCTTCACCTCGCCACGCTGCTCGCACGAACAGCGCCGCTGTCGCCACCATGGCACTACTGATCAGCAGGCGCAGTGGCTTGTAGGGAACTTGCCACAGTTCGCTTTCTTCCTGGCTGTGCCACAGTTCGGAGCCAACCCAGAGCGAACCGGCGGCCAGTGCAACAAAGAACAATGCCGATGCCGCCAGATTGAGGCGACGCAGCGGCAATGCGCTGCCTGCGCTGAGGCGGGAGGTGAGAATGCGCACCACCGCATGTGAGCCGTGGAGGGTTGCGGCCACAATGGACATGGCGCCAGCGACACCCACCAGCACTTGCACCAGTTCGATGGAGCCCAGCAACGGAATGCCGGTATGACGGCCTATGACAGCCAGCGTGTCAATCATCATCGCGGTCAGCAGGGCTCCGCCGCCGATCAGCACCAGTGCAGCAGAATTGCGGGAAGCAGGGACTTGCTTCATGTGATTACCACCATGTCAGCACGGGGAGTAAAACAGCGAGCGCCCAATCCTGCCTGAAGAGTGATCGCTTGCACATAGGCACTGATGCGTGCGGCTTCTTCTGCATTGGCCAGCCGCGGCCGGCCCGGTGCGTCGACATGTACCGGCACCAACCCAACCTCAAGGCTGCCGTCCTGATGCCACAACACCCGTGCGATAAACGCATTGATGGCTTCCGGATGGAAGGGTGCCAGCTTGTAGGCCGGGTCGGGCACGAAACCGAACAATTGCTGGCGGCGTTGGGCCCATGCTGCACGGGCTGCATGCGGCTGGCCCGGGTCCAGCGCACGGGTGACAACGCAGCCGTTGCCCAGACCGTGAAAGATCGGTTTGCCATGATGGAATTCAATGCCGCGCACGATATGGGCATGATGGCCAATGACCAGATCGGCTCCGGCTTCGATGGCAGCATGTGCCAGTGCGCGTTCATACGGCGCGACCACGGCCGGTGTGTGCACGATGCCCTTGTGCAGGGCCACCACGACCAGCCCAGCCTGCGCGCGGGCGCTGGCGATGTCGTTACGCAGTATCGTGAAGGCTTCCGGCGTTGGTGCCAGCAGCGTGCGGGCCGGCGCCACCGGTGCGCCGTCGCCGGTTGTCACCGGCAGATAGGCGCAGCCGGCATGCCCGGCAGTAGCCCAACTGCTTTCCGGTCCCACGCAGTTATAGCTGAGCAGTGCCAGCTTGCGGTCCTTGATTTGCAGCAGTGCCGGTTGTCGTGCCTGGGCCAGGCTGGCGCCAGCGCCACAGTATGCAATTGACTGCGCGGCGAGCCCGGCCAGAGTGTCATTGATTCCGGTTTCACCACAGTCGGCGATATGGTTGCCTGCCAGCGTCATGGCGGCGAAACCGGCGCGGGACAGCGCTGCGAGATGGGCGGGGTTGGCACCGGGTGCCGGTACGTCATGGCCATACTCTTGTGTATGTGTGGTGTGTGGCACTTCCAGATGGCCGATTGCAAGATCAGCCTGTTGCAATGCTGGTGCAATGCCTGACAGCCAGTGATCAGGATCCGGCACATCAAGAATGACATCGCCCGTGAAGACCAGCGACAGTGGACCTCGCGATTGCCTACTGCTCGGTAAATGATGGATCATGCGGCACCATCAGGGGCCGAGCGCTGCCAGTGATGTAAACCGGAATCTGCCTTTATGCCGACAAAACCCTCCCTCAAAAGAGCCAAGCCCAAGCAAGTTGCTGTTGTCACCCGTGATGTTGTGGAACTCCTGCGCGACAAGATCAGGGTGGGCCGGCTGGTACCGGGGCAGCGACTGGTGGAAGCTGACATCGTCAAGGAGACAGGTGCCAGTCGCAGCAAGGTGCGCGAAGCGCTCAAGCGACTGGAAAGCGAGGGTCTGGTCAGCATCGAAGAGTTTCGCGGTGCGTCAGTGCGGCAACTAGGCATGGATGAAGTGCATCAGATTTACCAGGCCAGGATGGCACTTGAAGGCATGGCCGCCAGCGAGTTTGCAAGATCGGACAAAAAAGCGCAAAAGCAGCAATTGCAAAAACTCCAGCGCGCGATGAACGCGCTGGAATCCACCGGCGACCATGCCAGCTTTGCCCAGCTCAACGATGCCTGGCACAAGCTTATTATCGCCGGTTCCGGCAATGCCTACGCTGCGCAATTTCTCACGCAGCTGTCGGTGCCGGTTTACCGGCTGCTGTTTGGCACTTTCTACAATGCCCAGCGCATTGACCGTGCCAATGCCGACCACAAAGTGATCACCAGGGCCATCGTCGACGGCAAGCCTGAAGCCGCGGAAAAAGCCATGCGCAGCCATATCAACGACGGCTTTACTGCTCTTCTGGAAATCAACAGCAAACTGCATATCTGACCGTCGCCGGGGCTGCTCTTTCCAAACCAATGTTCATGCCGGTTTCCCATGCTGGTCAGGCTTGTGATTTTATTGACAACAATATTGTTGACAATGTTGAAATCAATAATGCGTGGAGTCGGGGGATGTCGTCAAGGTTTGAATTGTGGTTGGCGTACTGGCAACACGATCTGCGAGCCTGCTTCGCCACCCAGACCCAATGTAATGTGCGGAGGCGGGTCCAGGCGGATCTGCGCCAGATTGCGCTGGCGCGGGTCGGCGCCGGTGACGGTGACGCGCAGACGGTGACCGGCCGGTACCAGGTGCGAAACCGGCAGCAGTGCGATATCGAGACCGGCAACCTTGCCCGGCACCAGCGGCAGGCGATCAGCTTCGCGGCCGGGATGCCAGGGCAGTCCCAGCATGTCAAAGGGTGGCGTGGCGGTGGCACGATAGGAGGCGGCCAGCCGGCCATGCGACAGCACTTCGACCTTGTCTGCCCCGTCAATTTCTTCCAGATACACAAAGGCGTTGATGTCATCACGGTCGGCGGCCAACCGCAGATGGGCGAGTGGATAGCCTTCGAGCAAGAGCTCGTGCGCAAGCGGCGCGCTGGTGAAGGTAAGGCCGTGCGCGTCCTGGGGCTCGACCCAGAACGCGAAGTATTCACCTTCGCCTACCTGGTAATCGACGGTGAAGTTCCGCGTGTTTTGCACGGTTGGTCTCTTGTCGATCAGACCCGGGTCGGGTGTCGTTGCATTGGCGAGGTACCAGGTGTGCGGCGTGGCGGCAGCACCCGGCAAGAGTTCGCTGTGTTGCCAGTGCCGGTCCGCCGCTGCATTCTCGACCCACCAGGTATTGCGGGGTTCCTTTTCAATACCATTGTCGCTGCCCTTGAGGTGATGATCAAAAAAACGCAGGATTTCGCCGCCAAGATCGAATTCCGGTGGCGCCACGCAATGGCTGCCCGGGCCGATCAGCAGTTTGCTGCCCAGGTTGGCGGCGGCAAGGATCACCTGGCTGGTCGGTTCATCCTTCAGGTTGCCCCAGTAATAGGTGGCGATGCCGGATGCCTTCAGTGCCGGCAAATAGGAGTAGGGCCCGACTTCTTCCCAGAAGCGGTTGCCAGTCAGTGGTGAAATACTGTCGCGAAAGGGCATGCCGTACCACAATGCTGCCATCGGTGTGTTGCCGGCATGTTGGGTCACGGCAGCACGCAGCAGGCTGCCGTCTCTGTCATCATCCATTGGCATGCTGGCCAGATCATCGCTGAGCGGTTCGTCAGGACGGGTGTTGAACTGGGCCGTGATGCCACCGGCTCGTACGAAATCAAACTTGTCGAGATCGGTGGCACCGATGAAGGCCGCCTTCAGCGCCGGTGGCTGCGTGCTGGCCACTTGTACCGTAGAGCCGCCGAGATACGAACAGCCCATCATGCCGACCACGCCATTCGAGAAGGGCTGTGAGGCCAGCCATTGCACAAGGTCGTAACCGTCGTTCGCTTCGGTTCGGTCCTGGAATCCGCGACGCGCCCCGAAGGAGGCACCCTTGCCGCGGATGTCAGCTTCAGCGATCACATAGCCGGCCTCAAGCAGCCGGTCGACACCCAGCCGGTGCACCTGATCCAGTTCCACCAGCTTGCCGTCGGGGCTGCGGTAGCGTGCGCGGTAGGGAGTGAACAGGAAGATGACCGGCAATTTTGTGTCGACGACAGTGCCGTTCCTGACGGGGCGGTATACATTCATGGCCAGGCGGGTGCCGTCGCGTACGCTCACATAGCTTGAAGTCCTGGCGAATTGCGGCCCGGCTTGCGCAATGGCCGCAGCCGGTACCAGCAACAAGGAACAGACGGCAATAACACAACGCAGCTGGCAGATACCGTTTTGCATTGCTGCTGCCTCCATCGGGTTAGGTGGATTGTTGACAATATTGTGAACTGATTATTGGCCAACAGGGCTGCCTGGGCAACCGCACAATGTGCAAGCAGCGGGAAATACGTGAAAGTGAGGCTCAGTGCGTAACGGCTCGTTCCACGGTCCAGCGGCCGTCGCGGCACAGCGTGCAATCCTGTCCGTTGAACCAGCGGCCGGCATCAGCCTGGCCTTTCAACTGCCAGTCCAGCCAGTGAACAGCTACTGCGGCCCAGTCACCGCCGTTGGGTGCGGAGAAGGTACCCCCGTGTCCGACCGGCATCCAGCCGAAGAATACCGGCACCTTGGTGATACGCGAGACATCATCGACCGCATTGAGGTGGGCAATGTCACTCGGGCCACCGGTGAAGTAGGCGATGGGGCCATGAATATTGGCAAGTTCGTCCTTGCCAACCTTGATGTTGCTGCGGCCGCCTGGCGTGTTATAGACCCCACTGTCGAAGATCATGGTGGTGCTGATGCGTGGATCGGCCGACAGCTTGATTGCCTGCAGGCCGCCGCAACTGTGGCCGGCAACTGCGACGTGACTGGTATCGATGTGACCGAACAGTATGTCATCCGGCTGCGCTGTTTTGGCAGTGGCCCAGGCGATGGCTTCACTCATCTGGGCGACATCGGTTGCGTCTGTTGCGGGTGCAGGCGGCGGGGCTGCCCCGGGTGCAGGCGGAATCGCAGGAGCGGCAGGCCTGGTAGATGGTTCGGCACGCGCATGTCCCAGTGCGATCACTACATAACCATGCGAAGCAATCTCGCGCAGGAACAGGCTGTGGGCAAGGCCGTTGTCACTGCAGCCACCATTGCCCCATACCAGCAGCGGCAATTTTGACGCCGGCAGTGAAGCAGGCCGGTACAGTGTATGGGTGGTGAAATCGGCACGCGACTCGGCCACTGCCGGCCAGCGGCCGCTGCCGGCAGGCGCGCCGATCACGCCTGGCGGCTGCAACGCGCTGTCTGCTGCCATTGCAGCCGGAGCGGTGAATAAACAGAGTGTCACCAATCGAATCATGCGATTTTTCATCTTGTGTTCCTGCATACCTGTGAAAGGCAAATTGCCTATTTGGCGGAAAGATTGGCAGCGAAGAACGGCAGCAACTTGTCAACGAAGCGCTGGCCGATGCGGTTGCCGTGGTCACCCTCATAGAGTTCGAAGCTGTGTGCCACGCCCAGCCGCGTCAGCGCAACTTCCAGCTGTTTGTTGGTAATGTTCAGGTTGTCCTTGTCGCCCACATCGATTGCGATGGCCTTGTATTGCTTCAGCGCCGGCACATGTTGGTCTACGTTGATCAGCGGCGAATTGGCAGTCCACTTGCCCTGCACCAGCGGCTGCGCTTCGCCGTTGACGAAAGGGAAGTCAAAGAAATCAGGCGGATTCTGCGGATTGGGAGCCCAGGCAGCGGCCTGCGCCAGCATGGCTTTGGCAAACACCGGTTCGTTCGGTTGTGGCGGGGCCTTCATGCGTTCAAGCTGTTGTTCGACAGCCTGTTGGGTGGGTGCAGTGTTCAGCAGGCAGCAGGCGCTCATCGCGTACAAGGCGCCGAACATTTCCGGATGTACCATGCCGATGCGCATGGTGCCATAGCCGCCCATCGAATGGCCCGACAAGCCACGGCTTTCGCGTTTGGCCAGTGTGCGGTAATGCGAGTCGACATAGCTGACCAGCTCCTTGCCGATAAAAGTTTCCCAGTCACCGACCGTGGCGGAGTTGGAATACATGCTGCCGCCGTATTTGCTGAAAGCATCGGGCAGCACCAGGATCGCGGCCTGCTTGCCGTCGGCCATGGCTTTGTCGGCTGAGCCCGGCAGTGCCAGTACGCGCTCTACATAAACCTGCGCGCCGACGCCGTAGCCATGCAGGAAATAGATGACCGGATAACGTTTGCCGTCATTCTTGTCGTAACCGGGCGGCAGATAGACAAACACGTCACGCTCGGCACTGTCGCCTTCGAGATTGCCTTTCAGCGCTGCACTGGCGACCTTGATTTTTTCCAGTTTGCCCTGCGCCAGTGCGGTACCGGCCAGCAGCATGGTGGCCAGCAGCGCCAACAACGCAAGTGCAGAACGCAATGGCCGCGTCAGTAAAGTATTCATGTTCCCCTCCAAAAATGATGTTGTCGTTGTAATGGTGGTGCAGTGCGAGTCTGGCAGTTACCGGTAACCGGACTGCACAGTTGAATTACAGTTCCGTCTGTTACGGCAATGCATAGGCGATCAGCTCGGCGCCGGCATTGGCACCCGACTGGCTCACGGCTACGACGATGTATTGCTTGCCGTCGTGCACATAAGTCATCGGTGAACCGGTCTGTTTGGCAGGCATCTCCACGGCGCCGGCGACATCCTCGCCGGTGTCCTTGTCATAGGCGCGCAACAGTGCAACAGGCTTGCCGGCCGCATTGGTATGCACATCACCTTCCCCGGCGATCACCAGGGTTTTGGTGGTCAGTGTGCCGATAAAAATACGGCCATAGGCGCCGAGGCGCGATACGTCGAGTCCGGCCAGTGCCGGGTTGTTGCGGATGTTGTCGGGTGTGGTGCTGTGCGGCTTTTGCCACAGCATTTTGCCGGTGTTCATGTCATAGGCAGTGATGCGGTCGTAGGGTGGCTTGACCAACGGAATGGTGTTTTGCAGGAAAGTGCTGGCTCGTGGTCCGCCACCTCCCGGACGTGGACCGGCACCACCCGCAGCCGGTGGTGCAGCAGCAGTGGTTGCAGGTTTGCGTGCTGCCTGACCGGTCGGGCTGGGGTCGAACGGCACCAGGTCGGCGCTGACATTCGGCAGTGTAAATACGCCCGTGTGTGAATGGATGTACAGCCGGTTGTTGTCCGGATCGAGACTGCCGCCCGGCCAGTTGGCGCCGCCGACGTCGGACGGCACCATCAAGGTGGCCAGCGGTCCGTTCGGTGCTGTCACTGCGGGTGGCGTGTACAGCGGTCCACTACGATACTGTGCCATCACTTTCTCGGCTTCAGTGTGCAAAGCAGGCGTCAGGTCATTGAGTGCGTCAGCCAGAAATCCCTGGCGATCAAACGGCAGCGGCCAGCTGGGAATGGGTTGGGTGGCACTGGTCTTTTCATGCGGCGATTCCGATTGCGGTACCGGACGTTCTTCAATGGGCCAGATCGGTTCACCGGTTTCACGGTTCAGTACGAACAGGAATGCTGACTTGGTGGGTTGCGCCAGTGCCTTGATCGTGCGGCCGTCTACCTTCATGTCGAACAGGATGGGCGCACATGGCAGATCGTAATCCCACAGACCGTGATGCACGGTCTGGTAATGCCAAAGGCGTTTGCCGGTTTTTACATCGACTGCTACCAGCGCTTCACCAAAAAGCCCGTTGCCGGGGCGGTTGTAGCCGTTGTAGTCGGCAGTCGGCATTTCCACCGGCAGGTACACGAGACCGAGTGCGGGATCGGCGCTCATCTGCGCCCACACACCGGTATTGCCGTTCTGGTCAGCGCTGCCGTCCTGCCAGCTGTCGTAACCAAATTCATTGCGCGCCGGAATGGTATGGAAGATCCACAGGCGTTTGCCGGTGCGGGCATCGTAACCACGCACATACCCGCGTACATCCCAGGTTGAGTCGGCGCTGCCGGACGGCCGGTGGGCGGCGCCGACCACGATCACATCGCCGACTACCAGTGGTGTGGCATTCAGCCCGATGTTGCCGCCGTTTTCATCAACCTGCTGATCGAAATTCTGCTTGAGATCAACCACGCCTTTGTCACCGAAAGATGCGACAGGTGTTCCTGTCTTCGCATCAAGAGCAATCATGCGATAGCCGGGTGTCACGTAGATGATGCGCTGATCCTTGCCATCTGTACTTGACCACCATGACACGCCACGGCCCGCACCCTGTCGTGCGGCGGTCGAGCCGCGTGTGCCTTCGTTTTCGCTGTGCATCCAGCGCATTTCACCGGTTGCCGGATCCAGCGCGACCACAGCGCGACGAGTACCTGCCGTGGTATACACCATGCCGTTTACGTAAAGCGGTGTCGACGAGTAGAGCGTATCGGGTTGTGGTCCGAGGAAATCGGTGCGCAAGCGCCATGCGATTGCCAGATTCCTGAAGTTGTCCTTGTTGATCTGGTCCAGTGCTGAATAGCGCTGGCTGGCCAGATTGCCGCCGTAGGTGGGCCATTGGTTGGCCGGTGACACAGTGGTGAGTCGCGGCGTTTTCGCCACGGCAGCGGGAGCTGTTTGCGCCACCACAGTCGACGGTGTCAGTGAAGTTGGTGGAGTCGGCGCGGCGGCGGTGCCGATCAGCGTGCCGAGTGGGAGCGTGAGTACATCCTGGCCGTTGGCCAATGGCGTTTTGCCGAGCTGCATGCCGTTGTACCAGAGCACATAGCTGAGGATGTCGACGTTTTGTTCACGGGTCAGACTGCCGGGCTGCTCAGGTGGCATGGTCTGCATGCGCGCCACCAGTGCAGTAAGTGGAGCATTGCTCCAGGTGCTCTTGAATTGCGGCCCGGCCAGCGCCGGCGCCTTGTCGGCACCCGCCAGGGTTTCGCCGTGGCATTTGAGGCATTGTTGGGAGTAGAGCGACTGTCCCCGGTTCGCCTGCGCTTGCGTGAAGGCACCAGTTGACACCGGGGGTTTGGTCGCCTGCGCGAGCGCTCCGGACGTGGCGACAATGGTCATGCCAAGCAAACTTGCGCGCATGACGGAATCGACTGCAGCAGAGATACATGCCACTGCCGGAAACAAGCGGTTTGGTAAAGACTTCATCATTGCGTGCCCTTCGATGCCAATGCATTCATGTCGTAACTCACAAAAATATTGCCGGAAACGCTACTGCATTTTCCGGCATGAGGCTGTCACGGCAGCAGTTCGACGGTGACGCGACGGCTTTGCCAGTCATCGACACCGTCAGCGTCCGGGGTACCGTCAATCCAGGTGGTGGTGGCGGGAATCTTCAGTCCGGCGCCCAGCAACAGTCCGGCCACTTCTTCGGCGCGGCGCTGGCCGACACCGGCAGACTCCTGCAACAGGTTGCCGTTGCTGAGCTTGTGCGCACCACGCACGCCGGTGACGGTCATGCGGGTGGCGTGCAGCTTCTCTGCCATTTCCAGTATCGACACCAGCGGTGCCGGATGCCGGAACGATACCGACTTGTCAAAATCAAAATACAGCTGAAACGTCTGCGGCCCCTTCGGTGGCGCAGGTGCGGGTGCAGTTGCTGAGGCAGGAGAGGGATCGAAAGCCAGGCGGCCGCCACTGGGGCCGGGCGGGCGCGGATTGAAGTCGATTGTGTAGTGCTCGTCGGCAGGCAGCATGGTATTGCAACTGGCGTCCTGTTCCGGCATCACCGACAGCCGCACTTTTTCAAGCACGATGCCGCCACAAACAGCCGGAGCTGCTGATACCACTCCTTCCACCAATACCTTGTGGCCGAGCATGGGTGGCTGCACTTCGGCGCTGACATCACTCTGGATCGTCAGGTAATAAGTGTTGCCTTCGTACTCACTGAGCCAGCATGGCACCGAGCGGGTGTCCCTGACGATGGGGCAGCTGACGAAGCTGAGCCGGTTTCCGGTTGCCGGTGGTGCGGCCAGCAGTTCACCGGCAGCCGTCAACGCCAGCAAAGACAACCAAAAGCGCGGATTACCCATCACAGCACACCCAGAAAGTTGACCAGATCAACTTTCTCCTGCTCGGTGAAACGGATGTTGAAACGGCGGTCGTAAAAATCGACCAGCTCGCGCAGGTTCGCCGCCGAGCCATTGACGAAATAGGGTGCGCGGGCCGCCAGGCCCCGGAACTGCTGGATGACGATGGCGCCAACGTCTTCGCATTTGCCGGAGATCAGCGCGCGGCCAGGATCCTGCGTATAAATGACACGACCAAGAAACGGATGCGGCGGCAGATCGGCGCGACAGGTGAGCTTGAACAGCGGCAGTGAGGGCAACTCTTTTGCCCATGGACTCTCGGGTGGTTCCAGCGCCCACGGCCGGTTGGTGGTGCCCAGGTCCATCCAGCCATTGGCAGTGTCCATGCCGGTCATGTGCATGCCGTGGCAGGTGGCACAGGTGCGCTTGATCGGATTGCCGAGACCAACGGTGTTGATGTGCATGGCGTCACTGATCCAGAACGTGCGGTAAAAAAATACGTCGTGGCCGCGGGCTACTGATGCACGGAACCCATTGCGCTCTTTTTCTTTTGCATCGTTGCCGGCCGGCAGCTGCGACCACTTGTCTTCCATCGGAAATACATAATTGCTGGTGTTGTTGCCGAGCACGCCATCGCGGCCATTGGCCATGTTCTGCGGGCCCAGACCGGATGGTCCTCCTGCTTCATCCAGTGCTCCGCCCAGTGTTGACCAGCGTTGTGCTGCATAGAGCTGCAATTCGAACTGTTGTATGCGTGACAGTTGATCTGCTGTCAGCGGTTTGCTGACTTCCATGTGCGAATGCGCAGCGGATTGTGCCTGTGTTTTCAGTGTGGCTTCGCGGGCGTCCGCCATCATGTTCATGTTGACCGGTTTGCCGGTCTCCGGATCAACGGCTGCCAGCATGCCGGTTTTGCCGATGAAGGGGGTGACGCCGAATTTTGATGCTGAGACGTAGCGCAAATTGGCGGCCGGTCGCGGGCGGCGATAAACAGAAATCTCGTGACGGGTACCGTCGATGCCGTATACCGGATGCCGGTTGCAGCGAGTGGGATCACGTGCGACTTCAATGGTGAATTCGGGTGTTGTCACATTGCCTTTGCTGTCGCGCGGCGGCCATGGCAGTGCGACCCGGAACAGGCCACGTTGCAGCAGCAACGAATGCGAGGCGGCCTCGGCCCGTGGCTGATCGGGACAGTTCTGGCCGTCGATGGGTGCGAACAGCGGATCACTGCCGGCAGTTGCCTGCCAGCGCTGCTGGATCGTCGTCAGTGCCAGCGACATCGCGTTGGCCGGCTGATGACAGGTGACACACGCACGGCCATTGGTGCCGAGTGCTTCGAAAAAAGGATGTCCTGAAGTGCCGATGGCGCCGCTGGTGTTGATCAGGCCGAGGCGGCCGGATTCATCGGGATAGTCGACGCTGGCCGGCAACATCTGGCCGGAGCCCGGCGCCCACCACAGATCGGCAGGTGCAGAGGCTGGTTGTGCGTGTCCATCACTGCACAAGGAGGCCAGCAACAGCAGTGAACTGCACCAATATTTCCCCTTGTTGCTGATATTGACTCGCATGGAGCTCTTCTGGCTTTGCAATCGATTGTAGTAGTGAGAGTATTATGTCTGCGCCAAAGTGTGCAACCCGGCATCAACAAAATAACAGAGGGGACCATTTCATGTGCAATCTTCTTACGCTCGTTCGCTTTAACCGTCCATTCACCATCGCCGTCATGGCGGCCTGCCTGGGTTCGCAGGTGCTGGCGCAAGCGCCGGCCGCACTGACGCCTGAACAACAGGCGATGCGCAAGGAAATGGAAGAACTCAACAAACAACCTGATCCCGCCGGCACCGGCCGCTTTGCAGCCATGAAAGAAGCGGCGGCGTCGTTGCCGGACCATGTGGTGTACCGGCCGCGCGACCTGGCTGCCATGGGCAGCATGAAGCTCGGTGTCGTGGCCTGGGGCAATGGCGGCTGTTCCGAAGATGCCGCCAGCAGCCGCTTCCATCTGCTGGAACTGGCATCGCACGGCTATCTGGTCATCGCCAACGGCAAGATACTCAGTGGCCCCGGTGCACCACCGCGTCAACAACCACCGGCCGCCCAGCCCCCCGCGCAAGGCAATGGCCAGGCTGCGCCCCAATTGCCGGCCTCACGCACGAGAGCTGCGCAACTCACCGAGGCCATCGACTGGGCCATAAAGGAAAACCAGCGCAATGGCAGCCCGTATTTCGGCCGCATCGATCCCAACCAGATTGCCGTGTCCGGCTACAGCTGCGGTGGCATCCAGGCACTGGCTGTGGCCGCCGATCCGCGTATCAAGACGATGGTGTTGCAGAATACCGGCATCTTCAATGACGCACCGCCTGCTGGCGCCATGTCATCCGAAATGAATCTTGGCAAAGATGCCTTGAAAAAAATTCACACACCTACCATCTATATCCTTGGCGGCGACACCGATATTGCCTACAAGAACGGCATGGACGATTTCAAACGTATCGATCAGGTACCGGTGGCGGTTGCCAACCTGCAGGGCGTTGGTCACGGCGGCAGTTACAACAAACCCAACGGTGGTGCAGCAGCGCAGACCGCAGTGCACTGGCTGGACTGGACTCTGCGCGGTGACAAGCAAGCGGCGCAGGAATTCCTGGGCAAGGACTGTGGTCTGTGCCGTGACAGCAAATGGACCTTCGACAGCAAGGGACTCAAGTAAAACAGTGAAGGCCGTGCTATTTGCCA
Source organism: uncultured Gammaproteobacteria bacterium (assembly GCA_903837345.1). Lineage (GTDB taxonomy): Bacteria > Pseudomonadota > Gammaproteobacteria > Pseudomonadales > Pseudohongiellaceae > CAILUG01. The sequence goes on along the minus strand of CAILUG010000056.1, from coordinate 80,817 downwards.
GGCGCGGCCAATTGCTGGTTCAGCAGTTTGCGCATGACGGCGTAGCCGGCCTTGTTCGGATGCACGCCGTCGTTGCCAAGTTCTGTGCGCAACTCGCCTTTGGCGCCTGCCAGCGCTGAATAATAATCGATGTAAACGAGGCCGTTGCCGGCTGCGTACTCTTTCAGCCATGCGTTCAATTCACGGATGCGCGGCGCCGGATCAATCGCCGGTTGCCAGTTGAAGCCGGCGGTGGGTGGAATACTGGCGAGCAGCACCGCGATGCCATTGGCCCTGGCAAGCTCCACCATCGACATCACATTGTTCTTGAAGTCCTGGACCGTGGAAGGCCCGGTATTGCCGGCAATGTCATTGGTGCCCGTCATCAAGTGGACCATCCGGGGTTTCAATCTCACCACATCGGCGCGGAATCGCAGCAGCATCTGTGGTGCAGTCTGGCCGCCGATGCCGCGGTTGACACTGTTGTCATTGAAAAGCGCCGGATCACCCAGCAGCCAGTTCTCTGTAATCGAATCTCCCATGAACACGATGCGCGGAGTTTTGCCGGAAGCAACATAGGCGTCGTTGGCGGCCCGGAAGCGGCACAACCCCGCCCAGTCCTGGCCGGGATAACCGCGATTGGCGGCGTTGTACTCGCCGAAGGCTTTGTCACCAGTGAGTTTGGCGATATCGGTCGGGCCGAGCGTGCGTGGTTCCATGAACAGCGAGGTCAGCAGGTCGCGCACTGATGGCGGCATTGCCACGGGCGCCGGGCAAGGCTGGTCGACCATGCCGACGGGTGGCTTTACTCCAGACGCTGCGCCATTCGGCTGTGCCAATGCCAGCGGTGCCACCAGTGTGAGAGCAACTGTCAATTTCCACGCGAATCGCATTGCACTTGTCTCCGTCAGGTCAGGGCCTTGGGTCAACGACAGGAAAAACTTTTCTCGTCTTTCACATCACCGCCATCGTAGCGGGCGACTTTTGGATAGGGACACAGCGGACGCGTTTCATCAGGAAATGCCTTGCCCTTGGCTGTGATGCGCTCCGGCGCCTTGTTCTGTTCGACCCAGGCCTGGATCGCAGTCAGCATGTCGAATTCATCGGTTGACTGGCCACCGCCGCAGTGTGTCATGCCCGGTACCAGGAACAACCGTGACCATGCTTGCGGGCCCTGTTCGTTACGGGGTGTCAGCTTGTCATACCATTGTGTCAATGCGCCCAGCCACATGGCCTGGTCTGACAGTCCGTGATAGACAATCATCTTGCCACCGTGGCCCGCGAAACTGGTGTGCAGCGTAGCCACGGCATCGTTGATGGCGGCGGTTTCGGTAGTGAGTGCAACATCGCGATCAAAATTGAAAGTGAGTGGATCAAGATCGGGGTTGGGCGGTGTCAGCGAGAACAAACGCAAGGTATCACGACCAAGCGAGGCATTGGCTGGAGCATTGGGGCCAGTGCCAAGGTGCATGCCGCGCCATGCCGGCAGTGCGATGCCGGTATCGTAGGGCATCGCACCGTAGAGAGACTCACCACGGGAATTGCGTGCGCCGCCCATGATGTCCTTGAGTGCAGTGATCTGCGGTTGTGTCAGGCACTGCTGCGGCTTGTCATTGCCCGGGGTCCCGCACTTGAGTGAAGCCGGGTCGAAATGGCAAGCCTGGAAATCGTTGATCATGCCGTCGGCGAGACCATCTAGCGCATCACATTGCTTGACTACTGCATCGGCGACCGCCTTCAGTTGCGTGTCACTGAAGGCTTCCGAAAGTTGTGGTTTGCCGCTGGCGTCCCTGGGTGCGAGTTTTGTCACCGTCTGCAGGCTCCAGACCTGGTTCATCGCCACGCGCGTCAGGTTGAACGAGGCATTGCCCGCCACGATGCCGTCGAATTCCATCGGCATTTTTTGCGCTGCCATCATTGCCTCACGGCCACCAGTGGAGCAACCCATGAAATAGGAGCGATCAGGTTTGCGACCGTAATAGCGATTGATCAAGGTCTTGGCTTCAGTAGTACTGCGCTGCACAGCCTGATAGGCAAAATCGAGTTTGGCTTGCTGGTCGATGCCAAAGCGCGAATCAATGTTGTTGCGGCCACGATGGCCGCCATCGGTCGACACTACGGCGAAGCCGCGCGTCAGTGCTGCGGGACCGCCACTGACCGGCCCCAGCGCTGTATTCAGTACGCCATCGAGTCCGCCGCCACCCTGGAACAGCAGACGGCCGTTCCACTCGAGTGGCAGACGCAATTCCATGCCGGTGCCATAGCTCATGCCTTCCAGGCCGGAGGCACGCGGATCCAGTGTGACGCGGAACAGGCAATGCGCGGGCACCGGTGTGGTAGCACCGCCGGGTCCGGACGGCAATTGCGAAGCCGTTACCCATTCGGCAGCATCAACTTTGAAAGCAGGAGTGGAAAGCGAGCTCAGTGCAGAGCAGGCGGCACGCGCATCTGCTTCCGCAGCAAGCACGTTGTGAGTGGCAAGCAGGATGGTGGCAGCTGCGACTGGACGTAGCCAGGATCTGAGGTTGTTCATTGGTATTCCTCTTCTTGTTTGTAGTGAGACTATCCCGGCAATGTGCCTTGTTGCAATCGTTTGCATTGAGAGGTAAGTTCCTGCCGCATTGTCAGGTGGCCAGCCGGTGGCTGCCGGATTGTGATGGCTGGACTTTGCTGGCTTGATGTTGCTGGCTTTATGTTGCTTGTGCAGATGCTACTTGTACAGATGTTGGTTGTGCAGAGGAATCCCATGTTGTGTCGCACCCTCAGGTTGTTGCAGGCTGCAGTGGTCATACCGCTGGTATTCGGCATGGCACTGCCTGTGGCAGCACAACAACGGCCGGTCAATCCGGTCGGACTTGACCAGGACGGAACTATCCACATGCCGGGACTGACAGTGCCGGTCTCCGGGTTCCTCAGCCCCGACGGCAAGGCTTATATGGCCGAGCATCTGAACCAGCTGCGCAATCCGGCGATGTCGGGGCAGACCAATGGGGTCCCCAATCTGTTGGTCGGCTATCTGGAGAGGGAACGCCAGCTGTATCCGGTAACGCGTGAAGACGCCAGCATCGGTGGCGTACATGCCTATGTGTACACGCCAGCCAACGGTATCGCTGACAAGCATCGTGACAAGGTGTTGATCAATCTGCACGGTGGCGGCTTCAGTGGCTGCTGGGCTGGCTGTGCGGAACTGGAGTCGATCCCCATCGCGGCGCTCGGGCGTATCAAGGTGATCAGTCTTGATTATCGCGAGAGCCCCCAGTACAAGTTTCCTGCTGCCAGCGAAGATGTGGCGGCGGCCTATGCTGCACTGCTCAAGACCTACCAGCCGCAAAACATCGGCATTTACGGCTGTTCGGCCGGGGGTATGCTGACGGGCATGGCCGTGGCCTGGTTCCAGCAACACCAACTGCCACGCCCGGGCGCCATCGGGCTCTTGTGTGCAGGTGCTGCACCCACCGATGCGTCCTTCGGCGGCGATGCCAATTACTTCACGATGTCACTGGGTGAAGGCCGCATGCCGCAGCCGGCGCCTGCCGGTGCCATCAGTGGCGGAGGCATGGCTTATCTGGCGGGCACTGATCCGCACGATCCGCTGGTAGCGCCAACCAGCGATCCGGCGGTGCTGGCCAAATTTCCGCCGACCATGATCGTCTCGGCGACGCGCGGTTTCGATCTCAGCAATGCGGTGTACACGCATATCCAGTTATCCAAACAAAATGTGCCGGCTGAACTCTATGTGTGGGAAGGCATGTTCCATGGCTTCTTCTATAACCCGGATGTGCCGGAATCGCGCGAGTGCTTCGATTTCGTCATCAAATTCTTCGACAAGTGGCTCGGTAAATCCTGAACACGGAGTGACAACAATGACAAGAAAACTGCTGGTACTTCTTTGCACGCTTGTTTCATGGCACAGCCCGGCGCAGGCACAGGACGGCAAACACTGGGTGGCGAGCTGGGGCACGGCGCCAATGCTGCTCGTGGATCCACCGCAGTCGTGGGTGCGTCCACCGCCGGCTGATGCAATGCCGAAAAATCCCGCGCCATCGCCGATTCCACCGGTGCCGAAAGAGTTGCATGACCAGAGCGTCAGGATGATTGTGCGCAGCAGTGTCGCTGGCGACAAACTCCGTCTGCAGTTTTCGAATGCACAAGGCGTGCAACCGGCGCTGCTCGGTGGCGTGCATGTGGCGCGTCACAGCGGCAATGGTGCCATCGATGCAAAAACCGACCATGCACTTACCTTCGGCGGCAAGACCAGCGTTACCCTGCATCCGGGCGGCCTGGTAGTCAGCGACCCGGTTGACATGGCAGTGCCCGCGCTGGCTGAACTTGCGGTAACGGTTTATGTGCCGGATACCACCGCGACTGCCACGCGCCACGAACTGGGTCTCAACACCACGCGTATCGCCAAGGGCAATGTGCTGTCCGCTCCGACGCTGACGGCAACTGAGACCAACCGTTCCTATTTCTGGCTCGCCGGTGTCGAAGTGCTGGCACCGTTGCAGACCGGCATGGTCATCGCGTTCGGTGATTCGATCACCGACGGCTTCATGACGTCGGTCGATGCACACAAGGATTGTCCGTCATTGCTGGCCGTGCGGCTGCAGCAGAACAAAACCACGGCAGCATTGGGTGTAGTCAACATGGGTATCTCCGGCAACCGCGTGCTGCGCACCGGCGCCGGAGCGAGTGCACTGACACGCTTCGATCGCGACGTACTGGCACGTGGTGGTGTGCACTGGATGGTGTTACTGGAAGGCATCAACGACATCAACTTCACCGCGCTGCCAGGAGTGCCGGACGACCAGAAGACAACTGCGACCCAGATCATCGAAGGCTTGTCGCAACTTGTGGACCGCGCACACGCCAACGGTATCAAGGTGATGGGAGCGACACTGACACCCATGGGAGGCCTGTGGCTGTTCAATCCTGATACCGAAGCGATGCGGCAGGCAGTCAACGCGTGGATACGTAGCAGCGGCAAGTACGACGCCATCGTTGATTTCGACGCAGCTACCCGTGATCCGCAACAAAATACGCGGCTGAAGCCGGAGTTTGACAGTGGCGACCATATCCACCCGAACGATGCCGGTAATGCGGCGATGGCGGCAGTGATCGACATCGGGGTTTTTACGCGCTGAGCTGTTCGCGGGTGAGGGCTGGCACTGTTAACATGCCGGCATGAACAGTAAACCCAAATCTGCCACCACCATGGCCGACCTTGCCCGTCTCGCCGGCGTGCATGTGTCGACCGTATCCCGCGCGCTCGCTGACAGTCCACTGGTCGAGCAGAGCGTCCGCAAACGCATAATCAAGCTGGCCAGCCAGCACGGCTATGTGGTCAATTCCACTGCCCGCAACCTGCGGTCCGGCCGCACGCAGACCCTCAGTGTGGTCATCCCGCTGGCGCATGAACTCGGGCAGGGGTTGACTGATCCCTTCTTCAGCAGTCTGTTGAGTCATCTTGCCGATGAGATCACCGAAAAAGGCTATGGCATGCTGCTGCAGAAAGTGGTGCCGCCCATGGATCACTGGTTCGACCAACTGGCGGCAGCACGACGCTCGGATGGCATCATCGTCATCGGTCAGAGCACCGAGCACAAGGTGCTGCAGGCTGCAGCGTACAGCGAGGTTCCGTTTGTCGTGTGGGGTGGACATCTGCGCGGACAGAATTATTGCGTGGTGGGTACTGACAACGTCAGCGCAGCGCGCATGGCGACTGAACATTTGTTGCGGCTTGGCCGCCGTCGCATCGTATTCATCGGCGATCCGGTGAGCCCGGAGATCAAGCTGCGCTATGAAGGATATGAACAAGCGCTTGCCCACGGTCCGGCCGGCACTGCCAAACCGGTGATGGTAAAAGCCCACCTGACACCGGATGCCGCCTACCAGGCGACGCTGGAACATTTGCGCACCGGCCGCAAGTTCGATGCGGTGTTTGCAGCTTCTGATGTGATAGCGATCAGTGCGATGCGGGCGCTGTCATCATCCGGCATTGCCATTCCCGAACAAGTGGCTGTTGTGGGCTTCGACGGTATTGATCTTGGTGCCCATGTGCATCCGGCACTGACTACCTTGCGGCAGGATCTCACGCGCGGCGCCAAACTGTTGGTGACCCAGTTGCTGCGCCGGATTGCCGGCGAGACAGTGGAATCAGTGAAGATGCCGGGTGAACTCGTAGTGCGGGAATCCTGCGGCGAGTCACGCTGACCATCGGTACCTGTCCGGTAGGTGCAGGAAATGTGTGCAATATTGTTAACAATGTTGTTGGAAACTTGTTGGCGGCTGCACTATTCTTGCCGACAGGCAACTCGTGCCCATAACGAACTGCTGCAAACCTGCTCGTAGTCCAATAACAGGAAAATCTTGAGTTGGTATGGTCAGCCAGGGATTTCATAGTGCCGGAAACAGCGCTGCCCGGCCTTGGCTATCGCCCCGGCCTGTGCTTTATGCTGTAACCGGACTGAAGCATGGGCCGGGGATCACCACGAAACATGAATTGGAGAACCGAGCCAATGCGTCACAACCCGATTTCCGGTGCCATTATGGCTTCGCTGGCGCTGTCCGTGCTGCTAGGCAGTCATGCGCTGGCACAAGCGGCCCAGACTGACCAACGCGAGTGGACCCGCCCGGGGCAGGGCGGCGTGTTTCCTGCCGAGGCCATGTTCAACAATGTCGACGGCAAGAACGGCATCTTCAATGTGAAAGGTCCGGTAGACATGAAGGGTCATCCCTTCTTCGAGGCGTTGGGCACCAATGGCCGCGCCTGCGTAACCTGTCATCAGCCCTCCGATGCCATGGGGCTCTCGCTGGCTTCGATCCGTCAGCAGTGGCAAACCAACGGCAGCAAGGACCCGCTGTTCGCACCTGTCGACGGTGCCAACTGTCCCAACTTGCCGCGCGATTAGGCAAAGTCGCATTCGTTGCTGCTCAACCGGGGCCTGATACGCGTCGGATTGCAGTGGCCACCGAAGCCGCGCAACGGCGTACCGACCGAACCGGAATTCACGATCGAAGTGGTGCGCGATCCAACAGGTTGCAATACTGACCCAGTCTATGGACTCAACAGCGCCAAACCGACTGTGTCGGTCTACCGGCGTCCTCGCATCGCTGCCAACCTCAAATACATCAACTACGAAGTGGGTTCGTTCAACGCCAAGCGGCTGGCGATGATCAACGACCGCGATCCTTTCACCGGCAAGTACATGAGCATGAACATCATGTCCGACGCCCGCGAGCCTTCGTTGCGCACCCAGGCCATCAGCGCCTCGCATGACCATCTGCAGGTGAAAGACGAATTGACTGCAGACACACTTGACCGCATTGTGAATTTCGAGAGCCAGATCTATGCCGCGCAAGTGGACAGCCACACCGGCGGATCGCTGGTGGAGCAGGGTGGTCCGGATGGACTGGGTCCGCACAACCTCGAAAAACAGGAACGCGGTCTGGGCGACAATTTTGGCACGCCACTATTCCACTCTTTTGCAATGTGGAATCCGGCACCAGGCGAAACCAGCGGCCAGCGCGAGTTCCGTGCATCTGTGGCGCGCGGTCATGATGTGTTCTTCAAGCGGCCTTTCTACATCAGCGATACCACGCACATAAACACAGTGGGCATGGGCAACCCGATGAAGCGCACTTGCGCCACTTGCCACAATTCCAACATGGTTGGCACCGATCTGTCGGCTGGCTGGGTGGACGTTGGTACCACCAATCTGCCGTATGCGCGTGTAACTCTCGACAATCCGTGGAGCGAAGAGAAGACCGAACTGCCGCTGTTCAAGATCACGTGTAACGCGGACGCGCGTCCACATACGTTTCTTGGCCGCGTAATCTACACGCAGGATCCGGGTCGCGCGCTGATCTCCGGCCGTTGCGTTGATGTAGGTTCCATTGTCATGGGTCAGTTCCGCGGACTGGCGGCACGGGCGCCGTATTTTTCCAACGGGTCAGCTGCCACGCTGCGGGATCTGGTCGATTTCTATGACCGCCGCTTCAATATCGGCTATACCACGCAGGAGAAGGAAGATCTCACCAATTTCCTCAGCGTGTTGTGAATCCCGTGTCGCCCCTGCTTCCCGAATTCGCCAGGAACCCAGCCATGCCCAGAATCCTTTCACGTCGCCTGTTCAATGTCGCGCTGCCGCTCGTGTTGCTGGCAGGCACTGTCGACGCCGCCGAATCGCAGCGGCTGGGTTTTGTTGCGTGTCCCGTGTTCCAGGACACCAACACTGTGCCGTGCTGGTTGGCGGAATACCAGGGTGAAACCTATTTTCTCGGCATCCAGACTGACTCCGGTGGCTGGACACCACCGCTGCAAGGCCATCAGGTATTGGTGGAAGGCATCGTCACCGCACAGCCGCGGGTGTGCGGTGGCATAGTGCTGGCGTCGCCGGGCTCAGTGTTTGACAAACGACCATCCGGTAAATCCGCTGGCGTTGATCTGCCCCAGCCGCCGGTGATCTCTACCATGCGCGAGCTCGACAACAGTTGCCGCACGATGCTGCCGGAAAATCCGCGTTACAACACGCTGGAGCCACGCCGCGGACCGGGCCCAGGCAATGCCCAGATCGCAGGGCTGCAACAGAATGCCAATGCTGCTCGCGGCGCACCGGCCGACGCGCCCAAGCCGCCTTTTGTAGCAAAGACTTTTGAGCTGCATTATGAATTCGATTCCGAACTGGCCGGTCTCACCATCAACAAACTGCAGGAAGCGTTGAAGTATGCCGGTGACATCAAGGCGAAGTCGGTGGAGGTCGTCTCCTACCGCGCCAGCGTGAAATTGTCGAACGGCAAGCAGCTGGACGAGATAGCGAAGATTGCCGAGCTGCGGGCGAAGGAGCTCGCCAACGTGATCCGCATGTTCGGTTTGCCAACGGGAACTGAACTGAAAGTGCGTGTCGTCGCTGTAGTTCAGCCTGGCAACGGTATCGATGACTGGACACGTCGCCGCAGCGACATCATCGTCAGGCCATGAGCCGCGCCGCGACTGCTTCATCTGCAATCGCGGATGCGGCTGGCTTCAGTGCCATGCGCGCTGACTGACTTGCCGCAGAATCCTGCCCGCGGTGCCAGTCTGCAGATAGCGCAGCTGACATTGCGGCCGGGTTATTTTTTGGTCGCCGAGGCCGCGTCCGGAATCCTGTTGCCGGTAGCGTCGTAGCCAGTGTTGGTCGCGTTGCGGCGGCCCTGGAACAACCGGTAACCGGGGCGATCCTGCCAACTCGAAGGACCGGCGAGGATTTTACCGTGCTTGAGCACGACTTCGCGGACAGTTTTTTCGCGTGCGTTGTAGCTCTCGTCGCCATCGCGGTCACCCGCCTGCCAGCCGAAATCATTGCTGGCGACCATGACAATGTCGATGCCCTCGACCTCTTCGAGAATGGTGTCGATCAGGCCAACGCCCTGCGGGTTTTCAATCTGGATCATGATCAGGATGTTGTTGTTTGCGTTGGTCTGGTAGCCGGGCCCCCAGAGCGAAGTGAACTGGCCGCCACCCGAGCTGCGATGGCCCCACGGCTTGGTGTTGGGATTGTTGCGATTTCCGATTGGCCATTTGGCATACGCAACCGCCCTGCGGGCCTCTTCTACTGTGTCAACCATGGGGATGATGATGCCGAGCGCGCCGGCATCGGTGGCTTTCTGGATGTCGCCTGGGTTCGCGTTTGGCACGCGCACGAACGGAATGCAGCCGGCCTGCGCGATCACCCTGATCAGATCCTCCGACTCGTGCCACGTCAGCCGGGAGTGCTGCATTTCGACCCAGATGAAATCCTGCCCCTCGCAAGCTTTCTTCGCTGCCTCGAGGTCTGGCGAAAAAATGGTGTTGCTGAAAATCTGTTTTCCTTCCTTCAGCTTGGTGATGACCGTGTTGAAAGTCTGCGAGCCGGCCGGGATGCTCGCGCCGCCGCCTCGGCCGGGCGCTGCAGCTGGAGCTGCGGCTGGTGCCGCTGGCGGTTGCGCCGAGGCAACCGAGGTAACCGAGACTGCAGAGACGACCGCCGCCAAGCCGGCCGTTGTCGCAAGAAAATCCCGCCTGTTCATCGGGCTGGTGTTGCCGGTGGCGTTGGTGTCGTTCTCGGGGGGAGTGTCATTCATGGAGTCAGCGTTTTTCATAATATGGCCGGTTATCCGATTGATTATTGAGGATGAAAGGAAAACACATACATCTTAACTGAAACGTACAGGTCTGGAATATCACGTGGATCGTTGGCGCCGTGGCAAGTCACATCACTCCAGCGACTTCGCCACGCGGAAACCCAGATAGTCCCGGCCGCGCGTGGTAGCCGGGTACGGTGCACCACGCCGCGCCGAACGCTGCATGTACGGATTGCTGGTGAAGGTGCCACTGCGGAACACCCGATTGGCGCAGTTGCCTTCGGTGCTGGCACTGCCATCAGTTGGCGCGTGTGCGTAGTCTTCTTCGTAGCAATCCTGCGTCCACTCGAAAATGTTGCCGTGCATGTCGTACAAACCCCAGGCATTGGGCGGGAACGATGCAACCGGCGAGGTTTCGTTGACCCACACGTCGCGGCCTTCGGCAAAGCCGCCGCGTTCATGGCCGCGCAGACCGAAATTGCCGTGATTGAAATCCAGCGTGTCGCCCCACGGAAACGCGGTGGTGGTGCCGGCGCGCGCGGCGTATTCATACTCGGCTTCGCTTGGCAGGCGGTACCTGTCATCGGCTCCGATCTTCCAGTTGAGCCAGCCGACATAGTGCTGGGCGTCGTACCAGCTCATGCCGACCGCCGGTCGCGTGCCGCGGCCGTAGTCGCGGTAGTTGGCGTTGGGCTTGCCATCGGGATTGAGCTTCAGCGCTTCGTCGATCAGCGCCCCTTCGCACCAGTTATCGCGCACACAGGCTTCCCATTGCTCCCATGTTACCGGCGTGGTGGCCAGTGCAAACGGGCGCGAGAGGGTGACACGGTGCTGCGGCTCATTCTCGCGCCGCTCCGCTTCATTTTTGGGCGAACCCATCAGGAAGCTTCCTGCCGGTATTACCAGCATGGCCGGGCAGTGACGACATTCAGTGAAACTCTGGCCGGGCGCAGGCGGTGCTTTCTCGGCAGCCTGTGCTGACAGTGGTGCGCAGGCTGCAAGCGCCAGCAACAGCAGCAGGTTGTGTGCGTTGTGCTTGTTCTTCATGGCTGGCTGCTCTTTGGTGACTAAGCCCTATTGTGGTTTGCTTGCGCTGTATCAGGCAATGTTTCTTTGCAGTGCTTGAATATCGCAAGGATCCTGACGATGTTCTTGCCCAATACGGAACAAAAGTGCCAGTTGCCACAGTTTCCCGTCAGGTTTCGGTGCGGGTTCCACGCACTTCGGCGGGGATCATCATGCGGTTCCACAACAGCCCTGCAAACAACAGCGCCGCGAAACCGGTAGCGAGCATGAAGCCATAGCGGATATTTCCCAGTGCATCGCTGACCGCTGCCATCGCCAACGGGCCTGCCGCCGCGCTGAAGGCGGTGAAGAACAGGATAACGCCGGCGATGCTGCCTTGTTCGCGTGCAGGGAAGCTGCTGATGCCCTTGGAGTTGAGCGTCGGGTAAAGCACCGACATGAATAGTCCTGACAGCGGCAACAACCACAGCGCCACCGCAGTGCCACCGGCCAGACTGCCGGCGAAACACACCAGGATGGCCAGCGCCAACACTGCCAGCACACTATCCCAGCGCAGCCGGTCGAGCAGCCATGCTCCGAGAAAACGGCCGGCTGCCCGCAATACGAAGAATGCAGTCAAAGCATAGGTGGCCAGCCAGGGATTGGGGCCGTGGTAATCCTGGAGCCAGGTCGGCATCCACACGTAGATTGCTACTTCCACTGCCACATAGAGCATGATCAGGCTGGAAAAGCCGAGTGCACAGGGATTCTTCAGCATCACCAGGGTTTGGGAAAATTTCACCGGAACTTCAGGCTTGCGTGAAGACGGATAGCGCACCCGCAGGGCTGCCAGTATCAGCATCATGCAGATTACACTGGCAGCCACATACAGGTATTTCCATGACACGCCCTGTGCCAGCAGGATGGCGACCAATGCCGGCCCGACGATGGAGCCGATCGCGAAGAAGCCTTCAATGGTGTTCATGAAAGTCATGTGTTCGCGTGGCGAGCCGGTCACATCACCGACCAGTGCCAGCGCGCCGACCTTGAATACGCTGACACCGACGCCGGACAACGCCAGCAGAACCACGAAGTAGCCGAAGCCTGAGCCGAACACGAACAACAGCGAACCGATGCCGTATAGCAGCAGTCCGAGCAGAATCGTACGCTTGTGCCCCTGCTGGTCGGTGAGGAAGCCGAGGCAGAGTCCGCCGGCAGCAATCGCCACCATCGGCACGTAGTGGAATGCACTGGCGGCGCTCAGTGACAATTTGAATTCTTCGATCAGCAACGGGATGATGCTGCCCACCGCATCGGTTGTCATCGCGAACATGAAAAACATCATGCAGGTGAGGGTCTTGATCAGCAGCGAGTCGCGGCGTTGCACAGTGGCGTCGGACATGGATTCCCCGTTTGAAAGAGCATGGGTTATATTGATTATTTTAAGCTTTACCCTTTTTGCAAACGATTGCATTATAGGGTCATGCTTCCGATTGCGTAAACAGGACCAATGAAGAACCAGGTACAGTTGATAACCTATGTGGATCGTCTCGCCGATGGCGGCATTGCCGGTCTTGCTGCGCTGCTTGACGGCCCCCTGCAAGGCCTGTTCGGCGGTGTCCACTTGTTGCCGTTCTTCGATCCCATTGACGGGGCTGATGCCGGCTTCGATCCCGTCGACCATACCGTGGTCGACCCCCGACTCGGTAACTGGCAGGATATCAGGCAGCTGGCAGCCACAACCGGACTGGTTGCTGACCTGATCGTCAATCACGTGTCCCTGCATTCGCCGCAGTGTCGTGATTTTCTGGCAAAGGGTGCGGCATCAAAGTGGGCGGGGCTGTTGCTGACCCGCGACCGTGTGTTTCCCGACGGTGCCACCGACGCAGCATTGCAGGCGATTTATCGCCCCCGTCCCGGCTTGCCCTTCACTGAAGTAAAGCTCGCCAACGGCGATAGCATCCACTTGTGGACCACCTTCACGCCGGAACAGGTCGACATCGATGTCACTCATGCGCTGGGCCGGCAGTATCTTGACGGCATCCTGCAGACCTTTGCTGCCAATGGCGTGCGCATGGTGCGGCTCGATGCAGTGGGCTATGCCATCAAGAAAGCAGGCACCTCCTGTTTCATGCTGCCGGAAACCTTCGCTTTCATCGCGGATCTGTCGGCGCGGGTGCGGGCCCTCGGCATGGAAGTACTGGTGGAAATCCATTCACACTACCTGCGCCAGATTGGGATCGCACGCCAGGTCGATTGGGTGTACGACTTCGCGTTGCCGCCGCTGGTGTTGCACGCTTTTGCTTTCCGTACTGCAGAGCCACTCAAACATTGGCTGCGCATCCGCCCGAGCAACACACTGACTGTGCTCGACACGCATGATGGCATTGGCATCATCGACATCGGCGCGGAAGGTGACAAGCCCGGACTGGTTCCTCCGGCAGAACTTGACCAGCTGGTGGAAGCCATCCATGCCAACAGTCACGGCGACAGCCGTCTCGCCACCGGCGCCGCTGCGTCCAATCTCGATCTCTATCAGATCAACTGCACCTATTACGACGCGCTGGGCCGCGATGACCGTCGCTATCTGCTGGCGCGGGCGCTGCAATTTTTCGTGCCTGGAATTCCACAGGTCTACTACGTGGGGCTGCTGGCCGGCGTCAATGACCTCGGCTTGCTGGCGAGGACAGGCGTTGGCAGGGACATCAACCGCCACTACTACACGCAGGATGAGGTGCAGGCTGCCTTGCGGAAATTTGCGGTCAGGGGTCTGTCTGCGCTGATCAGGTTGCGCAATACCCATCCGGCTTTCAGCGGCAAATTTTCGTCACTGGCATGCGGCTCCGATGAGCTGGTGCTGAGATGGGACCAGGGTGAAGACTTTGCCGAATTGTCCATCTGCTTCAGGGATGACAGCAACAGCCTGCGCATTTCGCACGCAGATGGTGAAAAGGTATTTGAGATTTCGACCATGCAATCCGCATGGGTCGAGGAAATCTGTGCATGAAAAACCTGCTGTATGGAGCCATTGAGGCTGGCGGCACCAAATTCATCTGCGCCGTTGCTGATGCACAGGGTCATACCTTTGCCAGTACCCGCATTGCTACCACCAGTCCACAGGAAACATTGGCAGCATGCGTCGACTTCTTCAACTCGCAGCAAAATGATGAAAGCGTCTATGCTGGCATTGGCATTGCCGCTTTCGGACCACTCGATTTGCACAGAGGCTCTTCCACTTATGGCCATATTCTGGCCACGCCCAAGCCGCAGTGGTCGCACACGGATCTGGTGGCACCGTTTGGTGTTTTCGGTTGCCCGGTCAATATTGATACCGATGTCAACGCCGCTGCGCTTGCCGAAGCCCTGCACGGGGCCGGCCGCGGCTGTGATGTGGTTGTGTACATTACAGTTGGCACCGGCATCGGTGGCGGCGTGTCCATCAAGGGGCAGACCCTGCACGGAGCCATGCACCCTGAAATGGGACACATCGGAGTAAGGAGGCATCCGCAGGACAGGGATTTTGCAGGCACCTGTCCTTTCCACGGCGATTGCCTGGAAGGCCTGGCCTGCGGACCTGCCATCGTGGCCCGTTATGGTGTATCACTTGATGAATTGCCTGACAAGCACGCAGCATTTGAAGTAGTGAGCCATTATCTTGGGCAGCTGGCGGCTACCGTGATCTTGTTGTTGTCGCCAGAACGGCTGATCTTTGGTGGTGGGGTCATGAGCAATCCCCGCATGCTTGATTACGTGCGATGCAAAGCCGCGCAACAACTGAATGGCTATGTTGTCGGAGTGGATGGCGCGTTACTGCCTGCACTTGATGCAGTGATTGTGTCACCCGGGTTGGGACTGCAGTCAGGCATTGCCGGAGCACTGGCTCTGGCCAAAGACACAGCCGGAAAATAAGCAGGCGCAGGTTTGCAGAATTTTGTGGATGCAATTGGCTTTGGTCGGGCATTTGAGAGAAACTTGGACGCTCGCCAAAATTAAAAGATCAAGGGGGATGCATGCAGGATCGCTTCAATTTCCGCCGTAGCCTGGCCATCGGCCTGATCGGCCTGGCGCCGCTTTGGTCATCCATGCTGCTGGCACAAGACACTGCAGCCTGGCGTGGTGGCTGGACAGCTGATGTCGCGGGTGTGCGGCATGTGCTCTACCTGGTGCTGCATGACGGCAAGATAAGTGGCTTCCACTGTGCTGACTGCTACGACCCTGATCATCTTGCCTTTGTCGATGACGGCACGCTTGATGGCAAAGGGCTGCATTTCAGGCTCTATCATTCCGGCACTGACTACAAACCCTACCTTGAGCAAGTGGATGCATCACTCGATCACAACGAACTGCAACTGACCCTGAACAAGCCGGGAGCCGCTGCTGTGCATATCGTGATGAAGCGTTCGGCCCCGCACGAGCCGGCACCGACCAATCGGCAACCCAACCAGCCGTCTGGCGGCGGCCCGCGTACCTTGCCGGCCGCTGCCGCCACTGTCACTGCTGACAAGGTGGCGGGCTTGTGGTTGTGGGGCATCGGACCGGGCAAGCAATATTTCATCTTCAAGCGCCACAAGGATGGCTTGCGCGGGATGGTGTGCGGGCCCTGCGAAAACCCCAGGGATTTTGCCCCGCTGGAAAACATCCGCATGAACGGTACCAGCTTCCATTTCGACATAGTGCATGAGGACAATGGTGGCGGCTTTGAAGAGCATGGCCCATTCACCAACATTACAGAAGCAGTGGTAGCAATGAACGAGATGCATATTACGACGGTACCAAGCTTTGATCTGCAGGCACGCAAGATCGAGATGAGTTTGCTGGGGCCGGTGCGCTACATGCCGAAGGTGCAACCATGAATGTACGTATCGGAAAACAATTGCAGCTGGCAATGATTTGTCTGCTTGTGTGCGGAGCCGCTGGCGCACAGCCGGATGCGGGCAGAGGGGCGCGTGATCCGCAGGTGCCCAAAGACATCGTCGGTTCCGAAGGCAAGGGCTTGTTCACCGGTGCCGGTATTCCGGACGGCAACCAGCCGGTGGTTGCTGCGCGCGACGGTGCGGTGCCGGCTGGCATCACGCCCTTGCCTGTGGATATTTTTTCCACGAAGGATTTTTACAAGGACAAAGCACTGTGGAGTGACCCACGCTACTACCGCTGCAATTCCGCGGTAGGTCTTGAACAGATCTGGGGAGCCTATGAAGTGCCGCTGATCGGCAACGATCCTCCGCGCACAGCCGCCTGGGGATATTGTGATCGCGACTACCCGCGCAGCGAAATCGTCAGTCCTTATGCTTTCACCACCGCCAAGGCCCATTACACAGCCTTGCTTGAAGCCGCCAAAGCCAGGGGCGGCCCCACGCGGCACACCATGGCAACATTGCCGGACTGGAACGGCAAGTACGCGCGCCAGCGTGACAAACGCATGTCGTGGTTCAATGGCGCCATCCTGCAAATCCCCACCTATCTTTCCCTGTTGACGCCGGAGTATCAGCAGCGCTTCGTGCAGCAGATGTATCACTACTCCGGTGACAACACTGCCCAATGGCCCGGCTCCTATTGCTGGCCGGAGGGTTTCATGCGCCGGCTTGCGCAGTACGGTGGTGCAACCGTGAACATGGTGGTGACCCCGCAATTCGTGCTCGACATCCGCAACTCGGCCAAGACACTGATGACGCAGATCAACATCGGCCGCGAGTTCAACGAGAGCGGCCCGGTGCCACGCCTGGGCCAGGATGTGCCGCAGTGGTTTGGCGAGACCATCGGTTTCTGGGACGGTGACGCGCTGATCACCTGGACCTCCAACATCCAGGGCTGGATTTCGCATGGTGGTTTCGAGTTCAGCAGCAAAATGCAGTCAGTGGAAATCTACACGGCGCGCAAGGATGACAAGGGCAAATTCATCGGACTCAAACATGAAGTGGTGCTGTACGACCCCGAGGCGCTGGTGCAACCCGTGCGCATCTTGCATCTGCTGGACAAACAGCGTGAGCTCAACGAAGGCGAGCCGATGACGATGATGGAATGCATTCCGCAAAGTTTCCCGATCGACGGCCATGCCACGCCGGTAGTGCCGGGACAAACCATCGAGTATCGTGTTCCCGATATCTTCGGCCGGCCGTGGGCCGATATCTGGCAGCACTATCACGAGCAGGGCATGCAGCGGCCACAAGAGAAAAAAAGCCGTTTCGGACTTTAGCTAACAGGAGGGACAAACAGATGAAAGATTTCATGAGATACCCGTTGCCGGTATGGTTGCTGGCACCATTGCTGCTGCAGCCGGTAGCTGCAATGGCGCATCATTCATTCGCCATGTACGACACTGAAAAGACCTATGTGATGACCGGCATCGTCACCCGCATCGATCCCAACCCCAATCATTTGCAGATGTTCATATCGCCGCTGAATGAAGCGCGTGACCAGGTGATGAAGGATGGCAAGGGCGAACCTGTTGTGTGGGCAGTCGAGATGGATTCAGCTTCCGCGGTTGCGCACGACGGCGTTACGGTCAACGGGTTTCCGCGTGGCACCATAGTCAGCATCGGGTTCCATCCGTTGCGCAACGGCTTTGCCGGCGGCGGGCGCGGCAAATGGGGACTTTATCGTTGTCCTGCCGACACCGCGCCGGCAGCAGGCAAGCACTGTGACTCGGTGGCGGGTGCCACCTCGCATGGCAAGGGTGTGTTGCCGACACCGACTGCGCCGATGCCGGCACTGCCGGCCAAATGAATATTCAATACAAAATCACTTCGCCAGTGACTTGCTGACATAACCTGCCACATCCCGCAGCTGTTCCGGTTTGAACACCGAAGCAAAGGCCGGCATCGTGTTACGACCGTTGGCGATGGTCTCGGCAATCTGTGTCACAGTGAGTTTGGTCACCGTCAGGTCGGCACCACCGTGGCCATTTTTGCCATCGTTGCCATGGCAGGCGCTGCAGATGGTGTCGAACTGTTGTTTGCCGGCGACAAGATCAGCAGTGCCAGCGGCCATTGCCACCGGAGCTGCCGGCTTGGCGGCGTCTTTGCTGGGCGGGTCGATCTTGCCATCAAGACCGAACAGCCACAGGTTGTCGCCATGTGCAGTGCCGCCGAGCGCGCTGCCGGCGGAGTAGGCCAGTATATAGGTCTTGCCCTGATGTTCGAACACAGTGACTGGCGCATTCATGCCGGCGCCGGTCTGGAATTCCCACAGCTTCTTGCCGTCGGCACTGTTAAGTGCAGTGAGGCGACCATCATTGCGGCCAACGAACAAAAGGCCCCCAGCGGTTACTGTCATGCCGCTGTAGCAGGGTTCTTGCAGATGCTGTTGCCACACCAGTTTGTTGGTTCGCATGTCGAGTGCGGCCATGACGCCGAAGCGGTACATGGCTGGGCCCATCAGCACGCCGGCGGTATAGTGATCGCCAGGCTTGGGTGCTTCCATGCCGACGTCCACGGCTTTGGACAAGAAGGGACCATCGGTGGCGCAGACATACGAGAAACCGGTGTTGGGGTCATGCGCACTCGGCGGCCAGTTGGCACCGCCGGCGACACCGGGCGTGATCGGGATCGCATCGGTCCAGTAAGGGGTGAAGATGCGGGCCTCGTTGACCATGTTCATGCCTTCCGGTGCGATGCGCATCGATTGCGGAATGAAGGCATCGCCTCGCGGATACGGCTGGGTCTTGGCAGTGGCCTGACGCGGTTCCTGCAGCACCGGTTTTTCATCAATGCCGACCAGCGGCTGTCCTGTCACGCGATCAAGAATGTAGAACCAGCCGGTCTTGCCGGCCTGCGCCAGCGCCTTGCGAGGTTTGCCGTCGAGGGTAAGGTCGAACAGCATCACCGGATTGGGTGCATCGTAGTCCCAGATGTCGTGATGCACTTCCTGGAAGTGCCATTTGTATTTGCCGGTCTTGATGTCGAGCGCGAGTATGGAGGCGGTGAACAGGTTGTCGCCCTTGCGCCAGTGGCCGTTCTGGTCGGGTGCGGCGTTGCCGGTTGAGAAGTAGAGCAGGCCCAGTTGCGGGTCCACTGCCGGCGTATTCCAGACCGGTGCGCCGCCGTTCTTCCACAGCTCGTTGTCACTTTGCCAGGTGTCATGCCCGAATTCGCCGGGGCCTGGGATGGTGTAGAAGGTCCACACCAGTTTGCCTGTGTTGGCATCGAAAGCCTTGATGCGGCCGCGCACACCGATCTCGCCGCCGGCAAAGCCGACGATGACGAGACCATCGTAGTAGAGCGGGGCGGCCGGGATCGAGAAACCGTCCTGCCAGCGCTCGGCCTGCACTGCCCATACCTGTTTGCCGGTTTTAACGTCGAGCGCTTTCAGCTGGCCATCGAGCTGGCCAACGAACACGTACTTGTCATTCAGTGCAACGCCACGGCTGGTCCAGCCGCAGCACACAGTGGTCATTTCAGGCGGCAGGTTGGCGGTGTACTGCCACAGGATCTTGCCGCTGGTGATGTCGATCGCGAATACATCGTCGGCACCGGTGATGGTGTAGGCGATGCCACTCTGCACCAGCGGCTGTGCCTCGCCCGAATATTGCGGGCCGGCGCCGGAATGCAGGTTGAGGTGCCACACGCCTTTGAGGCCGCCGACGTTGCCGGTATTGAGACTTTTCACCGATGAATAGCGCTGATTGCTGAGCGAGCCGCCGTTGGTGGGCCAGTTTTGCGCAGGGGCTTTGCTGAGCGTAGCCGCAGAAAAGGCGTCTGTGCCAGGGCTTTGCGCAAAGACCAGTGTGCATGCCGCCTGCAGCAACAGTACCGCAATGCCGCGACCAAACTGCCGGTAATACCGATTTCCTGACTTGACCATGACTTTCCCGCCTGACTAATCAACCCGTTAATGGGCTAATGTGTCATTTTCAAGCGGGTGCTGGCAATAGCCAATACCTGCCAGCAGTGACGCTGCCACCCTGGAACAGGCCAAGGTATTACCAGTTGTTGTCAACGTATCGTGACAACCAGCGCGTAGCGTGGAATGCCAGGCATTGTATGTGATCGATGGCCGCCAATGTCCGGTAGTGAATTCCGCCACGCCACTTGCCTTTGGGGGCAGGTGGTTATGTAGTATTCTCCTTGGCGCAATAAACCGGGCCTTCAGCTTATGCTTCTCAAACGCAGGGAGTTTCTCAAAACCGGAATCGGTGCCGTCCTGGCTTCCAGCCTGCCGGTTTTCGCAGCTGCTCCATCCCGCAAACACACGGTTGGCCATAGCGGCATCACCTGGGGCTATGCCCCCCAGAATGTGCCACAGGCAATTGCAGCGGTAGGCAGTCTCGGTTTTCACGGCTTCGAGTCGTTTGGTTCGGTGCTTGAATTTTGGGACAGTCGTGGTGGGCTGGCCCAGGATCTGGCCAAGGCCAAACTGCCGCTGACTGCCGCCTATTGCCCGCTGGTGCTCACCAATGCCGGCCAGCGCAAGGATGAAATCAGCAAACTTTTGCGGTGGGGCCAGCTGATCAAACAGTACGGTGGCAAGATTGCGGTGATAGGCCCGGACAATGTCGACCGCCACAGTTTTGATTTCAGCAAACAACGCAGCACCATTGTCGATTCACTCAATGCCATGGGTGAAGCGCTGCATGACATCGGTATCACCGCCGCGCTGCACCAGCACACAGGCTCCTGCATCATGACGAAAGATGAAATCTACGCTGTGATGGATCGGGTGAATTCCTCTTATATTAAATTTTGCCCCGACACCGGCGAACTGCAAAGTGCCGGCATGGACCCGGTGCAAGTGGTGAAAGATTTCCTGCCGGTCATCGCGCATGTGCATCTCAAGGATTTCGATGGCGGCAAAAAGCACGACGGGTACTGTCCGGTAGGGAAAGGTCGTGTCGACATGCAAGGGGTCATTGAAGCGCTGGAGAAATCCAGGCAGGACTTCATGCTGATGGTTGAGCTCAATCCCGCGCAGTCCCAGGACGGCTCTGTCGAGGGAGTGACTGAACTGGCCATGGCCAGCAAACGCAAACTGGCCGCACTGGGGTACACCTTCCTGAATCGCTAGTCGGAAATGCCTCTGAGCAGGTTGGAGAGCCTGGTGGAATCCATCGGTTTCTGCATGAAGGCATAGAGATTGAGTGCGGCCAGCTCGTGGGCATCGTCCCGACCAGTGGCGCCAGTGATCACAGCTACTTTCACATGTTCGAAATTCCTGTCCTTGCGAATACGCTTGATGAGAGCCACGCCGTCAACATTCGCCATGTTCAAATCGGTAAGAATCAGGTCGGGTCGCAGGCCGGCATAAAGGCAGTCGAAGGCATCATTGCCATCCACGGCAAATTTCACCTCCCATCCTGATGCGAACGACATCATGGAAGCGATTGCTTCCCGCATTACCGGGTCGTCATCAACAGCAAGCAGCGTGTGTTTTGCGGTTTTTTTTATGAAGTTGTCAACGACAGGACCCGCATTCATCAATTCCTGCAGGCTTGCTTTGGCTTTGGCAGCGTCGTAGGGTTTCAGCAGGTAGCCGGACACATGCAGTTTGGCGATACTCATGATGGTCGCACGGTCGCGTGTGGAAGAGGTCACTATCACTTTCAGGGGCTGCAGATAGGGATCCTTGCGGACCTCCTGCAAAAACTCCAGACCGCTCATGACGGGCATCATCAGATCCACTACACAAAATTCCGGCTTCAGGCCTTTGAGCAGCAATTCAAGGCCCTGTTTGCCATCTTCGGCTTCCACAACTTCCCAACCGGCAGGAGGCCCGAAAATCCCGATCAAGGCAGCCCTCGAAACTGCATCATCGTCTATCAACAGCATCTTCATTCAAACGTCATCCCGGATACCGGCCAACATGCCGGGTTCCATTTCAGCAAATCTTGTTTCTAATGCATCTATCAGCACACCGATTTCCCCGATATTTCCTTCATCTACCAGTCGCTCGATAGCCGCGCCCAGCTGACCCAGGTCATCAGCATCAACATAACTGGAATTGCCTTTGAGTGTATGGGCTGCACGCCCCAGCAATGACCAATCACCTGACGCCAGCGCACTGCGCATTTCCCGGATTCTCAGGGGCGTCTGCATCAGGTACATCCGTATCAGTTGGGGTGGCGCAACAAATTTATGGTTTTGCGTGTTGTCTGCCGGCGGTTCATCCTGATCGAAAATCGCCATCAACTCGGCTTCTGTCATGCCTTGCGGTGGCTGTGCCTCGGCATCCTGCTGGTCATCGATTGCACGTTTTGTGCGTGGCACCCGCGCCAGTGCAGCCGCCAGATCCAGGCGTCGCAATGGCTTGGTGAGAAAATCATTCATGCCGGCTGCAAGACATTCCTCGCGATAGGCTGAAGACGAATTTGCGGTAACAGCAATGATGTAGATGTCCGGATCAAGCACCCTGCCGGTCCCGTTGCGAATGCCCCGGGTCGCCTGGAAACCGTCCATCACCGGCATGCGGTTATCCATCAGCACTGCATCGAAATGTTGCTGACCCAGCAAGTCCACAGCTTCCAGGCCGTTTTCAACAAACCTGGCTGTGAGTCCCAGTTCTTGAACAAGACCTTGCAGATACTCCCGGTTGACCAGATCATCCTCGGCACAGAGCAGACGAAGACCATGCAGTGAATGCAAGGCTTCCCTGCTGGTTGCGTCGCCGGTTTCAGCATGGAGCGCGGACTTTTCAGCAACCTGGAAAGGTATGGTTACATCGAACCTGGTACCGCTGCCAAACTCACTCTGCACTGCGACTGTGCCGGACATGCGTTCTACCATCCCGACCAGGATGGTGAGTCCAAGTCCGGTGCCTCCGAATTTGCGGGTGGTGGAAGCATCGGCCTGCACAAATTTCTCGAACAGCTTGGGCAGCACATCTTTCGGAATGCCAATGCCGGTATCAACCACACTGATGCGGATGCTGGTCTGGTTGAGGTCGTGGCTGGCAACGGTGAATGAGACAGTGACACTTCCTTGCTCGGTGAACTTGATGGCATTGCTCAAAAGATTGGCAAGTACCTGTTTCACACGGGTCGGATCACCAATGACCACTGGTGGAATACCTTCCGGAAAAGTCCATTTAAATGCGATGCCTTTTGACTCGGCACGCGAGCGCATTGCCTCCAGCACATAAGTAATTTCTTCAATGAAAGCAAAAGGGATATGTTCAATCACCAGCATGCCGGATTCCACTTTCGCCGCATCCAGAATGTCATTGAGTATGTGCAGCAATGTTTCTGCACTCCCGAGCGCCAACTTGATGTAGCGGCTGCTGTCGGGGGAATTCGGACGATTGCGCAACAGTTCCAGCATGCCGATCACGCCCCCCAGCGGCGTACGGATTTCATGGCTCATAACGGCAAGAAATTCACCTTTGGTTCTGGTGGCAGCCTCTGCCGTCTCCTTGGCCGCTACCAGGCGAGCCCGGGATTCCAGGTCCCTGGCATGGGAATGGGAATAGAAAACCAGTAACTGGGCAACCAACAGCGCAATCAGCAGGATTGGAGCCCTGGCTTCCCGGATCTGGTTGGACCAGTTTTGTGCAGAAATATCCAGTTCAATATTGGTTGCTCCTGTGCCTGCAAGATCCGGCAAAGGTACTGAGGCAATGATCCAGGTGCCCCAGCGGTCGATTGCCGGTCCCATCACAAAAGGTTGGCGGGATGCCATGCCGGCAAGGTATTCGGGATCAGCTTCGTCATAGGCCTGCCCGGGCGGGGAATAATCCTTCGATTCAGGCGATTCTGAATCCACCACGAACAGGCTCTTGCCATTGCGATAGCCGGCCAGCAACACAAAGCGGAGATCGTGGTTGGCTTTCACCAGCGACATCATCAGGGATTTGAGACGCTGATAGGCCGGATTCTGCAGATCACGTTCACTCCAGTCCAGCAGACCATAATCGTGGTTGCTCATGGCGCCGGCTACCAGCTCTGCCCGGGTTTGCACATCCTGACGCATCCCGGCGTCACGATGTTCGCCGGTCTTTTGCACCGCAATCCAGGTCAACAACATTACAAACGACATGGTCACCACTTGTGTGAGCAGGCGAAAGCGGAGGTCGGTCCTGTCGACATATGACATGGCCCTGATATGGCTGCGATTGAATACGATTTCGGTGAATACCATGGCCGCCAGCACAAATGGCAGGATCAGAGTCGGCATTGCCAGCAGCGGTTTGATTTCCCCGGGGTGTGCGGGATCAGTCCGCAGCAACGGAATGGCAAACAGCACGGCTGCCAGATTGCAGCCAACCAGAGCGCTTGCCAATCCAATGTGGGCCCATGCGTCGGCTTTGAATGTTTGTTTGCGCGCCTGCGCCACCAGACTGCAAACGGCCAGCGTGGTGGCGATCACCCCCTGACCAGACCAGATCCATTTTTCCTGGTCATGCGCTGCAAGGCTGCCGGCCACAGCCAGCACCAGGGCCGGACCATGCAGCCAGACGCTGATTTTGTTTCTGCCGGATTCCTGCCATGCGCGGCGGGCAAACTCCAGCAAGCCCAGCAGCGACAGAGACAGCAGGAGCGGGGAGAGCACATTGAATAACGCTGCAGAATTTGCACTATAGCGGCCGATTTCGGCCCAGCAATACAAGGCCTGCAGGAACGCTGCCAGCCCAAGCCAGCGCCAGCTTTGGTTGCCATTCAATCGGGACAGACCGAGGCAACTGCTCCCCACAAGGGCCCAGAGGCCGCCGCTGACGAAGGCAATGAAATCGGTATTCTGTTGCAGGAATTCTAAAACCATGCGGATCTGTCACAACCTTTGGAATACCAAATGGTACAACGACCAATACAGCAGAAAATTGAGCGGTATTTTGCCTGGGTCATCTGCAGATCATGCAGGAAGGTGTAGCCGGCAAGGGTGGCAAGGCTGTTGGGCAGGAGCCGGTGGCGGGACGTGCCGGAGGCGCGTTTTGCAGGGAATGTGGGCGTTTGCATGTGGAGAGGCTGTTGTTGTTTTTCCCCGATACTCTCACCTGAGTGCAAGCGGTTGCAACAGGATGAGGGTTGGCTTTGTCCGCCGTTTTCTTCACACTTGCCGCTGATGCATAACTGGCATGACTCCTGATGAACAATTGGCAACGCTGGCTGCTGGCGCCGCAAACACACTGGTTCAGAAAACTGCTGTTCCAGATACATCTGTGGCTGGGCATAGGCCTGGGACTCTATGTGCTGCTGATCAGTCTCAGCGGCAGTGCGCTGCTGCTGAAATCGCAGTTCTATGGCTGGTTCGAGCCCAAGCACATAAATCCGCCTGCCGGGGCTGTGATGCTGACGGATGCCGAGGCTGCCCAAAGAATGGCCGAGGTTTATGCCGGCTATGAAATTGGTTTCACCTTCCCCTCGGCGGAGCGAAACCAGGCCACTTATGTGGTGCTGAACAAGGACGGCAAGATTTATTCACACTACTTCAACCAGTTCACCGGCGAAGACCTTGGCATTACCAATCCGTGGCCGGTCAAGGCAGTTGAGTGGCTCGCTGATACGCACTCTGAACTGTTGCTGGGACGCAACGGCCGCAAGGTGAATGGCGTGGGTGGTTTGTTGTTCATCCTGATGAGTTTCACCGGGCTGATTCTGTGGTGGCAAGGCCGCTCACGCTGGTATGAAGGTTTGCTGATCCTGCCCAACAGCAAGCGCGGCCTCATCTGGCAACTGCACACCTTTCTCGGATTCTGGGCATTGTTGTTGATGCTGGCGTGGGGTGTGTCGGGATTCCAGCTGGGTTTTCCGGTATTGGTCGATCACATCGTTGACTGGCTTGATGACGATCTGACCGATGGTCATCGTCCCACCAGCTGGTTACGGTTTTTCCGGGCTGTGCATTTCGCACGCTTCGGACAAACTGCAGTAACACGCTGGGCCTGGATCATCGCCAGTTTCCTGCCGACGCTGATCCTGGTAAGTGGTGTCATTGTCTGGTGGCGGCGCGTGATCTCGAAACGTCTGCAAGGCATCTTGCCGAAAGCCGTCCGGAAATAGTACAAGAACCGCTGCTTCTGATGTTATACCTGCGTGTCCTGGCTGCAGTGGCAAACAAAAAAAAGGCCGGGATGACCCCGGCCAAGAGGGGAAGCAAACCCTGAACCGGTATGCCCTGTACAAATATCAAGGCCCCGGCTGGTTGATGCCTGCATTCTGCAGGTTCGACAATTAACAGAACATGAATCAGGGATTATTGGACGCACACGACAAAGCATGAGTAAACTCGATGCAGTCTTGAGCCTGGTACCCACTCTTCCATGAAAGTGCATTTGCACAATCCCGGTCAATCTGGTCAGAGGTAGAGGCATGAAAACCAGACATCCATCACGTTGCCCGCTGTTCGTTGTTGCCTTGCTGTTGTGGCTAAGTGCAGCGCGAGCCCAGCAGTTGGCGCAGGCGCCAGACCATTTTTGCCAGGCCGATGCGCTTGCATCCTTGCTTGGCCAGAGCTTGCAACTGCAAACCATCGACGTGATCACCCCCGGGCAGTGGCCCGAGGATTTGCCGCCGCCAGGCGATGTGCCGGAAGCAACACTGCAGCGTGTGTGCAGGGTAAAGGCCGTTGCTTCAGCCGGTGAAGATTCACAGATAAATATGGAAGTCTGGCTGCCTGCACCAGGCACCTGGAACGGCAAGCTGGTAGGTACCGGCAACGGCGGCTACAACCCGGCCCTCAGTTACAACGACATGATGATGGCGCTGCGTCGCGGTTATGCTGTAGTAGGCGGCGACACTGGTCACTCGGGTCGCAATGGCGGCGATGTGAGTTTCGGGCGCGGTCATCCCGAAAAAATCCGTGATTGGGGCGAACGCTCCATCCATGTGATCACTGTGGCTGCCAAACAGATGATTGTTGCGCTGATGCAACAGGCTCCTGCACGTTCCTATTACTATGGTTGCAGCACCGGTGGTCATCAGGGGCTGGCAGAAGCCCAGCGCTATCCGGCCGATTACGACGGTATCATTGCCGGCGATCCGGCCAACAACCGCATTCGCTGGAGCGCACAATCATTGTGGCTTTATCAGGCCAACCACCTGCCGGGTGACAACAAGGCATTGGTTACCCAACAGCAGATGCCACTGATACGTGATCGCGTGATGGAAAAATGTGATGCGCTGGACGGACGCCGTGACGGTGTGATCGAAGATCCGCGCCAGTGCACATGGTCGGCCATGGATTTTGCGGCACTAGCCTGCAAGGACGGCAACAGCGGGGAGTGTCTTTCCGGATTGCAAATCACTGCACTGGAAAAAATCTATCAGGGCCTGCGCAATCCCCGCACAGGCGAACAGCTCTACCCTGGGTTGCAGCCTGGTTCGGAAAACGGATGGGGCGGCTTTCTCGGCAATAATCCGGCGCGGGGAGATTTCTGGCGATACTGGGTGGATGACAGCGACGAGTTCGATGTGTGGAAATTTGATTTTGTCGATGAGATCCGCAAGGCTGACCTGAAATTGGGTGCGGTGGTGGATTCAATCAATCCCGATCTTTCGCAATTCCACAATCGTGGCGGCAAACTGATTGTGTACCATGGCTGGGCAGACCCGTCGGTGAGCCCGATTGATTCCATCAACTACCATGACAAGGTGGTAACGCAGATGGGTGCACAGGCGGTGGATGAGTTCTATCGCTTGTTTGTAGTACCCGGCATGGGCCATTGCGGAGGAGGTCCTGGCGCTACCGTATTCGGCAATGCCGCGCTGGAAGCGCCACAACCCGATATCGACAATGACATGTTGAATGCACTGGATCATTGGGTGGAAACACAACGGCCGCTGGTGCATCTGCACAGTGTCGAAATCCGGGATGACGCAGTGGTGTCTACCCGTTTGCTGTGTTCATGGCCCGAGCAGGGCGGGCCAGGCAATGAAAGCTGCCAGGCCGGGAAATACACCGCTGGTGCTGCCTCCGGTTGTCAAAAAAATATTCTTGTTGCCACAGCAGACAAGGGCGGTGGCAGTTCTGCAGTTTGTCTCAACAGCAAATAACAGCAGAGCTGGATTCCAATGTTCCGGCCACTGCAACTGACGTGGCAAGTACCGGCAATTAAGGCGGCAAAAAAGGCGGCAATTTCTTGCCGCTACGGCCGGTTTTTGCCGCTGCCTGCGCTGCCATAAACTTCATTCATTACAATCCCTTGCTTCATTCTTCGCGAGTAAAAAAAATTTCTAAAGGAAAAATTTGTTGCTGTCGTAATTTAAATCAGCAACACGCAGTTCTTTCTTTTAACCGCACTTAACCGCCGTCTTGTATTTCGAGCAGGTTGGGGCATCACTTTCGGGGATATATGTATGGCACAGGTAATCTCAACCAACATCGCATCATTAAACGCACAACGTAATTTGAACAGATCACAAACTGCACTGAGCACATCCTTGCAAAGGCTGTCTTCAGGCATGCGCATCAACAGCGCCAAGGATGATGCTGCCGGTCTGGCAATATCACAACGCTTTACCGCACAGATCAACGGATTGAACCAGGCGGTGCGCAATTCCAACGATGGCATTTCTTTGGCGCAGACTGCAGAAGGTTCGCTTGGTGAAGTTACCAACAACCTGCAGCGTATCCGCGAACTGTCGGTACAGTCGGCCAACGCCACCAACAGCTCGTCCGATCGTGCTGCAATGCAGCAGGAAGTTTCACAGCTCGTCAGTGAAATAGATCGTATTGCCAACCAGACCAATTTCAATGGTGTGCAATTGCTGGATGGCAGTTTCTCTTCACAATCTTTCCAGGTGGGAGCGAATGTGGGAGATACCATCGTGCTCGCTTCGATATCCAATGCCACCAAAGGCGGCCTTGGTCTGGACAACGGTTCTGCCACAGTAGCCGGCACAGCTGTTACCCAGGCTCTGGGCACAGGTGACCTCACTATCAACGGCAAAGCCGTTGCTGCTGTTGCCACCGGCACAGCCAAAGACGAAGCAGCTGCCATTCACGCTGCCGACTCTTCTGTAACTGCCACCGCAACTACCAGCGTCAATACCGGTACATTTGCGGTATCCGGCAGCTCCAGTGGCGATGCCTATACCTTGACTGTAGCTGGTGTTGCTATCACAGCTACCGATGCAGGTTCAGGTATCACTGGTGCAATGATGGATTCGGCAATGACAGCAAGCAGCGGTGCCGTTAACACTGCATTGGCTTCAGCTGGTATCACCATGACTGGCAGTTTTGCTGCTGGTAACAAGACCTTCATTGATGCTTCCGGCAACAACGTAGTAATCAGCAAGTCACTTACCGGTTCAGGCACTGGTGGTGTCGCCAGCGGTGTAGGTACCAACAAAGGCTCGATTACTCTGACCTCCGCAGCCAAAGACATCACAGTAGGCGGCAACCATGCAGCCTATGCCGGTCTGACAGCTGGTACTACTGCTTCCACCGGCAACACGCTGGATGTATCAACAGTTGCGGGCGCCAATGCCATGATCGCAGCAGTAGACGGAGCCTTGAACTCGGTGAACGGAACCCGCGCCATCCTGGGTGCAGTGCAGAACCGTTTTGAATCCGTGGTAACGAGTTTGCAGACCTCTTCCGAGAGCTTGTCAGCTGCCCGTTCACGTATCCAGGACACGGACTTCGCCTCAGAAACGGCCAACCTGACCAAAACGCAGATTCTGCAACAGGCTGGTACCGCGATGCTGGCGCAAGCCAACCAGCTGCCGCAAGGCGTGCTGGCTCTGCTCAAAGGCTGATTTGCCATACTGATGGTGCAGCAGTTCAGGATGAACTGTTGCACCAGGCTTTCTCCACTCGCTGATCCGAAACCGGAACCCGGATTCCTGCTGGAGTGCGGGTATTGCCGTTTACGGGATTTAATTCATTTGACCATCGCGAAATCCAGCGCATATGCTTCGGTCACCGTTTTGACCCAGGCAGAATTAAAAAATGAAAACAAGATTTTTGACACTGATACTTGGCGTGTTGCTCGCTACTCCCGCACTGGCCCAGCCCGCGGCTCCTTCACCTTTCGCACCGCTGGTTGACCAGCCCACCTGCACCCGTGCAGAGCTGCAAGCGGCCGCTGATGCCTATATTGCTGCCCAGAAAAAAGGTGACATCTCCGGTCTGCCGCTAGACCCCAAAGCCCGCTTCCTCGAAAACATGAGCGATGTTGCCAAAGACAAGGGCCTGTGGAATACCGCATTGAAAATCGACCAGGCGCGCAGTTTCCATGACGCAAAGCGCTGCAAGTCCTTCTCTGAAATAATCGTTACCGATGCCGGTCATCCCTATGTCATCGGCACGCGTCTGTACATGCACCAGGGCAAGATCATACGTGTCGACAGCCTGGTAACAGACAAGGGCGACTGGCTGTTCAATGCCAATGCCTACCTGAAATTCTCCAAACCGGAAAACTGGAGTCCGCTGCACAAGTATCAGCAGACGCCGGCGGCGGAAATGATCCGGGGCGCCAACGCCTACCTGGATTTCTTCTCCGACAAGTTCACCTCGGTGCCATGGGGTGTGCCGTGCGCACGGCTTGAAGGCGGGGCTTATACCAACCGGGATGGCAAGCCGGATGCATCGTGTGAAGTGGGAATCCCCGCTGGTGTGCTTTACATCGTGAATCGTGACTATCTTGTGGATGAGGAAGCCGGAGTCATCAATGTATTCTGCCGCTTCGGCAACAGCAGCACCGGCATGCCTGACTCACACACCTTCCGCTACGTGGATGGCAAGGTGCGCAGTGTACATACCTTGAGCGTCAATCTCGGCACCACTCCTTCGCCGCAGGCGGCTGATGACGGCTCAATGATAAGATAGTCAATGGTTGCGGGCAGGATGCGGGAGAAAAGTATCCTGCCCGTTCCAGAGCCTCGCCGGTAACAGTTGCAGGTTGTAAAGACCGGGTTGTTTTGTTGTAAGCTTTTCTGCCAGGAAAGACGTGCCAAGGATAATCTCTCGCCGACGTATCACAGTATTCTCCCATGCTCACACTGTACGGAATTCCCAACTGCGACACTGTAAAAAAAGCCAAGGCATGGCTGGAACAGCACGGCATCGATTATCACTTCCATGACTTCAAAAAAGCCGGCATCGATGTGCCAACCCTCAAGCGCTGGTGTCGCGAGTTCGGTTATGAAAATGTGCTGAACCAGCGCGGTACCACCTGGCGCAAGCTCAGCGAAGCAGAGCGAATCAATGTGGGAGAAGCCAGTGCCTTGCGGCTGATGCAGGAGCAACCTTCCATCATCAGGCGTCCGCTACTGGATACCGGTTCGCGTTTGCTGCTGGGATTCAGCGAGAGCAGCTATAACAGCTTGTTGTAACCGGTACCCCGACTAACCGCCAAACTTTCAGTCAGGTACATAAGCCATTTCCTGGCTGCGGTAAAGACCGTCCAGGAAAACGGAAGGATCGCCATATTGGCTCTCATAGCCTTTGAGCGGATTGGTGGCCACGATGTCGTTGAAGCCCATGCCTTTGTTCATCAGCGCATTGAGATCCAGAAACAGCTTCTCGTACATGTCGCGTTGGGTGACAAGTTCGGCGCCTGTCAGGAGACGACCCTGAGCCGGGATCACTTTGGTATCTGCTTTCACCATGCCGGCCAGTTTTTGATGCGCACGCACCACACCGCCAATGAAAGCACCATTGCGATAATCAACCAGCGGCCAGCTGTCCGAGCCGACAGCACCACCGGCCACCAGCAGGTTCTGGTCGCGGAAATATACGTAGAGATCGCCATTGGTATGCGCTGCCGGCAAATAGCCATAGTCGACAGTATGGCCGTCAAACTGCAGAGTGCCTTCTTTCGTGAAAGTCTTGTTGGGGCGTTCTTTTTCCGGCAAGGGACCAAAACTGCCTTTTACCAGGGTTGATGTGACTTTGTGCTTGAGGAACATCAGGGTCTCTGCATGGGCAATGATGGTGGCGCCATCACGACTCGCTCTCTGGTTCAGCCCAAGCTGCTCAGGATGCCAGTGGGTATTGAACAGTGTATTGATGCGGCTGGAACCGGTTGCCTTGAGGATGGCCTGATAGAGCGCTTCGCTGTGCTCCGGCAAACCGCCATCGATGACGAGCGCACCGTCCTTGCCCGTCATTGCAACCACATTGCTGCCGGCGCCCTGCAACAGATAGATGCCGGTGCCCAGTGCACTGACCTTGATGTCATCCGTACCTGCTGCATTCACGGGCTGCCAGATGAAGCCGACACCCAGTGCAACCAGAACGACCGATGAGACATGCAGCAACTTGCGACGAATCACTTTCTTGTATCTCCAGAAATTGGGACTGCTGCGATTACAGGGGCCAGATAGTGGCTTCGTAACCAATGGGCGGGCCAACCGGCGGCCAGTAGGGTTCTTTTTCCAGTTCTGCGGTGGCTCCGGCTTTGCGCAATTGTTCGGCAATATCCTTGCGTGCCGGTTGGCGCATCCCCAGGAACGGGATGTAACCGCGGGCCATGGCATAATCAAGGGCGGTCAACCCGTCCGGATCCTTGATGTTCAGGTCAATCTTGTATTCGACCAGTTTGTCGATGGCGCGTTTCCAGCCCGCACGCACAGCATAATGCAGGGCAGTGCCACCGCGAGTGCGTTGCAGGTGGTGATAGAGGGCGTTGGCATTGGGTTCCATGCCGGCCTTGTGCAGCTCGTCCATGATCAGCAGGGCGTTTTGCTCGTTGCGGCTCTGCATGACCAGCATCAGGGCTGATTCATTGTCGGCATCGTTCAGGTTTACATCGGCGCCATGGGCGATAAGTTGCTTGACGGTTTCCAGGTCGCCATTGCCCACTGCGGCATGCAGTGGAGTTGTGCCGCGCGAAGTGCCGCCACCGCGCTGTTTGGCGGGGCGCATGAACAGCTGCATGTTCACATTGGCGCCCCGGTCGAACAGCATTTGCAGGATGGCTGCGGGACGGGTCTCGTTCAGCTTGTCACCGGAAGAGCCACCGCCGCCGCGGCCGAATACGCCACCACCGCCGGCACCTGCACCACCGGCCCGACTGGCCATCGCATAAAGCGGAGACTGGCCGTAGATATCCCACTGATCAACATCGGCGCCTGCTTCGAGCAGCAGTCTGGAAATGTCCCAGTTGGTATTGAGGATTGAAAGCAGAAGCGGTGACACGCCGTCAGGATCAGGCAGATTCACATCGGCTTTTTTATCCAGCAGCAATTTGACACAGGCAGCGCAGTTTTCCCTTATTGCGTACAGCAGCGGAGTGAGTCCACCGGAATCCAGATTCTTGGCGCGGCTCTCTGCTGTGAGATGACGTTGATAATCGCGCATTTTGGAGCGGGCGTTGACGTCGGCACCTTTTTCAATGAGGAATTGCATCATCTCGGGGTGACGGCGGGCAGTGGCCCACATCAATGCAGTTTGCTCGCCGAACTGTTCACGCGCATCAATGGTGGCCTTGTGATTAACCAGCAATCTGGCGGCTTCCACATTGCCGGTGCGGGCAACCAGCATCAGCGCGGTTTGTCCTTCAGGATTGGGTGAATCGGCGTTGGCACCGGCATCCAGCAACAGTTTCAGCATGGCAGGGTCGGCCACTTCTGCAGCCAACTGCATGGCACTGGCACCGTAATTGTTGACAGCCATTACATCAGTACCCTGCCTGATCAACTGTTTCACTTTTGCGAGGTCACCGTTGTATACAGCCCATTGCAGGGCGGTACTGCCATCGGGACCACGCCAGCTGGCGCCGGCATCGGCTGGCACTTCGATTGCGAACACAGTGGTTGCGCTGAGGATCAGCGCACTGAAAGTGGTTGCCTTGAACAGGTTGCCAACTGATTTCATGCTTAAACTTCCGAGAAGGGGCCAGGGCTGTCAGCGAAACTGTCGACGTGAACGCCGGCGCGATCAAGCATGGTGTGCAAGAGCTGGGAATGTGGTGTGTCCTGCGGGTAATGCAGATGCTGGCCACCTTTGATCCCGCCGCCTTTTCCGATCAGCACCGAGGGCAAAGGATCGTTGTTGTGACGGTCACTGTTGCTCATGTTGCTGCCGAACAGAATGATGGAGTTGTCGAGCACCGAGCCTTCACCATCAGGAATCTTTTTGAGGCGTTCGGCAAATTTGGCCATGCGTGAGGTGTGATAAGCCTGTATCAATACCAGTTTGTCGAATTTTTCCTGCAGATTCTGGTGGTGTGACAGCGGATGGAAGGCTTCGTCCACGCCGACATTGGAGTACACACGCATGCTGGCTTCCTTGACCATGCGCATGGTGGCGACGCGGGTCTGGTTGGTCTGGAAGGCCAGCGCCAGCATTTCAAACTGGATATCCAGCAATTCAGTGAAGTCATCGGGTGGGCCGAGCGGAGAATTGGGAAGGTCGTGGAGCCCACGGGCACTTGCTTCCAGTTTCTGGATGCGGGTTTCCACTTCACGTATCGAATCAAGATAGTTGTTGACGAGTGCACGGTCGGAAGCATCGAGTTTGCGATTGAGGCTGTTGGTGGCTTCTCTTGCGTAGTCCAGCAAGCTGGTGGATTGCTGCAGGATGCCGATGCGATCTTCATAGTTGTCGCCCTGGCCGAACATCGTATAGAACACTTTGCGCGGATTGCCTTCCAGTGGCAGCGGCTGCTGCGGGGTGCGATAGGAAATGGCGCCGCCGGGTTCGCCGCACAATTCCAGCGAGGGCAGTGTGGTGGTCTTGCCGATCACCCTGGCTGCCAGCTGGTCAGCAGTTACTCCGCGTGTGCCTTTGGCGTCCTTGTCTTTGCTGTCGGGCGCGACGCAAGACAGCCAGGTTTCTTCAATGATGCCGTGCGGATTCGAACTTTCACCGCCCTTGTTGCGCAGGCCGCTGACCACCGTCACATAATCATTCAGGGATTCCAGCGGCTTCAGAATGCGCGAGTATGGAAAATTTTTACCGGTCTGCTTGGGCACCCAATCCTGCATCACCGCACCATGCGGAAAATAGACATAGAGCAGTCGCGGGCTCTTGGCAGCCGCGGTATCGGCCAGCGCTGTACCGGCCGGAATCATCGCATCCAGCAAAGGAAGAGCAAGAGAGACACCAGCGCCTTTCAGGAGAGTTCTTCTGGAAAGATGTTTTTTGCTGATAAACATAAGCGTCGTCCTGGTTACCTGTGTTGATAGTCGGGTTGTTGCATTTCGGTTGTTACATTTTTGTTGTTACTTTTTTGTTGTTACAAGGAAGCCTGCTGTTTGGAGCCGTCTTTCCCGATGTCGGAAACATTGCCTTCTCTCATCTCGAATGCGTTGCTCATCACAATGTTGTAAACAATGCTTTCAAAACGGTTGCCATCTTTGGCTGCCGCACCGGCTATTTTGCGTACAGTCGGCATGTCCTTGTAATTGATCTCGCGGCCCAGAGCATAGGTCATCAGGTTCTGGGTCAGTGATTCGACAAACATGTCGGAGCGGGCCATCAGCGCCTGCACCAGATCAGCCGGGCCTTTGATGGCTTTGCCGTCAGGCAGTACGCCCGATGCGTCG
Organism: uncultured Gammaproteobacteria bacterium; assembly: GCA_903837345.1. Lineage (GTDB taxonomy): Bacteria > Pseudomonadota > Gammaproteobacteria > Pseudomonadales > Pseudohongiellaceae > CAILUG01. Next base: position 45,377 of record CAILUG010000056.1, on the reverse strand, counting down.
ATGGCTGTCTGGGTGTCCGGATCAAACGTGCGGTACTGGCCAACCGTGTTGAAGTTTTCCAGTGCAAAACCGAGTGGATCCAGCACGCCATGGCAGCCAAAACAAGTGGGATTGGCGCGATGCTTTTCCATGCGGGCTCGCACGGTGGTTGGCGCTTCACCTGCACGCACCGAAATATCGGTATTCACGTTGAGTGGGGGCGGGGTGGGTGGTGTGGCCAAAAGTTTGTCCAGAATCCAGGAGCCACGCAGCACCGGTGAGTTGCGGTTGGGGTTGGCAGTCAGCATCAGGATCGCACCTTTGCCAAGCAAGCCATTGCGTTTGTTGTCAGGCAGCTGCACCTTGCGGAAGTGACTGCCCTTGATGTTTTCCATGCCGTATTGCATGGCCAGGCGTTCATTCAGGAAGGTGTAGTCGGCATCAAGCAGTTTGGTGACCGGTTGGTCGCTGCGCAGCACACTGTCGATGAATAGGTTCAATTCCTCTTTGAACATGGGACGGGGATCAAGCCGGCCACTGGCAAAACGGAACAATCCTGCATTGGGTTTGATCTCGTCAAGTTTTGCCAGATTCAGCCACTGTGCGGAAAAATCCTTCACCAGCGATTTGGAGCGTTGATCGGCCAGCATGCGGGCAATCTGTTTCCTCATCACCGCCGGCTCATGCAACTGGCCATTGCTTGCCAGCTTCAGCAATTCTTCATCCGGCACACTGCTCCAGATGAAAAACGACAATCTGGAAGCCAGTTCAAAATCGCCCAGCGCCAGTGTCTCTTTGCCTTGCGCGCCGGATTCAGCCCGGTAAATAAAGTGCGGACTGACCAGAATGGCACTCAGGGCATCGCGGACGCCTGATTCAAAATCCTGGTTTTTGCGGCTCTTCTCGTAAAATGCCAACAGTTCATTGGTGTCCTGCTCGCTGAGTGGTCGTCTGAAGGCGCGTTCTGCCATGTGGACGATGATGTTTTTGGCGCAGGCACTTTCTTCGGCAATTTCGCGCGGGTAACACACAAAGATATGTTTGCGGCTTTCTGATTCACTCATGCCGGTCACCGTCAGTGGACCTCGCAATTGCAATGCATGTATTGCCGGCACCCGTGCCTGCCCCCCTTCCAGCGCCGCGACAGGGGAGCGTTCATCACTTTCCGCCAGTGTGCGCTGAATGAATGTGACACTCACAGTGTGCTGGCCGGCAGTGGCGTGAAAACGGATGCCTTTCAAGCGTGCATTGATCTGGGCTACTGCATCATCAAGGATCTGGTCTATCCACTTGTGGTCCTGTTCGCCGCCGAGCACGGTGCGATAGAACTCTTTGCCATCCATCAGTGCCACCAGCGTATGTTCGAATTCCAGGTTTGGCACTTCGCGCGCCAGTGCCAGATCACCTATGGAAAGTTCATATTCGCCGTCAGCCAGGAAATTATGTTCAACGCTGACACCGCCGCGGGTACCGAAAGGCATGCCCTGGCTGTGACGTTCCTGGGTGCCGGTGCCATCAATGCCGCGAGGCGGCAACGATATGATCATGTCAGCCACGTTGCCGTAGGTTTCCATGATGGGAATCGGGCGACGGTCGCCAATCGCATCGTGCGAGATGCTGCGGGCAGCATTCAGGTATTGATCGATGAAAGCAGGTGACACCTGCAGTGCTTCGGCATTGTTGTCATACCCGTTCTTGAGGTTGTCAGTGGGCAAATACTTCTCGACATTGATGTTGAGGCCGAGCAGATCACGAATTGCATTGGCATATTCGCGGCGATTGAGGCGATGCAACGGCACCCGGCCGGCAGGTGCCTGTGTGGCAGCGCTGTCGATCTTGTTCGCTATCCATTTGGCTAGGGAAGCGACCTCGGGATTGGAAGGGCGATCATTGCCCGGGGGCGGCATCAGGCCACCACGCAGTTTGCGGATGGCTTCTTCGAAGGTTTTGGCTTCGGGTACGATCTTGTCGGGTGAAAGCACATCAAATGCCACACTGCCGGCCCAGTCTTCGGAGTTGTGGCACTTGTAACAATAGGTTTCGATGGTATGCCACTGCTTCTGGTCAGTCTCAGCCGCCCACGCACCGGGCATGGTCATAAAACCACCCGCTGCCAAAACCATGGCTGCACGCAAGCTGCGGCTCATCATTGTGTATCCCCTCAAGGTGTGACGTCAGACTGAGTATAAACCGTCTTGGCATTTCACCGAATGCCCCGGGATCGAAAATTGGCAAAGCAGCTGCAATGCCGCTTTTGGCACCTGCGGGCCTGCTCTATACTCCAGCCTGCATTGCGGATAGGACTGACAGTATGGCCCCTCGGCATTGTTTGCACACTTTTGTCACAATCAGCAGAAACCATTCATAACTTTTAGAGGAACAAGCCATGTATCGCCCAATAACTGCACTGCTAGCGCTGGCATTTTCAATGTCGATCCAGGCAGCGCCGGAATATGTAGCCATCAAAATGGAAATCGATGTTGCCAAACCGGCTGCGGAAGTGTGGGCCAAAGTGGGCGGATACTGTGATATTGCCAAATGGGCTCCACAACTGACCTGCGAGATTGTGTCAGGGGATGGTGGTATTGGCACGGTAAGGTCGTTGGCCGGTGGCCGCATCAAGGAAATCCTGGTGGGCAAAACCGAGCTGTCCTATGGCTACGATCAGCCGGTAGTAGAGGGCAAGTTCTATGATCAATACCACGGTTATATGGAAGCAAAGCCTGTCAGTAAAACCACTTCCAAAATCCTGTACACATTGATGGTGGATGAATCCGACAAGGCCGACCAGGCCGCCAAGGATGCAGATGTTGCCCGTCGTCGGACCCAGTTCGAAGGAATGCTGAAAGTCATGAAACAGCAGGCTGAAGCCAAATAAGCTGCATTCAGTTGCATGACTGCTTCCACTAAGACAGCCAGAAGAGCAGCAGATGAATTCTGAAATGCCGGGTGGAACCCCTTTGCAACGCCTGGGCCGGGAAGTGCTCGATAAAGCACTGCTGCTCTCGGCTTTTGGTGTGCCCTTGCTGAGTTCGCTGGTGCTGGTGAATGCCTTTGTTCATCGCAATGCGACAGCAATGGTGGTCGCTGTCACCGCAGGAACCCTGCTGTTTCCTTTGCTGTGTCTGTTGCGCAGATGGTTGTCGTTCCAGGCAACAGCTTTTTTGTTTCTGCTGTTGTTGGGGTTGACCACCATGGCGCTGCAATTGCGGGGTGGTCTCATTACCGCCACGGGTGCGATTCCAATTCTGATGATTGTACTGTCAGGGCTGTTTTTCGGCAGGATCGGAAGCCTGGTTTGTCTGTTGCTCTCTTTGTTGTCACTTGCGATTGCCGGGTTCGTGGTGCTCCATGGACTGGCACCCCCGGTGGAATTCAGCAACTGGGATCCCAACTATGCCAACCCCTGGATTCGTGGTGCCCTGGCCTTGCTGGTATTTGGCGGAGGTACGGCCACAGCGGTAATTTTTGTTTGCGAACGGCTTGAACTGGAAACCCGTGATCTGCAACTGGCACGGGACAGGGAACTGGCTACCAACCAGCTGAAACTGAATGCGGAAGCCGAACGCGAGTCAGCCAGGCTTGCGCTGGCCGAATCACACCGGCTGGAATCCCTCGGCCGTCTGGCAGGCGGTGTGGCCCACGATTTCAACAACATCCTTACTGTCATCATGGGCAATACCGAACTGGCGCTGCAAAAGCCGGGACTGGATCCCGAGGTCCACAATTTTCTGACACAAATACAAGGTGCATCCCTGCATTCATCGGAGTTGACACAGGAACTGCTGATGCTGAGTCGCAAGGATCCTTCATCGGCAAAAATTGTTGATCTTGGTGAGTACCTTGAGCGCATGAAACCGACGCTGCAACGACTGGTACCTGATGATATCCGGCTGTCTGTCAGGGTTGATGCCGTGCATGCACTGGTTCGCATCGTGCCTTTCACTCTTGAGCGCATGCTGCTGAACCTTGTGGCAAACGCCCGCGATGCCATAACTGGTGCTGGCAGCATCGAGATCAGCGTGCGGTTGCTGGAGGCAACTGAGGACCAGCTGCAGGAAATGGTGGTGCTGGGTGTCCAGGACTCCGGAGCCGGGCTGGATGAGGCAACTCTCAAACGCATGTTTGAGCCGTTTTTCACCACCAAGCGGGCTGGCAGTGGAAGCGGACTGGGACTTACGCTGGTGCAGAGCATGGTGCTGGATGCCGGTGGTTCCATCAAGGTTGAATCGGCTGCGGGCAAGGGCACAAACATGATTTTGTTGCTGCCCCGTGCTGCTGCCTCTGATACCGCGGACGCAGTACCGGTGGCGAGCCAGGGTAAATTGCGGGTGGAGAGCGGCACTGGTCTCACCATTCTGGTGGTCGATGATCAGCTGGCGGTGCTCGGCACCATCACAGCCACGCTGGAACATGCCGGATTCAAGGTGATAACCGCCACCAATGGTGATGAAGCCTTGCGCAAGATCGAAAATGCGGCTGTGCATTTTGATTTGCTGTGTCTGGATGGTGTGATGCCAGGCGCATCCTCGGCGAGGGTGATTGAGCGATTGCTTGAAGTTCGTCCAGGCATTGAAGTCGTGCTTTGCTCCGGCTATGTCGATGAGGAATTGTTGCTGCGTGGTATTCAAGTTGGTGAGCTGACCTGTGTCCGCAAGCCATTCCATCCCGCAGAACTGGTGACTACCATTTTGCGCAAACTGGATCGTTAAATCCGGGGGACGGCTGCTACTGGCATGCTGCCAGAAGCTGTTGACGGTGGGCCTGCACCACTGTCAGTGCCCGGTAATTGGCAAGATTCCAGTGTCGCCAATCCTGCATTTGCTGCACATTGGTGTTGTCATTGGTCAGCCACTTCCGGACAAGGTCATTGGCAACTCCGCATTGCGTGTCATGCGCAAGTTGCGGCCAATATTCCAGCAAGGTGGGTGTTGCATCAGGTCCGAGCTGGATCAGATAGCCCAGATCCAGTATTTGCTGCTGGTTGAGCGAGCGGTCGATGTTGATGCGAGCCACCAGTGCCGCCGGGTTCACCAGTGCCAGGCCAAAACAGATTGCAATGCCGAGGCTGACTGTGCCGGAAGCAAAACCCTCAGGCCGGTTGCGCAGCATGGTAGCAGCGAACAACAGCAGACTTGCCGCCAGCCACAGCATCACCGTGCTTGCCACCACCCGATCAATGCTGAGCCCGAAACTCTGGATATAGAACTGCATGCGTTGTACGGCAGAGGCCAGCACGATCAGCACACACAACAGCAGCACCGCGCCAAAACCTGCGAATAAACGCTGGTTATCGATGCAGGCAGACAGTACTTGCAGCATCAGGAGTGCGAGTGCTGCTATCCACACCAACTGGAAGAAGCCATAACGCGCATATTCGGCTGTTGAGAGACCCGTGGTCAGCGCGATACCAGTGGCATCACGCAACAGATGACTTAACTGCAATGATGCGAAGCTGATGAACAGCAGCGTCAGCAAGCCCATCATGACCAGGGTTTCGGTTGCTCCCAGTCTGGAAGCCATGACCGGGCTGGCACGGGCAGTGCGAGGTTGCCAGGCGCTGGCCAGCAGGCCGAGTGCGAGCCAGCTGATCAACAGCACCAGCAGCAGATGCTGGAGCATGGTCGGCAAGAACAGTGCAGGGAGTTGCGTCAGATAATTTTCAAAGGTGATATCAGCGGCAGAAAACAACAACGTAAACGCCAGCAGCAGCGGGCTGGCAAACAACAAGCCTCGCAACCCCGCGTAAATGGCAGGATGTGCAGGGGCTGGTTTGAACTCCAGCCTGCCCAGAACCGGAAAGCCGCCAAGCAAGGTCTGCAGTGGTACGGCCAGATGTGCCAGCACTTGCTGCCAGGCATCCGCTTGCCGAAAACTGAATCCCGCGGTACGCAGCAGAATCTGTGCGGCGGCAGCAACCATGATTGCCAGCATGGCCAGGTCAACTATGGGTAAGGTCAGCAACAGCCGCATCGCTGCTGCCAGCACGGCTACACCACCCCACAGCAACAGTTGTCTGCACCAGTTGTTGTAACGGGCCAGCCAGGCGGCAACGAGCACCAGCATGCTCAGCCAGATCAGCAGCACCGGTCCGGTCAGACCCGCGCCCCAGACCAGCTGGTCGCCCACCAGCCCCAGCACAACTGCCAGCGACAGGGTTTGCCTGGGAGTGGAGTTGATCAAAACCGGCATCATGCAATCTTACTCCGAGCGATGGCGTGCCACCCAGTCGAGCAGCAGGAAGCAACAGGCGAAATACGGGAAAATACCGTAAAACGTGTCGCTTACCGAGTGGGAATGGCGGTCTATCGCGATAAACACCTGCACACAGAACAACAGACCCAACAGCGCCAACAACCAACCTTCCCAACTGATGGGCAAAAACAGCCAGCCGAATTTTTTGTACCAGACAGGTTTCATCGACACCTCCTCAAAGTCCCAGCAAATAGACAGGCAGACAGGCGAGTACCCAGCCCACCAGCACCAGAGCGAGTACAACCATGCCTTTGGCCGGATATCTGGGCAGCCACCTCAGCATGAAATATCCGACGATTGGCAGTTGTGCCCCCATAAGTATCTGGAACATGTGTGCACCGACACCTTCATCTTGTGCAGGTATCTCTGGCTTGCCCACGAAAACCAGGAAGCCAATCAGCATCAGAATGACTGCAAATGACAACACCAGTGGCAGCCAGGCGCTGGGCAGTTTCAGCAACGCGAAGGGTGAATCGGAAATTGTCGGGTTCATGACTGGTTCACCTGTTGTTCTCAAAGAACTTTAAAATTCAAAGTTAATGGTCAAAAAAATGCGCCGTGATCAGCCGGATCTTTTTACTGCACCCAGCAGCGCTTCCATATGGGTTACATATTTCTGCAGTGCTGTGCGCCCGCTTGCACTTAATCTGTATTCAGTGCGGGGCAGCCGACCTTCATAACCCTTGCTGCATTCCAGATAGCCGGCCTCTTCCAGCTTGCGGGCGTGCACGCTGAGGTTGCCATCAGTGATTTGCAACAATGATTTCAAGTCATTGAAGGTCATCACACTGTTGGCAGCGAGAGCACTGACCAGAGCCAGACGTGTACGCTCATGAATCAGTTTGTCGAGACCGGTGGCAGGTTCGTTCTTGGCCACTTTCAGTGCCGGTTTCACCGGTTTTGCGGGAGTAACAGGTTTGGTGGTGCGCGAACTAGCCGCCATGACGCCTCCAGATCAGAATGCCGAATACAACATGGAGCCCGCCGAAGCCAAGTCCCATGCTCAGGTTCATCGGTGCCAGTCCCAACAGCTGCAGACTGCCCAGCAGAATGAACAGCAAACCCATCACCGGGATCGGTTTGATTGAATGAGCGCCTGCAGTCATCACGGCAGCGCCATACAGAATCAGCCACAACCCGGACAGCAGCAGCGTATTGCCTTGTAATTGAAAGGCGAGGGTGACAATCGCACCAACCGCCATGGTGGGCAGAAACGCAAACAGCAATTTGCGACCACTGCCGGACCACAGCGACTTGCCCTGAACCCGGGCTTTCTCGGAGGTCAGCATCAGCATCACGCTGGCGGCGAGCAGGGCCTCCAGCAGCCAGACCAGCAGCCAGCCGGTGCTGGTCTGCTGCAAGGCAGCTATCCAGGCAGCAACACTGGCGGTAAGCCCGGCCAGCACATAGCCTTTGCCGGAAACGCCGGTAAAGGCTGTGGCACTCTCCATCGTGGCGCGGATGAAACGCAGGTTGTCGGCAGCGACCCCGTGCAGAGGGACTGGCGAGTCGGACCTGGTATTGGGCTTGTTATTCATGTCGCAAAGTTTCCGGGGTAATTAATATACTGTCAAGTACTTTGCAAATTAAAGTATTTGGTAGTGCATGGTGCGCACGATGACCACGGCTCAACGCACAGTCTTGGGCAGAGACAGGCTTCTGAAACGCGCCACAAGTACGTCCCTGTAGGCTCGCCTCCGGCCATCCCTGGCCTCCGACGGTTTCAGAAGTGCTTGGCGGCCCAAGGCTCTCAAGTTCGGAGCAAGATTTTTCAGTGTCGAAATGAAAACAGGCGAATACCAGTGGCCTTTGGGAATGCAAACTGTATTTGGAAGAAGGCTTCTCCGTGAAGGTGGAGGGGACCTCTGCGGCCATGGATGGCCGCAGGGAGCTACAGGGGTGAAGCAAAGCGTTTACAAAGCGTAGCTTTGTGCTTTGCTGAACGACACTCGGCTATGCCGAGTGGCTGGGCCGGGGTAGCCGGTACTTCATGCGTGTCCCCGTAATCTTCACGGAGAAGCCCGACTGCTCTAATCCGTTTCAAATATAAAAGGCGAGAACCGGAAATTCTTGCCGAAATTGTGACGCTGTTGTTTCGACTTGCCCGGGAGGGTGGGCTATAGTCGGCGGCGACAGTGGGCCAGACAACAAGGAATCCCGATTGAGTTATTCACGAGCCAAACTTCGTAGCCACGACCTGCTTGGTCAGCGCATTCTGGTGACCGGCGGCGCCGGGTTTCTGGGTTCGCATCTGTGCGAACGCCTGCTCAATGATGGTCACGAAGTCATCTGCGCCGACAATTTCTTCACCGGCAACAAAAGCAATGTAGAGCACTTGCTGGAGCATCGCCGTTTCGAGTTGCTGCGCCACGACATCACCTTCCCGCTTTATCTGGAAGTGGACCAGATCTACAACCTGGCTTGCCCGGCCTCGCCAGTGCATTACCAGCATGACCCGGTACAGACAGTGAAAACCGCAGTGCACGGCAGCATCAACATGCTGGGGCTGGCCAAGCGCACCCGAGCCCGCATTTTCCAGGCATCCACCTCGGAAGTGTATGGTGATCCCGAAATCAGTCCGCAACCGGAAAGCTATCTGGGCCGAGTCAATACAATAGGCCCGCGCAGTTGTTACGATGAAGGCAAGCGCTGCGCCGAAACCCTGTTTTTCGATTATCACCGCCAGCATCAGGTGGAAATCCGGGTCGCACGCATATTCAACTGTTATGGTCCGCGCATGCATCCGAATGACGGCCGCGTGGTCAGCAATTTTGTGGTGCAGGCACTGCAGGGACAGGACATCACCATCTATGGCGAAGGCAACCAGACACGTTCATTCTGCTATGTCGACGACATGATCGAAGCCTTCGTGCGACTGATGAACCAGGACCAGACCACCGGCCCGGTCAATCTTGGCAATCCTGGCGAATTCACAATTCGTCAACTGGCCGAGCTGGTGCTGAAGCTGACTGGCTCAAAATCGAAACTGGTGTTTCAGCCATTGCCGCAGGATGACCCGAAACAGCGCAAGCCCGACATCACGCTGGCCAAGTCGGTCCTCGACTGGGAGCCTCGCATACAGCTGGAGCAGGGCCTGACCCATGTAATCGACTATTTCAAACGCCTGATAGCAGTATAGGAAACGCCACTGCATGAAACTGTCCATCATCATTCCCTGCTACAACGAAGAGCACACGATTGCATCACTGGTGGCTGCAGTCAACGCGGCCCCCTATCCCGACAAGGAGATCATCATTGTTGATGACTGTTCACGGGATGGTACCCATGCCGAACTGGCGAAACTGCAGGGGCAGGTCAGCCAGATCATTTATCACCAGGTGAACCAGGGCAAAGGTGCAGCACTGCGCACCGGTTTTCAGCATGCTACCGGCGATGTGGTGATAATCCAGGATGCTGATCTTGAATACGATCCCAACGAATATGCATTGCTGGTGGAGCCAATCGCGCAAGGCAAGGCTGACGTTGTGTTCGGTTCCCGCTTTATAGGCGCCGCACCGCACCGGGTACTGTACTTCTGGCACCGGATCGGCAATGGCATGCTGACCTTGTTGTCCAACATGTTCACCAATCTGAACCTGACCGACATGGAAACCTGTTACAAGGTGTTCCGTCGCGAGGTGATCCAGTCGATACCGATTGAAGAAAACCGTTTCGGGTTCGAACCGGAAATCACCGCCAAGCTCGCGCGCCGCAACCTGCGCATCTTTGAAGTCGGTATTTCCTACTACGGACGCACCTATGCCGAAGGCAAGAAAATCGGCTGGAAGGACGGAATTCGCGCAATTTACTGTATTCTCAAATACAACCTGTTTCGCTGAACTGCACAGACTGTGACTGCATCCACACTCATTGCCAGGCACCGTCAGACATTGTTGTGGCTGCTGCAACTGCTGGTGTGCGGGGCGGGAGCAATGTCAGTGTGGTACGCCGCAACCTGGGGCGTTGGCGTCTCGCCTGATTCTGCCGAATACATAGCCGCCGCCCGCCGGCTGCACTCACTCCCGGATCTTTTCAAATTGCCGACCCAATGGGCGCCCGCGTATCCACTGCTGCTGAAGCTGGGTTTTTTGTCGGGTCTGGAAATCAAGGCTGCCACGCGTGTGCTGCAATGCCTGTTGCTGGCCGGCAACCTGGCGGCTGCCATGACTTTGCTGCGACATGTGTGCGGAAGACTGAGCTGGTTGCCGTTGCTTGGCGGTGTGGTGCTGCTGTGCAGCTTCAATTTGTGGCAGGTAAATTTCTATGCCTGGTCGGAAGGGCCGTTTCTGTTGTGCCAGCAGCTGAGTCTCTTGTGTCTGTTGCGTTTCATTGAAGCGCCAAACAACCTCCGCCAATTGTCCGGAGCTGCACTGTTGGCGGCAACGGCCCTGATGTTCCGTTATGCCGGCGTTGCCTGGATAGGTGCGGCGGCTTTGGTGTTGCTGGTGCTGCCTGCAGTGCATTGGCAACAACGTATTCGCAATGCTTTTGCATTCGGTATGGTGGCGGTATTGCCGTTTTTGCTCTGGATCATCGTCAACCATTTTGTCCGCAATGAAACTACCAACCGGGAATTGGTGGTGCATCTGGTAACCGGCGCGGATCTGCAGTTGTTGCTGCTGGAAGTGTTGTCATGGTTGGGGCTGGTACAGCCAAACCTGGTTTCCGCGATCACTCTTGTTGCGACCGTGGCGGTCTTGTGGTTGACACTGCGGGCATATGCGCAAAGCAGTGTACGGCTGCAGTGGCTGGTGGTGGTCAGTGTGTGCCATGCGGTTGTGTACATCCTGTTCATCCTGTTATCGAAATCCTTTTTTGATGCCTACATTCCTTTTGATGAACGCATCTTCGTGTCAGCATGGCTGTTCATCCTGCTGATGCTGCTCTGCTGTGCAATTGAAATGCTGGGTAGCGAATCCCGCAAAAAGTGGGTGGCTGCACTGGCGCTGCTGATGATGTTGGGGTCGGGGTTGCTGAATCTCTGGCCAAGCATAAGCACAGCCCATGAGCGGGGCACAGGTTATCTCAGCGCCTACATGGCGCAAGTATCGCGCATAGAGGATGTGGCAGGACTTGATGGCAAGATTGTATATTCCAACGCGCCGGATTATTTGCGGATGCAGACCGGGCTCAATATCCGGGAATATCCCCGCAAATACGCACCCACCACGCAGTTGGCCAATCCGGACTATGGCAATGAACTGAAGGTAATGCAGCAGAATGTGCAGGCCGGCCAGGCCCTGCTGGTGCACTACCAGGGATTTGAATGGCGCACCTATTTCCCGGGCGACAAGGAGTTGAATGCGCTGGGCTATCAGATGGTGCTCAGGGGCAATGGAGTGGGGATACTGGGCTTGCCGGCTGACGGCGCAGTGCAGGCAGGTGCAAAATGAATGAACTGTTCACCTTGCAGTGTGGATCGACATGACCAGAAAAGCCTTGCCGGATGAGTTGTCGGAAGAGTTGTCAGACGTAGAGCTGAATAATCTGCACGGCGCAGATTATGCGGAAAGGTTCGAATCCCGGAAAAATCTTGACCGTTTGCAGAACCTGCTGGGCCACGTTGTGCTGCCACCCGCCTGTGTTGTAGGGGATTTTGGCTGTGGCAGCGCGATGGTGCTGGAGTTTCTGGACAGGAGCAGGGTCAAACAATATTTTGGAATTGACTTGTCTGCGCCGCTGCTGGCCAAGGCCGAACAGCGCAAACAGCGTCTTGGATTCAATCAGGCCGAATTATTGCAGCAGAGCGTGCAGGATTTTTGTGCGCTGCGACCCGGGACGCTGGATATGGCGTTATGTCTGGATTTTTCGGAGCATGTGTACGACCAGGAGTTGCTGTCCATCCTGCGTGCGATCCATGCAAGCCTCAAACCCGGCGGTGTGCTGTATTTGCATACTCCCAATGCAGAATTTTTTGTGGAGATAATGAAAGACAGGGGTTTCATCCTGAAACAGTTTCCCGAACATGTCGCGGTGAGAAACTCAAGGCAGCAAAGCCTGCTGCTGCAACAAAGCGGCTTCACCAATGTCGAGGTCGGCTATCTGCCGCACTACAACATCCTGCGCCTGCTGCATCCACTTTCACGCGTGCCATGGCTTGGCCGCTTCTTCAAGGCCAGGATGTTTATCACTGCAACGAAATAGCAGGCATTGCAGCCGATTTTTTAACCGATGAATGCCTGCAATGAGTCAACAATAAGCTCGCTGGGTGAATGCAGCATTTGCAGCGGTTCGCGGCGGTAGAGCTCGGGCTGATCCATGAAAGCGCGCACTGTCTGTTCATCATAACCACTGAGCACGGTGTTGTGTCCCAGCCCTTCCTGGCGCTCTGTGGCCTTGCGCATCAAGAGGCAGGGCAGCCCCAGATAGGAACATTCCTCCTGATTGCTGCCACCGTCGGTGATGAGGTAATCACTGCCGCGCAACAGCGAGATGAAACGGAAATAATCGTAGCGGGGATGCAGCTCGATATGGCCACAGGCCGCCAGTCGCTCGTAGAGGCCAAATTCCCGCAGTTTCTTTTCCGTGGGTTTGTGCAGGATGAACAGCTTGGGGCGCGCCGGGTCGGAAGCAAGCAGCATGTCGACGATGAGCTCAAGCCGCTTGCGGAAAAATATGTTTTCAAACCGGTGTATCGATACCAGCCCGTAGCCAGGCGCTCGTGAGGCTGCGGTCAATTGCGAGGTGTGGCGCAAGGCATCACTCAGAGTGTTGTGTCCGGTGTTGATTTTCACGCCCTGGTAGCCGGCCAGATTGGCCAGGGCCCATTCGCCGGGAGCGAAGAAATAGTCGGAAAGCCGGAATGTGGCGAGTCGTGTCAGTTCTTCCGGAAACGGGTGGAAGATATTGTGCGAGCGCAGGCCTGATTCCACATGTGCGCTCTTGAGGCCATGACGTTTGGCCAGCCACGACCCAAGCAGGGTGGAAAAAGTATCACCATGATTGAGCACAATGCCGTTCTTGTCATTGCGGAACAGTTCGCCGGCGTGTTCAGCCGAGGAATATTTGCGTACGATGCCGAATGCCCACTTGCCCATCTGCACGATGCCGGTGATGTCACGGCCATGGTATAGCGTAACATCCGGTTTCTTGCTGATCCCGAAGTTGGCAAGAATGTCGTCGACAGTGTCGCGGTGCTGGCCACTGTAGATGAAGTTGTACTCATGGCCACGATCCTGCAACACGCGCATGACCGGTGCCATCTTGATCAGCTGGGCCTTGGTGCCGATGAAAATGTGGATCATGTTGCTGCCCTGGAGGATGACGGGCTGACTCTATCATAGCAGCGCAGGGCTTGCGGCCCCGCGCCAACGCCCGAATACTAGCGGGGTCTTCATCGCCCCACCCTGTAACTGTCCAGATTTCGGCCCAAGGAATCGTAGATGTCCCGTATTGCCCGTTTGCTGAAACGCTTCCTGCTGCTGGCGATCCTGGTGTTTGCGGCAGGGTTTTGCTGGTACAACCGCGATACCCTGGCGTTGACTGCCAAAATCTCCCTCTGGCAATGGCTGTGGGTGGTGTCGGGTTATCTCGGCTGCTACTGGCTCAATGCGCTGATGGCCTGCCAGGTGCAATGGCGGCGCGGCACCAGGCCGACCCTGACCGAGATGCTGGTCATCAATGCCTACGCCTCCATTCTTGGCTATGTCACCGTGCTGCGGGCTGGTTATTACAGCGGCAAGCTGTGGTTCTACCAGCAACACTATGGGCTCTCACCCAGCGTCAGTCTGGGTCTGCAAGGCTGGGTCAGTCTGCTGGCTCTGGCCGGTAATGCCTGTTTTGGGCTGTTGTTCGGACTTGTTTGGCAACTGCGCTACCAAATACAGCTGCCGTGGGTGCACTGGTTGCTGGTGCTCGGCACGTTGCTGGTGGTGGCCGCCGTGGTGGTGCTGCTGTTTGTGCTGGCAGAGCTGAGCTGGCTGCCTTTGCCGCTGCAGCGCTGGCTTGGCAACATCAAGGCCGTGATTACAGCCACCAACTGGCGTGAAATCTGGCAGTTGAACCTGCAAGCCATATTGAATATTCCATTGCAGGCAATGGTGTTGGGGGTGTTGTGTTCGGTCTATGGACTGGAGGTGCCGGTCGCCTATCTGCTGTTGATGGCGGTGGTTGCCAATCTGTCGCTGATCATTGCATTGACCCCTTCCAATCTTGGTGTGAGAGAGCTGGTACTGTGGCAATTGCTGGCCGATCTGCATTTGCCGAAAGTGCAGCTTTTGGCGGTGATGATGATAGACCGGCTGATCCAGTTCGTGATTCTTGCGCTGATAAGCGCGCTTGGTTACCGGATGCTGCAGAAACAGTCCCTGACCGGCGACAACGATGAAAACATATGAGGATTGATCTGCCGGCAAATGCCGGAAAAAATCCAAAAAACCGCTGTTTCACCGCGCAAGAATCCGTATAATTTGCAGCCATGAGCTCAAATCAAGACGACATCGACAACATCCCCAGCCTCGTGCCAGAACGTGACGAGCTGGTATTCCACCGCAAACAGAAACGGGGCACTTCCCAGCCGCCGCGCGGCGATTCTGCCCCGGAAGGTACGGGTGGGGGCACCAGTGGCACCGTCATTTTTTTCCTGGTGCTGCTGTTTCTCGGCATGTGTGCCAGCGGCGGGGCCGGCTATTATTTCTATCAGCAGGGCGAGCAGACCAAGGCTGAGCTACTGTCCGCCACCAATCGCATCATCTCGCTGGAAGGTACGCTCAACCAGATGGATGAAACCACCAGGAAATCGGCGATGGGTTTGTTGCAGAAAGTGGATTCCAATTTTGCCGAAATCGACAAACTGTGGGCTGCGCGCAATACCATGCGGGCTGAAGTCGAAAAACTGAGCGCGGCTGTAACCGTGGTGCAGAAATCCGCCACGGATCTGCAAACCGCCGTTGCCAGCCAGGGCACCCAGCTCAACCAGCACAACACCCAGCTGGCAAGCGCACAGACGAAAATCGACCAGTTGGTTCGCAATTCAGCAGGCATGGATAATCTGGGGCAGCAGCTGACCCAGCTCAATGCCGATCTCAACCGCGTCAAAGTAGCCATGAACAAGGTGGAGGCGGATACGGAGAAGCGTCTGCATGGTACCGAGCAGGATATCGAGTCGATCAATGTCTTTCGTCTGCAGATGAACCAGACCATCGCCGGCTTGCAAAACAGCATTAATGCGCTGCAACAGAAAGTTGGCAAATAAAAAGCCGGCAAATAAACGGCTATAATCCCCCCTTGTAATGCGGACGTGGCGAAACTGGCAGACGCACTGGATTTAGGTTCCAGCACCTCACGGTATGAGAGTTCAAGTCTCTCCGTCCGCACCATTCATAACCCCTTGTTGTTACCTGTGGTTGTTACCCGTGAAGTCATTCCGTCCCGGAAAAGTTGCGCGCTGGTCTGCCATTGCGCCTGGTTTCGCTGCTGGCCTGGTCATGGCCGGTCCGCCGTTCATTACAGATGATCCGGAGCCGGTCGAGTACCAGCATCACGAGTTATACATCGCATCCCAGCAGACACACACTGCTGACGGCACCAGTGGTACGTTGTCGCAGCTTGAATACAACTATGGTGCGGCACCTGATGTGCAGCTCCATTTCATCGTTCCCTACGTATTCAACCGCAGTGACAACATGCCTCGCCAGAGTGGTCTGGGTGATGTCGAACTCGGCGTCAAATACCGCTTTCTGCAAGAAACCGGCAGCACACCAATGGCAGGAATTTTCCCGCTGGTCATCACCCATACCGGAGATGCCGGGAAAGGGCTGGGCAATGGTGCTACCCAGCTGTTTCTGCCTGTGTGGCTGCAAAAAAGATGGGGAGAGTGGCAGAGCTACGGCGGGGGAGGTTACTGGTTCAACCGCGCCGAGGGCTTCAGCAACCACTGGCTGTTCGGCTGGCAATTGCAGCGGGAAATTTCGGAACATCTGAGCCTGGGCGGTGAACTGTTCCATAGTACCGAGCAGGTGCCCGGAGCAGGTGCCAGCAACGGTTTCAATCTGGGCGGCACCTACAACTTTGATGAACATAACCATTTGTTGTTTTCCGCCGGCAGGGGACTGACCAATACCAGTTTGACCAACAAGTTTTCGTGTTATCTCGCATACCAGTGGACGTGGTAGTTCATCGCTCACGGTTATTTTTACGATTTTTTCACAATTTCCCGTTGAAATATTTTGCCTCAGCAATGATCTAAGGAGCTGCATATCCATGGTTATTGAGGAGGACCTATGCAAACCAGAATCACCGTTGTACTGGCATCCGCTCTGGCGGTGGCAGCAGTGGGCTTGTTGGGCTGGCAAAGCTGGAATACGCACCAGTTGCAACAGCAAGTCGTCGCGTTGCAGCAACAGTTGGCTAGTCAGAGCACTTTACAGTCTGCCGCTGCGCCGTCCAACACGGCACCGCTGGCACCACCTCCGGTTACTGCTGCACCACTGCAGCAGAATTCTCCGCTGGCTCCACAAGGCCCTTCACCAGTAAGCCCTCCATCAGCTATCGACCCGTTCTGGGGCGGCCAGGATCCCTTCGCCGACATGCAGAAAATGCAGCAGGAAATGCACAAGCACATGCAGGACCTGTTGTCCGGACTGGGTATTGACGAATCAGGAGTCTCCCCGTTTGACCTGGATCCGTTCCGGCGCGGGTTCGGATTCGGCAGCAGCATGGGTTTCGGCGACGATCCTGAATTTGCTTTCAGGGAGAATGCTGACAGCTATCAGGTCACCATCAATATTCCAAAGGGCAGCAAGGTCGAAATCAACACCTCTGTGAAGGGGCGTGATCTGACGGTGGAAGGCAAGGTGACGGTCGAGCAGCAGAAGCAGAATCAGGGTAACCGCTTGCAGTCGCTGCAAACGCGTCAGTTTGCCCGCACCTTCAAGCTGCCGGGAGACGTAGACGTGCTCGGCATTCGCACTGAATCAAAGAGTGATCAAACCGTGATTACGCTGCCCAAACAGGGCAAACGGCCGCAGCTATAGGCGGCCGTATGACCAGGCTTCAGGAGACTGGGAAACTTCTGCCTCAAATCCGGTATTCAATCCATTTGCGGCCATGGCGAGGAGCGTGGCGGGGTCAGTGGGGCTGTCCGTCGCAGCAGAAAACACTGGCGGTCCAGTTTGCCTTCAAAATCAAAGCCAGTGGTCTGGCGGGTAAGGTCCTGGATGTCAGTGGTCTGCAGATGCAAATCATAGAGGCGGAATTTGCGGTTGTTGGTGCTGAAATAGATTTTCCCGCCCGGTCTCAACAGACGCAGGCATTCATTCAGCAGCGCCGGATGATCCCGCTGTACATCAAACACACCCTGCATCTTCTTGCTGTTGCTGAAAGTGGGAGGATCGCACACGATCAGATCCACGCTGGCGGCCGGTACTGTCGGCAGCCACGCCATTACGTCGGCGGCGATGAAATCTGCTGCGTTCACGGCCAGGTGATTGAGCCTGAAATTCTCCCTGGCCCAATCGAGATAGGTGTTGGACAAATCCACCGTCAGCACCCTGCTGGCGCCCCCCAGTGCGGCGTTGACTGAAAACGAGCCGGTATAGGCAAACAGGTTGAGTACCACCAGACCACGGCTTTGGGCTCGCACCAGTTGTCGGGTGGGACGGTGGTCGAGAAAGAGGCCCACATCCAGATAATCAGTCAAATTAAGCAGGAAACGGGCACCGTGTTCGCTTACTATCAGCTGGGTGCCACCCTTGTCATCATGACGATACTGGTCACGCCGGTCGGCAATCACATTACGTTGCTTGACGTGGATGTTGTCTACCGGAATGCCCAGCACCCTGCTGATGCAAAAACAGCTGTTCGTCAGCCAGCTTTGATGTTCTGCTTCAGTCAGTGAATGGTTGCGCCGATATTCCGCCACATGCACGTGGTTTTCATACAGATCGATGCAGAGCGGGAATTCCGGCAGATCCAGATCATACAAACGGTAACAGTCCACATTCTGTTGTCTGGCCTTGCGGCGACGATGCTGCCAGACTTTGAGCAGCCGGTTGCTGAACATCGTGTATTTTTCGGGAAGCACATCCTGGGCAGGCAGGAGCGCCTGGTCCGGGCCGGGTTCAGGGGTTGAATCTTCGGTACTGTTCACAGGCTACTGATTGCCTCGCTTTGCTGCTTGTGCCAATTTTGCCAGCAATATGCAGTTACCGCTGGCAGATCCATGAGAATAAGAACATGGGAGTAAAAAAGAGTGTCTGTTACTGACAAGGTGCTGGAATTTCTCGAGTTCATGGAGGCTCAGGGCAAGCAATCCGTTGAGGCATTGCTGGACAGTCTGTTGCAAATAAGTCGCAACATGACCAAGGCCGAGGCCGGCACCATCTTCATACTTCACAATACCCGCGGCAAACGCCATTTGAAACCCGTGTGTCTGCAGAATGATACGGTCAAGCTCAAGAAATCCGACTTTGACATTCCGGTGGGCAAGGGCACCATCGCCGGGCATGTGGCCCAGACCGGAGACATACTGTTGTTGAATGATGTCTACCGGATTCCGTCCGGCAGCAACTACAGTTTTGACCCGCGTTTTGAAAGAAGTGATTATCGCACGAAGTCGATGTTGTGTTTTCCGTTGCGCAATTACCAGGATCGCATCATCGGCGTGGTGCAATTGATCAATTGCCGGCCGGACAAACGCAAGTCGCCCACTCCGTTTCCGCGAGAGTTCATCAAGCTGGTCACCCCCATTGCCAGGGTGGCCGGTGGTTCGATCGAGCGCGCAATGATGCTTGAACGCATAGAACAGAAGAACCGCACCCTGCGCGAACGCAATCGCATGCTGGCTTTGCAGCGGCAACAGATCATCGATTTGCACCATGAAACCGAAGAGGCATTCCAGGTGTCGATCAGGCTGCTGGCACGGGCGGCCGAGATTCATGATGAGGAAACCGGGCAGCACATCGTCCGCGTCAACGAATACAGTTACGAGCTGGCCCGCCTGGCCGGCATGCCGCAAGCATGGTGTGATGAAATCCGTTATAGCGCCCAATTGCACGACGTCGGAAAAATGAGTGTCGATGCGGCTGTGCTCAAGAAGCAGGGGCCGCTGAACCCGGATGAACGTCTGGAAATGGACCAGCACACCGTTTACGGCTTCCAGATACTGTCTGCATCCGCACGTTTGACGATGGGTGCAGAAATAGCCCACCACCATCATGAAAGATGGGATGGCACCGGTTATCCATCCGGCTTGAAGGGTGAGGAAATCCCGCTGTCTGCCCGCATTGTGCAAATCGCCGATGTGTATGATGCGTTGCGGTCATCGCGGCCCTACAAGAGCGGCTTCAGTCATGAAAAGACCGTGCAGATTCTGACTGTGGGTGATGAGCGCATCAATCCCAAGGCCCATTATGACCCGCGCCTGTTGCAGTTGTTCACCGAGAACCATCAGCTTTTTGCCGGGATCTGGGATCGTTTGCACGATTGAGTCCCTGGTACATGGGCAGTTCGGCAAATTTTCCGGCTCATCGGGACTGATTGGCTGGAAGCTGCGGGTTACTCTGGTATTCTCTTTGCCAGCATACAGGCATAGTTGCCGGCGCCGGAGTACTGGACATGATCGTTCACACCAAGCTTACCTTGCAGTTCCTTGTTGGCCTGTGGCTTGCCGGCCTGTTGTTCAGTGCCGGGTCACAGCCATTGCAGGCAGCTGAAGCCAAAGCGCCGGCAACAGCAACAGTTGCTGTCGCGCCGGCCCTGAATCCATTGCCGGGTCTTGAGTCGCAGGTGCCACTGCTCAAGGACAAAAAAACCGTTCGCATGCGTACTACCGCAGGTGAAATCAGGATTGAGGTCTATCCGGCCGCCGCTCCCAACGCCGCGCAACGTTTTCTTGAGCTGGTAAAATCCGGCTTCTACAACAACACACCGGTATCGCGGGTGGTTCCGGGTTTCGTGGCCCAGTTCGGCATAAACTGGCGGGAACCGTACAAGGCCCGGGAAAACAGCTATTTCAAGGATGATCTTTCATTGTTCGCACTGGAGCGTGGCACTCTTGCTTTTGCCAAGGCAGGTGCGGATACCAACGCCACCCAGGTGTTTATCAATTACACCGAAAACAACCGGCTTGCCGCCCGTATGTACAACTTCACGACCTTTGGCAAGGTTGTCAGTGGCATGGACGTTGTAGAAAGATTTGCTGAAGTGGGTGAGCCTGGCATGGGACTGGACCAGGACCGGTTGTGGAAGAATGGTGAAACCTATTTGAATTCGCTCGATCAAAAACCTACCATGATCCTCAGTGCTGAAATTGCCGAATGAACATCCATTTCATGAAGTTCCACCAGCGCGATTGATCCGCATGCGGGCAGATTACAAAAATCCTGTATTGAAATGCTGCCTGCAAGTGCTTGCATTGGTCTGTTGCCTGACAGCCACTGTTATACAAGCGCAAAGTGTACAAGCGCAAAGTGTACAAGCGCAAAGTGTACAAGCGCAAAGTGTACAAACGCAAAACCTCAACCCGCAAACCCTCAATATCGGATTTGTGGGTGGCCAGATCGGATTGAGCGGAAGTGGCAACACCACGATATTCAGCAACTATCTCGACAGCCAGATCCCTGGTTACCATTTCAATGTAATCACCTATGACTCCATCGACGCCATGATTGCTGCCGTCGATGTCCGCTCCGTGCAATTCGCGTTTGTCACACCGGTAGCCTACGTCCAGCTTTACCAGCGTCACCAGTTGCGTCCGATAGCAACAGTAACCCAGGAGGTGAATGGCCGGATGTTTCCATGGCTGGCCAGCTCTGTTTTCGTGCGCGCAGACCGCCTTGATTTGCAGACTTTGGGCGATGCGCGCCGGCACAAGGTAAGAGCATTGTCGCGGTTGGCCCTGGGCGGCTGGCTGGCAGCCTTGCGTGAATGGCACGATATCGGCATCACTGAAAACGATTTTGCCGCATTGAACTTCGATTTTTCCTATCAGGACATAGTGAATGGCGTGTGCAACGGCAACACCGAAATCGGCGTCTTGCCTACCAGCTTTTTCGAGCATTACCGTGGCGAATGCGCGGTGCCACTGCGTGTGCTGAAGCTGCCGAATCCGTACAGCGACGCCAGGTACCCGGTGGATTTCAGCACTCGCATCTATCCTGAAGTCGCTTTTGCCCAGGTTGACATGGATGACGAACGCCTGGTTTCACGCCTGATGATTGCCCTGCTTTCCATAAAGCCCGGTAGTGAAGAGGCCAAAGCCATCAATGTCGGCAGTTTTACTGCACCGCTTGAATATGATGCGGTGGCCGACCTGATGAAAGAACTGAAGGTGGCGCCATTTGCCGGATACGGCGAGGTTACCGTCAGCCAGTTTGTGCAGCAGCATCGGGGCGCACTGGCACTGCTGATGTTCCTGGTTGCCGGGGCGCTGATGCTGGCTTACGCAAGGACCAACCTCCTGCAACGAAAAGTGAGACAGTCGGAACAGGTACGGAACCAGATATTCTCCCAATCACAGTTTGCGGAAGTCATCTTCAATCTGGATATCCGGAAAATTGTCGATGTCAACAATGTTGCCGTGCGTTTGATGGGCTTCCAGAAAGTCGAGGAGCTGATTGGCAAGACTCCACTGGCCGTTTCAGCCCCGGTCCAGCCTGACGGCCGTACAACCAGTGAATGTATGGATGCCGTGCATGAGCGGCTGAAATCAGACAGGAAGCCTTTGGTCACCGACTGGCTGATGCAACGCCCCGACGGCACGCTATGGGATGCCGAAACCCATATGGTGCCAATCATTTTTGGCAATGACCTGCTCCTGCAGGTGACGCTGGTCGATATCACTGAACGCAAGCGCATTGCCAAGGAAAAGGAACTCATGGAGCAGCAACTGCAGCATTCGCAAAGGCTGGAATCCATTGGCCGCTTTTCCGGCGCGATTGCCCACGATTTCAATAATTTGTTGACCGTGATAAACGGCTACAGCGAACTGTTGCTGCAAAATGCCGCACAGGATGACCAGCAGATCAACGTCTACAGGGAAATCAACCACGCCTGTTCGCGTGCAGGGGAACTCACCAACCAGTTGCTGACATTCAGCCGTCGTCGCATGGTGAAAATGGAGCCGCTTGATGTGAACAGGATCATTGCGGATTCGGCGTCCATGTTCCGCCGCCTGCTGGGCGAAAAAGTAACCCTGCATACTTTCTTGTGCAGAGAGCCGGTAATGACAATGGCTGACTCTGGCCAATTGCATCAGGTGCTGATGAACCTGGTTGCCAATGCCAGAGACGCAATGCCTGGCGGAGGCGAGTTCCAGATTGCCACCGGACATTGTCAGATCAATGCCGAAGAAGCTGGCCAGCTCAATCTGGAGAAAGGCAGTTACATCAGGCTGGAGGTGAGCGATAACGGCATCGGAATGGGCATGGACGTGCAAAGCAAGATATTTGAGCCGTTCTTCACCACCAAGGGTGAGCGCGGAACCGGTTTCGGTCTGGCTACTGTTTACGGCATCATCAAACAATGCAATGGCGCTATAACTTTCCGTTCCGAACACAATGTTGGAACCAGTTTCACACTGTATTTGCCAATCACGACTGCCAAGGCTGCCGAAGTTGCCGAAACCCTGACCGATGCAGACCTGGCAAGCTACGGACCACTCACGGTACTGGTGGTGGAAGACGAGCATGAAGTGCGCAGTTTTGCCAGTCTGGTGTTGCAGGGCATGGGCATCAACGTAATCGAATGTGATTCCGGCGAGCGAGCCATGCAACTGGTCAGACAGCATGTCGGCAAGATTGATCTGTTGTTCACGGACGTGGTGCTGGGCGACATCAGTGGCATCAAGCTGGGTGAACAATTCCAGAGCCTGTTCCCCGGCACCCCGGTGCTGTTCACTTCCGGCTATGCCAACGACGAAATGGCGTTGAGTGAGCTGATGCAGGAGCGTGCTGTCTTCCTTGCCAAACCCTATTCGCCGGCTACACTGCTTGCCAGCATCAAAAACCTGATCCAGGAACAACCTGTCTCCAGCTCATGAATCATCGTCATATCCTGTTTGCCAGCCTTATCGGCACCACCATCGAATTTTACGACTTCTACATCTACGGCACGGCTGCGGTTCTGGTGTTTCCTGCCTTGTTTTTTCCGGGCAGTAATCCCGCCACTGCCACCTTGCAGTCGCTGGCTACTTTTGCGCTGGCTTTCCTGGCGCGTCCGGTTGGCTCGGCAGTGTTCGGACATTTCGGTGATCGCATCGGCCGCAAAGCCACATTGGTGGCGGCGTTGCTGACGATGGGACTTTCCACCGTGTGCATTGGCTTGTTGCCGACCTATGCCAGCATCGGTGTGGCGGCTCCGGCACTTTTGGCATTGTGCCGGTTCGGGCAAGGCATAGGCTTGGGTGGAGAATGGGGTGGAGCAGTATTGCTCGCCACGGAAAATGCTCCTGCAGGAAAACGTGAGTGGTATGGCATGTTCCCGCAGTTGGGCGCGCCGATAGGTTTCATTGTTGCCAACGGCTTGTTCGTGTTGCTGGGCACCATGCTGGATGACAAGCAGTTTCTCGGCTGGGGTTGGCGCATTCCGTTTCTGGCCAGTTTGCTGCTGGTATTTGTCGGGCTTTATGTGCGGCTGCAACTCACTGAAACGCCAGCCTTCCAGGAAGCGCTGGATCGCAACGAACGCGTGGAAGTGCCTCTCATCACCGTAATGCGCGACCACGCTGCTGTGCTGGTGCTGGCGACACTGGCTGCTGTTACTACCTTTGCGATCTTCTATCTGATGACAGTGTTTACGCTGAGCTATGGCACGCAAAGTCTCGGCTATGTGCGTCAGGACTTCCTGATCCTGCAGATCATCGCAGTGGTTTTTTTCGGACTTGGCATTCCATTGT
Source organism: uncultured Gammaproteobacteria bacterium (assembly GCA_903837345.1). Classification (GTDB taxonomy): domain Bacteria; phylum Pseudomonadota; class Gammaproteobacteria; order Pseudomonadales; family Pseudohongiellaceae; genus CAILUG01. The sequence continues at coordinate 21,310 of CAILUG010000056.1, read as the reverse complement.
CTGCCAGGATAGCCGGGCGCATTGGCAGCATGCCCATGCTGATTGCTGCCACGCTGGCAATCATCGTGTACGGTCTTGCCTTCGGATCGCTGTTCAGTGCCGGAGACAAGGGCAGTGTGTTGCTGATGCTGTCGCTGGGCCTGGCAGCCATGGGACTTACCTATGGACCACTCGGCACTGCCCTCGCTGATACTTTCCCTACTGCGGTGCGTTATACGGGCGCTTCGCTGGCATTCAATTTTGCAGGCATTCTCGGAGGTTCGCTGGCACCCTATATCGCCACCGCGCTGGCCGCCAGGTTTGGTATCGCAGCAGTGGGCTACTATCTGAGCGGAGCCGGTCTGGTAACGCTGGTTGCACTGCTGGCACTGAAACACAAAACCGGACGCTAGTTGTTGTTCAGGCTTCAAGGCCGATAACTCAAGAGATGGGAGTAAAGGCAAAATCAAAATTTTGTTGAGGATGCGTTGACAGCAACATGGGCGTTGGCTAGCCTTTACCCATGTTCAACAACGCAGGTAAAGGAGGTGATCCAATGTCTAGTGGTATGTGTAAGTTCCAGATGGATACGGGATATGTAACAATGCAAGCAGCGACAGCCGCTTCGTAGTAACAGCCTCTGTCTTTTGACAGTTCCATGGAACTGCCAATCACTGAAGGGAGCCCGCGTGGCTCCCTTCTTTTTTTCATGAACGGAACATGATGCTACTGGTCAGTAATTGGCGCTGTTCTGGTGAGGCCGCTTCGAACGCCGCGGGCGCTGGCAGTACTGGATACGGTTGATGACTAGAAGTTGGCGAAGGCCGGCGCAAATTCGGCGCTGCCTTTTTCCGGGATAAGCAGATTTGAATCCAGCGACAGCGCCATGAAATACGGGCCGGTGTAAGGAGAGTCAAACGGTTTGGCCAGTTCCACTTTGAAGCCGAAGCGTGGGTAGTAGGTGGTGTTGCCCACTACGAAAACCAGCTGTACACCCTGCGGTTTGAGAGCAGCCAGTCCGGCCTTGATCAGATCGGCGCCAATGCCACGATCCTGCCACTCAGGCACCACGCCGAGCGGAGCCAGTGCGGCGGCTACCAGTGGATGTCCATCAGCTTCCACACGTATGTGACTGAACAGAACATGGCCAACTGGAGTTCCCTCGACTTCAGCCAGCAGTGATACCACTGCATCACCTGTCTCATGCAGCTGACGCGCCAGCAGTCCTTCGCCGTTATAGCCGAAATCCGACACGGAAAAGGCAGCCTGGTGCACAGCTTCGATAGCGTCGAAGTCTCCACGCATGGCTGGTCGTATGCTTATGGCTTTGTTTCGCATTGAACACCCTGTACTTCAGCGGCGACGGCGGGTTCTTTTACACAGCATGCAAACGCAGTGGTAACCCGAAGGCGCCATGCGCAATATTATTGATGATGGGTTTGGCTTCGCCCAGCACTTCAATGCTGGACACCCGCTTGACCAGGGCGCCAAACAGACATTCAGCTTCCAGACGTGCCACTGACTGGCCCACACAGGCATGGATACCGGTGCCAAAGCCGATGTGACCAACCACCTGACGGGTGATGTCGAACTGGTCGGCATGGTCCCAGCGGCGCGGGTCGCGGCCAGCGGCATACATCATGGCTCCAATCTTGGCTTCGGCCGGCACGATCACGCCTTCAATATCAAAATCACTGATCACGCCACGGCCCAGGAAGCGGGTGATGGATTCATAACGCAGGCTTTCTTCCAGCACGGTGCGCATCAGGGCCGGATTGTTGCGCAGATGCTGCCATTGTTCCGGGAATTTGGCGAACGCCGCCAACGTGTTCATCAGCGACACGATGGTGGAATCACTGCCGGCCGAGAGGATCGACAGCACCAGCAGCATGGCTTCGTCATGGGTGATTTCACCGGTATCCGCTGCTTCGTACATTTTGACGCCCATCATTCCGGGAGCCAGGTTTTCGCGTTTGCAGGCCTGCACGACCCACTCCAGCACCGGGCCGGCCCTGGACAGGGTTTGATGGTAGAGCTCGTTCTCGGGGCCGAAGGTATTGAAGACCACATCACCATAGTCGAGCAGGTTTTCACGACCTGCTGCCGGCAGGCCGATCACATCGGGAAATACTTTCAGCACATATTTGCCGACCAGGTCGCGGCGTCCTTCGAGTTCAACAGTGCCTTTGGCCATGATTCCGGCCACCAGCCTTTCCGCCTCTGCCGTGAATTGCTCCTTCATTTCCCGCATTACTGCGGGTGACATGGCGCGCTGGATCGGACGTCGCACGCGCGGATGCTTGGGACGGTCGTCGGTGATCAGGATGTCGGCGCGTACCGATTTGGGTTCGAAGAACGGGCGTTTGAACGCCGAGAACTGGTCGTCATTGGCAAGAATTTTCTGGCTGTGCTCGTGGCGGCCGGTCACATACATGTCGTACTTGTTGAGGTACACCACCGGCGCCATTTCGCGCAGCACTACGTCATAATTGTCGGGGTGCAGAATGGCATCCATGCAGAAGATGTCCATGTCGGAGCGGGGGCAGTTGGGTGGGACGGGAAGTGTCATGGTTTGCAGTCTCTGTAATTATTCTTGCTGATCAAGTCTAACAACAATTCCTTCCATTGCGGGAGACGGGGCCTTGAAGCGTTTCATCACTTCCGGATCATGGCCGGGGATGACAAGGGCGGAGTCATCGGCCAGTGAGCGCAGTTTGTCCCAGCCGTCCACCATGGTGGTGACTTCGGCGACGATGGGGAAGGGGCGGCCTTCGTTCATGTTGGCAAGGTAGTGGCTGGCATCGGAGGCGAGTACCAGCCAGCCGCAGGCAGTCCACAGGCGCACGCATTGCAGGCCTTGGGTATGGCCGCCAATCAGGTGCACGGAAATATTGGGGGCCAGCTGTACATCACCGGCGTGGAAACTGACGCGGCCGGCGTAAACATTGCGCACCATCGCGACCACTTCCTCGACTTCGTAAGCCCCGCTGAAAAATGGTTTGGTCATGTAGCGGCCGGTGGCATAGCTGAGCTCGGCATCCTGCAGATGGAAGCGGGCCTTGGGGAACAGATCGAAATTGCCGATGTGGTCGTAGTGCAAATGCGTGACGATCAGGTCTTCCACGCCGGCAGCATCGACGCCCAGCAGTTTGAGTCCTTCGGTAGGGCAACGCAGGAAATTGCGTTTGCGTCTCTGGGCTGCAGCCTTGTTGAAGCCGGTGTCGATCACCCAGGTCTTGCTGTCGCTGATCGCCACCCAGACGAAATAATCCATGTCCATGCCGCGCTCGTGCGGATCGCCACCGATGAAATTCTCGCTGGCATGGCGCGCTACGGTTGCATAGCGGATGGCGTAGACTTTGAAAGGTTGCAGGGTGGGCATGTTTACTCTTTGGCGGCGAGATGTTCCAGATAACGGTGGATGTCGATGTTGTCGGCCATCGGGCCCAGTTTGGCTTCGGCGTCGTCATACAGTTTGGAGATGGCATCAACGAAGATGTTGGACTCCTGCACCGAATCCACCAGCGCTTTCGCAAAACGCAAATCTTTTGCCATCAGGCACAGATAAAAACCGGAAGTGAATTTGCGCGGCAGCACAAAGGTGGGGAATTTGTGTTCGCTGCTGTTGCTGCGGCCAGTGGAGGCGTTGATGATGTCGACCATCACTTTGGGATCAAGCCCGAATTTTTCGCCGGCAATCACCGCCTCGGAAGTGATCGCCAGCGTGGTGGCCGACAGGAAATTGTTGATCGCCTTCATCGCATGGCCGGAGCCACAGCCGCCGGTGGCGAACACCTTGCCCATTTTTTCCAGCAGCGACTGGCAAGCCGCAATGGCAGCACTGTCGCCGCCGGCCATGATGGCAAGTCCACCTGATACTGCCTTGACCACGCCACCGGATACCGGGGCATCGATCATCTCAAAGCCCTTGATTTTCAATTCCTGCGCCAGCACGCGGGTGTCGACTGGCGAACTGGAACTCATGTCGATCAATATCGCGCCTTTCTGCAGGGTGCTTACAACTCCATCCGGTTCCATCAACACTTTGCGCACGGCTTTGCCGTCAGGCAGCATCGTGATTACAACCCGACTTTGCTGGCCCAGATCGGACAGCCTGGTCGAAGCGAGCGCGCCGGTTTCAGCGCAGAACTTTTTTACAGCCTCGGCGTTGAGATCGCTGACGCAGAGTTTATAACCGGCAGCAGCCAGCAGTTTGGCCATGGGGTAGCCCATGTTGCCAAGGCCGATGAAGCCGATTGTTGCCGGCGGAGTGATGTTCGAAATCGTCATGCAGTGTTACTTCTTCTTGGCTTTTTTCGGGGCTTTGGCAGGTGCTGCGGCTTTGACGGCATGCTCGGCATCCCACTCCTGGATCACGGTATTGGCAGCGCGAAAACTGTCCACCGCGGCAGGCACACCACAGTACACCGCAGTTTGCAGCAACACTGCTGCAATCTGGTCATTGGTGAGGCCGTTGTTCTTGGCGCCACGCACATGAGTGGCCACTTCATGGGTTTTGCCGAGCGCGGTCAGCATCGCCAGATTGATCAGGCTGCGCTCCTTGCGGCTGAGGCCGGGGCCGTTCCAGCCGGCGCCCCAACAGTATTCGTTCAGCAATTCCTGCAGGCCGCTGTTGAAGGCATTGCGGTTGTTCATGGCGGCATCGACGTATTTCTGGCCCAGCACTTCGGTGCGGGTTTTCAGGCCAAGGGCGCGGAGGGCTTTGCGGGAATCGGTGGACATGCGGGCTCCTGATAGTGAGGCAAAGTTGACGGGAATGTTGTTATCGTGAAGGTGAATTCACTAGTATGGGCATCATACAAGATCAACGGGAGACAACAATAATGAAACCTGACTTAAGCCAGCACTACATTCTCATCACCGGCGCCGGCCGCGGCCTGGGCCAGCATCTGGCCGAGCATCTGGCGGCCTGTGGCGCCATTGTCGGCGTGGCCGATATTGATACTGCCACCTGCACCGCTACCGTGGCTGATCTGATAGCCAAGGGCTATGAGGCCCATGCCTACGTGGGTGACCTGGCTGATCAGGCCACCTTCCTGCAGGTAGCCGACGACTTTGCCAGCAAGGGCGGCCGCATCGACGCCATCATCAACAATGCGATGATTCTGCATTACTGCCCGGTGGAGCAGGTGGAGGATGCCCGGCTGACGGCAATGCTGGCGGTCGGTATCAAGGCGCCATTCTGGTCGGCGCAGGCTTTGCTGAAACATTACGACAAGGAACGTGGTGCCAGCATCATCAACATGTCGTCGCCGGTGGCGCATCGTGGCTATCCCAACACCTCTGCCTACAGCGCAGTGAAAGGCGCAGTGACTGTGCTGACCAAAGTGCTGGGCGCCGAACTTGGACCAAAAGGCATCCGTGTGAATGCAGTATCGCCGGCCTCGGTTCCGACGCCAGGTGCGCTCGGCCTCAACACCAAAGAGGTGTACGAAAAACGCGCCGCTTCAAATCCGCTGCGCCGCATCGGCACCTATGAAGACAACAACAACGCCATTGCGTTCCTGCTAAGCAAGGAGGCCAGCTTCGTCAATGGTGAAATCTTCAATGTCGATGGCGGTGCTTCTTCGGCGGGTTAGCCGCAGCCGTACAACGCATTGATCAAGCGTGCGGCCCGTGGTCCGTTGGTGCCCACCGCATGCATCTTGTTGCAGCAATAGGCGAAGCCGATGCCGGCATCCGGATCGCAGAAGCCGAGGGAACCACCGAGACCATGGTGGCCGAAACTGCGCAGGTTGGGGCCCATGAACACCGCTTCCGGCGTGTTGAGCAGAACACCGAGTGCCTGGTGATAGGGGCGATCCTGCAGCGCTTCCGTCTGGTTGTGCTGTTCAACAATCATCGCCTCGATGCCGGGCTTGCCCATCAGTTTCACGCCATCCAGCGAGCCGCCGTTGCCGAGCGCGCCATAAATCTTCGCCACGCCGCGCGCATTGCCATGACCGCTGCCACTGGCGATTTCGCAGGTCTTCCAGATTGAGCTGTTCATGGTGGTTGCCCACGCTTCAAGCGGATTCTGTTTGAAGGCGAGTGAGCGCAGCGAGGTCTGGTCTTCATGATCCTTGGCAGCGAACAGGCGCGCATTCATGTTGGGCATCACTTCCGCAACAGTCGCCTGTTCGGCGGCACTCATGCGGCCGATGTAATACTCGGCCTTGAGTGGATCCGTGATCTGCTTGCGCAGGAACGGGCCCACCGTCATGCCGGTGACGCGACGCATCAGTTCGCCCAGCAGAAAGCCCTGGTGATGCACGTGGTAGGCGGCCTTGGTGCCTATCTCCCACAATGGCTCCTGTATTTCGAGGGCGTGGATCATGGCTTCGCGATCAAACATCGCGCCGGGCCAGAGTTTGTCAGTGGTCAGCACCGGCACTGCGGCAGTGTGGTCGAGGAAGTGCCGCACCAGTGTCTTCTGCTTGCCGTTCTGACCGTACTCGGGCCAATACTTGATGACCGGGTCACCGGGATGAATCAAGCCACGCTCGATCAGCATGTTGAAACAGATGGCGGTAACTCCCTTGGCCACCGACATCATGCACACAGTGGTTGCTGCATCCCACGGTGTAGACATTGCACTGTTGCGCCAGCCGCCCCACAGATCAATCACGGTCCTGCCCTGCACCATGATGCTGACACCGGCACCAACTTCATCTTCTACCAAGAAATTTTCAACAAAGGCGTCGACCACGGGCCGGTATTTGGGCTCATAGTGGCCTTGCAGTGGAAAGCTTGCATTGCGGGCAGCGAGGGTGTCTTTGAATTCCATCGGTAGTACCTGGTTCAAGTTGGCAGAATTGACATCGGTCTATTATTGGCCAGACTTTGCAAAACCAGAAGCGCCTGCGGCGTTCGAAGCAGTTCCACCGGTTCCGCGCAAAGATCCAGTAAATGGAGCTTTTTCCCGTTCATAAAAAAAGCAAGCCGAAGCTTGCTTTTTTCCGGACCGGAAATCGTGGCTTACAGAGCTACGATGTTCTCGGCCTGTGGGCCTTTCTGGCCCTGTACTACGGTGAACTCAACTTTCTGGCCTTCGGCCAGGGTTTTGAAACCCGGGCTGGAGATGGCGCTGAAATGTGCGAACACATCTGGGCCGGAAGATTGGGCGATGAAACCGAAACCTTTGGCTTCGTTGAACCATTTGACGGTTCCGGATACTTTATTTGACATTTGAATAACCTATTTAATAAACATGGGTAAGCCTTGGTCGAGCGTTTATCGATAATATATAGATAACGTTGATAAGGCTTGGTTGTAGCTAAAAACTTACTGGGATATGAAACTTTTTAAACGGAGAATTTGGGAATTGCTACGAAGGGAAAGTAAATATGAGCCGGTTTTTCTAGCTGCATCGCACTCTATAGAGTAATGCTTGACAAGTCAAACTTATTATTCACCGAAATCGCAGTGACTGATAATTGGCTATACTCGCCACCAACAAGAACAAGGCTGTTTAGTCTCAATGACTACTTCTGCAACACCAACCTACGACTACCTCATCATCGGTGCCGGCACTGCCGGCTGCGTGCTGGCGGCGCGGCTTTCGGAGAATCCTGCGCATCGTGTATGCCTGATCGAAGCCGGTGGTTCCGAGCAGCATCCGTACATCAGCATTCCGGCAGCAGTGGGCGCCGCCATCATGAGCGAACGCTTTGGCTGGGGGCTCACCACCACGCCGCAAGCTGCGCTCAACAATCGCGTGATTGCGTTGCCGCGTGGCAAGGTGGTGGGTGGCAGCGGTTCGATCAACGGCATGGCCTACTACAGGGGACCGGCGCGCGATTACGATGACTGGGCCGCACGCGGCAACCACGGCTGGAGCTATCAGGAATTGTTGCCGTATTTTTTGCGGTCGGAACACAACGAGCACTATGGCAATTCTTCAGTGCACCGCACTGGCGGGCCGATGGCGGTTAATTTCATCAAGCGGCCAAATTCCCTGTGCGAAATATTCAATCGCAGCATGAGTGAACTCGGTTTCCCGCACTGTGAAGATTTCAATGTGGCTGAACCGGAAGGCTATGGCTACCGGCAGGGCACCATCGCCAACGGTCGTCGTGTGTCGACTGCCAGCGCGTATCTGCGGCCGGTGTTGCAGCGCAAGAACCTGACTGTGCTCACCAACACCATGACACGCAGGATTCTGTTGCAGAACGGCATTGCAACAGGTGTGGAAATCCAGACGGCGCAAGGTGTGCAAACCTTGCGTGCAGAGCGCGAAGTCGTGCTGAGTGCCGGCACTTTCCATTCCCCGCACATCCTGCTGCATTCCGGTATCGGTGACAGTGCCGAGCTGGAACGGGCAGGTATCAAACCGCAACATCAGTTGCCAGGCGTTGGTCGCAATCTGGCAGATCATCCGGCTACCTATGTCGCAATGGATACCAGGGACAGCGCTTCCTACGGTTTGTCATGGCGCGCCGCCGCCCGTGATCTGTGGAATGGCCTGGAATATCTGGTGGCTGGCACCGGCCCGCTGGGCAGCAACCTGTTCGAGACCAATGCCTACATAAAAACGCAAAGTGGACTTGACCGGCCTGACATGCAGGTGGTGTTTCAACCAGCGCGTCGCAATGTCAAACCGTTTCCGTTGCCGCTTGGTCACGGTTATGCAATCAGCCTGGTTTGCCTGTATCCGCAGAGTCGCGGAACTGTAAAAGTGGGCAGCAATGATCCGCTGTCGCAACCATTGATTGATCCGGCCCTTGGTTCTGCACAAAAAGATATCGATACACTGGTCACCGGTTTGAAGCTGGCACGCAGTATTCTGGGGTCAGCCGGCTTCCAGCCTTTTCAAGCCCATGAGCGTTTGCCGGGCAAGTCAGTGCAGAGCGATGCCGGACTTGAAGGCTATGTGCGCAACACACTTGCCACCGTGCATCACCCGGGCTGCACCTGCCGCATGGGTCCTGATGCGGATGCCGTGGTGAACCACGAATTGAAAGTGCATGGACTGCAAGGTCTGCGGGTGGCCGATGCCTCAATCTACCCGCAGCTGGTCGGTGCCAATACCAATGCCAGCGTTGTCGCCATCGCGGAAAAGGCGGCAGATATGCTACTTTCCGTCAATCCATAACAAGAACAGGGGACCAAGCCATGGCCATCGAACATATGCGCACCTGGAAGATCGGCGACGTTGAAATCACACGCCTGGTGGAAGTGAACGCGTGGGAAGACGACATCACGATGCTGTTGCCGGATGCCACTCCGGCCACCGTGCAGGCCTATCCCTGGCTGATTCCGCACTACGCAACGAAGGAAGGCAAGATGCTGATCTCGTTCCAGTGTTTTGTGATGCGTACCAAAACACGGCAGATCATGCTGGATACCTGCATCGGCAACGACCGCCAGCGCGAGTTCCCGGTGTTCACCAACATGCAGACCAGCTTCCTCGCCGATCTCGCCCATGCCGGTTTCAAGCCGGAAAACATCGATACGGTGCTGTGCACACATCTGCATTTCGATCACGTTGGCTGGAACACCCATCTCGTCAACGGCAAGTGGGTGCCCACCTTCCCCAATGCGCGCTACCTGTTTGGGCGCAAGGAATATGCGCACTGGCAGATGCTGAACGAAACGCACGGCTATCACGATCTCAATCACATGTCGGATGCAATTCAGCCGGTGCTGGATGCCGGTCTGGTTGACCTGATCGAGCCCGATCACAAGATCTGTCCCGAACTTACTCTGATGCCAACACCCGGCCACACGCCCGGCCACGTCAGCATCTGCATCGAATCAAAGGGCGAACGCGCCATTGTCACCGGCGACATGATGCATCACCCGATCCAGCTTGAATTGCCGGGCGATCCGGCCCGTTTCGACATGGACAAGGATCAGGCTGCACAGACCCGCGTGGGTTTCGTCAACAAAGTGGCCAACAGCGACACCTACATCATAGGCAGTCACTTCAATGAGCCCACCGGTGGTTATGTGGTGCGTGATGCGCATGGTTGCAGGTTGCAGCAGAAGAAATAGCAAACTTGAGGGGGCAAAGCGTGAGCACTACGTTTGCATGGCCGAAGAAAACCCGCGATATCCACAACCACCACATGGATTCCACCCGCTGGGACGACTTCCGGTTTCGTGACGATGACATCGTGATCGGCACCTGGGCCAAGTCGGGTACCACCTGGATGCAGCAGATCCTTGGCCAACTGGTGAGCAATGGCGCCAACACCGATTTTGCATTCTCGGCGTCACCGTGGCTGGATCTGCGGGTGATGCCGAAAGAGGAAGTTTACCAACAACTGGAAGCGCAGCAGCATCGCCGCTTCATCAAAACCCATCTGCCAGTGGATGCGCTGGTGTTTTCACCCGCGGCCAAATACATCTACATCGCCCGTGATACCCGCGACGTGGTCTGGAGCATGCATCACCACCATACGCATTTCACGCCACAGGCTTACGAGATGTTCAACAATACACCGGGGCTGGTGGGGCCGCCGCTATTGCCGCCGGTGGACGACATCCGCGCCTACTACCATGAATTCCTCGATACCGACGCCGGCCAGTTCTGGCCGTTCTGGAGTAACGTGCAATCGTGGTGGAACATTCGTCAGCTGCCCAATGTGCTGCTGGTGCATTTCAACAATCTGCGCGCAAATACCAGGGCTGAAATCAGCCGAATTGCCGGTTTTCTGGGCATTGCCGTGGATGAGGCGAACTGGCCGCAGATTCTTGAACATTGCTCGCTGGATTACATGAAACAGCAAGCCTCCAGGTTTGAAATGATGGACGCAGTATTCAAGGGCGGCGGCAGCAGTTTCGTCAACAAGGGCACCAATGGGCGCTGGAAGGACGTGCTGACCCCAGCCGAAGTGCAGAAAGCCGATGACATCGCGGCCCGCCACCTGACCCCGGAATGTGCGCACTGGCTCAAAACCGGCGAAGTGAAAACGATCATACCAATTTGGCCGTGACCCAAAACTGTCACCAGCAGATGTATCAGTCCCTGAACCGGGAGTCGGGATATTTTCCCGAGTATCCGGCAAAAAGCTGGGCTACCCTGAGCCAAATACAGTATTCGCTTTCGCGTTGGATGGATCGCTGGTAAAACAGCAGCTTATCCAGGGTTGATACAAGAACTTTTGAATGGACAAGATTTTTTCCCGTTGCAAGCCCGGCACCTTGTTGCATATGGTGTTCAGGAAATCGGAAATGAAGGAAGGCAGGCTGGATCTGGTCCCGGCCGAGCAATTCCTGCAATGTTCGGCGCTGAATCTCAGGGAGGGGCAAACCTTCAAGCCACACCAGCATGTGTGGAAAACCGGGCCGGACTCAGTGATTGCACAGGAAAGCTGGGTGGTAATTGCGGGAGAGGTCAAGTGTCTGTTTTTTGATGTGGACGGCCAGTTTCTGGAAGACCACACATTGTTGCCCGGGGATTGCAGTTTCACATTGCAGGGTGGACACAATTACGTGGCGCTGGTGCCCGACACGCTGGTATATGAATACAAGACCGGCCCCTATACCGGGCAGCAGCAGGACAAGGTTTTTATTTGAATTTGTGTTTGGAAGGGTAATTCCTGGCTAATTAGGGAGCGGCAGTGCGAAAGGCATTTATAACAGGTATCAACGGACAGGATGGCTCAACGCTGGCGCGCCTGTTGCTGAACAAAGGATACGAAGTGCATGGCATCGTCCGCCGCAACTCGATCCCGGAGCATCAGGAACTGCGCATCGACGATCTCACCAACGAGATCAAAACCTATTACGGCGATCTTGAACATTCATCCGCGATTTCCAGGTTGCTGCGGGAAATCCAGCCGGATGAAATCTACCATCTCGCCGCCCAGTCGCATGTAAGGATCAGTTTCGAGATTCCGCTTTACACCGCCAACACCAATGCCATGGGAACACTGAACATGCTGGAGGCATACCGGCTGGAGTGCCCTCAAGCGCGTTTCTATCAGGCCTCAAGTTCGGAGATGTTTGGCACCGGCATCGATGCGGATTCGTGCCAGCGGGAAACCACCACCATGCTGCCCACCAGCCCCTATGGTTGTGCCAAATTGTTTGCGTATCACATCGTCAGAAACTACCGCAAAGCCTACAAACTGTTCGCCTCCAATGGCATTCTGTTCAACCATGAGTCAGCGTTGCGTGGTTCCAATTTTGTAACCGGCAAGGTTGTCAAAGGGGCGGTCATGATCAAGCTGGGCATGTTGTCGCATCTGGAGATGGGCAATATGGATTCGCACCGCGACTGGGGCCACAGCCGCGACTATGTGAGAGCCATGCACATGATTCTGAACCACAGCGAGCCCGATGAATTTGTGGTGGCCACCGGCGTGACGCGTTCTGTGCGTGATATGTGTGATTTCGTGTTCAGCCAGCTCGGGCTCAACTACCAGGATTACATCAGGATCAATCCCAAGTTCTTCCGCCCGGAAGAGTTGCCCTTTCTGAAAGGCGACGCTACCAAGATCCGTACTGTGCTGGGCTGGCAGCCTGAAATCAGTTTCGAAGAGATGATGATTGAAATGATTGAATACTGGATGAACAAGCTGAAGAAAAGCTAGTTCATGCGGAATCATTGCTGTTCGTGACAGAACCTGCGTATGGTTGTGCACACCCTGTCGACCTCTGCATCACTCAACTGTGAGGCAGAAGGCAGCCACAAGCCACGCCTGCCCGCAGTTTCCGATACCGGAAAACTCCCGGCCACCCGATAGCATTGCTGTGCGTTGATTGGCGGATACATCAGCCTGGTGCCGATATTGTGTTGCCGCAAATATTCCTGCAGTTCGTCGCGGCGGTCGGCCAGCACATCGATGAACCATGGCACGCAGTTTACGATGTCCATGTCGAACAACTTGATACCACTGATGCCTGCCAATCCTGACCGGTAGCGTTGCCAGATGGCCTTTTTGCGCAGCACGCGCGCGGCCAGTTTTTCCAGCTGCGCCAGACCGATGCAGGCCTGCAGCCCGGTAAACTTGAAGTTGTAGCCAATGGTTGGATGCAGATCATTGCCGCCACCACTGCGCCCGAAATCCTTCAGCCGTCGCAGTTTGTCGGCGAGGCGGGCATCGTTGGTAAGCAGCATGCCGCCCTGGCCGGTGGTGATGATTTTGGGAGAGGAAAAAGACAGGCAACCCATGGATGCCTTGGTGCCCATGTGGAAGCCGTCGGGATAACGGGATCCCAGTGCCTGTGCCGCATCTTCCACCAGCGCAATGCCGCGCTCACGACACAGATCGACAAAGGCCTCGATACCTGCTGCCGGATAGCGGCCGTTGATCGCAACCAGAAATATGGCTTTGGTCCTGCTGGTAATTGCGGCTTTGGCTTTTTCAATATCAAGGCAGAGAGTGTCTGGTTCCACATCCACCAGCACCGGTGTGGCGCCTGGCAGCTTTACCGAATTGGGCGTGGCGATCATAGTGAAGTTGGGCACGATGACTTCATCGCCGGGGCCGAGATCCAGCGCCAGCGCCGCCATAAGCAGCGCCACCGTGCCGCTGTTCACTGCAATGGCGTGCTCGCAATTGCAATATTGCGCCACTGCTTGTTCAAACTGCGCGGTATTGCGGAATTCCGTCAGCCAGCCCGGTGCGGCCATGTAGTCGGCAACGGCCTTGCGCTCTTCATCGCCGATGGAGGGCTCCATTTGGGGGATGAACTCGGGGTCCTTGGTAATGCCGGGATTCATGTTTGGTCCGTGAACTGAAAATCGAACTGCAATCCCGCGAAGCTTAACCGTTGCGTTCCTGGGGGGCAAATCAGGAGTACGCAACAACTACGCAGCATTCTTCGGAGCAGTAACCTGCATCCAGGTTGAATATCCAATGACCACACGCGTATTCTAGGGCCCCTTAAAGACAACAATGACAGGGGCCTGCCATGATACTTGCAAATCCCGCAATCAAGCCCTGGATTGCTGCACTGGTAATGCTCTCGGCATCAGGCCAGTTGTTGGCCCAGGCAAGTTCGTCTGCAGTCGCCGTTCACGAGTGGACCACTGCCGAAGACCACCAGAACATGCTGACACAGCTCGGCATCACCCAATTACGGCGCGGGCCGAGCGGCAAGGAAACTGATCCCGATTTTGCCAATGTGGATGAAGCCAAAGCCAATCCGTATCCGGTGTGGCCGCAGCTGTTGAAGCTCGACAACGGCACTGCAATTACCACTGCGGATCAATGGTGGAAACAACGGCGTCCGCAAATTGTGGAAGCGTTTGAGCGTGAAATCATCGGTCGCATTCCAGCCAGGGTGCCGGTAGTGCATTGGGAGATGGAAGCAACTGCTGAGGGCAAGCTGGGAACTGTCGAGGTGATGGGCAGACATCTGGTTGGTCATGTCGACAACAGCAGCTATCCCGCCATCGACGTGAATATCGATCTCAATCTGGTGTTGCCCAAAAACGCCAAAGGCCCGGTGCCGGTGATGATCATCTTCGGTGGTCGCAAGTTGCAGCAGGCTGTTGGGAATGAACCTGTGCCAACCTTCGGCCCACCCGGCGCTGCACCAGTGGCCAGCGATCCACCTGCCGGCGAGCAACTGGTGGCGGCCGGCTGGGGCGTGGCTTATCTGAATCCCACCAGCTATCAGGCCGATAATGGTGCTGGTCTCACGCGCGGCATCATCGGTCTCGTCAACAAAGGCCAGCCGCGCAAGCCCGATGACTGGGGCGCACTGCGCGCGTGGTCGTGGGGTGCAGCGCGGGCGCTGGATTATCTGGAAACTTTTCCGGCAGTGGATGCCAAACGTGTGGGTATAGATGGAGTGTCGCGTTATGGCAAGGCGGCACTGGTGACAATGGCATTCGAGCCGCGCTTTGCAGTGGTGCTGATTGGTTCCTCCGGTGAAGGTGGCGCCTCACCTTATCGCCGCAATTTCGGCGAGATGGTGGAGAACCTCACCGGCTCCGGGGAATATCACTGGATGGCCGGCAACTTCCTCAAATACGGCACCGCTGAATCCGCTTTCGGCAGCATGAATGCCAAAAATCTGCCGATCGATTCGCACATGCTGATTGCACTGTGTGCGCCGCGGCCCACCTTTGTCAGCTATGGCGTGCCGGAAAAAGGCGATGCGCTGTGGCTCGATCAGCAGGGCAGCTACATGGCCACCGTGGCCGCCGGCAAGGTGTTCACGCTGCTGGGTGCGAAGGACATTGGTACCAACGAAAATTACCAGACTGCGAAAATGCCGGCAGTGAATCACGGTTTGCTGGATGGCCAGCTGGCCTGGCGCCAGCATGATGGCGGCCACACTGACGGGCCCAACTGGAAATACTTCATTCCGTGGGCTTCGCGTGAACTCAAGGTGGGTGTGGCTTCGCGATGAATGGCGTGAAAGGGCAGCTTGCATGGCTGGTCAATGCACTCTGTCTGGGCTTGGCGCTGTCGTATGGTTTATCTGCTTCGGCGCAACAGCCACCTCTGGCAGTGATTGTTGCTTCCGGCTCGACGACGAGGCCGCAGTCGCGCACTGATGCCAACTCGCAGGCCGCCCATCGTGAGCTGATCACCAAAGCCCACGCCGGCATCATTGATGTCTACTTCATCGGCGATTCCATCACCCGCCGCTGGGGCGCGCTCGACTATCCGGAATTGCTCGCCAACTGGAACCGGAATTTCCATGGCTGGAATGCCGCCGATTTCGGTTGGGGCGGTGATCGCACCGAAAACATGCTGTGGCGCCTGGAGCATGGCGAGTTTGAGGGTGTGCATCCCAAGGTGATAGCGATTCAGGCAGGCACCAATAACCTCGGTGATATGCCCGGCGATCAGGCGCAGATTGATCTGATTACTGCCGGCATCAAAGCCCTGATCAACAGTTGCCGTGCCAAAGCACCCGCCGCCACCATCGTGGTCACCGGCGTGTTCCTGCGCAGCGACAAACCGCAATACAACATTGTGATCAATGGCATCAACCACGAATTGGCGGCCCTGGCTGATGGCAAGCAGATCCGCTTCGTCAATATCAATCATGTATTGGCCGACGCCAACGGTCAGCTCGCCAAAGACAAGTCAGTGGACGGGTTGCACTTGTCGGCCAGTGCCTATCAGCTGTGGGCCGATGCGTTGAAACCGATATTCACCGAGCTGCTCGGTCCGCCGGCAGCAGTTGACCATGCACCACCGCCGACTGGTGATCCTGCTGCCCGCAAAGGTTGAAACCCGGGGAAAAGCGGAACTAGCGCGGTTTTGGCCCGGAGAATCGTGGTGCTGGCGCCGGTTGCAGGATGCCGTCTTTCTCGATGAAAGCACTTCTGGCGAGATTGTGCGGGTGCGCGCTGGCTTCCGTGAGGCTGAGCACCGGTGCAATGCACACATCATGGCCTTCGAACTGCCTGCACCACGCATCACGCGTACGAGTGCGAAAGAAAATTTCCAGTTGCTGTTTTTGCAGTGGCCATAGTTCGCGGTTCCACTGGTCTTTGAGCACGCTGTCACCGAGTTGGGCGACTTCCAGAAACTTCGCGTGAAACTGCGGTTCAATCGCAGCCAGGCTCAGCCACTTGCCATCCTTGCATTGATAGACATTGTAGAACGGCGCGGCGCCGTCGATGACATTGCTGGCGCGCTCGTCGATCCAGCGGCCGTCGGCGAAGTCGCCGTAGATCATGCTCATCATCGAGAGCACACCATCGGTCATCGCAGTGTCGATTACCTGGCCGTGTCCGGTTTTTTGTGAGTGATGCAACGCGGCCAACACGCCCATCGCCAGATACAGTGCACCCCCGCCGAAGTCGGCGATCAGGTTGAGTGGCACGGCAGGTTTGTCTTGGGTGCCAAGTGCATGCAGCGCGCCGGTGATGGCGAGGTAGTTGAGATCATGACCGGCCTTGTTGGCGAGCGGGCCGCTCTGACCCCAGCCGGTCATGCGGCCATAGACAAGGCGCGGGTTGAGTTGCATTGCAAGTTCTGGCCCAAGCCCGAGTCGCTCCATCACGCCGGGGCGAAAGCCTTCGATCAGCATGTCGGCCTGTTTTATCAGTGTGAGTGCCTGTGCTTTGCCTTCCGTTGTTTTCAGATCGATAGGTACAGAACTGCGCCCTCGCGCTTCCACATCGGCGGCTTTGTAAACGGTGCCAGGGCGGTCGATGCGTGTCACCTGGGCGCCCATGTCTGAGAGCAACATGCAGCAGAACGGCGCCGGGCCGAGGCCGGCGAATTCCACTACCTTGACGCCGGCGAGCGGGCCTGTGGGGAAATGGGTGTCAGGGAAATTGGTGTCAGAGTCAAAGGGTCTTGCAGTAAGTGAGGGTTCGATGTTGGTTGTGACCCTTTGACTCTGACACCAATTTCCCACTCGATCCCAGGTGTCGTCAGTAACCCCTTGCGCCCGCAACACATGTTTCTCGATTTTCTGCGACGGCGTCAGCGGCAGTTCATCCAGCAGGCGGATATAGCGCGGAATCATGAACGCGGCCATGCGCGGTTGCAGGAAGCTGACAATCGCGGCCGGGTCGAGCAGCACGCCTGCTTGTGGCGCCAGCACCGCCAGCACTTCATCTTCACCGCCATCGCCTGGCACCGCCACTGCGGCGGCAGCTTTCACGCCCGGATATGCCAGCAGTTCAGCTTCCACTTCAAACGACGAAATGTTTTCGCCACGCCGGCGGATCATGTCCTTGACGCGATCGACGAAGAAATAATTGTGATCACTGTCGTGGCGGAACAGATCGCCGGTGTGGAACCAGCCGTTGCGCCAGCTGTGGGCAGTGGCTACCGGATCGTTGAGATAACCGTGGCTCAAGGTCCACGGTTCGTCGGTACGAATCAGAAGCTCGCCGATCTCACCAGCTGCCACTTCATTGTCGAATGCATCCACCAGCCGCAGTTGCACACCTGCTCGCGGCCGGCCGCAACTGCCGCGCGCAGCTGGATTGGGGCCGGCCCACAGCGGCACCGACAGTTCCGTCATGTTGAATTCGGTGAACACCTGGATATTGAAGCGCTTGGCAAACGCCAGCGCCTCGTCACCGAAGGGCGCGATCACCGCGGTGCGGATCGTGTGCTGTTTTTCATCGGCGCGCACCGGCTGCTGCATCAGGAATTGCACCATGGTACCGAGCAGGCCCACGGCGGTGACTTCCAGCTCACGCACGGTGTCCCAGAAAGTTTCCGTGCGGAAGCGTTGCACCACAGCGGCAGTGCCGGCATGGATCAGCGCGAAGTTGATGCCGAGTACGCCGCCGATATGAAACATCGGCAGCGCCACCAGATTGCAGTCGCCGGGGCCGACATGCCGGAATTCCTGCGCGGCGGTAAAGGTATGGCGATAGGAACACAGCACGCCCTTGGAAGGGCCGGTAGTGCCGGAGGTGAAGATCACACATTGGGTATCCCAAGGCTGGATGGTGCGCAGCGGCGGCAGCAGGGCCCCGGCATTGGCGGTCAGCAAGGCCGCCGGCAGCAAGGCCAGCCCCGGCAACTTTGTTTGCACAGTTCCGGCTATCACCACTTGCTGCAACTGGCCGGTATTGATGGCGGCCAGCCGTTCGACCAGGGCGCCATCCGCGATCATCAGCCGGGCACCGCTGTTATTGATCACATGCTGCAGCAAACGGCCCTTGTAGGCGGTGTTGATCGGCACATAGACGGCGCCCAGATGGTTCAGCGCCAGCCATACCAGCACCGCCAGCGGCCCGTTGGGGAGCCAGCTGAGCACAAAATCGTCCTGTTTTACGCCCAGCGCCTGCAAGCCGGCGGCATGGCGCTGCACGGCTGCCAGCAGCTCCATGGAGGTGTAGCGCTCGCCGGTGTCGAACTTCAGCACCACCAGCGCAGGGTGAAGCCTGGCGTTGTATTGAAGTAACTCACGCGTAACAAACGGAGTAATGCTTGAAGCCGACAAGGACATTGGATTAGTTTTGTAACCACTCAGCAGCCGCATTCTACACGCCAGCCATGAAACTCAGTCGATCAGGTTTTTCCCTCGCGCTCGGTCTCGGCCTGCTGCTGGCTTCGTTGCCGGCAATTGTGCTGGCGCAGCCCCCGTTCCGCCAATACGAAAGCTTTGAATGGAACGCCGACGTGCGCTTGCCGCCCGACTGGGAGCAACCCGGTGATTTCATCACCGGCCGGCTGATGTATCCGTCAAAAATGCGCATGGGTCGCCGCCGCGGTGGCGGCGGCAACTGGGAGGCGGGCGGCACCAGCTGGTCGGTAGACTATCCCGACGGCGATCGCATCTTTGCCCGCACCTTGCGCCGCTTCACCACGCTGGATGTGCGCTCGGTGGAGCAGGCAGTAAATCCCGATGACGCCGAATCGATGGGCTACTTTCCGTTTCTGGTGGTGGGGCTCGCGGGCTATTGGAGTCTCTCGGATGAACAGGCCAGGAACATCCGCAACTACCTGCTCAAGGGCGGCTTCCTGTTTGCCGACAGTTTTTTCGGTTCGGAAGTGTGGCCGCCGTTTGTTGACGGCCTGAAAAAGATTTTTCCTGAATTGCCGATTGTCGATGTTGAAGGCGACCATCCGGTGTTCCATACCGTCTACGACATTCCGCCGTTGAAGCAGACGCAGATTCCCAACATGAATTCGTTGCTGGGGGGCGGGGGTGGCTGGTTCAGTGACGGGCGTGATCCGCACTGGCGCGGCATCTTTGATGATCATGGGCGGTTGATGGTGTTGATTGCGTTCAACAACGATGTGTGGGATTCGTTGCAGTGGGCGGATGATCCTCGCTATCCGGCTGAGCGAGCCAACTTGGGTCTGAGACTCGGCGTTAACATCGCGGTCTATGCTTTGACTCATTGAATTCTCGTTCAGAGCAGTCAGGCTTCGGCATGAAGATTCCGGGGACCGCCGCGAGTACATCCCTGTAGGCTTAGTCTGCGGCATCCATGCCGCAGATGTCCCCTCCATCTTCATGCCGAAGCCCTCCTGCGACAATTGAGCGTGTTCAATTCGGCTTTTGCTGGTTATGGAATTCGAGTAAGGTCAATGAGATGCTGGTGACTTATCCAGAGAATATAGGTTGCCTCGGCCGTACGAGATAAAGAGACCTTCATCACGAAAACATATTGAGCTTTATGACTACGCCAAAACTTTTCCGAAAAGTTGAGGAGCGAGAGTTTTTCGCTCACCATATGCTATTACATGCTGCCGAATTGGAAATTTCGTCTGCAGACGAGATACAGATTGGTCGTTTCAATAAATGCCTGGCCGCAATGGTAATGACAGCCCTAGCTGTTGAATCGCTGGTAAACGCAGTAGGGAGCCGTATTGTGGCCGACTGGCCTTCGTTTGAACGACTTCGCCCTCATGAAAAGATAGATGTACTTGTAGAGCAGCTCCAAATTCAACGAGATGTGAAGAAAGAGCCTTGGAATACCTTGGCGTTCTTAGGTGGTTTTAGGAATGACATTGCTCACGCTAAGCCAGAATCAATTATTAAAGAGAGTGTATTGCCTGAAGTTGCATTGGAAAAGACCGCCTTTGATACCCCGCGTTCAAAACTTGAACGGGAGATCACTCTTGGAAATGCGCGTAGGGTTTTCCTAGCGGTTAATGAGCTTAAGGGTTTGTTAACAGACGCAATGCCAGTTGAGGCAAGATTTGGCATTTATGGAGACATGTCGTCAGGGAACACTACTGCGCATGAGTCTTAACAAGCCAAACGACTACGCGTACACTTTGGACTAATTGTTGGAGGGGTCTATGCAAGCTTCACTTAAGCAGTTGGAAGAGCAGGCGCTAAGCCTCAATGCTGAAGAACGAGCAAAATTGGCGGAGGTAATGCTTGAATCATTGAATGCGCCCATCGCTGAGATTGAAGAGGCGTGGGCTCATGAAATTGAACAGCGTGTTGCAGCATATGATCGAGGTGATATTCCGGCGTATGCCGCCGAGGATGTCTTTGCGGAAGCCAAACGTATAGCCAAGTGATGCGTGCGAAAATTATCGCGCCAGCGCGGCGCGAATTCCTCAAGGAAGTGGTTTATTACAATCAGCAAGAGTCAGGGCTGGGCGCAGCATTTGCCAAAGAGATTGAAGAAGCAACGGCCAGAGCCTTGGCGTTCCCGGAATCCGGTTCTCCCGCTACGAAGAATACCAAGCGCGTCTTCGCCAAAAGATTCCCGTTTTCTAAAGATTCCCGTTTTCTGTTGTTTATCGCCCGGACCGGGAAGGCATTGTTGTTTTTGCCGTTGCCCATCATTCACGCCACCCCGATTATTGGGCATCGCGCGTATAATAGTGCCAACAGGCGACTGTTATACCAAGCCCTCGTTAGCAAGCATCATAAAGTTAGAAATACGCACTGAACCTGAGAGCCTTGGGCCGCGAGACGCTTCTGAAACTGTCTGAGGCCAGGGATGGCCGAAGACAAGCTACAGGGACGTACT
>CAILUG010000055.1 GCA_903837345.1 uncultured Gammaproteobacteria bacterium | reverse complement strand
TGCGGATAGTGCCACCCCAGGTCTCTGCACAGACGCGGGTCAGCGCCGCAGTCAGGGTCGTTTTGCCATGGTCAACGTGGCCAATCGTTCCCACGTTTACGTGGGTCTTCTTACGCTCAAATTTTTCCTTCGCCATTGGATACCTCCGACAGAATTCTTGATTAACGGAACAATTGTTTATGGATGATTGCAGAAATTCTTGCTTGTCTTTTTTATCTGCCCTTGCCTTTATTGATGATGTTTTCAGCAATATTGCCGGGGACTTCCTGATATTTGGTGAACTCCATTGTGTAAGTCGCACGTCCCTGGGATGCAGAACGCAGATCCGTTGAATAGCCAAACATTTCGGCAAGCGGCACTTCCGCAGTAACGACTTTGGCGCCCAGCAGGTCTTCCATTCCGAGCACGATGCCACGACGACGGTTCAGGTCGCCCATGATGTCGCCCATGTAATCTTCCGGGGTTACGACTTCCACTTTCATGATTGGCTCAAGCAGTGCCGGATCAGCCAGCAACACACCTTTTTTGAGAGCCATGGATCCGGCGATCTTGAACGCCATCTCGTTGGAGTCGACATCATGGTAAGACCCGTCAAATATGGTGACTTTCATCGCCAGCAGCGGGTAACCGGCCAGACAGCCGTTTTTCAACTGCTCCTGCACGCCCTTGTCTACCGCAGGGACAAATTCCCTGGGAACGGTGCCACCCACCACCTCATTGACGAATTGATATTCAGCATCTGCAGGCAAAGGCTCAATACGCAGCCAGACATGGCCATACTGCCCGCGGCCGCCGGATTGTTTTACATGCTTGCCTTCCACTTCTACCATCTTGCGAATGGTTTCACGGTAGGCCACCTGCGGCTTGCCGATATTGGCTTCGACACCGAATTCGCGGCGCATACGGTCAACAATGATTTCAAGATGCAGCTCGCCCATGCCGGCGATAATGGTCTGGCCTGACTCTTCATCGGTATTTACCCTGAATGAAGGATCTTCCTGGGCCAGTTTGCTGAGGGCAATGCCCATTTTTTCCTGGTCGGCCTGGGTTTTTGGCTCAACTGCAAGGGAAATAACAGGATCCGGGAAATCCATTCTTTCCAGAGTGATGATGTTGTCGAGCGCGCACAAAGTATCACCTGTCGTTATGTCTTTGAGACCGACAGCAGCGGCAATATCGCCGGCCAGCACTTCCTTGATTTCCTCGCGGGTGTTGGCGTGCATCTGCACCATGCGACCTACGCGTTCTTTGCGATCCTTTACCGGATTGTAGACAGAATCACCTGATTTCAATGTACCGGAATAAACGCGGAAGAATGTCAGAGTACCAACGAAAGGATCGGTAGCGATCTTGAATGCAAGCGCGGAAAAAGGCTCATTGTCATCAGCTTTACGGATAGCCCTGGTTTCTTCATCGTCGAGAATTCCTTCGATTGCCTTCACTTCAGTCGGAGAAGGCAGGTAATCCACTACAGCGTCAAGCACAGCCTGCACACCTTTGTTCTTGAAAGCGGAGCCACAAAGCACAGGCACAATTTCGCTGCTCAACGTACGCGCGCGCAAACCGGCCTTCACTTCCAATTCCGTGAGTGCATGACCATCCAGATATTTATTCATGTATTCGTCATTGGCTTCGGCAGCTGCTTCCACCAGATTTTCATGCCACTTCCGGCATTCTTCCTTCATGTCGTCAGGGATCTCGGTGTATTTGAACGTAACACCCTGATCGTCTTCACTCCACATGATGGTCTTCATTTTGACCAGGTCGACCACACCCTTGAACTCGTCTTCCGCACCGATAGCCAGCTGCAGGGGAACCGGATTGGCCTTGAGCCGGTCTTTCATCTGTTGAACAACACGCAGGAAATTGGCACCGGCGCGGTCCATCTTGTTGACGAACACGAGCCGGGGAACTTCATAGCGGTTGGCCTGGCGCCATACAGTTTCAGTCTGTGGCTGGACACCGGAACTGGCGCAGAGAACAACAACGGCACCATCGAGAACACGCAGAGAGCGCTCCACTTCAATGGTGAAATCCACATGACCAGGGGTATCAATGATATTTACGCGATGCTCTTCAAATTGCTTGTCCATGCCTTTCCAGAAGCAGGTAGTTGCAGCGGAAGTAATGGTAATTCCGCGCTCCTGCTCCTGTTCCATCCAGTCCATGGTGGCAGCACCGTCGTGCACTTCGCCGATCTTGTGGTTGACGCCTGTGTAGAACAAGACTCGTTCAGTGGTCGTGGTTTTCCCCGCGTCAACATGCGCACAAATACCGATGTTACGGTAGCGGTTGATGGGGGTCTTTCTGGCCACTGCTAAGCCCTCAAAATCCTGGAAAAACTAGAAACGATAATGAGAGAACGCCCGGTTGGCTTCAGCCATACGATGCACATCTTCACGTTTCTTGACAGCACTTCCACGTCCTTGCGAGGCATCCAGGATTTCGCCAGCGAGGCGAAGGGCCATCGATTTTTCTCCACGTCCGCGCGCATATTCAACCAACCAGCGCATTGAGAGCGCATTACGACGCTCCGGGCGGACTTCGACAGGCACCTGGTAGGTGGCACCGCCGACTCGACGGGATTTCACTTCCACCATCGGTGCGATGTTTTCCAGGGCAGTTTCAAATACTTTCAGCGGGTCGGCATTGCCTTTCTCGCTGATGGTGTTCAGGGCACCATAAACAATTTTTTCAGCTACGGATTTTTTGCCATCCTGCATGACATGACTCATGAATTTGGCAAGGATGACACTGCCGAATTTCGGATCAGGCAGTACGGCGCGTCGAGCAGGGACTCGTCTTCTAGGCATGGCACTCTCTCTTCAGGGTAATCCGGGATCAGCTGTCAAGCACCCGGCCTTACTATGGTTAGGAACTACGGGTTAATAACTACTTTAAAAACTTCTCAGGATTTCGGGCGTTTGGCGCCGTACTTGGAACGACCCTGGCGGCGGGCTGATACACCGGAGGTATCAAGCGAACCACGCACAGTGTGGTAACGCACACCCGGCAAATCCTTCACACGACCGCCGCGTATCAGGATCACGGAGTGCTCCTGCAGGTTATGGCCTTCACCACCAATATAGGAAGTTACTTCATAGCCGCTGGTCAAACGCACGCGACAGACTTTGCGCAAGGCAGAGTTCGGCTTCTTTGGTGTCGTGGTGTACACACGCGTACAAACGCCGCGACGCTGGGGACTGCCCTGCAAGGCAGGAACACCGCTTTTTTCAGTCTGACTTTTTCTCGGTTTGCGAACCAGCTGGTTTACAGTGGCCATTCAATTCTCCAAAAAACCTGTAACGAGGAGCAGAACTCCTCAAATTTGCTATCTTGGCGCGCCACAGTGGGCCGAAAGGACGCGCATTTTAGGGAGCTAATCAGTTACCGTCAATGACCAATGGCGATCCTGACGCTGATTTCGCTCCCCATACACTTCAGACCTATTCTCCGGCCACTTTCCCGGACTCGAAATCCATCTCTGCACTCAAGGCTTCACTCAGGGCAGCTTCGACTTCCCGGGCTGATGCCATTTCCTGGTTGCGGCGGTTTTCGGACTGCTTGCGCCGGTTTTCGTGATAGGACAAGCCCGTACCTGCCGGGATCAAGCGACCCACCACCACGTTCTCTTTCAAGCCCATCAGATAATCGCGTTTGCCGGTAACCGCAGCTTCCGTCAGAACCCTGGTGGTTTCCTGGAATGAAGCAGCAGAGATGAACGACTCTGTTGCCAGTGACGCCTTGGTTATACCCAGCAGGACTCTTTCGTATTTCACTTCTTCCTTGCTTTCTGCGCGAAGCTTTTTGTTTTCCATCACTACACGGATGAATTCAACCTGCTCACCCTTGATGAAGCCGGAACCGCCCATTTCGAGGATTTCCGCTTTGCGCAACATCTGTCGCACAATTACCTCAATGTGCTTGTCGTTTATGCGAACACCTTGCAGACGGTAAACATCCTGTACTTCGTTGACGATGTATCGGGCCAGAGCCTCGACTCCCTTCAATCGCAGGATATCGTGCGGACTGGGCGGACCATCGGAAACAACTTCACCTTTTTCGATGAACTCACCTTCAAACACTGTCATCTGGCGCCATTTTGGAATCAGCACTTCATAGTGCGCACTCCCATCAAGCGGATTCACGCCATTTGCCGGGGTGATGATAAGGCGACGCTTGCCTTTGGTTTCTTTTCCGAAGCTGATGGTGCCGGAGATCTCTGCAAGAATTGCAGGCTCTTTCGGTTTGCGGGCTTCGAACAGATCGGCAACGCGCGGCAGACCACCGGTGATGTCACGCACCTTGGATCCTTCCTGCGGAATACGGGCAATTACATCACCAATTTCCACTTTGCCGCCGTCATTGACGGCAACAATGGCTTTCGCCGGGAGGAAGTAATGCGCCGGGGCATTTGACCCGGGCAAAGTCATGTATTTCCCTTTTGCATCCTGCAGGGTAACTGCGGGGCGCAATTCCTTGCCGGCTGACGGGCGTTCGGAAACATCCAATACCAGAATGCTGGACAAACCGGTGACGTCATCGGTTTGATGCTTGACGCTCAGCCCTTCATCCATCGCTTCAAACGCCGCTGTACCGGCAACTTCTGCCACGATTGGATGTGTATGCGGATCCCAGTTGGCAACGACCTGGCCGACTTTCACTTTGGCCTTGTCTGAACCATTGATGATTGCGCCGTAAGGCAGTTTGTAACGTTCTTTTTCGCGGCCATGAACATCGTTTACAACAAGTTCGCCGGAACGCGAGACCACAACAAGATGTCCGTTTGTGCGCTGAACAGTCTTCATGTTGCGAAGATGAATCGTGCCTTCGGTCTTGACCTGAACGCTGTCATTGGCAGTTGCACGCGATGCGGCACCACCGATGTGGAACGTACGCATCGTCAGCTGGGTGCCGGGTTCGCCAATGGATTGCGCGGCAACCACACCTACTGCTTCACCAATGTTGGCCAGATGACCACGAGCCAGATCGCGACCGTAGCAAAGACGGCAAATGCCGGCTTCAGCCGCACATGTGATCGGGGAACGTACCAGCACTTCGTCAATGCCGTTGGTCTCGAGTTTTTCAACCAGCTTCTCGTCGATCAGGGTGCCTGCTTCAATCAGGGTCTCATTGTCGGCATTGACAACATCGCGTGCGATAACCCGGCCGAGTACGCGCTCACCCAATGCAGCAATTATGTCGCCACCCTGGATGATTGGCGCCAATGTCAGG
The DNA here is from genome assembly GCA_903837345.1 of uncultured Gammaproteobacteria bacterium. Classification (GTDB taxonomy): domain Bacteria; phylum Pseudomonadota; class Gammaproteobacteria; order Pseudomonadales; family Pseudohongiellaceae; genus CAILUG01. The sequence goes on along the minus strand of CAILUG010000055.1, from coordinate 10,843 downwards.
CCTTCTTCAGTGCCGCAATCAAATTCCTTGATTACAAGATCCTGCGAAATATCAACAAGCCGGCGTGTCAGGTAACCGGAGTTCGCAGTTTTCAAAGCAGTATCAGCCAGACCTTTGCGAGCGCCGTGGGTCGAGATGAAGTACTGCAATACACTCAAGCCTTCACGGAAGTTGGCAGTAATTGGCGTTTCAATGATCGAGCCATCGGGCTTGGCCATAAGACCACGCATACCTGCCAACTGGCGGATCTGCGCAGCGGAACCCCTGGCACCAGAGTCGGAATAGATGTAAACAGAATTGAAGGATTCCTGCTGAACTTCCTTGCCGGACTTGTCTGTAACGGTTTCTTTCGACAAGCCATCCATCATGGATTTGGCTACAAGGTTGTTGGCACGCGACCAGATATCAATGACCTTGTTGTACTTTTCACCCTGGGTCACCTGGCCGGCGCCGTATTGCGCTTCAATTTCGGCAACTTCTGCTTCGGCCTGGGCAATGAGCTTGGCTTTCTCGATCGGGATTACGAAATCGTTCACACCGATTGATGAGCCCGAATAAGTGGAGTAGCGATAACCCATGTACATCAACTGGTCGGCAAATATGACAGTCTCTTTAAGACCGACGTTGCGATAGCAAACGTTGATGATGTTGGAGATTTGTTTCTTGGTCATCTTGTGGTCGACAAGGGAGAAAGGCAAACCCTGGGGCACAATCGTGAACAGGATCACCCTGCCTACTGTGGTGTCCACGATTATCTGGTTCGGCGTCCTGTTGCCGCTTTCATCCCGCAAAACTTCGGTCAGGCGGACTTTGACCTTCGCCTGCAGATGGGCATTGCCAGTACTGAAGGCTCGCATCACTTCATTGACGTTTGCAAAAACCATCCCTTCGCCCTTGGCGTTAACACGTTCGCGGGTCATGTAATACAAACCCAGAACCACGTCTTGTGAAGGCACGATAATCGGCTCACCTGATGCAGGTGACAGAATGTTGTTGGTGGACATCATCAGCGTGCGTGCTTCGAGCTGAGCTTCCAGCGTCAATGGCACGTGTACGGCCATCTGGTCACCGTCAAAGTCGGCGTTGTAGGCAGCACAAACCAGCGGGTGCAGCTGAATAGCCTTGCCTTCAATCAGAACCGGTTCAAACGCCTGGATGCCAAGACGGTGCAGGGTAGGTGCACGGTTCAACAGGATCGGATGTTCACGGATGACATCAGCCAGAATATCCCAGACTTCAGCCGTTTCCTTCTCCACCATTTTCTTGGCAGCTTTGATGGTAGTGGCAATGCCACGCAGGATCAGTCGTCCGAGAATGAACGGCTTGAACAATTCCAATGCCATTTTCTTCGGCAAGCCGGCCTGGTGCAGGCGCAAGGTCGGGCCTACAACGATTACCGATCGGCCCGAGTAGTCTACGCGCTTGCCGAGCAGGTTTTGACGGAAACGACCCTGTTTGCCCTTGATCATGTCGGCAAGGGATTTCAGTGGACGCTTGTTGGAACCGGTAATGGCACGGCCACGACGACCATTATCAAGCAGGGCATCAACTGCTTCCTGCAACATGCGTTTTTCGTTGCGGACGATAATGTCCGGCGCGCTGAGGTCAAGCAGGCGCTTGAGACGGTTGTTGCGATTGATAACCCGACGGTAAAGATCATTAAGATCGGAAGTGGCAAAACGACCGCCATCAAGCGGAACCAATGGGCGCAAATCCGGCGGCAATACCGGCAATACCGTCAGGATCATCCACTCCGGCCTGTTGCCGGAACTGATGAAACCATCCAGCAGCTTGAGTCGTTTGGACAATTTCTTGAGCTTGGTTTCAGAGTTGGTGTTCGGGATCTCTTCACGCAGGGAAGCCGCTTCTGCTTCGATGTCCATTTCATGCATCAGGTCCTGAACGGCTTCCGCGCCCATCTTGGCCTGGAATTCATCACCAAACTGTTCGAGTGCAGCATAGTACTCTTCGTCATTGAGCAACTGTCCGCGCTCAAGTGTGGTCATGCCTGGATCGGTTACGACGAATGATTCGAAATACAGGATGCGCTCAATGTCACGCAGCGTCATGTCCAGGATAAGGCCAATACGGGACGGCAACGATTTGAGGAACCAGATATGGGCAACCGGGCTGGCCAGCTCGATATGGCCCATGCGTACGCGGCGCTCTTTGGTCAGCGCCACTTCCACACCGCATTTCTCGCAGATCACACCACGATGCTTGAGTCGTTTGTACTTGCCACACAAGCACTCATAGTCTTTCACAGGCCCGAAAATTTTGGCGCAGAACAAACCATCACGTTCCGGCTTGAAAGTCCGGTAGTTGATGGTTTCAGGCTTCTTCACCTCACCAAATGACCATGAGCGGATCAATTGCGGCGAAGCAAGACCAATACGAATGGAGTCAAAGTCGTCTGACTGCTTTTGCGCTTTGTGGAAGGCTATCAAATCTTTCATTGTCGGTTCCGCCTTTTCAAATTTCAAATATTCAAATGTTGAAGAAAGTTTGTTTGTTCAAAACAATCTGTTACCGATCAAAGATCAGTTATCAACATCCAGCTCCATATCTATGGCGAGTGACCGGATTTCCTTCAGCAATACGTTGAAGGATTCCGGCATATAGGCTTCCATCCTGTCATCGCCGTCCACAATGTTCTTGTACATCTTGGTACGTCCATTGACGTCGTCGGATTTGACAGTGAGCATCTCCTGCAAGGTATAGGCAGCCCCATAGGCTTCCAGTGCCCACACTTCCATTTCTCCGAAGCGCTGGCCACCGAATTGGGCTTTGCCGCCCAGCGGTTGCTGCGTAACAAGGGAGTAGGAACCGGTGGAACGGGCATGCATCTTGTCATCAACCAGATGGTTGAGCTTGAGCATGTACATTACACCCACGGTTACCTTGCGATCGAACGTCTGACCTGTTCTGCCGTCGTAAAGAGTCATCTGGCCGTCTTCGCTGAGACCGCCCAACTTGAGCATTTCCTTGATTTCGGTTTCTGAAGCTCCGTCGAACACGTTGGTGGCCATCGGCACACCATTACGGAGATTCTTCGCCAACTCGAGAATTTCAAGGTCAGTCAGCTTGTCGAGCGTCTCTTTGCGTTTGGCATTGCCGATGCCGTTGTAAATTTTCTCCAGGAACTTGCGGATATCCGCAACCTTGGCTTTTTCGTTCTGGTGTTCTTTCAACATCATGTTGATTTTTTCACCAAGCCCTTTGGCTGCCGCACCCAGATGGGTTTCCAGAATCTGGCCGACGTTCATGCGTGAAGGCACACCAAGCGGATTCAATACGATATCTACCGGGTTGCCCTTTTCATCGTAAGGCATGTCTTCGACCGGCATGATTACCGAAATAACACCCTTGTTGCCGTGACGGCCAGCCATTTTGTCGCCCGGCTGTATGCGGCGCTTGATGGCGAGGTAAACTTTTACGATTTTCAGCACGCCCGGCGCAAGATTGTCTCCCTGGGTGATTTTGCGTTTCTTGTCAGCAAAATATTCATCCAGCATGGCTTTTCTCTCTGTCAGCTGTGCGCCGGCTTTTTCCAGCTGCTCGCTCAACTTGTCGTCTATCAGGCGAAGCTTGAACCATTCCTCATGCTTCAGGGTGTCCAGATACTCTTCAGTGAGCAGGTCACCTTTCTTCAGCTTGGGGCCACCGGCTACAGATTGACCCAGCATGGCCTTGCGCAAACGTGCGAAAGTTGCGGTTTCAACAATCCGGTATTCGTCTTCGATATCCTTGCGAACCTTGGCCAGTTGCATGGCTTCAATTTCCAGAGCACGCTGGTCTTTTTCAAGACCATCACGGGTGAAGACCTGTACATCGATAACAGTTCCTTTCACGCTGCTTGGTACGCGCAATGAGGTATCTTTTACATCAGAAGCTTTTTCACCAAAGATCGCGCGCAGAAGCTTTTCTTCCGGCGTGAGCTGGGTTTCACCTTTGGGGGTTACCTTGCCAACCAGGATATCGCCGGCATCAACTTCGGCACCGATATGAACAATGCCTGACTCATCCAGTCTGGCCAGCGCACTTTCACCAACGTTGGGGATATCGGCGGTGATCTCTTCTGCACCGAGCTTGGTATCGCGGGCAATACAAGTCAGTTCCTGTATATGGATGGACGTGAATCTGTCTTCTTTTACTACGCGCTCCGATATGAGAATCGAATCCTCGAAGTTGTAGCCATTCCAGGGCATGAATGCGATGCGCATGTTTTGCCCCAGCGCCAATTCTCCCAGATCGACCGAAGGACCATCTGCAAGAATATCCTTCTGTGAAACCACATCCCCCATTTTTACCAGCGGACGCTGGTTGATGCAGGTGTTCTGGTTGGAGCGGGTGTATTTGGTCAAATTATAGATATCTACGCCGGCTTCACCGGTTTCGGTTTCTTCGTCGTTTACACGTACGATGATGCGACTGGCATCAACATAGTCAATTACGCCACCGCGACGAGCTACCACACAAACACCAGAATCCTGCGCAACAATACGCTCCATGCCGGTGCCCACCAGAGGCTTTTCCGAAATCAGGGTCGGAACCGCCTGGCGCTGCATGTTTGAACCCATCAAGGCACGGTTAGCATCATCATGCTCAAGGAACGGAATCAACGACGCGGCAACTGATACTACCTGTTGCGGCGATACATCCATGAACTGCACCTGTTCCCGCGGCATCATGGTAAATTCATTCATGTGGCGAACTTCGATCAGGTCCTGGGTCAACTTCCCTTTGGAATCGACCGGCGAAGAAGCCTGGGCAATCACATAGCCACTTTCTTCGATTGCTGAAAGGTAAAGAACTTCGTCAGTAACGAGACTGTCAACCACCTTGCGAACAGGACTTTCAATAAATCCGTATTCGTTGGTACGGGCATAGGTAGCCAGCGAGTTGATCAACCCGATGTTCGGACCTTCAGGCGTTTCGATAGGGCATACGCGACCATAATGGGTCGGATGCACGTCACGCACTTCAAAACCGGCGCGTTCACGGGTAAGACCACCTGGCCCCAATGCAGAAATACGACGCTTGTGCGTCACTTCCGACAATGGGTTGTTCTGGTCCATGAACTGGGACAGCTGCGATGAACCAAAGAACTCCTTGATGGCGGCTGCAACAGGCTTGGCGTTGATCATGTCCTGCGGCATCAGTCCTTCGCTGTCTGCCATGGAAAGCCTTTCTTTGACTGCCCTTTCCACGCGCACCAAACCTACACGGAACTGGTTCTCTGCCATTTCACCGACACTGCGGATACGGCGGTTGCCCAAATGATCGATATCATCCACCACGCCATAACCGTTACGGATATCCACCAGGGTCTTGATCACATCGACGATGTCATCGCGGCTCAATACACCATCACCAACCGAGCTTTCACGACCAAGTCTTCGATTGAATTTCATGCGACCCACATTGGAAAGGTCATAACGTTCAAGCGAGAAGAAGAGGTTGCCGAAAAGATTTTCTGCCGACTCCTTCGTTGGGGGTTCGCCCGGACGCATCATCCGGTAGATTTCCACCAGTGCATCCATTCTGCTCTGGGTTGAATCTATTCTCAGGGTGTCGGAAATGAACGGACCACAGTCCAGGTCATTGGTATAGATAGTCTTGAATTCTTTCAGGCCCATTTTGGCAAATGCAGTCAGCATTTCCTGGGTTACTTCCTCATTGCATGAAAACTTGATTTCGCCGGTTTCCTTGTCAACGATATCGGTTGCAAGTGCATTGCCGATCACGAATTCGGCCGGAACTTCAAGCTTCGCCAATTTGGCTTTTTCCATGTCGCGAATATGGCGGTTGGTGATACGCACACCTGATTTTACGATTTCCGTGTCGCCATGCTTGATGCTGAAATTCAGAACCTGTCCACGCAAACGGGCTGGCACAAGTTCAACCGAAATGGTGCCAAGCTTGTCCACAAAATAGCTGTTGTTGTCATAGAACATCTCCAGGATTTCCCGGGTGCTATAACTAAGGGCGCGCAACAGGACCGTAGCTGGCAGTTTGCGGCGACGGTCAATACGAACGTAAACCATGTCCTTGGGATCGAACTCCACATCCAGCCATGAGCCGCGATAAGGAATGATCCTGGCTGAATAGAGCAATTTGCCGGAACTGTGGGTTTTTCCCTTGTCATGATCAAAAAATACGCCTGGCGAGCGGTGCAACTGCGATACAACCACACGCTCAGTACCGTTGATCACAAAAGTGCCGCTCTCAGTCATGAGCGGAATCTCGCCCATGTAGACTTCCTGCTCCTTGATATCCTTGATCACCTTGGCTGTGGATTCTTTTTCATAAATAATCAGACGAACTTTCACTCGCAGCGATACGGCATAAGTAGCGCCCCTGAGAATACATTCGCTTACATCGAATTCCGGCTTGCCCAAACGGTATGACACATACTCGAGCAATGCTTTGCCGGAATAGCTTACGATCGGGAAAATGGATTTGAAGGCAGCGTGCAAGCCGCGATCCAGCCGATCTTCAGGCTTTGTCTCTACCTGGGTGAACTCCTTGTAGGAATTGATCTGGATTTCCAGCAGGTAAGGGATATTCATGGCGCTTTTCAGCTTGCCAAAATCTTTACGGATACGTTTTTTCTCAGTGTATGTATATGCCATCTGCTAATCCTGATAATCGTGTTTCCGATTCCATTACCCGACCGCGAACCATATCCCGGGTAACACCAACATCACTTACTCAAATCGCCGAAACTTCTTGGACAACTCCGGACAACCACGCCTTACTGCGCTTTAAGCGCAGAAAGGCGAAGCCCCGTGAAGGGCTTCACCTTTTAAGGCCTAACCTGGCGAAGACTTATTTCAAGTCTACTTTTGCACCAGCTTCTTCCAATTTTGCCTTCATGGAAGCAGCATCTGCTTTGTTTACGCCTTCTTTCACTGTTGATGGTGCGCCATCAACCAGATCTTTGGCTTCTTTCAAGCCAAGGCCGGTCAATTCGCGAACCACTTTGATCACGTTCACTTTCTTCTCGCCGGCGCTTGCCAGTACAACTGCGAACTCGTCTTTCTCTTCAACCGCAGCAGCAGCAACCGGTGCAGCAGCAACTGCAACTGCAGCTGCAGCAGATACGCCGAACTTGGTTTCCATCGCTGATACAAGTTCAACGACTTCCATTACGGTCAGGCTAGCAATACCTTCGAGGATCTCATCTTTAGACAGAGCCATTACTCTTATCTCCTAATAAATATTTAATGTGGATTTACAAAAAGTTTTAAACAGAAATCATGCTGCTTGCTGTTTCTGGTCCCGAACTGCCGCCACACCACGAGTAACCTTGGTAGGCACTTCGTTGAGTGTACGGACAAGCTTGGTAACCGGAGCGAGCATAAGGCCCATGAGTATCGCAATTGCCTGATCGTAGGTCGGCAGGTTCGCCAACACATCAATCTGGTCTGCCGGCAACAATTTGCCACTCACTGCCAGTGCCTTGACTGAAAACTTGTCATTTTTCTTGGCGAACTCTTTCAGCACGCGTGCAGCGGCTCCAGGGTCAGCGTGAGAAAATGCAAGCAATGTCGGACCTTTCAATGCTGGGCCAAGGCACTCGAATTCAGTACCGGCAACCGCTTTCTTCAGCAGGGTATTTCTGACTACACGCAGATATACACCACTTTCTCTGGCGGTTTTTCGCAACGAAGTAAGTTCTGTCACAGCAATGCCGCGAAAATCCGCGACCACTGCAGACAAAGCACCTTTAGCAGCTTCACTGACTTCAGAGACGATCTGTTGTTTGTCTTCAAGTCTAATAGCCACTAACTTAACTCCTGATTTGAAACCGGCCGTTTAAGACCGGTTCTGATCTTGATCCTGCAGCATCTGGCAGTTGCTGCAGGTCCTGTTCGGTGAGGCCTCGCCTGGTTGAGTTGGGAACTTGTCCATTTGAACAAGACCCCAAACCTCAGCGGGCTGGGTTACACCATCTGCGCAGGAAATTAAGAATGTTGCCCTTGCGATGCGTAGACGCAACGAGGTGTAAACCACGCTGTATTTCCACATCACTCCCTGCAACAATCACCTGCGGTCTTTGACAGTCCTGCAATCGTTTCCGACTACAGCACCCCAAAGTCTTAGCCAGCCGCGAAGGATTACTTCCTCCACGGCCAAAATCTGTCAATTACACGTTCAGTGTGGACTGATCCAGCAAAAGTCCCGGCCCCATGGTTGAGGACAGCACCACTTTCTGGATGTAAATTCCTTTTGAAGTAGAAGGCTTGGCGCGTTTCAAATCCGACAACAGCGCTTCCAGGTTGCCTTTGACTGCATCAGCCTCAAAACCGATCTTGCCGATACCGCCATGGATGATGCCGTTCTTGTCAGTACGGAAACGTACCTGTCCGGCTTTGGCATTCTTGACTGCGCCTGCAACATCAGGAGTCACGGTGCCAACTTTCGGGTTGGGCATCAGGCCCTTTGGTCCAAGAATTGTGCCTAACTGCCCAACGACACGCATTGCATCCGGGCTGGCAATTACAACGTCAAAATCAATGTTGCCGTCTTTGATGCTCTGGGCCAGATCATCGAAACCGACAATGTCTGCGCCTGCATCTTTGGCTTTCTGGGCATTAGCACCCTGGGCAAAGACCGCAACACGGACAGTTTTGCCTGTGCCATGCGGCAGCGTTGTGGCGCCTCGCACGTTTTGGTCGGACTTTCTCGGATCAACACCAAGATTGATCGCAACGTCGATGGATTCCTTGAATTTCTTCGAGGAGATCTCGCTCAGCAAAGAGACGGCCTCTTCTACCGAATACATTTTTCCTGCCTGCACTTTGGCGGCAATCAGTTTTGCTTTTTTGGACAACTTGGCCATCACACGACTCCTTCAGTTTCAATGCCTGCGCTTCTGGCACTTCCCGCCAAAGTTCTAACCGCGGCATCCATGCTGGCGGCTGTCAGATCGGGCATTTTCACTTTCGCTACTGCCTCAAGTTGCGCTCTGGTCAACTTGCCAACTTTTTCACTGTTGGGACGACTGCTACCTTTGGGTATACCGGCGGCTTTTCTCAGCAAAACTCCGGCTGGTGGAGTTTTCATGATGAAAGTAAAGCTGCGGTCAGCATAGACCGTGATGACTACAGGTATTGGCAGACCTACTTCAATGCTCTGGGTCTGGGCATTGAATGCCTTGCAGAACTCCATGATATTGACACCATGCTGACCGAGAGCCGGACCAACTGGCGGACTTGGATTGGCTTTACCGGCTGCCACTTGCAGCTTGATATAAGCCGTAATTTTCTTTGCCATGCTTCCTCCTTTGGGTGCAAACGTCTGACAAAGCCAGACTCCCCGGCGCAAAGAGCAAACCGCCCTCCACGACTTTGTTGATTGCCTGTTCGCAAACAGGCGGGTTAATTATCTACTGTCTTTCCTACTGCCCTTCCCATAGCCCTTCAACTTCAAACCAACACTCCATCCTGTAACTCTGCATATGTGATATATGCCAACTGCTTTGCGTGAAATATCTGCCTGAATCAGCCTTTTTCTACCTGCGAAAATTCCAGCTCTACCGGCGTTGACCGGCCAAAAATCAACACTGCAACCCGCACGCGGTTCTTTTCATAGTTGACTTCTTCGACGGTCCCAGTGAAATCATTGAACGGCCCGTCAATTACACGAACCAGCTCGCCCGGCTCATAGACTGTTTTGTGAGCCGGTTTATCCACGGTCTCTTCCAGCCTGTTAAGAATTTCGCTCACTTCCCGCTGGGTGATGGGGGCGGGCTTATCTGCCGTTCCCCCAATAAAACCCATGACTCTGGGAGTTTCCTTTACCAAATGCCAGGTTTCATCGTTCAGTACCATCTGAATCAATACATAGCCTGGAAAAAATTTTCTTTCGCTGCGACGCTTCTGCCCGCCTCGCATTTCCAGAACTTCTTCGGTAGGCACCAGCACATCACCAAAGAACTCATTCAGATTCGATAAGGCAATACGCTCCTGAAGCGACTGTTTAACCTTGCGCTCAAAGCCCGAATAAGCGTGCACTACATACCAGCGCTTATTATCTGTGCCTGTTGTCATATCTGTTATCCTTCGAAAATCCAACCGGATTGCCTTTTGTTGCAGGGTGAAAGACTACAAACTTTTCCCACATTCAAACGCTGGCAATTACACACCCAACAACGCTTTCAACAACCAGCTCAGCCCAGTATCCAGGCCATATAAAATCAACGCCAATATGAAAACCGCTGCTACAACAATCAGCGTTGTGTAGGTGGTTTCTTCCCTGCTTGGCCATACCACCTTGCGTATCTCGGTCTTGGCTTCTACACCCAATTCAACAAATGCCCGTCCTTTGACCGTTTGAGCAGCGATAAAAGCTGCAACCGCAGCCAAAACTATCAATGCAATTGAGCGATACACCCATGAATAGTCCGAAAGATAGCTATTCCCATAAACACCGGATGCAACCAACACCAACACGATGATCCACTTGAGAGCATCACCTCCGGCTTCTGTTGATTTCATTTTCTCTTTCATACTCTGCCTAAATGGCAGGCCAGGAGGGAATCGAACCCCCAACCTGCGGTTTTGGAGACCGCCGCTCTGCCAATTGAGCTACTGGCCTATCGACTCGTGTATACCGCGCGTGAAAAATCTCTACTGACGACAAAGCCGGAGCCTCTGAGAGAGCCCCGGCTTTTTGCAATCACACAACCTTACTCGATGATTTTGGCTACCACTCCGGCCCCTACGGTTCTGCCACCCTCACGGATCGCAAAACGCAGGCCTTCGTCCATCGCCACGGGGCAGATCAATTCCACCACCATCTTGATGTTGTCGCCCGGCATGACCATTTCCACCCC